>CAVPNH010000001.1:0-182792 GCA_963706755.1 uncultured Gammaproteobacteria bacterium
CCATGCCGACCTCGAGCGCGGGGCCGATCGCGTCCACCTTGACCTTGTCGAACGGCGGTACGCCGCCGTAGGGGCCGGTCCACGGGGCGATCAACGGCTCGGCGATCTTCAGTTGCTTCTCGGTCGGTTCACCCGCCGCCAGGGCGACAGTGCTGACGGCGAGTGCGGCCGCAAGGCCGGCGCTGCGGACAATTTGCTGTGAGATCATCTTGTTTCTCGAGGGTCGAATGTGAGAGTTCGGTGCTGGAGCCGTTATCGGCGCCGGCCGCCGCCGCCCATGGGCGCGGTGCGGTGTCGGCCGCGGTGCCGGCCTCGACGACATGCCGGTGGACGGCCGCGAGTCGATCGGCATGCCGGCGGCGGCGTGTCGAAGGTCTCGTCGATCGCTGTGCCGGGCGTTCCGCCGGAGCTGGTCGGCGTGTGCCGGCAGCGTGGTCGGTCGGTCCGGACGGTTACCCGGCGGGGAACCTCGATCGGGCGACCGCCGTCGTCGTACCAGCAGCAGCCGTAGGCCGGCGGGTAATAGCGGGTAGTAGCCGCCCGAGTAGTAGCCATAGCCCACGGCGACGCTGACGTTCGCGCCGCCGTAGCCGCTGTAGCCGTCGTCGGACGCGCAGCCGGCCGCGAGCAGCAGGCACACAGGGCGGCCGCAGGGACCGCAGCGACACGAATGGGGCTGTTCATCGGGCTGCCTCCCCGGCCACGGCAGGCCACTCGGCGACCGCGAACGGCGCGCCGGTCGGATCGAGGATCACGGCCATCGAGGTGCCGTGCATCTGGGTCGGCTGCATGACGATCTTGCCGCCGGCCTCGCTCGCGCGCGCGACCGTGTCGGCAACGCTCTTGACCCGGATATACGGCAGCCAGGTCGTGGGTACCTTCGCGGGCCTCGGCAGGATGCCGGCTCGCGCGTAACCGCCGGACCAGAGCTGGAAACCGCCCGTCTCGCCGCTCGCGGCGCCGTCGCGGACCTCGTACGGACCGATGCCCTTGTAGAAGGCCGCCATCTTCGCCGGCGTCGCTCGGCCCACAGTTCCGCCCACAGCCACTGGTCGTCACCGGCGAGGTAATCCTCGGGATCGCCGGTGGCCGAGTGCGATGGCCCGAACATCCCGCCCTCCGGGTCCACGAAAGAGCGCCTCGGTGCCGCGGTCGCCGACCTTGCGGGGCGTCACGAGACCTTGCCGCCTTCCTTCTCGACCAGCGCGGCCGTTGCCGCGACGTCGTTACGGAAATCAGCCCGACCCAGCGCGACGACGGGTACTTGCCGGCTCCTTAGGGCGTACGTAGACCATGCCCCCGATTGGCGTGTCGCCGGCGAGCACCACCGTGTAGGTCTTCAAGTCGTCCTTCGGGCCGTAGGTCTCGAACGTCCAGTCGAAGACCTTGCCGTAGAACTCCGCGGCCGTTCCGACGTCGAGGGTCAGGAGTTCCACCCACACGAACCGGCCGGGGTCCCGGACCTGTGTCGCCGGGTCGTGATGGGCGGCCAGTAACGGCCTGACTCGGCGGGGACGGCCGTGGCACCGGCCAGCAGGCCGAGTACCGCAAGTAAGGCGCGCCCTCGACGGGGAGCTCTTTGCATCAGGCCGTACCCTTTCAGCGAAAAGTTAAGCGAATGGGGCTCGGGGATGCTGCACGGCCCGCGCCGCAGAATCAATCGGTTTCCGGGCGGGCGACGGGAGCAGCGCTGCCCCGGGCGACGAAGGCGGAAACGAGCGTGACCGCCGCGACAGCGCCCAGGATGGCCACCAGCCGGCCGTAGGGCTGGTCCAGCGACGCACGCAGGTGGGCGAGGGCCCACGCGGTGCGCAGCCACTCGGCCGTGCCGCAGAGAAGTACGAGCGCGAGCACTCGACCTGCCCAGCGGCGAGCGACGAACGCCAGTCCGCCCGTCGCGACCGTCGCGACGACGAGCGGGTACATGCCGCCACGGTAGAAATGCGCCGCCAGCAGCAGGAGCGAGAGCACCTGCAGCGCGATGCAAGCCGTCTGCCTCGTGCCCGCGTGCATCAACCGCGCTCCCACATCAGGTCCGAGTCGCGCGCGATGGCGGTGCGCAGCATGTCGAGCAGCGGCACGGCGCGCTTTTGCAGCGTGATCACCGGCTCGCGCTCCCGCTCGTCCTCGTCGTCAGGGGTCGCGGGCGGTGGCACCGGAACGGGGCTCGAATGGCCCATGGTCTCCAACGCCCGCTCGAGGCGTGCCAGCGCGTCCGGGAGGTCGCGCGCGAGGATCGCCCCGGGCACCGTGCCCGTGTGCCCCATGCTGCGCAGGAGCGCGACCGCAGCCTCGCCATGCATGGTCAACTGACCGAATCGACTGGAGAATTTCACGATCACCGATCGGTGCCCGCCCGGGTTTGATCGTGCGATCATAACGCCCGCCCGACACCCATACGAGGCTTGACGGATGGATTTCAAGAACCTGAGTTGCGAGCGCAAGGACGGCGTCCTCGTCGTGACGCTCAATCGGCCCGAGAAACTGAACAGCCTGTCCCTGGGGCTGCTGAAGGACCTCAAGTCCTGCGCGGAGGCGATCCAGCGTGATCGCGCCTTGCGGGCGGTGATGCTGACCGGGGCCGGGCGGGGCTTCTGCGCCGGGGCCGACCTCACGGACCCGGAGAGCTTCCCGGGACCCTCGCAGTCCATGGGCCAGTTCATGGCCTCGCGGCTGCGCGAGTACTACAACCCGGCGGCCCTCATGTGGTGCAACCTGCCCGCGCCGCTGGTCGTGGCGCTGAACGGGGTGGCAGCCGGTGCCGGCGCTTCCCTGGCGCTCATGGGCGACATCACCGTCGCCGCGCGCTCGGCCAGCCTGAAGTTCGTCTTCGCGCCGAAACTGGGCTTGGTGCCCGACATGGGCGGGACGCATTTCCTCGCGCGCCGGATCGGCGAGGCGCGCGCCCGGGCGCTGGCTCTGACCGGCCGGGCAATCGGCGCGGAGGAGGCGGAGCGTATCGGGCTGATCGCGGAGTGCGTGGACGACGGGGCGCTCGCCGACCGCGCCATGCAGATCGCAGGCGAGCTGGCCGCGGGCCCGCGCGAGGCCTTCATCGGCGTTCGCAGGCTGATGGCATCCGCGGTCCGGTCGAGTCTTGCCGACCAGCTCGAAGCCGAGGCGGTGGAACAGACGCGACTCGGTGACAGCCCCGACTTCGTCGAGGGCGTGACGGCATTCCGCGAGAAACGCGCGCCGAGGTTCGGCGCCCGCTGAATCGTCGGGGCCGGGCGGCGCGGGCAGGCTGGGTTCAGGTGCCGGTTTTGTCGCCGACGCGACTGCGGACGAAGATCTGGGTGCGCAGGGTCACGTTCCCAGTGTGGCGCCGGTTGGTGGCGATCTCGTAGCTGCTCCGGTTGTTCTCGAGTTGCACGTCGAGGGCCGGACCGCCCAGCCAGCGACCGCCCCCAAGTACGACGTGCGCGCATTCGCGCCACATATCCGGCGGGTCCGTGAGCGCGATGACCCCGTCGGCACCGCTCGACAGCGCGCCCATGGCACTGGCAGTGTCCGTTTCGCTCAGCACGGCGATGATCGGGTGCTCGGGGAACTTCTCCGTCGCGAGCGACAGCGCGTCCAGGGTTCCCGTGCAGTCCACCAGCAGCCCCTCGCGAGCGCCGCGCTCGGGCGAGTCCGTGAGCTTCACCGCGCCGCCGAGATAGGTCTCGAGCAACTTCCTGAAGGGCGCATAGGCCGAGTAGACGCGGCAAACCGGTGGCGCGTCCCGCCAGGGATCGACCGGCACCGTCGTTTCTCGATTCTCCACGGCTGTCATTCTCGTCGCCTGCGGTGCAATTCGCCGCTGGGGCAATCTACCGCCACCTGGTCGAGGCAGACCGCAAATACACCCCGCGGCATGAAGAATTGTGGACCGGTTCACAGGCTGCCGGGCCAATTGGATAACATGCGGGAATCCTGGGCTGCGGGGCGGCAAACATGACTTCGACGGACTGGAAATCGCGGGGGCGGGCCAGGGGCTCGGGCCGGGCAACCGCGGCGGTTCTCCTGGCAGTTGCACAGCTGCTGGCCATCGGCGCGGCCCCGGGCGCCGATGCGTCGAAGCCCCGCACGATGAGCGAGGTCATCGAGGCTTCGCAGCCGTCGGACTGGCGGCCGCTCGACCCGGAAAACACCTTGTACCTGGAGCTCGCGGCCGGCCGGGTCATCATCGAACTCGCGCCGGACTTCGCGCCCCTGCACGCGGCGAATATCCGCACCCTCGCGCGGCAGGGGTATTTCGACGGCCTGTCGATCATCCGTTCGCAGGACAACTTCGTCGTCCAGTGGGGCGACCCCGAAGGCAAGAGAGACCTGGGCAAGGCGAGCGGGACGCTGGCGCCGGAATTCACGGTGCCGTGGACGCCGGCCCTGCCGTTCACCCGGTTGCCCGACGTGGACGGCTATGCCCCGCAGGTCGGGTTTTCCAAAGGCTTTCCCGTGGGCGGCGATCCGGCGACGAAGCAGGCCTGGCTCGCGCACTGCTACGGTGCGGTCGGGGCGGGGCGCGGCAACGAGGTGGACAGCGGCAACGGGGCCGAACTCTACGTCGTCATCGGCAATGCGCCGCGCCAGCTCGATCGAAACATCGCGGTCGTGGGACGGGTGGTGCAGGGCATGGAGCTGCTGTCGACCCTGCCGCGCGGGACGGGGCTGCTGGGGTTCTACGAGAAGCCGGAGCAATACGTGCCGATCAGGAGCGTGCGGCTTGCGGCGGACCTGCCCGCCGCGGAGCGCGTCCGGCTCGAGGTCATGCGTACGGACACGCCCACCTTCGCCGCGCTGGTCGAGAGCCGCCGTAACCGTCGCGACGACTGGTATAAGGTGCCTGCGGGTCACATCGAGCTCTGCAACGTGCCGATCGTCGTGCGCGCACGGCCTTGACTGCTGCGCTGCAATAGCGATCATTCTGGGTTTTACGGATTGCAGCCCGACGGCGATCGGGGCAACCATAGCTGCATCGACGATGGGGGACAGATCATGGAACGCTTCTGGCTGAAGAATTATCCGCCCGGCGTGCCGGCGGACGTGGACGTCACGCAGTACGCCTCCCTCGTCGAGCTCATGGCCGACGCGTTCGCCCGCTATGCAAACCGCACCGCGTACGCGTTCATGGACCGGTACTTCACCTTCGGCGACATCGACCGGCATTCGGCCGCGCTCGGCGCGTGGCTGCAGGGCCGCGGCCTCGCGCGCGGCGCGCGCGTCGCGATCATGATGCCGAACGTGATCCAGTACCCGATCGCCGTGGCCGCGATCCTGCGTGCGGGCTACATCGTCGTGAACGTGAACCCCCTCTACACGCCGCGCGAACTGGAACACCAGCTCAAGGACTCGGGTGCCGAAGCCATCGTCATCCTCGAGAACTTCTGCACGACGCTGCAGCAGGTGGCGGCGCGAACGGCGGTCAAGCACGTCGTCGTCGCGTCGATGGGCGAGATGCTCGGCTTCCCGAAGGGCCTCGTCGTCAACTTCGTCGTGCGCCGCGTGAAGAAGATGGTCCCGGCGTACGCGCTGCCCGGTCACGTGCGCTTCGTCGATGCGCTGGACGAGGGCGCGCGCGGCCGGCTCGCCGCGGTGAAACTCGGCCCGACGGACGTCGCGTTCCTGCAGTACACGGGCGGCACGACGGGCGTGTCCAAGGGCGCGACGCTGACGCATCGGAACCTCGTGGCCAACGTGCTGCAGCTCGAGGCCTGGACCTCGCCGTCACTGAAAGACACGAGTCGCGGGCCGGTGCCCGAGCAGTACATCTACGTCTGTGCGCTGCCCCTGTACCACGTGTTTGCGCTCACCGTGAACTGCCTCGGGGGCATGCGGCTCGGCTCGATGAACGTACTGATCCCGAATCCGCGCGACATGGACGGGTTCGCCCGGGAGATCGGCAAGTACAAGTTCAACGTGATTCCCGGCGTCAACACGCTGTACAACGGCCTCGCCGAGAACGCCGAGTTCCGCAAGCTCGACTTCTCGAGCCTGCGCGTCGCGAACGGCGGCGGCATGGCGGTGCAGCGCGCCGTGTCGGACAAGTGGCTCGCGCTCACCGGCGTCCCGATCGTCGAGGGCTACGGGCTTTCGGAAACCTCGCCGGTCGCGACCTGCAATCCCGTGGACAGCACTGAGTTCAGCGGCACTATCGGGTTGCCGGTCTCGAGCACGGAGATCGCCATCCTCGACGATGCGGGTCAGCCCGTGCCGCTCGGGCAGCCGGGGGAGATCGCGATCCGCGGGCCGCAGGTGATGGCGGGCTACTGGCAGCGCCCCGACGAGACCGCCAAGGTCATGACCCCGGACGGGTTCTTCAAGTCGGGCGACATCGGAATCATGGACGAGCAGGGCTACACCCGCATCGTGGACCGCAAGAAGGACATGATCATCGTGTCGGGTTTCAACGTGTACCCGAACGAGATCGAGTCCGTGGTCGCGACCCACCCGGCGTGCTCGAGTGCGCCGCAATCGGTGTCTCCGACGAGCGCTCGGGCGAGGCCGTGAAGGTGTTCATGGTGCGCAAGGATCCGGCGCTCACGGAAGCGGACGTGATGGAGTTCTGCAAGCAGCAGCTCACGGGCTACAAGAAGCCGAAGTACGTCGAGTTCCGCACCGAGCTGCCGAAGACGAACGTCGGCAAGATCCTGCGCCGGGAGCTTCGCGGTGAATAGGGCGACATTCTCCTTTTCGCAGAAACGTCGCACTGGTTCCGCGGAAGGCCCTGAATCCGGAAAAGGGGAATGTCCCCTATTTTCCCTTGAACTCCGGCTTGCGTCGCTGCATGAACGCGGTCATCGCCTCGGCGAGGTCGTCGGAGTGCAGGAACGCCGCGTTCCAGAGCGCGACGTAATCGAGCTCCTGCCTGTACCTCGCGGCGCGCGGCCTGGCCGAGGACCTGCTTCGAGCCCTGGACGGCGAGCGGCGAGTTCGCGGCGATCTCCTGCGCGAGTGCCATGGCGCGGGCGTGCACCGCCGCGGCGTCCGCCAGCACCTCGTTCACGAGCCCGATCTCCTTCGCGCGCGCGGCGTCGATGTCGCGGCCGGTGAAGATGAGCTCGCGCGCCGGCCCGTCGCCGATGATGCGCGGTAGTCGCTGCAGCGTGCCGACGTCCGCGACCATCGCGATGCGGGTCTCGCGTACCGAGAATGTCGCGTCGGCGGACGTGAGCCGGATGTCGCAGGCGGTGATCAGGTCCATGCCCGCGCCGATGCAGACGCCGTGCACCGCTGCGATCACCGGCTTATTCGTGTTCGCGAAGCAGCTGCACGTGTTCTGGTAGCGGCGGATGTCGTCCAGCAGCGCAAGGCGCTTGCCGACGACCGACTCTCCCTTGCCCGACAGCGAGCCGCCGCCCGACATGGCCGGCGCGTGGTCGAGGAGGTCGATGCCGGCGCAGAACGCCTTGCCGCGACCCGCGAGCACGATCACGCGCACCTCCGGGTCCGCGTCGAGCGCCGCGACGGCGGCGGGGATTGCGCTCCAGAGCGCGCGGTTGAGGGCGTTCAGTTTTCCCGGGCGGTCCAGCCACAAGCTGGCCACGGCACCGGTGCGTTCAATCGACAGGTTCTCGAATTCCATGCTTATCCTCGTGCAGTCATCGTGTCGGGCTGGCAGCCCGGCCCACGCGCTTCGCGGCATCGCTGGCCCAGCGCAGCAGGGTGTCGGTGGTGCCGGGCGCCAGCGCGCCAAGCTTCTCCAGCAGCGCGCTGCCCGGCGGCACGGCGATCTCCGTGAGCCTGAAGCGTATGGCAAGGAAGATCGACCACACGACCCAGGACGGCGGCATGTTGAGGGCCTGCGGCCAGTACCCGCCGTGCTCCGAGTCCTGGTTGGCCGAACTTGCCATCGGCGTATCGACTACGCCTGGAAGCACGATGGAGACGTGGATGCGCTCGCCGACGAGTTCCGTGCGCAGCGCCTCGGTGAGCCCGATCAGGCCGAACTTGCTGGCGCAGTAACCGCCGAGCGGCGAGAAGCCGCGCCGGCCCGCGAGCGAGGCGACGTTGACGATGTGCCCGCGCCCCTGCGCACGCATGAGCTTCACGGCCTGCTGCATCACGTACAGCGCGCCGAACAGGTTGACGTCGAGCATGGCCTGGAGGTCGGCGCCCTTCATGGTCGCGACCTCGGACGGGATCAGCACGCCCGCGTTGTTCACGACGACGTCGATCGAGCCGAAGCGCTTCACGGCCTTGCGGAAGCAGGCCGCAACCTCCGGCTGTTTCGTGACGTCTGCCGGCGCGACCATTACCGTCGCGCCGAGCTTCCGGGCGCGCGCGGCGACCTCGGCCAGCGCCTTCGGCGCGGCGTGCGACGAGCACCACGTTCGACCCCGCAGCGGCGAAGGCGAGCGCCGTTTCGCGGCCGATGCCGCTCGAGGCGCCGGTGACGAGTACCGTGCGGTCGCGAAACGCAAGGGTCGGGCTGGGCATGTGATGGGCCTCCTGTCGTCGTTAGTCGAGGGGGATACCGGATTCGCGCAGCCGTCTCACCAGCGGCTCGAGTTCGCGCGCGTGCTTCTTCCAGCGACCCACCGACGACGCATACAGCGGTCTCCGCACCTGGCTGGCGCTGAGCGTCGTGACCGCCGATTCGTTCAGGTGGAAATCCAGGCAGCGCGGGTCCCAGCCGAGACCACAGTGCTCGAGCAGGCGGCGAATCTGGGCCTCGGGCTCGGCGACGAGCGACTCGTACGACATTACCAGCAGTTGCGCGGGTATCGCCCGGCGCCAATGCTCGGACAGGTGATGCCATGCGACGTAATAGCGACCGAGCTCCTGCAGGTCGTACGCGAATGACAGGCGTTCGCGGAAGAACGTTCCATAGATGGCGAGACAACTGTCCAGCGGATGCCTGCGAAGCATCACGATGCGGGCCTCGGGCAACGCGAGACGAATCAGCCCGCAATGAAGGAAGTTCATTGGCGCCTTGTCCACGAAGTGCGGACGTCCGGTGCGGTACACCTCGACCGCCTTCAAGTACGATCGCCCGATGGCCACGGGATCTGGCGACGAACCAGGGGTCGCCGCGGGTCGCGAGGTGGAGTTGATGCCGCCGCCGCGCATCACCGCGTAGGCGAGGTCACGATGCTCCCCCAGGCTCTCGACTTGCGGATGCGCCGAGAGAATGCGATCCACCAGGGTCGTGCCGCTGCGGGGTAGTCCGACGACGAAGATCGCGCCACGGCCTGGGCCAGTCGCCGGAGCGTCGCGCAGCCGCTCCGCCGGGAAATTGCGCGCTATCCCGGCCAATGCGGACTCGTCGAACTCAACGTCATAGTTGAGCTTCGAGCGCAGCGTCTTAGCGCCAACGTGCAGCCAGGACATGGCACGCGCGTGCTGGCCCAGGTCCTCCATTTCCTTGAACAGGGCGTAGCAACTCGCCGCCTTGCTCTTTGGATCGGGCGAACCGACGACTGCACGCTCGATGGACGCGACGTGATTTTCCGCGGCCGTCCACCGGCGCAGGCGAGCGAGCTCGAGCCAGGCGTCGCCGTCCTCTGGCCGCTCCCTCGTCGCCTCGGACAGCAGGGTTTCGGCGCGAGCGGCGTCGCCTGTCGCGATCAGCGCGCGGGCGAGGCCGAGTCGTGTGTCCTGACTCGTGGGCGCCAGCTCATGGGCGCACTCGCAGCAGCGATGATAGTCGTCCAGTCGATTGAACTGGACGTAGGTCTCGCCGGCCCTGAGAAGAAACGGCGCGTCCCGTGGATGGTCGGACTCGATCTGCTGCAGGCGCTCCAGGGCGAGACGAGTCTCACCGGCTAACAACAGGCAATCGATCTCGTGGAACCTGGCGACGGGATCGTCCGGAGCGAGGACGCTGGCCTGCCTTGCCGCGTCCAGCATCGACGCGTAGCGGCCTTGTTGCTGGAACGTGACGCTGAGCTTCAGCCAGTCCGCCGCGGTTTGGGGCTGGGCGGGATTCGTCTGCATCGTGCGGAGCAGTATATAGGTCCGCCCATGGCCAGGAAGAAAGCGAGCGACTCCTACTTCAGGAAATCAGCCACCGGCTTGTACTGGTAACCGAGGTCCCGGGCGACCGCCTCGTTCGTGACGTGGCCTTCGTGGACGTTCAGGCCGTTCGCGAGGTGTGGGTCCTGCTGCATCGCTTTCTTCCAGCCCAGGTCCGCCAACTTGCGCGCGAAGGGCAGAGTGGCGTTGTTGAGTGCGAAGGTCGAGGTGCGCGGCACTGCGCCCGGCATGTTGGCGACGCAATAATGGATCACGTCGTCCACGACGTAGGTCGGGTCGGCGTGGGTTGTCGCCTTGCTGGTCTCGAAGCAGCCACCCTGGTCGATCGAGATGTCGACCAGCACCGAGCCCGCCTTCATGCGGCGGACCATGTCGCGAGTCACGAGCTTTGGAGCCGCCGCACCGGCGATCAGCACCGCGCCAATCACGAGGTCCGCATTGATGACGAGCGCGTCGATGTGCTCCTGCGTCGAGTACTCCGTGTACAGCGTGGCGCCGAAGATCGAGGACAGTTCGCGCAGGCGCTTCATCGAGCGGTCGACGACGGTGACGTCGGCGCGGAGGCCCACCGCCATTTCCGCCGCGTGCGTGCCCGAGACGCCACCACCCAGGATGACGACCTTGGCCGGAGCCACGCCCGGCACGCCGCCGAGCAGGATGCCGCGGCCGCCGCTCGCCTTCTGCAGGCAGTACGCGCCAACCTGGACCGACATGCGGCCGGCGACTTCGCTCATCGGCGTGAGGAGCGGCAGTGAGCCGTCCGGTGCGGTCACGGTCTCGTAGGCGATGCAGGTCGCGCCGGATTTCACCAGCGCAGCGGTCTGCTTCGGGTCGGGGGCCAGGTGCAGGTAGGTGTAGAGGACCTGGCCCTTGCGCAGCAGTGCGCACTCGTTGGGTTGCGGCTCCTTTACCTTCACGATCATCTCGGCCTTGTCGAAAATCTCCTCCGCCGTGGCAGCGATCTTCGCGCCGACGCGCTGGTAATCCGCATCCGAGAAGCCGATGCCGGCCGCGGCACCGGTCTGCACGGTGACTTCGTGGCCGCTCTCGACGAGTTCGCGGACGGCGGCCGGGACGAGGCCGACGCGGTACTCGTGGACCTTGATTTCCTTGGGTACGCCGATGTGCATGACTGTTCTCCCCTGGCTGCGATCGTCGCTGGATCGCGTGAGCATACGCCCGGCCATGGACAGGAAAGTGCAAAAGCCCTCGCACAACCCGCCAACTAAGCAATAAACTGCCGTGTAGATCGAATATATCGAAGGAAAATTTCAATGAAACTCGATCGGACGGATCAGCACATCCTTGCCGAACTGCAGCGGGACGGCCGGCTCAGCAACCGGGAGCTGGCGGAAAGGGTGCACCTCAGCGAGTCCGCCTGCCTGCGGCGCGTGCGCGCGCTGGAGGAGGCGGGCGTCATCGATCGCTACACGGCCCTCGTGAGCCAGGCGAAGGTGGGCTTGCCGGGCAATGTTTTCGTCAGCATCACGCTCAACCGGCAGGAACAGGGCGACCTCGCTGCGTTCGAGGTGGCCGTAAAACGGGTGCCCGAGGTGATGGAGTGCTACCTCATGACAGGTCAGCAGGACTACCTGCTGCGCGTCGTGGTGTCCGACCCGGCCGACTTCGAGCGGCTGCACAGCCAGCACCTGACGCGCCTGCCTGGCGTAGCACGAGTGCAGTCCAGCTTCGCGCTGCGAACCGTGCGCAAGACTGCGGAGCTGCCGGTGCGGGCGTGAAGAGCGGCTGCGGCCTTGGATTGCCAGGAGCGCGGAGTCGGCCAGCGATGCGACGGAACTGCACCCGCGTGGCGAGGTCGTATCGAGTATCGTGAACGGCATGCCTGAACGCTCATCTGTCGCCTGTCGGCTGCGCCCATCCGCGCCGGCCGGAGGCGCGTTGCTTTTGCTCTGGCTCGCGCTCGGGCCCACCGGTGCGCTGGCGCAGGATCCTCCTGCCGCCGTGCAACAGCCGGCGCAGGCGCCGGCGGCTCGCATCGATTCTGCGGAGCCCGAACCCCTGTATGCCGCGCCGACGCGCGAGGACCGCTCCGGACGTATCAGCGCCGCAGTTGAAATAAACGGCAAGGGACCCTATCGCTTCATCGTGGATACGGGCGCGAACAGCTCTGCGCTCGCGCCGCGGGTCGCGGAGGAACTCGCCCTGCCGCTCGTCGCGGCCGGCGTAGTCCAGGTCCACGGCGTCACCGGGTCGGCGATGCTGCCCGCGGTACACGTGGAGAGCCTGCGCGCAGGTGCGATCGTGTTTCCCCCGAGCACGCTGCCCGTGCTGTCGGGCGATATCTTCACGGGAGCCGACGGCATCCTCGGCATTGCCGGTATCCAGCAGATGCGAATGGACGTCGATTTCGTCCACGACCGCGTTGAAATCGCGCCGTCGACTGGCAAGCGGGCGCCTGTGGGTTTCATCACGGTCCCGGCCAGTCTCTGGCAGGGCGGCCTGCTGCTCGTCAAGGGCCGTGTGGGCAGCGTTCCGGCCAAGGTGATCATCGATACGGGCGCCGAGCGGACGATGGGCAACATGCCGCTGCGCGCCGCGATCTTCGCCGGAACACGGCGCGGCGAGGAGTTCGACGCGACGGTGCACGGCGCCACTCCCGAGGTGGGGGAGGGAACCTATTTCAGCGCACCGCGGATCTCGATCGGCCCGGCACAGCTCGTGGACCTCCCGGTCACCTTCGGCGACCTGCACGTCTTCGAACTGTGGGGCCTCACCTCGGAGCCTGCCCTGGTCCTGGGCATGGACGTGCTCGGCCGGCTCGAGCGCTTCATCGTCGACTATCAGCGCAAGGAGTTCCAGATGAAGTCCAAGGGGCCCAAGGGTGTCGCCATCCGGCGCTGCTCCCCGTCCACGTGTGCTTCGCGCATACCGGAAAAGCCACCTCAGCTGTGAAGTCTCGGAGCATGACTCCCCATCTCAGGGAATATCCGTTCGGGGTCGCTTCACCGACGCCGTTGGTTTCCGCGCCGGAAGCTGCAAGGGAGTTCCGCACGGGACTGCATCGGATCGCGCGGCTCGCGCGCCGCACAGATGGCTGATCGGTATCTGCAGGCGCTGCTGTCCAAGGCCTCCAGCCTGCGCGAGCGCGGGCGGGTGCCGGAAGCCATCGAGGCCTATCGCCGGCTGCTGGCCGCCTATCCCGAGCTGCCGGACAGCTGGTACAACCTCGGCTGGCTTCTGAAGCGAGCCGGTCGCGCCGACGACGCGCTGGCTGCTTATGCCGAGGCACTTGCCCGGAATATTCCCGAGCCGGAGGAGGTGCACGTCAACCGGGCAGCGATCTACTCCGACCAGTTGTCCCAGCCCCGCGCTGCACTCGAAGCCCTTCAGGAGGCGCTGAGGCTCAAGCCCGACTACCTGCCCGCACTCCTGAACCTCGGCAATCTCGGCGAGGACGTGGGCGATGCGGGCGCTGCGCGCAACGCTTATGAGCGCGCCCTCCAGGTCTCGCCGCGCAACGCAATCGCTCTTTCCCGGCTTGCGGGACTTGGCAGGGCAGCGAGCATTGACGACCCGATGATCGGACGGCTGCAAGCGGCGCTCGCAGCGCACGCACTCCCATTGGCCGACGCGGCGCTGCTGCTGTTCTCACTCGGGCGACTCTATGACAGCTGCGCAGCCTACGCCCAGGCTTACCGGACGACGGAAATGGCCAATGAGCACGCGCGCAGAGCCGCGGGCAACGCAATCGCTCCCTTCGACGCCGCCGCTGAGGCTACCCGGGCGGACGCGCTTGCCCAGGCTTACTCTGCCGCTGGCAAGCCGACGGATGGAATCGCCGGACCGAGTCCCGCCCCCGTGTTCATTGTCGGCATGTTCCGCTCGGGCTCCACCCTCCTGGAACAGGTGCTGGGCGCGCATTCAGCAATTGAGGCCGGCGGCGAACTCGACATGGTGCCGCGGATCGCACGCGGACTCGGGGACGAGGGCCGCGCGCAGGCCGGCGCGCCGACCGCGGCAATCCGGACAAGCGCCGAGGCCTACCTGGACCGCTTGCGGAGGCTTCATCCCGACGCGGCGCTCGTGACCGACAAGCGCCCGGACAACTTCTGGCATGTCGGCCTGATCAAGCGCCTCTTCCCGACGGCGAAGATCATCAACACCCGTCGCAACCCGCTGGATAATCTCATCTCCGTCTGGGCCCTCTATCTCGACGCTGCAATGAACTACAGCTTTCGGATCGAGGATATCGCCGGGCACATCCTCGCCGAGCGCCGGATGATGGCGCACTGGAACCAGCTCTATCCCGGCGGCATCCACACGGTGGAGTACGAACAGCTGGTCAGGGAGCCGGAAGCAGAAATCAGTCGGGTCCTGTCGTTCATCGGGCAGCCCTTCGAAAGCGGCT
The DNA here is from genome assembly GCA_963706755.1 of uncultured Gammaproteobacteria bacterium. Taxonomy (GTDB): domain Bacteria; phylum Pseudomonadota; class Gammaproteobacteria; order Steroidobacterales; family Steroidobacteraceae; genus RPQJ01. The sequence goes on from CAVPNH010000001.1 coordinate 14,327, forward strand.
GTCTCGAATTCCACAGGACGTCGAAGCCGGTGCGGACCGCCAGCGTCTGGCAGGTGCGCGAGCCGCTGCACGACCGCTCGATCGGGCGCTGGCGCCACTATGAGGACGCGCTGTGGGCGCGGCCGAAGAACCGCTGGCTCGATGCGCTGCTCGTGGCCGAAGAAACGGCAAGGACGCGCTGACGCAAAGCGCTGTCCGAGGTATTACCATTGCGGCTTCCCGCAGCAGGCAGCCCGCTGCGGAGTAGAACCACTCGTCGAGGAGAAGTGAAATTGCGACGCTCGAATTCCAGCCCATTCCGGGCCCTGCTGCCGCTGGCAGTCTTCTCATTCCCCCTGAGCGCGACGAGCGCTGAGTCGGCTCAGCAATGCGCCGGTGTGAGCGACGACCGCGCACGACTGGCCTGCTACGACGGGATATTCGGGAAGCCGGCTGCAGTGCCTGCCGAGACCGGTGTCTCGAGCACGCCCGCCGCGGCGACGGCGGCCGCTGCATCGAGTGCGCAGGCCGAATTCGGCCTGAGCGACACGGCAAAACGCGCGCGCGACCCGGAGAAGGCGGAGGAGCTGATCCCGCAGAGCATCACGGAGAAGGTCGCGTCCGTCGGCCGGCGGCCGACCGGGGAGCTGGTCGTGACGCTGGACAACGGCCAGGTCTGGGCTCAGATCGAGACGACTACCATGGCGAGAATCAGCGCCGGTGATACGGTGACGATCAGGAAGGCCGCCCTGGGCTCCTACCAGCTCGTGTCGCCGAACAAGGTCACGGTCCGCGTCCGCCGCGTCAAGTAGGGGCGGCGCGGTGCGCCGTGAGCACGCCAGCCTCGGCCAGCCGCGCGTGAAGCCCGGCCAGCTCGTTCGAGTAGTTCCGCCACTTTCCTACCGAACCGGCGTAGACCGGGCCGCGGACCTGCGCCGCGCTTGCCGTGGTCGAGTCGCGCGTCGAGCGGTAGAACTCCAGCACCGCGGGTTCCCACCCGAGATCGCACCACGCGACGATGCGCCGCGCCTCGCGCTCCGGGTCGGCGACGATGTCCTCGTAGGCGACGTCGAGGATCGCCCCCGGCAGCACCCGGTGCCAGTGATCCATCAGCCGGCGGTGGGCGATGTAGTAGTCGGCCAATTCGTCGAGGTCGTACGAGTAGGAATACGACTGGTTGAACAGCGTCTTGAACACCGCGTAGCAGGTGTCCATCGGATCGCGCACCAGGTGGATGACGCGCGCGCGCGGCAGCGCCTTGAGGATGTGTCCGCAGTACAGGGCGTTGTGCGGCAGCTTGTCGACGAAGCGCGGCGCCTTGCACAGCTGCCGCGCCGCTTCCAGGTAGCGGCGCCCGAGCGCGGCGAAATCGACGCGCACCGAGGCCCGCGCAGGCGTCAGCTGCTCGTCGTGCGAGGCGGCGGCGGTCAGGTCCGCCTGCTCGCGCAGCAACACCGGGAACTCGGGAAACTCGCCGATCGACTCGACGCCACTGTGGCTCGAGAGCATGCGTTCGACCAGCGTGGTGCCGGTCCGCGGCATGCCGACCACGAAGATCGGTCCCGCTTCGTCGCAGCCGGGCGTTGCCGCGGCCGCTTCCGCCGGCCCGAACGCAGCCTCGATCCCGCGGATCGCGCCAGTCTCATCCTCCGAGCGGTAATTGACGAGACGGCGCTTGAGCTGCGCTGCCGTGCGCAGCGCGGCGAAGGCGTGCCGGTGCTCGCCGAGGTCTTCGTACTCCTTCGCGAGCGCGAAATGCGTGGCGGCCACGTCCGCCGGCGTGCCGCGCCTGGCGGCAAGCTTCTGCTGCAGGTCCGCGATGTTGTTGCGCTCCGCTGTCTGCACGCGCAGCACCGAGCGCAGGTAGAGCGTGCCGCCGTGCTGCGGGAACTGGTCGAGCACCGCTGCGAGGCAGCGCTCCGCGTCCGCGGTGTTGTCCGCGTAGAAATGCGCCAGCGCAAGGTCGTAGAGCACCGCCGGGGCGAGCGGCGAGCGGCGGTGCGCACGCTCGAGACAGGAACGAGCCGCCTCCGTCGCGTTGCATTTCGTGAGCACCGCGGCCGCCTCACGCAGCTCCGGCGCACCGGCACCTTCCAGCGCCGCGACGTGCGCCGCTGTATCGATGGCGCCACGGCGCTCGCGGGCAGCCAGCAGCAGCTGCGCCTTGCGCAGGTGCAGCAGCGCTTCCTGCGGCGCGCGCTCCAGCTTGCGCTCCACGTGGTGCAGCGCCCAGGAGAAGTCGCCGCAGGCGAGCGCGACCTCCGTCGCGAGGCGCCACAGCGCAGCGTCGCCGCCGGGATGGCGACGCAGAAGCGCGTCACAGTGCGCGCGTGCCTCGGCGACGTGCCCGTCGCGCAGCAATGCCGCGCCATGGGCGACCGAACGCGCGAGATCCGGATCGTTGCTCAATCAGGCTGCCCTCTACGATGAACGTCAGCATCGGCGGCGACGCGGCGTCAACCGGGCGCTACGCTGGTTGCCGGGGTTCCCTGCGAAGCTTAAAGGATAGGAGATCCAAGCGCTCGATTCCGTTGGCTGTGAGGCGCGGTCCTGCGCTCGGCGAGCGTGCGGCGGAGGCGGATTCGGATCAGTGATTCGTTCGGGGAGGTCCCTGAGTAGAATACACGGGCTCGGGGCTTGCTGGTGGCACTGAGACCGGATACCCGCTGTTGCGTATGCCTGAAACATCTGAGTTCCATCGGTCCATGCAAGCCGCCATCACCGCGGCCCGCATGGGAAAGCTCGCCGACGCGCGCGCGATCCTCGAGCGCGTCGCGCAGTCTTCGACCGTCAACGACGGATTCTTCCAGCTCTATCTCGACGTCCTCGAGGCGCAGCGCGACTGGCGCGCGCTTGCCGGCGCCGCACAGGTCTGGCAGAGGCTCAAGCCCGATGGCGTGCGGGCCCTGGAGGCGCAGGGCAAGGCCGCGTCGGAAATCGGCTTGCTGTACGAGGCGATCGACCTGTATGGCAGGGCCTTGGAGCTCGGTGGCCGCGACGCCAACCGCCTCGCGACCTTCGGCCGCCTCTGTCTCAACGCCCTCGATTTCGATCGGGCCGCCCGGGCCCTCGACGAGGCGGAGGCGCTCGATCCACAGAACGTTCACATGCTCGCCGCGAAAGCCGGACTCCACGCCTTCCGCGGACGATTCGACGAGGCCGAGGCGTACTGCAGGCGCAGCCTGGCCCGCGATCCCAACGACGTTGCGTCCTACCGTCTGCTCGGGCAGCTGCACGGCGGTCGCTTGTCATCCGAGGAGCGGGCCGCGCTCGGCAGGCTGTCGGGACGGCCCGGCATGCGCGTGGAGAATCGGATCTCGGCGTCCATCGCGCTCGGCGACAGCCTCGACGCCGAAGGCGATGTTGATGGTGCTTTCGCCGCCTACGAACAGGCGCAGCGCCTGGCCCAGGAGCGCGGCCGCGCGGAATCGCTGGTGTACCAGCCGGAAAAGACGGCCCGCGACATCGATGCGCTGCTGGCGCAATTCGCATCGATCCCGACCGGGCCGCCGCCGTCGGTCGCCGGTCTCAGGCCGCCGCGGCCCTTGTTCATCGTCGGCATGCCGCGGTCGGGCACGACGCTCGTCGAAGGCGTCCTCGGTGCGCATTCGCGGGTGCGCGCATGCGGCGAGCGCATGGTGATGCGCCAGATCAAGCGCGAATACCTGTGGCTCGCGGCCGAGTCGCGCGCCATGACGGCCGAAATCGGGGCGAATTTTGTGCGGGCCTATTTCGACCGGCTTCCCGATCTCGGCGGCGCCGATCACATCACGGACAAGAACCCCTGGAATTTCGATGCGGTCGGCCTGATTCTGGCGCTGTTCCCGGATGCGCACGTCGTTCACGTGCGCCGTAATCCCGTCGAGACAGGCCTCTCGATCTATTGCCACGAGCTTCCGAAGTTCCAGGCCTTCGCCCAGCGGCTCGACCACATCGGCCACTTCTACGGCCAGTACGCGCGACTCATGACGCATTGGGAGCGGCTGGCTGGCGATCGCATGACCACGATTCAGTACGAGGACTTCGCCGCGGACTTCGATCGCGCCGCACCCACGCTCGTGAACGCCTGCGGACTCGAGTGGGAAGAAGGCTGCCGGAATTTCCAGCGGAGCGAACAGGTGATTGCGACCCTGAGTGCGATACAGGTCCGGCAGCCGGTGACGGTGCGCACCGGCCGTGCGCGGCGCTACGAGCGTCATGTCAGACCGCTCGTCGAGGCGCTCGAATCTGCCAGCGTCGATCTCGAGACGGGCGCCGCAAGGTCGTGAGTTCGGCCGGTGCCGGGCGCCATGGCGAGACCCGTGCCGCAAGGGCCTCTACGGCGCAGGCGCACCGGGAACGCCATATCGGCGTAATGCATCCTTGAGCGGACCGAGGTGCTTCTCGTAGCGTCGCCAGGCGCCCACGCCGTCGGCGTTGAGCGGGTGCCGGACCTGCTGCTGGCTCCACGTGAGCACGACGCTGCGTTTTTCGTGGAAGGAGCGCCAGTCCGCCGGGCGTTCGAGGCCGGCGAACTCGAATACCCGCGACGTCTCGGTCTCCGGGTCCGACACCAGCCGCTCGAATTCAACGGTCAGGATCCGTCCCGGCAGGTTTCGCTTCCAGTAGTCCACGATCGCTTCGTAGACCCGCAGGAAAGCCGCGATGGACTCGAAGTCATAGCTCCAGTCCAGCCCCTGGTGGAACCGGCGACGGAAGCAGGACCAGCCCGCGTCCATCGGGTCGCGGCGCATGTGAAGTATCCTGGCTTGCGGCAGGCCGAGCGCCAGGGCCCCGACGTACAGGTAATTCACGAGTCCCTTGTCGATCACGCCGTCGACCTGCCGGAAACGATTCCGGAGCTTGCTGACGTAGGTATCCGCGACGCGGCGCCACGCGGCGGCATCCCCGCCGCTGGATCGCACGAAGTCTGCGACCCGCTCAGGCGACGGGGGCGAGAAGCCGAGACACGCGAGCCTCAGGAGCTTGAGCTCGCCTCCGGAAGCCGCGCCGGGCGCGGTCGCCAGGATGCGCTCGAGGAGCGTGGTGCCCGAGCGTGGGCAGCCGAGCACCAGGATCGGACGCTCCGCGCGGTCGCTCTCGGCGCCGGCGGCGAGGCGCTCGGGTGGGAACGCGGCGCACACCTCCGCGGCTTCCTTGAACAGGGATTCCATGCGCGGCATGCGCCCGTTGAGCACGCGGCGGCTGCCGCGCGCGAACCACTCGAAGGCCGAGTCGACGTCTCCGGTGTCGTCGCAGGCCTTCGCGAGCGCATAGGCGAATCCCGCCGTCTCGGGCCGGTCGCCCGAGATGCGTGCCAGCCTCTCGAGCTCGTCGAGTTCTGGGTCTCCTCGACGAAAGGTCCTCAGGTTGACCAGGGTCTCCCAGGCCACCGCCGACCGGGGATTGCGGCGAATCGCGAGGCGCAGCGAGCGCAGGGCCTCGTCCTCGCGGCCGAGCCGACGCAACTGGCTGCCGATGGCGATCGGCAGCGTCGGGTGCTGCGGAGTCTCCTCCAGGAGTTTTCGCGCGATTCCCAGCGCTTCGCGCACCTCACCCGTGTCGGAAAGCAGGTCCGCGACGCGACTTCTGCACGCCGGGTCCTTCGGCGACATGGCGAGCAGCCGGCGCGCCGCGCCGAGCGCAAGGTCGTCGTCCCCGATCTGCCGCGCGATTTCGAGTACCCGCTGCCAGTGCACCGGGTCTGGGGATTCCAGGGCGGCCGCGCGCTCCAGGGGGGCGAGGATGCCCCCCAGTCGCCGCTCGGCGAGCGCGTCCGCGGCCGCTGCAAGATCAGGGTTCATTGAGCCCAGTGTAGCCGAGGCGCTCGACCGCGCATTGCACGCCAAGATCAGCCTTGTCGATGCAGCAGCAAAGCAGGGGAACACCCAAAAAAAGACGGCGGGCCGAAGCCCGCCGTCCAGTGCCTACTTTGACGTAGGGTTAACAGCCGATCAGAACTTGGCCGTCAGCCCGACGAACACGTAGCGCCCCAGGGCGTCGTACACCTGCGGGAAGGTGTTGCCGTTGCCGAAGGGCAGGGCGGTCTGGGCAGCCAGCGGTGGGTCCTCGTCCGTGAGGTTGTTGATGCCGGCGTTCAGTGTGTACTTCTCTGCGAACGTGTAGAGCACGGCCAGGTCGAAGTAGTTCTGCGCGTCCAGCGTCTTGGTTTCAGTGATATACGTACCCGACAAGTCCGCGTCACTGTCCGAAAGGTCGATGTCCACGCTCGAGTAGTAGCGCCAGTTGAGCGACACGTCCACGTTCCACGGCGTCGACCAGGTGGTGCGGAACTTGGTACGCAACTCCGGGTTCGGCGTGCCGCAGCCAGCCGGACCGTAGAGCCCCACGCAGTCGTACTTCGCGACCCCGGGCAGCGGCTCGTAGACCAGCTTGTCGATGTACGTGCCGACGAGGTTGAAGTTGAGTGCGCCCCAGTCGCCCATCTGCAGGTTGTAGAGCATGTTCGCATCCCAGCCTGCCGTCTCCGTGGTGCCGATGTTGACGTTGGTGGCGACGACCTGCCCATTGATCCACAGCGAGCCGACGGCGTCGCGCTGGACGAGGTTGCAGTAGTCGGCAGATCCCGTCAGGCCGCACTGCTCGACGGTGATGTCCGGAGGCACGGTGGCGATCGTGTCGTCAACCTTGATGCTCCAGTAGTCCAGCGTCAGGCTGAAGCCGTCGAAGAAGGTGGGCGTGAAGACGATGCCCGCCGTCCACGTGTCGGCCTTCTCGGGACTCAGGCTGGTGTTGCCGCCGCCGTAGACGTTGTACTGTCCCGCCGGGCTCGCCAGCGCGGGGGACCCATACCTGCTCGGGTCGAGTCCCGTGTTCACACACTGCGCCAAAGTCAGCGACGGAGCCGGGCCGCAGGGGTCCGTCCAGTCGAAGAGGCCAACGCCGGCCGCCGAGAACAGCTCGATGATGTTCGGCGCGCGTACTGCGTGCTGGTAGCTGCCGCGCAGCTTGACGTCGTCGATGATTGCCCAGTCGAGGCTGAGGCCGTACGTGTTGGTGTTAACGCCCGTGCTGTAGTCAGAGTAGCGATAGCTGCCGCTGAAAGTCAGGTCCTTGGCCATGAAGACGTCCTGCACCAGCGGGACCCGGGCCTCGGCGAAAACGTCCGTCACGTTGTAAGACCCGTGGACCGGCAGGACCGGGCCACCCTGGCCAGCGCCCTCGAAGGACTGGTAATTCGCGTCCGCGTTGAACTCGAGCCCTTCCTGACGATACTCGGCGCCGACTGCGATGCCGATGCCGTCTTTCGCGGTCGGCAACTGGATGCCGTAGTTGCCAAGGTCGCTCGACAACGCAGCGGTGACCACCGTCTGGTTGGTGTGGCCGCTGCTGAAGAGCGGGATCGCCAGGTAATCGTTGGCGGCCTGCATGGCCGCTTGTTCTGCAGGCGTGTTGACGACCGACCAGATGTTCCACGGCACGCAGGCCGGGTCCGTGCCGTCCAGCACCGAGGCGCAGACAGGGTTGCCTTCGCCGTCGTCCACGACGTCGAGCGCGCGGTTGATGCGGGTCTTCGAGAAGTCGTTGAGGTAAAACTCGTTCAGCAGCACCTTGCCGTACTGCGCCGAGACGTCGTAGTTCCAGTTCGTGGCAAAGGTGCCCTTGAAGCCGACCACGCCGCGGTACTGCGTCAGCCCGAGGTTGTCCTGGCGACCGCCGCCTTCGACGTTGCGCCGACCGACGTACCCGGTCACGACGTCACCCGGCGATTCGCAGAGGGCGTTGTACCACTGGGCGCCATCCTGCTGCCACAGGGGGTTCGAACAGCTGATGTTCTGGGTCGTAAAGAACGAGCCCGAGGGGGCGATCTGCGCCACCGAGCTGTTGTCCATGAACATGAACTCGGCGTAGGCCTGGACCGAGTCGTTGATGTCATAGCGCATGAACGCATCGGCCTGCCATCGTTCCGCCGGGCGCTGGTAGTAGTTGAGCGGCCCGAAGTTGTAGGGGTCCCGGCCGTTTCTGATCAGACCCGTGTCGGGGTCCATGCTTAACGCGTAGTTGGAGAAGTCGGTGAAGTAGACCGGATAGGTGGTACCCGAGCCGCCGCATCGGAAGAGGTTGTTCGCGATAGCGCCAGGGCCCTGGTCGAGCGAACAGGCGCTGTAGTCACGCTCCGACTGCAGCAGCGCGTCCGTGTGCGTGTAGCCCACGTACAACGTCGCGTTGCCCCTGCCGTCGGCGAAGTTCGAGCCCATCGTCACGCTCAGCGAGTATTCCTCACCGTCCCAGACGGACCCGGGCGCCTGTTCGAAGCCGCGGGCCCTGACGAGGTCCTGCATCTGCTTGTTATCGTTGGTGTGCTGATAGCCGCTGTAAGTGCCGTCGAACTGCACGCCCTCGAAGTCGTCCACCATGATGAAGTTGACGACGCCAGCGACCGCATCCGAGCCGTACACGGCCGACGCGCCGCCGGTGAGCACCTCGACGCGCTTGATCAGCGGCGTCGGGATAGCGTTCACGTCCGGCGCAATCGGGCCCGAGGGGCTGCCGGCGGGCATGCGGCGCCCGTTGACCAGCACGAGGGTGCGGTTCGGGCCGAGGCCGCGCAGGTCGATGGTCGATGTGCCGGAAGCGCCGTTCGCGAGGTTGCCGCCCTGGTTGGCAAAGACCTGCGGGAGGTTGTTCATCAGGTCTTCGACCTGCTGTGTCCCCTCGAGCTGAATGTCCTGTGCGCCGATCATCGTGACCGGGCTCGCGCCCTCGATGTTCGGTTGCGGAATGCGCGAGCCCGTCACGATGACTTGCTCTATTTCCTGATCCTGCGCGAGAGAGCCCGGCGCGAACGTCACTGCGCTTGCGGCTCCGGCGGCGAGCAGTGCGAGTCGTACCGCGCGCTCAATGTTGCGATTGGCCATCAGTTAGCTCCCAAGAGTTTTTCAGTTTCAACAGCCCTGCGCCCGACCAGGTCCCAGACGCAGGATGACACGTGCCCCCGTGAACAGAACGTCGGTACCGGCGAGAGTGCGGACACGCCCTGACACAAGTGCGGCGAATCATACCCGCGACCGGCGCCGAATGGGAAGCGTCTGTTGCGAAAGCTCGACAGGGTGGCCGGAGGCGAAGATTCGGCCCCCTGCACATCACGCGGTCCAGCCTTCGGCCAGTTCCTGGCAGCGCGCGCTGCTGGCAGGGCCGTTCCTGCCGGCTTGTCGCGTCTACGCTACAAGCTGGGCGCTGCCTTCTGTCGCCTTGGCGCGACACCGGGGCGGCGCGCCGGCCCAGCGGCCGGAATCACCCGTCGGCGAGGTAGTAGTCACTGACCCCGTTCAGGAGCCCCTCGACCAGTTCCCTTTCGGACTCGCTGAGGAACGGGTTCCAGACGTCGAACATCAGCTGGACTCGGAGCTGGTCGCTGTCGTTGCGGGCCTCGTGCTCCACGCTGTCATCGAAGACCCAGGCCTTGCCGTAGCGCCACTCCCGAGTGTCGTTCCCCACCCGGAACGTGCAGTTGGGCGGCAGGATGAGCGGCAGGTGGACGACCAGGCGTGCATTGGTATCGCCTGTGTGAGGCGGAATCACCGTATGCGCCTCCAGCGCCGAGAAGAGGACGTTGGGGGAGTAGTTTCGGGTCCGGGCCATCGGGAGGGACTCGACAACGGCAGCAGTCCGGGGGCAGCGCTCACAATGGGCGTCCACCCGCTCGCCGTGCTTCCAGAGGAAGTAGGTTGACCAGCGCTGCGAGTGGTTCAGTTCCTTCCACTGGTTGACCGGGGCGCCGGGGGGGTACTGGATGTAGGGGTCGAACTCGTCCCTCTGTTCGTTCAAGACGGCCTCGCACTCGCTGCGGATCTCGTCGGTCGCGGCTTCGAGTTCGGGCAGCCAGGGAAAGAGGTCGTCATCGTAGAACTGCAGCGGCGGCAGGCGCGCGAAGTGGAACATCACCGGCTCGGGGGAGTAGCGCTTCCTGGCGCCGATCATCACCTGCACCGTTTCCTCGAACCGGTCGAGACGGGCGGCGGAGTGTCGCTTGCGCAGGTCGGCAAGGACGGTGTCGAGGTGCCTCTCCAGCGTGAGCCGGTTCTCGAGGACCGCGGCTTCCGCGTGCGCGGCTGCCTGCTTCATTCCCGCGGCTGCGCGTGCCGTGTCCGGCATGATCTTGAGCACGTCCTTGAAGACGCGCGCCGCCTGCCGGCGCTTGCCCAGCCGCTCGAGCAGCATGCCCTTGTGCAGCAACGCCGGGTAGAAATACGGGTCGATCGTGAGCGCGCGCGTGACGGCCGCCATCTCCTCGTCCGGCCGCCCAAGGTCCTTCAAGGCGAGCGCCTGGTAGATCTGCACCATCGGGTCGCCGGGGGCGGTCGTCGCGGCGTGCTGGAGCATGCCGAGGGCTGTGGTCGGCTCCTTGCGCGCCAGGGCTTGCACGGCAAGGGCGAGCAGCGCCTCGGTGTGGTGCGGGTCGGCCGCGAGAATCCGCTGCCAGAGGACTGCTGCCTCGGCCGCGCGGCCTGCGCGCGTGAGTTCACGGGCCTGATGGGCCATGGCCGGGATTCCGGCATTGATGGATGCGTTCATGGCCGCGATTGTTCCACAAAGACGCAGGTCGCGGACACGGAGGAACAGTATCAGGGGTCCGGGCGCCGAGGCGCGCCCCGGCGCCAGGATTCACCGACCGCTGGCGCAGGACTCCTGGTCCGCGGGCCAGCCGACTGCTGGCCGGAGTACGCGGTCCCCGGCGTCGATCCCGAGCGAAGTGGCGACCCCGCCCTCGAGTTCGACGACCAGCGCGACGGGTCCGCCGGCCGAGATCGTCGCGAGGGAGCCGGGCCGCGCATCGCGCTTGACCTTCACGACGCAACCGCGACTGTCCACGAACAGCATGTCGAGCGCGAGCAGCGTGTTCTTCATCCACATCGAGACATGCACCGGCGGGTCGTACACGAAGATCATCGCCTGGTCGGGGCGCATCTCGCGCACGAACATGAGTCCCTGCTCCTGGGTCCGTGGCGTGTCCGCGCGCCAGGCATCGAACTCGTGGCGGCGGGCGCTGCGCGTCTCGATGACGATGCGTTCGCGCGGAAATGCCGCGAGCGGCATGAGGTCGCCTTCGCGGACCTCGGCGCCGGACGGCCCCGCAAGCAGGCAGGCGGCCGAGAATACGAACGCCGCGACCGCTTTCACTTGTAGTCCACCACGGCGCTCACGTCGAAGCGCGACACGAGCACCAGTCCGTCGCCGCCGACGGCGCGGGCCGGTTGCGTGCAGTAACCGCGGCCGGTGAGGCGGAACGTATGGCCGTCGTCGCCGAGCGGCTCCTGCCGCAGGTCGTCCACCGCGCACTTGTCGTCGCCCTGGGTGGCGTAGAAGCGTCCCTCGCCTTCGCGGACCAGGGTCAGGTTGGCGGGGACATTGCTCGCGTTCGCGCCGGGCTGCAGCGGGCCGATGCCAATGACGACGAGCAGTGGTCCCTGGCCGGCGACGTCACCCCTGTAGATGAGGCGCACGCCCTCGCCGCCGGGGCGCAGGCCGCCGCGGCACTGCGGCGTTGGAGGCGACCAGTCGATCTCTGCGTCGATCGCGCCTGACAGTCGCGCCTTGAGCCGCCCCTCGTCGGCGGGCACGCAGCGCGCCTGTTGACCGGACGGCATGTTCACGCCGGCGCTGCCAGCGGTGCCCGCGCCTGCACTGGCGCCAGGGCTGATGCCGGCGCCGACGTCGGCACTGGCCACCGGCGTTGCCGCCGGGGCTGCGCCGCCCTCGCCCGTGTGCCCGCAGGCGGAGGCGAGGAGGGTGAGCGCGATCCCTGGCAGCGCGAAGCCGGTCCGTCGGGCCTCAGTCCGCGCCCGGCGGCCGTACGAGCAGGTTCTTCGCAAGCTGGCCATGCAGATAGCCGATTCCCCGCGCGAGATGCAGCGTGATGGTGAGGAGCAGGAACCCGAGGATCGAGATGAACGGCAGCAGGGCCGGGTGGGGCGCCTGCATCTGCACGTCGCCGTCGATCGTGATCGCGCCCGCATGGTAAAGCAGGACCGCGATCGGCGCGACGGTCGTCGCGATGGACACGACGATGCCGACCACGACGAACGTGAAATAGAACACGCCGAGCGGCAGCATCAGCAGGAAGTAGAGCAGCGTGCCCCAGGTGCGCGGGTCCTTGAGCATTTCGACGATGCGCTTCACGAGCGGCGTCTCGCGATCGTGATACGGCGGTCGGCGCGGCATGCGCGTACCGAGCATGGTCTCGACCAGCCGGCCCTCGGCAAGGGCGACGATGCGCGTCGTGCCGACGAACAGCAGGAAGAACGGCACGCCGATGATCAGGATCGCGAGGCCGGCCGACAGCGAAAGTCCCGTCACCGCGAACGTGAAGTAGAAGATGCCCGTGACCAGCGCGAGCAGCATGTAGAGCAGCGACAGGTAGGCGCGCGGGTCCGCGTAGACGCCGAAGAACCGACCCAGCGTGCTCGAGCGCGGCCGCGGCGGCGGCGTGCGCAATGCCTTCTGGATCGTGGCCTCGTTGCTGCGATAGGCGTCGGCCACTTCGTCCGGCGCGCCGTAGCTCGCGACGATGCCGGCGAGGACGCTGGCTTCGTCCGCGCCCGGCTTCTGCGCGAGTTCCGCGCGCAGGTGCTCCTCTGCGTCGTACAGGGCGTCCTGCACCAGCGCCTTGTCGGCGCCCTTCAGCGCCGAGCGCAGGGCGTCGAGGTACTGCTCGACCGTACTCGGTGTGGCGGCCGTCATGGCGTCGTCTCCTCGGTGGTGGCGCGTTGCACGATTGAATCCACGAAGCTGCGCGTCTCGGTCCAGCTTGCGCGCCACGCGGTCAGGACCTCACGCCCCAGCGGCGTGATCCGATAGTACCTGCGGGGCGGGCCGGCATAGGACGGGACGACACGGCTGGTGAGGAGGCCGGCCGCGCTCATGTTGCGCAGGACCGGGTAGAGCGCGCCCTGCTTGAAGGGGCTGGCCGCGGCGGGGTCGGCGCCGAGGCGCTTTGCGATCTCGTAGCCGTAGAGGTCGGAGTCCGCATCGGACAGGACGGACAGCAGGACCAGGGAGGTGAGTCCGGCACTGAGCTCCCGCTGGAACTTGCGGACGATGGGCTCCGCATCGCCGGCAGGCATGTCATCAGCTTGGATGATCGTCACTTCGGCACTCGCGTCTGGCGGTAAGTGGGTAGTATTAGATAGCAAACACTATAGTGCAGTCAACTATAGTATCTTCCGGCCAGTAGCTGGGGTGCTGGGCGGCCTGGGTCCGGGGCGAGCCAGGGTCCTGGGGCCGTCGCTCGACGGGATGCCGCATCACAGCCGGCAATCCACCGGCATCGTGGCATTCGCTCAGGTGCCCTGCGGCGTGCGCTGTCTGTAACATCATCCAAACAAACCCGTGATGGAGTGGCAGGCCTGATGACCACCGAGCAGCAGCGACAGTTTGCCCCGAGGCGCTACCTGAGCCGGCTCACCCGCGGGACGCTCGCAGTGATCATGGCGGGAGGCCGCGGCGAGCGGCTGAAGGACCTGACCGAGGATCGCTGCAAGCCGGCGACGCCGTTCGGCGGCAAGTTCCGCATCATCGACTTCGTGCTGTCGAACTGCGTGAACTCCGGCATCCGGCAGATCTCGGTGCTGACGCAGTACAAGGCGCACTCGCTGATCCAGCACATCCAGGGCGGCTGGAGCTACCTGCGAGGTGAATTCGGCGAGTTCGTCGAGATCATCCCGGCGCAGCAGCGACTCGGCCCGGACTGGTACCAGGGCACGGCCGATGCGCTCTGGCAGAACATGGAGATCATCCGCGCCCACCGCCCGCTGCACGTGCTGGTCCTCGCGGGCGACCACATCTACAAGATGGACTACGGCCCGATGATCGGCTTCCACGTGGAGAAGGAGGCGGACATCACGGTCGGCGTGGTCGAGGTGCCCGTCGACCGCGCGCGCGAATTCGGCGTGCTCACCGTGGACGAATCGAATCGAGTGGTGCGATTCCAGGAAAAGCCGCTCGCCCCGGAGCCTGTGCCGGGACGCCCGGACATCGCACTCGCCTCGATGGGCATCTACGTCTTCAATCCGAAGCTGCTCGAGCGCCTGCTGCGCGCCGACGCCGGGAACCCGGATTCGGCGCACGACTTCGGCAGGAACATCGTTCCGGACGCGATCGCGAACCTTCGCGTGTTCGCCTACCCCTTCGAGGACGTGCGCACCAAGGCGCAGAACTACTGGCGCGACGTCGGCACGGTGGATGCCTATTACGAGGCGAACATGGAACTGGTGCGCGTCTCGCCGGAACTCAACATCTACGACGAGCAATGGCCGATCTGGACCTACCAGGAGCAGTTGCCGCCCGCCAAGTTCGTGTTCGACGAGGACGACCGGCGCGGCGTCGCGATCGATTCGATGGTGTCGGGCGGCTGCATCATCTCGGGATCGCGCGTGTCGAACTCGCTGCTCTGTTCCAATGTGCGCGTGCACGACCGCTCGACGATCGACCGGTCCGTGATCCTGCCGCGCGTGAGGGTCGGCGAGCGCTGCGTGATCCAGGGCGCGATTGTCGACGAGGGCGCGGTAGTTCCGGACGGCACGCAGATCGGCGTCGACCCCGTCGCGGATGCCGAGCGCTTCCACGTGACGGAAGGCGGCATCGTCCTCGCGACATCGGCTATGCTGCGGGCTGCTTCGAAGCCCGGCTGAGGCCGGGACCAGTCCGCGCCGAGGAGACTCCAGATGTCCAGGTTTGTGCTGCGGGCGCTGCTGCTCGCCACTATGTTCGCGCTCGCGTCCTGCTCGACATTCGGGTCGAAGCTCGAGGCACCCACGCTCAGCGTATTGGGAGTGCAGGTCCTGAGCGGCGACATGTTCTCGCAGCGGTTCAGGATCCGCGTGAAGGTCCAGAATCCGAACGACCTCGAGGTGCCGGTGCGCGGCCTCGATTACACCTTGTTCCTGATGGGTGACCAGTTCGGAACGGGCGCGAGCGACCACGAATTCGTGCTCCCGGCGCTCGGCGAGGCCGAGTTCGACATGCTCCTCACGACAGACTTCGTGAGTTCCCTCGGCCGGCTGGTGAGCCGCATGGGAGGCAACAAGCTGGAGAACGTCGAGTACGAGATCACGGGCAAGCTCTACCTGGAGAAGGGCATGGTCCGGACCATCCCGTTCGCGCACAAGGGACTGGTCAATTTCTCGAAGGCCTTGAAGCAGGCGAAGTCGGAACACCAGGCGCCCGGCACCTGAAAATAGGGGACATTCCCCTCATTTCCGTTGAGCAGACCTGCCGCGCTCGCGCGAAAAAGGGGGATGTCCCCTATTTCCGTCCTATTTCAGGCAGCGCTCGTACAGCCGCTCGTACTCCGCGCCCTGCGCATCCCAGGAAAAATCCTGGCTCATTCCGTTCAACACCAGCCGTCGCCACAGTGTCGGCTGGGCGTACCAGTCGAGCGCCGTCACGAGTGCCCAGCGGACCGCGGGCGCGTCGAAGTCGTTGAAGAGGATGCCGGTGCCCTGGCCGGTGGCCGGGTCGAAATGACGCACCGAGTCGGCCAGGCCCCCGGTGCGGCGCACGACCGGAACCGTGCCGTACTTCAGGCTGTACATCTGGTTCAGGCCGCAGGGCTCGTACATCGACGGCATCAGGAAGATGTCGGACGCCGCCTCGATCATGTGCGCGAGTTCCTCGCTGTAACCGCTGTAGAACGTGGCACGGCCCGGGAAGCGCTCCTGGAGACCGTGCAGGAACGTCTCGTAGCGGTGCTCGCCGCTGCCGAGTGCAACGAAGCGCAGGTCCCGCGAGGCGAGCAGTTCCGGCAGCACGTCGAAGAGCAGGTCCAGGCCCTTCTGTCGCGTGAGCCGGGACACCATGCCGACGAGCGGCGTGTCCGGCGCCGCCGGCATGCGCAGCAGGTCGAGGAGCGCCCGCTTGTTCCACAGCTTGCCGGTCAGGTCCGACGCGTCGTAGCGATGCGGAATGTAGCGGTCGGTGGCCGGGTTCCACTCCTCGTAGTCCACGCCATTCAGGATGCCGGTCACGATGTCGCCTCGCGCGCGCAGGTCGGCGTCGAGGCCGTGGCCACCGTCGGGCGTGCGGATCTCCACGGCGTAGGTGGGACTTACGGTCGTCACGGCGTCGGCGTACATGACGCCGAGCCGCATCGGGTTGATGCGACCGGCGGCGAGGTCGGGCCGATGCAGGGCCTCGATGCCGACGCCGGGACCCAGGTCCTCGGCACGGTCCGCGGAGAAGATGCCCTGGTAGCCGATGTTGTGAATCGTGAACACGCTGCGCGTCGCGCCGAAGATGCCGCGGTCCCAGGCATAGGCGTTCCTGAGCAGCAGGGGTGCCATCGCGGTGTGCCAGTCGTTCGAGTGCATGATCTGCGGCGCAAAGCCCATGCGCTGGCAGCACTCGAACGCCGCGCGGGTGAGCGCCAGGTAGCGCACGTGCTCGTCCGGGGCGTCGGAGTAGACCCGCGGCCGGTCGAACAGAGCGGGGCAGTCGACCAGGTAGGTCCACAGGTCGGTGCCAGGCACCCGCGCGGTCTGCACGTCGTAGCGGAACTCGTGCGGCCCGACGCGCAGCGCGAGCCCGCGCAGGAAGTCCACCGGCCGACGGTCGACGCCCGCGAGTTCCATCTGGCCGTGCAGCGGCACGAAGACGCGCAGTTCGTGGCCGCGCCGCGCGAGGTGGCGCGTGAGCGCTGCGGCGACGTCGCCGAGGCCGCCGGTCTTGGCGAACGGGGAATACTCGGCGGCGAGGAAGCAGATCCGCATTTGCGCAGTGTGCCATCAGGGGCGGACGGGCCGCGATGGGCAGCTGCAGAAAACCGCGATCCCGGCAGGGTCCGGGCGCGACGGCGCGTACGAACCGCCCGGTCATGCGGCCTGAATCAAGGGCTTGGAGGCGAGATCGCGGGCGCCGCAGGCCGACGGCCGGACACGCAGCACGATTCGGGTGGCGCGCGTTCCGTGCATGCTTATCCTGTCGGCCATGAAGTCCCATCACATCACGTCATGTTCCGGCACCTCCCCGCTCGACTACCGTCGCATCGAGCGGGCCATCGGCTTCATGGACGAGCGATTTCTCGAACAGCCCAGCCTCGCGGAGGTCGCGAAGTCCGCGGGCGTGGCGCCGCATCACTTCGCGCGCATGTTCCGCCGCTGGGCAGGCATCTCGCCGAAGCAGTTCATGCAGCGCCTCGCGCTCGAAGCGGCGCGCAGTTCGCTGGGGCGCGGGGAATCGGTGCTGCAGGCGGCGCTCGATGCGGGTCTTTCCGGGCCCGGGCGGCTGCACGATCTGTTCGTCACGCTCGAGGCGGTGACGCCGGGCGAATACAAGGCGCGCGGGCGCGGACTCACGATCCGGCACGGGACGGTCGCGACCCCGTTCGGATCAGCGGTGATCGCGCTCACCGGCCGCGGCATCGGCTTCGTCGGGTTCGAGGTGTCGCGCGGCGACGTGCCCGGCTGGACCGATTACCGGCAGGCCTGGCGCGATGCGTCGTTCGTGGCGGACGAGCCTGCAGCCGGCGCGGTCGCCGCGCGGATCTGGGGCGCAGGGTCGCGTACGGACGAGCCATTGCGGCTCTGGGTCCACGGATCCAACTTCCAGATCCAGGTGTGGCAGGCGCTGCTGCGCAGCGCCCGTGATCTTACGGTCAACTATTCCGACATCGCCCGGGGGATCGGCCGGCCGTCGGCCGCGCGCGCCGTGGGCGGTGCAGTGGGCGCGAACCACGTCGCATGGTTGATACCCTGTCATCACGTGCTGCGCGCCAGCGGGGCGCTGGGCGGCTATCGATGGGGCGTGGAACGCAAGCGAACCATGCTCGCGTGGGAGTTGTCGCGCTCGATTTCAGCAGGAGCCTGAGGCCGGGCGCAAGCAGCGTCGAGCGGGCGGCAGCCTGCAAATCGTGGCAGGCGGTGACAGGCTGCGCAGGACTGCGCAGCCGCGAAATCAGCTCCGCTTGTCGTCGTCGTCGCGGCCCTTGTCGCGCTTCGGCATGATCGCGCCGAGCAGGCTTTCCTGGGCCTTCGCGAGGGTCTCCAGGTTCTGGCGCGTGATGTCCGCGACGGTGGAGATCGGCGTGCTCGCGACGATCTTCGAGATCTGCGCCTGCAGCGCTTCCTGCTGGTTCAGGAAGGTCTCGACGCTCTTCTCGAGGAAGCCCGCGAGGAACCCCTGCATGGCATTGCCGTAGAAGCGGATGATCGCCTCGAGCACCTTGGTGCTCAGGATCGGGCGCCCGAACTGCTCCTGCTCCGCGATCACCTGCAGGAGGATGTGGCGGGTGATGTCGTGGCCGGTCTTGTCCTCGACGACTTTCAGCTTCTCGCCCTTGACCACCAGCGCGCGGATGTCGTCCAGTGTGATGTGGCGGCTCTGCGACGCGTCGTAGAGGCGACGGTTCGCGTACTTCTTGATCAGGCGTTCCTGGCTCATGCGCGGAGTGTACCTCGGAGCTGTTGCGGCGCACGACGGTTGCGCTGCTGCATGTTCCCGATTCTAGGTGCGGGTTCCTTGCGCCGCAACATGGCGGCGCCGTCGGCTTCCAGTGATGGCGCTGCCCATCGGCTGGTGGTGCCGCCGGTGCCGCCCGGCTTAGACTCCGGCGTCCACACTCGAACGGGATCTCCCATGCCGCAGCAGCTATTGCTCGCCGAGTTGTCACGCCGCATCGGCGAGGAAGTCCACGTGAGTGACTGGCTCCGCATCACGCAGGACAGGATCAACGCGTTCGCGGACGCCACCGGTGACCACCAGTGGATCCACGTCGACGTGGCCCGCGCCGAGCGCGAATCCCCGTGGCGCTCGACCATTGCGCACGGTTACCTGACGCTGTCGCTCTATCCGATGCTGCGTGGCCTGGTCGCGTCGGGCCAGCCTCCGTACCCGGGTGTGAAGCAGGCCGTCAACTATGGCCTGGACAAGCTGAGGTTCCCGAGCGCCGTGCAGGCCGGGAGCCGGGTGCGCGCGCGCTGCAAGCTGCTCAAGGTAGAGGAGGTTGCCGGGGGGCTGCAGATCATGGAGCAGTACACGGTGGAGATCGAGGGGCAGCCGAAGCCGGCCTGCGTCGCCGAGGCCATCATGCGGCTCTATTTCGCCTGAGTCCGCCCCGGTTGGAATCTCCTGATTCCAGCGCGGCATGAGCGCCGGGCCGCGACCCGGCTTATAGTCCGCGGCAAGCCGCATGCCCCTTCGGGGCGGGAGACCAGTTCATGATCTACGACAGTATCCTGCAGACGATCGGGCGCACGCCCGTCGTGCGCATCAATCGCATCGCCCCCGGGCACGTCACGATTTACGTGAAGTGCGAGTTCTTCAACCCGCTGTCCTCGGTGAAGGACCGCCTCGCGATCGCGATCATCGAGGACGCCGAGCGCAGCGGGGCGCTCAAGCCCGGCCAGACGGTGGTCGAGGCCACCTCCGGCAACACCGGCATCGCGCTTGCGATGGTCTGCGCCGCAAAGGGATATCCGTTCGTCGCCGTGATGGTGGAGACGTTTTCGGTCGAGCGCCGCAAGATCATGCGCATGCTCGGCGCCAAGGTGATCCTCACGCCCGCGGCCGAGCGCGGCAGCGGCATGGTGCGCAAGGCGGCCGAGCTCGCGAAGAAGCACGGCTGGTTCCTGGCGCGGCAGTTCGAGAACGAAGCGAATCCGGCCTATCACCGCCAGACGACGGGCCCCGAGATCCTGAGCGACTTCGCCGGTCGCAGGCTCGATTTCTTCGTCACCGGCTGGGGCACGGGCGGCACGCTCACCGGCGCCGGCGAGATGATCCGCCTGGCCCGGCCCGAGGTGCGGGTGATCGCCACCGAACCTGCGGGTGCCTCGCTGCTCTCGGGCGCCGAGTTCAAGCCGCACAAGATCCAGGGCTGGACGCCGGATTTCGTGCCGGCCGTGCTCAATCGTTCCGTGCCGCACGAAATCGTCCCGGTTGGGGACGATGAGGCCATCGCCGCCGCACGCGCGCTCGCGAGCCGCGAAGGCATCTTCTGCGGCATCTCGTCCGGGGGAACGTTCGCCGCGGCGCTCAAGGTCGCGGAAAAGGCGCCGAAGGGTTCGGTCATCCTTGCGATGCTGCCGGACACTGGCGAGCGCTATCTGTCTACGCCGCTGTTCGAGGGCATCGCCGAGGGTTCGGACCCGGAGCCCTGAGGGCGGGGTGCCGCGGCGCGGCGCGCGCTCGTTTCCTGCGGCGAAGGGTGGGATAATTCCCGGCCATTTTCGGCTGGTCCGGCGTCGGAGCCGCGCATCCCACTCATGTCCGATTCACTCAGGAAGGTGCTCCTCGGCGCCGTGGCCGGCGCCTTGCTGGTCGGCTTCGCGTGGCACATCCATGGCGAGCGGGCGAAGCACGAGCCGGTGGCCGGCGGCCCGTCGGGTGGCGCCACACCGGGCGGACCGGGCGGCAAGAACGGCACGAAAGGCGAAAACTCCGGCACGGCTGTGAGCCAGGCCGCCGTGGGCGTGGTCGTCGCGCCGGTGCGCCTCGAGCGGCTGTCCCTCGAAATCGAGGCGCTGGGCACCGCCCACGCGAACGAATCGGTGGACGTGACGGCCAAGGTCTCGAACCTCGTGACGGTCGTGCGCTTCGACGAGGGCCAGCAGGTGCGGCGCGGCGACCTGCTCGTCGAGCTCGACGGTGCGCAGGCCCGCGCGGAACTCGCCATTGCCGAGGCCGCGGTCACCGAGAGTCGCAGCCAGTACAAGCGCAGCCGCGAGCTCTACACGACCAAGGCGCTTTCAGAGTCGCAGCTCGACCAGATCGAGGCTGCGCTCAAGGCGAACGAAGCGCGCGTCCTCGTGGCGCAGGCGAAGCTCGGCGACACGATGATCCGCGCGCCCTTTGCCGGCCGGGTCGGCCTGCGCCGCGTGAGCGTGGGCAGCCTCGTGAATCCGGGCACGGTCATTACCACCCTCGACGACACCAGCACGATCAAGCTCGACTTCACCGTGCCCGAGACCGTCCTTTCGGCGCTCGCGCCCGGGCTCGCGATCACGGCCGGCAGCGTCGCCTATCCCGGCACGCCGTTCGAGGGCAAGGTGTCGAGCGTCGACTCGCGGGTCGACCCGAGCACGCGTTCGGTGACCGTGCGTGCCCTGGTGCCGAATCCGCAGGGCCTGCTCAAGCCGGGGATGTTCCTGACCGTGCGGCTGTCGCGCGGTTCCACCGACGCACTGCTCGTGCCGGAGCAGGCACTGGTGCCGGAGCAGGGCGACGTGTTCGTGTTCGTGGTCACGGGCGGTTCAGTCGAGAAGCGGCTGATCCGCACCGGGCAGCGCCGCGTAGGCACGGTGCAGGTCACCGAGGGGCTGGCAGCCGGTGAATCGGTGGTGACCGAAGGTACGCAGAAGCTGCGCAACGGCGCCAGGGTCATGGTCGTCGACTCATCGGCCGCGGGCAAGCCGGCGCGGCCGGCAGCCGGGCAGTGAGACTCTCGGAGCTCTCCGTCCGGCGCCCGGTCTTCGCGACCGTCGTCAGCCTGCTGCTGGTGATCCTCGGACTGCTCGCCGCCACGCGCCTTCCGGTCCGCGAGCTGCCGAACGTCGAATCCCCGGTCGTGTCGATCGAGACCACGTATCGCGGCGCCGCGGCGGACGTGGTCGAGACCAAGGTCACCCAGGTCATCGAGGACCGGGTCGCGGGACTCGAGGGCGTCACCAAGATCACGTCGCAGAGCGTCGACGGGCGCTCGAGCATCAATCTCGAGTTCGAGCCTGACCGGCCGGTGGACGAGGCGGCGAACGACGTGCGCGATCGCGTCGGTCGCGTGGCGGCCCAGCTGCCGCCGGAAGCGGACCCGCCCGAGATCGGCAAGGTGGACTTCAACGCCGACCCGATCATCTACGTAAACGTGTCGAGCGACAGGATGAGCGTGCTTGCGCTCACGGACTACGCGGAGCGCGTGCTGGTCGAGCGGCTCGGGGTGCTCCCCGGCGTAGCGCGCATACGCATCAGCGGAGCGCGACGCTATGCCATGCGGGTGTGGATCGAGCGCGAGGCGCTCGCGGCGCGGCAACTCACCGTCATCGACATCGAGAACGCGCTGCGCCGCGAGAACGTGCAGCTCCCCGCGGGCCGGCTCGAGTCCTCGCAGCGCGAGCTCACGCTGCGTACCGAGACCGGGCTCAACACCGAGCAGGACTTCAGGAACCTCATGATCGGGCGCGGGCCCGACGGCTACCTCGTGCGCCTCGGGGAGGTGGCGGACGTGCGGCTCGCCGCGGAGAACGAGCGCAGCATTTCGCGCTCGGACGGCATGCTCCGGCATCAGCCTGGGGGTAGAGCAGATCTCCAAGGCAAACACGCTCGAGGTGGCGCGCGGGGTGCGCGCGGAGCTCGAGCGCCTGCGACCGGAGTTGCCGCCGGGCACGGCCGTGGGCATCAACATCGACCGGTCCGTCTACATCGAGGAGTCGATGAAGGAGGTCGTGATCTCGCTGTGCATCGCGGTCTCGCTGGTGCTGGCGGTCATCTACCTGTTCCTCGGCAACCTGCGCGCCATGCTGATTCCCGCCGTGACCATCCCGGTGTCGATCATCGCCGCGTTCATCGTGATGGCGGCGATGGGCTTCTCGATCAATATCCTCACGCTGCTCGGCCTCGTGCTGGCCATCGGCCTGGTGGTGGACGACTCGATCATCGTGCTCGAGAACATCTACCGTCGCATGGAGGGCGGCGAGCCACCGCTGCTCGCGGCAGTGGAGGGCAGCCGCGAGATCGGCTTCGCCGTCATCGCCACCACGCTGGTGCTGATCGCGGTGTTCGTGCCGATCTCGTTCCTGCAGGGCAACATCGGGCAGCTGTTCCGCGAGTTCGGGTTCACCATTGCGGCAGCGATCGGGTTCTCTTCGCTGGTCGCGCTGACGCTGACGCCGATGATGAGCTCCAGGCTGCTCGCCGCCGGGGCGACGCACTCGCGCTTCACGCGCCTCTTGGACGACTTCTTCCGCAGGATCGCGACCGCCTACGAGGATGGCCTGCGCCGCGTGATGCGGCGCCCCTGGCTCATCGTCGGCGGCACGCTGGCTGCCGTGGCGGTCGCCGCGCTGCTGCTGCGCGTCCTGCCGACCGAGCTCACGCCGCCCGAGGACCGGGGCATGGTCATGTATTCGCTGATCGGCCCCGAGGGCGCGACGCTCGACTACATGGACCGCCACGCGCGGATGGCCGAGGAGATCGTGGCGCGCGAGGTCGCGACGGGCGACGTTGCACGCGGCATCACCCGCATACCCGGCGGATTCGGCGGGGCGACGGAGATGAACCAGGCGCGCGGCGTGATGGTGCTGGCGCCGTGGGGCGAGCGCGAACGCAGCGCGGAGCAGATTGCGCAGTCGCTGCGCCCGCAACTGGCCCGGATGCCCGGGGTCCGCTCTTCGGTCACCGTCATGGGCGGCTGGTCGCGCGGCGGCGGTGGCGGCGGGGCGCCGGTGCAGGTGGTGCTCGGCGGCACGGAGTATGCGGACCTCGTGCAGTGGCGCGACAAGCTGATGGACCGCATGCAGGCCAATCCGCGACTCACTAACGTCCAGTCGAACTACGAGGAGCGCAAGCCGCAGCTGCGGGTCGCCGTGGACCGCGATCGCGCGGCCGACCTCGGCATCTCGCTGCAGACGGTCGGCAGGACGCTCGAGACCGTACTCGGCTCGCGCATCGTCACGACCTACATCGACCGTGACCGCGAGTACAACGTCATCCTGCAGGGACGCGCCGAGGACCGCGCCACGCCCACGGATCTCGACAACCTCTACGTCCGCTCGGATCGCACGGGCGAGCTGATCCCGCTATCGAACCTCGTGCAGCTGACGGAGCTTGCCGGCCCGATGCGCCTCAATCGCTTCGACCGGCTGCGCTCCATCACGGTCAGCGCCGCGCTGACGCCCGGCTACACGCTGGGCGAGGCGCTCGCCTACGTCGAGAAGGTGGTCAAGGAGGAGTTGCCGACGTCGGTGCGCCTCAACTACGACGGCCAGTCCCGCGAATTCAGGGAGTCGGGCGGCCAGCTGTACTTCATGTTCGTGCTGGCGATGGTCGTGGTCTTCCTGGTGCTCGCGGCGCAGTTCGAGAGCTTTCTGCATCCGTTCGTGATCATGACCACGGTGCCGCTCGCGGTCATCGGGGCGCTGGTCGGGCTGTGGATGTACGGGATGTCGATCAACGTCTTCAGCCAGATCGCCTCGATCATGCTGGTCGGGCTCGCCGCCAAGAACGGCATCCTGATCGTCGAGTTCGCAAACCAGCTGCGCGACCGCGGCGTCGAGTTCCGCGAGGCCGTGATCGAGGCGGCCGCGATCCGCCTGCGCCCGGTGCTGATGACCAGTTTCTGCACCGCGTTCGGCGCGCTGCCGCTGCTGCTCGCCACGGGTGCGGGCGCAGAGTCGCGGCAGCCGATCGGCGTGGTGGTCTTCTACGGCGTCGTGATCTCCGTGTTCCTGACGCTGGGCGTGGTGCCGGCGGTCTACGTGATCGTCGCGCGGAACACCAAGTCGCCGCAGGCCGTCTCGAAGATGCTGGAGAAACTGCGGGCGACCGTGGCGGCCCGCGGGACCGAAGGCCCT
Source organism: uncultured Gammaproteobacteria bacterium (assembly GCA_963706755.1). Classification (GTDB taxonomy): domain Bacteria; phylum Pseudomonadota; class Gammaproteobacteria; order Steroidobacterales; family Steroidobacteraceae; genus RPQJ01. Next base: position 38,803 of record CAVPNH010000001.1, read on the forward strand.
GGGCCGGCGGCCGGTCCGTGACCTCGCATGGTATTCGACTCTTTTTCCATAATGCATTGATCAGGCAGGGAAAAATGGCTCGTCGCGGGCTGCCGGCGAGTGCCTGCGCCCGGCCGCCTTGCTAGAATCTGCCGGCCCCCCGCGATTCCCGCGCGGGCCCCGCGCCATGGCATCCACTCCATACCAGCAACTCGAGCAGGAGTTCCGCCGCCTTCACGCATTCCGCGGGGCGGCGAGCCTGCTGCGCTGGGACGCGGCGGTGATGATGCCGCGCGGCAGCGCCAGCGTGCGTGGCGAGCAGCTCGCCGCGCTCGACGCCGAGTGCCACGCGCTGCTCACCACGCCGAAGGTGTCGCGGCTCATCGAGCGGGCGCAGGCGGGCGAGTCGCAGCTCGAGGACTGGCAGCTCGCGAACCTTCGCGAGATGCGCCGCGAGCGCGACCACGCGATCGCCACGCCGCTGTCGCTGGTGACACGGCTTGCGCGCGCGACGGCCGTCGCCGAGGTGCGCTGGCTCGAGGCGAAGCAGGAGAGCAACTTCGCGCTGTTTGCGCCGCACCTCGAGGAGGTCGTGGCGCTCACGCGCGACAAGGCGCTGGTGCTGTCGCAGGCGCTCGGCCTCGCACCGTACGACTCGCTCATCGACGAGTGGAGCCCCGGGTTCCTCGGCGCCGAGATCGACCAGCTCTTTCGAGCCGTCACCCGCCGGCTGCCGAACCTGATCCGCGAGGCCATCGACCTGCAGGCCCTGCGGGCGTCGTTGCCGCTGGCCGGCAAGGTGAGCGTCTCGAAGCAGCGTTCGCTCGCGGTCGAAGTGATGCGTGCGCTCGGCTTCCCGTTCGACCGCGGCCGCCTCGACGAGAGCGACCACCCGTCCACCGAAGGCGTGTGGGGCGACGTGCGCGTCACCACGCGCTTCGATCTCAAGGATCCGTTCTCCGGGCTCATGGGCGTGCTGCACGAGACGGGCCAGGCCATGTACGACCTCGGGCTGCCGGAGGCCTGGCGCGACCAGCCGGTGGGCCGCGATCGCGGCATGGCGCTCGAAGAGAGCCTGTCGCTGCTGCTCGAGGTGTTCATCGGGCGCAGCCGGCCGTTCCTCACCTGGTTGCGGCCGCTGCTCGAGAAGCACTACGGCGTGACGGGACCCGAGTGGGAGCGTGAGAACCTCTACCAGTCGCTGATCCGCGTGAGGCGCGGGGCGATCCGCGCGGAAGCCGACGAACTCACCTATCCCGTGCACATCATGCTGCGCTACGAACTCGAGAAGCGCATCTTCGACGGCACGCTGCCGGTGCGCGACCTGCCGGAGGCCTGGCGCGACGGGCTCGACCAGCGGCTCGGGCTGAGGCCCGCGACCGACGCCGAGGGTTGCCTGCAGGACGTGCACTGGGCGATCGGGTCCTTCGGCTACTTCCCGTCCTACGTGCTCGGCGGCCTGATTGCGGCGCAGCTCTACGAGACGCTGCGTAACGACCACCCCGACCTCGATGGCGAAATCGAGGCGGGCCGGTTCGGCGGCCTGTTCGCCTGGCTGCGTGAGAACGTCCACGGTCACGGCGCCAGCCTGAGTTCCCAGGAACTGATCAAGAAGGCGACCGGAAAGGCGCTCACCGCCGCACCGTGGCTCCGGTACGCGGAAGGGAAGTACCTGGAGAAAGTGACTAATGACTAGCGGTCCCATGGCCGCCGTCTTCGAACGCACCTCGAACAATTTCCGGCGACTGCAGGCCCGACTGCGCGGGCAGGTCGGCAAGGCCATCGATGACTATTCGATGATCGCCGAGGGCGATCGCGTGATGGTGTGCCTCTCGGGTGGCAAGGACTCCTACACGCTGCTCGACGTGCTCCTCTCCCTGCAGCGGAGCGCTCCGATCCGCTTCGAGCTGGTCGCCGTCAACCTCGACCAGAAGCAACCCGGATTCCCGGCGCAGGTCCTGCCCGAGTACCTGCGCGACCTCGGCGTGCCGTTCGAGATCCTCGAGCAGGACACCTACAGCGTCGTGAAGCGCGTGATCCCGGAGGGGAAGACCATGTGCGGCCTGTGCTCGCGGCTGCGGCGCGGGCGCCTGTACCGCTACGCGGCGGAGAACGGGATCACGAAGATCGCGCTCGGCCATCACCGCGACGACATGATCGAGACGCTGTTCCTGAACATGTTCTTCGGCGGAAAGTTGAAGGCGATGCCGCCGAAGCTGCTCTCGGAGGACGGCCGCCACATCGTGATCCGCCCGCTCGCGTATGTGCCGGAGCGCGAGATCGAGCGCTATGCGACTGCGCGCCGCTTCCCGATCATTCCCTGCCGGCTGTGCGGCTCGCAGGACAACATGCAGCGCGTGGCGGTCAAGCGGATGCTCGAGGACTGGGAGCGCGAGTTCCCGGGACGGACGGAGACGATTTTCTCGGCAATGCGCGACGTTGCCGCGTCGCACCTCGCCGACGCGTCGCTGTTCGACTTCGCCGGGCTCGACGCGCTGCGCCAGTCGGGCGACCCCGCTCCCGACGCCGACGCAGAACCCTGGGACGAGCGTTAGGGCCTCCGTCCCAAAGGCGTAAGGCCGGGCGTCGCGCGGCATGGACGCCGCGCGCGAGCCCCCATGGATGGGTTCACGGCGTCCCGGCCATACGCCTTTGGGACGGAGGCCGTGACGGCCGAACCTCAGCCCTTCGCGGCCTCGCGCGCCCGGCTGTGCCAGTAACCGTAGCCGAAGTAGACCGCGGCGCCGGCCAGTGACCAGACCACCAGCCGGATCCAGGTGTCGCGCGGCAGGAACCACGTCAACCCCAGGCAGATGATTACGCCGGCCGTGCAGGTGACGGACGCCATCGGCACGCGGAACGCCCGCGGCGCATCCGGCATCGTCCGGCGCAGCACCATCACCCCGATGCAGATCGCGGTGAACGCGAGCAGGATCCCGATGGACACGAGCTCGCCGAGCACGTCGATCGGGAATACGCCGGCGAAAAACGCCGCCAGCACGCCGGTGAGGATCGTCGCGGTCGACGGCGTCTGGTATTTCGGGTGCACCTTCTGCATCTGCGGCGGCAGCAGGCCGTCGCGCGCCATTGCCATGAAGATGCGCGGCTGTCCGAGGATGGACATCAGGATCACCGAGGTCATGCCGATGATCGCGCCGATCTTCACCGGCAGCCCGAGCCACTTCAGGGCCGGGTGCGCATCGAGCGCGACGGCGACCGGCGCCGCGACGTCGAGCTGGCGGTAGTCCACCATGCCCGTCATGACCGCGCCCATCGCGACGTACAGCACGGTCGAGATCACCAGCGCCCCGATGATGCCGGCCGGCACGTCCTTCTGCGGGTCGCGCGCCTCCTGGGCAGTCGTGGCCGCGGTGTCGAAGCCGATGTAGGCGAAGTAGATGATGGCCGCGCCCTGCATCACGCCGCTGAATCCGTAGTGGCCGAAAGTGCCGTTGTTGGGCGGCAGGTACGGGTGCCAGAGGGAGGTGTCGACGTACGACACGCCGACGACGACGAACAGGACGATGATCGCGACCTTGATGATGACCATCAGGTTGTTCAGGCTCGCCGACTGGCGGATGCCGATGTAGCAGAGCCAGGTGAGCGCCGCGACGATCAGCACGGCCGGCAGGTTGACGATCGCGCCTGTGGCGACCAGCGCGTGCTCCGCGCTCTTGCCGACCGGGGCGTTCACCAGCGCCGGCGGCAGGTGCAGTCCCAGTTCCTCGAGCAGGTTGACCACGTAGCCGGACCAGCCGACCGCGACCGTGGCCGCAGACATCATGTATTCGAGCGCCAGGTTCCAGCCTACGAACCAGGCGACGCCCTCGCCAAGCGTGGCATAGGTGTAGCTGTAGGCGCTGCCCGCCACCGGGATCAGCGACGCGAGTTCCGCGTAGCAGATGGCCGCGAGCCCGCAACCGATGGCTGCGACCAGGAAGGCGAGGGTGACGGCGGGCCCGGTGTGGTTCGCGGCGACCGTGCCCGAGAGCACGAAGACCCCGCTGCCGATCATGGAGCCGAGGCCGATCGCGACCAGCGTCCTGGCCGTCAGCACTCGGGCCAGCCGGGGCCCTTCCTCGACTTCCTGCATGATCCGCGCGACCGGCTTGCGCGCCGAGAGTTGCTTGAGCACCTGGAATACCCCCCTGGATCGGCTTCCGCCGTAAGTCTCTCACAGCGTCGAGACCGTCGGCAGCCTTCGTTTCCGGTGCCGTATCATTCCGCCCATGGCTGAACATGCCGAAGCACCGGACGGTGGCGGACCGGAGCGGCCCATCCCCGAGACGTACTGGGTTGCTCCGGGCCAGTTGCTGGTCGGAGAGTACCCGGGCTCGGCGTCGCGCGCCGCGGCCATGGACCGCCTGCGCCGGTTCCTGAACGCAGGCGTGACCTGCTTCGTCGATCTCACGGAGTCGGACGAACTTCCGTCCTACGAACCGCTGCTGCCCATGGAAACGGCGGACGGGCGCCGGATCGAGTACCTGCGTGAACCGATCCCGGATCACGGCGTGCCCGCGAGCCGGGAGGCCATGACGCAGATCCTCGCCACCGTGGACACGGCGCTCGAAGCCGGTCACGTCGTCTACGTGCACTGCCGCGCGGGCGTCGGGCGCAGCGCGACCGTGGCCGGCTGCTGGCTCGCGAGTCGCGGCAGCGACGCGGCCGGGGCCCACGAGGAACTGCAGCGGTGCTGGCGGCAATGTGCGAAGTCGTCCGCGTGGCCCACGGTCCCCGAGACCGACGAGCAGGCGGCGTTCGTGCGCGCGTGGCGGTCGCAGGCGACCGGTGTCGAGCGTACGCGGCTCGTTGCGACCGATCTCGCGGCACGCGTACGTGGCGCGCTGCTCGGCCTTGCGGCCGGCGATGCCGCCGGCGCCGCGCACGAGGCCGGCGCGCCGCCGGCAGGGCTGTGGACGCAGCACACGGCGCTCACGCTGTGCCTCGCCGAAAGCCTGCTCGAGCGCCGCGGCTTCGATCCGCGCGACCAGGTCGAGCGCTACCTGCGATGGCAGCGCAACGGACACCTGTCGGCGACCGGCCGCCCGTCGACAGTCACGCCCGACGTCGCGAAGGCGCTCGCCAATTACCAGTGGCGTGGGCAACCGATGGCCGGGTCGCACGATCCGCACGACCGCAGCACGGCGAGCCTGCCGCGCGTGCTGGCGGCGGTCGCGTATGCGTGGGCGGACCCGGCGGCGGCGGTCCACCTCGCCGGCGAGTGCGCGCGGACGACCCACCAGTCGCCATTCGTGGTGGACGCCGGCCGGTTTTTAGGCGCCATGCTCACGGGTGCGCTCCATGGCGTCGCTCCCGCCGGATTCTGCAGTGGCCTGTACGAGCCTGCTCCCGGACTCTGGACCGCGCGGCCGCTGAAGCCGTCGGTCGCCGCGGCGTTTGGTGCGACCGGCGGGGCCAGGCCCGGCGCCGTGGCGGGCGGCGTCGCCGCCGTGGACGCGGTCCAGGCCGTGCGGCGGGCGAGGGCGGCGGCACTCTCGCGCAGCTTCGAGGCAACGGTGCGACAGGCTTGCGCGGGCGCGGCTGAACCTGCGCTCGAGGCGGCGCTCGCAGGAGCGCTGTACGGGGCAGCGTTCGGCGCGCACGCGGTCCCTGCGGGCCAGGTGTCCGGCCTCGCGCAGCTCGATCTGCTGGAATCGTTCGCGTCGCGGCTCGCGGAGGCCGGCGCGACGGCGAGGAGTGTGGAGGGCGGCGTGTGAGTGCGACGCGGGGCGGTGCGAAGCCGCGCGCTCGCGCGGCCGGCGGCGCGACGCGCCGGCGGCGCGAGCCGGCGTGGTCGCGTCTCGACGACGAGGCACTGCTCGACAAGCGCTTCTGCGACCTGCGGCTCGGACTTTCCGGGACCTGGCTCGAGGATGCGGTCCGCCGTCTCTATGGCGAGCTCGCGGCCAAGGGCATTCGCTTCCGGCCGCATTTCTGGCTTTCGGAAGAGTGGTTTTCGCCAGACGGCGTGCCCGGGGTCGCGGTCCCGTTCTACCTTGCGCACCCGCGCCTGATGCGGCTCGAGCGGCGCTTCATGCACGAAGTCGAGGGCGGCAACGACAAGTGGCTGATGCGCATCCTGCGCCACGAGGCGGGGCACGCGATCGACACGGCGTTCGCGCTGCGCAGGCGCAAGGCGTGGCGGCAGACCTTCGGCAAGGCGTCCCGGCGCTATCCGAAGCGCTACCTGGCGCGGCCCGGCAGCCGCCGGTTCGTGCTTCACCTCGGCCACTGGTATGCGCAGAGCCATCCGACCGAGGATTTCGCGGAGACCTTCGCGGTCTGGCTGCCGAAGCGTTCCCGGTGGCGCAGCCAGTACGCGGGCTGGCCGGCGCTCGCCAAGCTGGAGTTCGTGGACGAAACGATGCGCGCCATCGAGGGGCGGCGCGCGGTGCGGCTGAGCCGGGACACTGTCGAGCCGCTCGTGGATAACCGCCGCACGCTGCGCGAGCACTACCGGCGCAAGCAGGCGCGATACGAAGTGGACCTCGCGCGTTCCTACGACCGGCGGCTGCTGCGCGTGTTTGGCCGCACCGCAGACCATCCGCGGGGACTCGTGGCCAGCCGCTTCCTGCGCGAGGTCAAGCCGCAGCTGCGGCGCCTGCTGGTGCGTCGCGCCCGCATGCACCCCTATCTCGTGAACCACGTGCTGCGCACGGCGACGCAGCGTGCACGCCTGCTCGACCTGAGGCTCAAGGGCAGCCAGCGCAGGGCCAAGCGCGAGGTGCTCGGCATGGTCGAGCGCATCATGATGGACATGCTGCTGCGTGACCGGGAGAACTACGCACTATGAAGACGCGACGCGTGCTCGTGCTGGTGCACGAGACCCTGGTGCCGCCGGAGGACTCGAGCGGGTACACCGAGCAGGAGGTCGACGCCTGGCGGACGGAATACGACGTCATGACCTCGCTGCGGGCGATGGGTCACGAGGTGAAGGTGCTCGGGATGGGCGACAACCTCGCCGACCTGCGCATGGCCATCGCCGACTGGAAACCGGACATCACTTTCAACCTGCTCGAGGAATTCCAGGGCATCGTCACGCACGACCAGTACGTGGTGGCTTACCTCGAGCTGATGAAGATGCCCTACACCGGCTGCAACCCGCGCGGGATGATGATCTCGCGCGACAAGGTGCTGTCGAAGCAGATCCTGTCCTACCACCGCATCCCGACCGCGCGCTTCGCGCTGCTGCCCCGGAACCGGCGCTATCGCGAGCCGCGGCGCCTCGCCTTCCCGCTGTTCGTGAAGTCGGCGACGGAAGACGCCTCGCTCGGCATCTCGCAGGCGTCGATCGTCTACGACGGCCAGAAACTGCGCGAGCGGGTCGAGTTCATCCACGAGCAGACGACGTCCGACGCGCTCGTCGAGGAGTACATCGAGGGACGCGAGATCTACGTGGGCGTGCTCGGCAACGATCGGCTCACGACCTTCCCGCTGTGGGAACTCAATTTCGGCACGCTGCCAGGGGTGATGGCGGGCATTGCGACCCGCAAGGTGAAGTGGGATCGAAAGTACCAGATCAAGCACGGCATCGGCACCGGCCCGGCGCGCGACCTCCCCCCCGGGACGGATGTGCGCGTCGCGCAGCTCGCGCGGCGCATCTACCGCGCGCTGTGCCTGAGCGGCTACGCGCGCATCGACCTGCGCATGAAGCCCGATGGCAGCGTGTTCGTGCTGGAGACGAACGCCAATCCAAACCTCGCGCAGACCGAGGATTTTGCCACCTCCGCACTGGCGGCCAGCGTCGGATACGACGCGCTCCTCGAGCGCATCATGAAGCTCGGTACGGCCTACGAGGCTGCGTGGCGGCAGGGCTGAGGCCGCGGCGCACCCATTGCGCTCGGCGCCGGCCGGCCGCTACGCTGGCCGGCGTTGGAATCTTGAGGGGGCGGTTCATGCCTTGGAATCTTAGCGAGCGGGGACCAGCCTGGACGATGCTCGCGGCGCTTGGCGCGTGCGTGTTGGCGGTCGCAGCCTTTCCCGCCGCCGCAGGCGCGTCAGGCGCAACTGGCGTGGACCGGGCGACGCAGGTCGTGGCCTCGGTGACCACCGCGGACGGCGCTGCCGCGGCGGACACGGCTCCTCCGGCCGAGTTCGAGGTGGCGAATCGTCACATCTCGACCATGAGGGCCGTAGTCCAGGGCATAACGCCGGCCGAGCGGGCCGATGCCGCCGGCCATCGTGTGGACGAGATCGTCAAGAGCGGCGGGCCGCTCGAGGTCACGACCCGGCCGATCCTGGAGGGCGTGGTCGTCCTGGTGGACGGCAAGGCCGTGTTCCGCGTGCGGAACGGTGACGTGGATGCCGAGGCCGGCGAGACGGTGGCGGCCTCGGCGGTCGAGGCTGCGGGCAACCTGCGGCAGGCGCTGGGCGAGATCCGCGAGTCGGAGGACGCGAGGGTGCTCGCCACGGCCGCCGGCTACGCGCTGCTCGGAACCGTGTTGTTTGCGGCACTGCTCTGGCTGCTGGTTCGCGGGTACCGGGTGCTCGCCGTGCGCGTGCATGCCGCCGCGCAACGGAGGATGGCGCGAATGCTGCCCGCGTGGACCAGCGAGGTCGTGGGCGAGGCGGCGGTGGGCGGGCTGTTCACGCTGCCGTTCAAGCTGCTCGCGACCGTCCTGGCCGCGCTGCTGTCGTACCAGTGGGCGACCTTCGTCCTGCGGCGATTCCCGTACACGCGACCGATGGGCGAGTCGCTGCGCGACAACCTGCTCGCGGCGCTGGGCCGGTTCGTCGAGTCCGTCCTCGAGGCGGTGCCGGGATTGCTGTTCGTGGTGCTGATCTTCCTGCTCGCGCGCATCGCGGTCCGCGCCGTTCGCGCCTTCTTCGACGGCGTGGAGCGGGGCCACATCCACGTCTCAGCGCTGGATGAAACGACCGCGCGGCCGACCGGCAAGCTCGTGACCGTTGGTATCTGGCTGCTCGCGATCGTGGCCGCCTATCCGTACATCCCGGGCAGCAGCAGCCAGGCCTTCAAGGGCATCGGCGTGATCCTGGGCCTCATGGTGTCCATCGGGGCGTCCGGAGTGGTGAACCAGATGGTCAGCGGGCTCATGCTCATGTACACGCGGGCGATCAGGCCGGGTGAGTTCGTGCAGGTCGGCGAGACCGAGGGCACGGTCAAGTCGGTCGGCTTCCTGACGACGCGCATCGAGACGCTGCGCCACGAGGAGATCAACATCCCGAATTCGGTCATCGCCGGCAACGTGACGCGCAACTACTCGCGGCTCGCGGCAGACGGCGGCCTGTGGATACCGACCAAGGTCACCATCGGCTACGACACGCCGTGGCGGCAGGTCCACGCAATGCTGAGCCTCGCGGCCGGGCGGACCGACGGGGTCGCGAAGGACCCCGCGCCACGTGTACTCCAGACGGCGCTGCAGGACTTCTACGTCGAGTACACGCTGCTGGTCTGCGTGGCGACGCCGACGCTCCGGCTGACCACGCTCAGCCGGCTGCACGCCAACATCCTGGACGCGTTCAACGAGTTCGGTGTCCAGATCATGTCGCCCAACTACGAGGCCGACCCGGACGCACCCAAGATCGTGCCGAAGGAGAAGTGGTTCGAGCCGCCGGCCGCCGGCTAGTCAGGCGCGCAGGCCGGTCGTCAGAGCGTGTGGCCGATCCGCTGGAAGTGCGTGCGCTCGAAACTGCTCTGGCAGTCGTAGCAGCGAGTCGCCGACGGCGTCGCCTTCAGGCGGTGGAACTCGATGGGCAGGCCGCACTGCTCGCATTGACCGTAGCCCCCCTCCTGGACGCTCCGCAGCGCCGCTTCGACGGCCCGCAACTCGTCCAGGTCGCGGTCGATTTCCGCGAGGTTCACGTCCACGATCAGGTCGGCGAACGACTCGTCCTCGAGGTCGCGGACCTCGTTCGCGATCTGCGCGTACTGCTCGGAGTCGCTCCGCCGCAGCACCTGGCGGATTTCCTCGCGGAGCTGCAGGACGCGGTCGCGCATCGCCGACTTGAGCTCCTCCATCTGCCTTGCGTCGAGATGCTGCCTCATGTCGTTCCTCCAGTCGGGCGCCCGGCCAATCCGGCGATGGGCGCCGCCAGCCGAGCATTGCCTGTCCGCGCGGTTCCACCAATAGGGAGTTGCACCGGCCACGTCTCGGAAAGTTGCGGCGACGCCCGCCCGGGTACGGTGCGCAGGCAGCGGATGCCCCGGCGGGGTGCTGGCGCCGGATGCCCCGGTGCTGCGGGATCGGCCGGGCGCCCCGCGGTTGACAAGGGGGGGAGGGCGGCGTAGCAAGGCGTCCTCGGCGGCAGAGGGCTGGTCGTGGATCACGGTCTCAAGTGCTGGAAATGCGGTGCGTCGCTTGCCGAGTACACCCTGCCGCTGCGCCGCACGGAGGAGTGCCGGTCATGCCGGGCCGAACTCTACGTCTGCCGCATGTGCGAGTTCTACGACACCTCCGTCGCCAAGCATTGCCGCGAGCCCGTCGCCGACGAGGTCCAGGACAAGCAACGGGCCAATTTCTGCGGCTACTTCCAGCCGACGCAATCGGCGTACAGGCCCGGCGACATGTCGGCGGCCGACCGCGCCCGAGGCGAGCTCGAAGCCCTGTTCGGCAGCCGCAAGTAATCCTTCCACATTCCATCCTCCGGAGACCTTCGATCATGCGACCCAGTCGTGCCCGGTCCCTGTGCCTCGCGAGCCTCGTTGCGGCCGCCGCGTTTCCGAACCTGGTTACCGGCGCCGACGCGCCGGCCGGGAACAAGCTCGTCCCGGTGCGACCGGAGGCATACGCGCCGGTCACCCTGACCTCGAATCTCACGGAACTCTCGGCGAAAGAACGGGCCATGCTCGGGCTCTTCATCGACGCTGCGAACGTGATGGACGACCTGTACTGGGCCCAGACCTACCCGGGCGACCGCGGCAAGCTGCTCGCGGGCATCAAGGACCCGGCCGTTCGCCGCTTCGTGGAGCTGAACTACGGTCCGTGGGACCGGCTCGACGGCAATGCGCCGTTCGTGCCCGGGTTCGGGGCGAAGCCGCCGGGTGCGGGCTTCTACCCGCTCGACATGACGAAGGACGAATTCGAGCGGGCCGACCTGCCGGGCAAGACGAGCGAGTACACGGTCATCCGCCGCGATTCGGCCGGAAAGCTCGCCGCCGTTCCCTACAGCGTCGAGTGGCGCGAGCCGCTCGGCCGCGCGGCGGGCACGCTCGAGAAGGCCGCCGGCCTCGCCGAGGACCCGGGGCTCGCGAAGTACCTCGACCTGCGCGCGAAGGCCCTCACGAGCAACGAATATCGCGCCAGCGACATCGCCTGGCTGGACATGAAGGACAACCGCATCGACCTCGTGATCGGCCCGATCGAGTCCTACGAGGACAAGCTCTACGGCTACAAGACCGCCTTCGAGGCCTACGTGCTGGTGAAGGACATGGAGTGGAGCAAGCGCCTCGCGCGCTACGCAGCGATGCTGCCGGGGCTGCAGCGCGGTCTGCCGGTGCCCGAGGCCTACAAGGCCGAGACGCCGGGCACGGACTCAGACCTGAACGCCTACGATGCGGTGTACTACGCGGGCGACTGCAACACGAGCGCGAAGACCATCGCGGTCAATCTTCCCAATGACGTGCAGGTGCAGCTTGCCAAAGGCACGCGCCGCCTGCAGTTGAAGAACGTGATGCACGCCAAGTTCGAGAAGATCATGGTGCCGATCGCCGCGGAACTCATTGCGCCGGAGCAGCGCGGGCACGTGACCTTCGACGCGTTCTTCGCCGACACGATGTTCCACGAGGTCGCGCACGGCCTCGGCATCAAGAACACGCTGAACGGCAAGGGCAAGGTGCGCGACGCACTGAAGGAACTCGACTCAGGCATAGAGGAAGGCAAGGCCGACGTGCTCGGCCTATACATGATCACGAAGCTCCACGAGCAGGGCGAGCTCGGCGGTTCGCTCGAGGACTACTACGTGACCTTCCTCGCCGGGATCTTCCGCTCGGTGCGTTTCGGGTCGGCCGACGCGCACGGCGAGGCGAACATGATCCGCTTCAACTTCTTCGCCGACCGCGGCGCGTTCACGCGCGATGCCCGGGGTTACTATCGCGTGGACATGCCGAAGATGCGCGCCGCGGTGGACGCGCTGTCGGCGACGCTGCTCACGCTGCAGGGCAACGGCGACTACGCAGGCGTGCAGAAGCTGATCGACGAACTGGGGGTGATCCGCCCGCAACTCGGCGCGGACCTTGCGCGACTGGCAGGCCGCAACATCCCGGTGGACGTGACCTTCGTCCAGGGCAAGTCGGTGCTGGGCCTGGACTGAGATTCAGCAGCGCGCGGCGTAGATCTGCGCGTCGACTTCGCGCCAGCGGTTCCAGAGCTGTGCGGCCTCACGGGCCGAGTAGCCGCTGCGCATGCGGTCGTCGAGCCGCTCACGCTGCGTGCGCAGCCGGCGACAGCGTTCGTCCCTGGCCGTAGTGCTCTCGTTCCGGGTTTGCGGCTCCGTCCGCGGCCTGGTCGCGTCCGCCGGCGGCACGTGGACGACGGACGCGGCGCGGCCCGCGGCCGGTTCATTGAACTGCAGTACGCGCGCCTCCGCGAACTGACCGCAGGGACGATCGGCGAAGATCACGGGTACGGCGCCGCGGCACACGAAGATCGGCCTCGAACGCCGGGTCGGTGTCGCCGCTGCGGGTCGCGCGGGCGACGCGTCCTCGATGCCGGCGCCATCCCCGCCCGCACTCAGGCCGTCTACGACCACATCGTCGGTGGCCGCCTGCGTCATTGCGACCGCCAGGCAACCGATCAGCAGGCCCGCACAAAAGGCGATGGCGTGGGGAGTCCGGGTGACCATGATCCGCCCTCCATGGCTGAGGCACGCATGCTGCGCGGCGCACGGGCGACGGTCGAGCGGACTATGTGGCGGGAACGCACGGAAATGCCGCGCGGCAGCCGTCGGCGGCGACTGCGCCCCTCAGGCGCGCCCGACGTTCGCGTCAGTCGGCGTGTGGAAGTACTGGCTTTCTTCCGAGAATTCGCGCACCAGCTGCCGAAGCTGCTCGAGCCTGCCCTCGGCCGTGCTGATCGGCAGGCAGTCCTCGCAGAGCGGGTCGCCGCAGGGCTGGCGCGTGTAGAGCCAGTACTGGACGGCGCCGGCCAGCAGCCCGTCGGCGATGTCCCACAGGTCCGCCTTGTCGTCGTTGTCGGCGATCTGGTTGCCGAGTTCGACGGCCTTGCCGAAGGCTTCCTCGAACGACTGGGATTCGTCCTGCATTTGGTCGCGTGCCGTGATGGGTTGGTCCAGCGGGGATGGTGACGATGATACCAGACGGGGCTGCGTCGCCCGGCCCGCCGGCCCGACGAGCCCAGGGCGCACGGCGGGCCGCCGGAGGTTCAGATACCCGCTTTTCCGAGTGCGTCCAGCACCGCGCGGATGGCGCCGGCAACTCCCGGATGACCTGCCTCGAGCCGCACCGCCGCACCCTCGAGCGCGTCGCCGTGCTGCGCTGCGGACGCCGGCTGGTCCGGCTGAGCGACGGCCTGCGGTGCCTCGAGCAGCCTGCGGATGTCCCCGAGCAGGGTCTCGAGCAGCGCGCGGTCCTCCGGCTCGAGCCGTTCGGCGCGATGCAGTTCTTCGTGCAGTCCTTGCAGCGTGTTGTGCAGTTCGCTCATGTTGATTCCGATCCCTGTGGTCCGTGCCGAGTGTAGCAGCGGCGTGCCGGCTTCGACGTCCGGGAATTCCCGCGTCGCGTACAATCGCGCCGTCCGGGGCCGGGTGCCTCGTGGTCATCCGGGAGAATATTATGCGCAGGTTCAGCTGGGCGGTGATGGCGGTCGTGGCGTTGCCGGCCGGCCTGGTCGTGCCCGAGGCGCGGTCCGAGGACCATCCCCGCGCCGAGCTCACGCCCTACATCGGATACCGGATGGGTGGGCAGTTCGACGTGGACAACCCGGAGCCGGCCGCCGACGAGTCCGTGGACCTGCAGGATGACGGGGACTGGGGCGTGGACCTCGGGATCTATCGCGACCGGTCCTCGTTCTACGAGATTCTCTACAGCCACGCATCCGCGGGCCTCGACAGCAGCGACCCGTCGCTCAAGGGCGTCGACGTCACGGTCGAGTACCTGCAGATCGGCGGGACGCTGCTCTTCCAGGACCACGAGCACTACGTGCCTTACCTGTCGCTGACGGTCGGCGGGACGAGATTCGACGCCGGCGGCGGCTATGGGTCGGAGACGAAGTTCTCGGGCAGCCTGGGCGGGGGCGTGCGCTTTCCGTTCGGCGAGCACTTCGCGGCGACGCTCGGAGCGCGCGGCTACCTGACCGCGGTGAGTTCCGACACCCAGTTCTTCTGCACCGGCAGCGGCAGCGTCAACTGCCTGTTCAGGACGACGGGCAGCACGTTTTTCCAGGGCGAGGCCCTGCTCGGATTCACGGCCACCTTCTGAGCCGCCGGTCCGCTCAGACCAGCACGCGCTCGATCCCGCCGTCGTTTGCGCGGCGCACGTAGTCGGCGAGCCAGTTCTCGCCGAGGACCTTGCGCGCGACCTCGACCACGACGTAGTCGGCACGGTCGAGGTGTCGTCGCCGTAGCGGGCCAGCCCCTGCAGGCAGGACGGGCAGGAGGTGAGGATCTTCGCCTCGCCGTCGAAGCCGTCGCTGCGCAGCCGCTCGAGGTCCCGCTCGAGTTCCTGCTGCTTGCGGAACCGGACCTGCGTCGCCACGTCCGGGCGCGACACGGCAAAGGTGCCGGACTCGCCGCAGCAGCGGTCGTTGCGTTCGATGCGGTGCGCTCCCGTGTCGAGGAGGCCGTTCACGACCTTGAGCGGGTCGCTGGTGCGGATCGGCGAGTGGCAGGGATCGTGGTACATGTAGCGCACGCCGCTCGCGCCATCGACGCGCACGCCCTTCTCGAGCAGGAACTCGTGGATGTCGAGGATGCGGCTGCCCGGGAAGATCTCGCCGAAGCGGTAGTCCTGGAGCTGGTCGTAGCAGGTGCCGCAGCTCACCACGACCGTGCGGATGTCGAGGTAGTTGAGCGTGTTGGCCACTCGATGCAGCAGCACGCGGTTGTCGGTGATGATCTTCCGCGCCTGGTCGAACTGGCCCGCGCCGCGCTGCGGGTAGCCGCAGCAGACGTAGCCCGGCGGCAGGACGGCCTGCACGCCGACCTGCCAGAGCATCGCCTGGGTCGCGAGCCCGACCTGCGAGAACAGCCGCTCCGAGCCGCAGCCGGGGAAGTAGAACACGGCCTCCGACTCGCTCGTCGTGCGCGCCGGGTCGCGGATGATCGGCACGTAGTGGCGGTCCTCGATATCGAGCAGCGCGCGCGCGGTGCGCTTCGGCAGCCCGCCGGGCAGCTTCCTGTTGACGAAGTGGATCACCTGTTCGCCCACTGGTGGCCGGCCGCCGGTCGTCGCGGGCGGCCGTTTCGCCTGCACGGCGCCGAGCGCACCGAGCGCGCGGTGCCCCAGCCGCTGCGCGCGGTAGCCCCAGCCGACCATGGCCTTGCGGGTCAGCCGGATCGTGTCGGGATCCGTCGCATTCAGGAAGAACATCGCCGCGGCCGTGCCGGGGTTGAAGCGCTTGCGGCCGACGCGGCGCAGCAGGTCGCGCATCGCCATCGACACGTCGCCGAAGTCGATGTCCACCGGGCAGGGCGACTCGCACTTGTGGCAGATGGTGCAGTGATCGGCGACGTCCGAGAACGCGTCCCAGTGCTGCAGCGACACGCCGCGCCGGGTCTGCTCCTCGTACAGGAACGCCTCGATCAGCAGCGACGTCGCCAGGATCTTGTTGCGCGGCGAGTAGAGCAGGTTGGCGCGCGGGACGTGCGTGGAGCACACGGGCTTGCACTTGCCGCAGCGCAGGCAGTCCTTGATCGCGTCGGAGATCGAGGCGATGTCGGACTGCTGCATGATGAGCGACTCGTGCCCGAGCAGGTTGAAGCTCGGCGTGTACGCCCGCCCGAGGTCCGCGCCGGGCAGCAGCTTGCCCTTGTTGAAGCGGCCCTCCGGGTCGATGCGCTCCTTGTAGGAGCGGAACTCCGCGGTCTCGGCATCGCTCAGGTACTCGAGCTTCGTGATGCCGATGCCGTGTTCACCGGAGATCACGCCGCCCAGCTCGCGCGCGATGCGCATGATCCGTGCGACGGCGCGGTTCGCCTCCTGCAGCATCTGGTAGTCGTCGGAGTTGACGGGGATGTTCGTGTGCACGTTGCCGTCGCCAGCGTGCATGTGCAGGGCCACGAAGACGCGGCTGTGCAGCACCGTCGCATGGATGCCCTCGAGGTCGGCGAGCAGCGGTACGAACGGCCCGCCGGCGAACAGACGCCGCAGCTCCGAGCGGACCTCGGCCTTCCAGGAAACCCGGATCGTGCGGTCCTGCAGCAGGTCGAGCACCCGCAGCCGAGGTTCGGCGGCGATGCGGCGCGTCAACTCGTCTCGCCGCGGTTCGAGCCCCAGTCGGCAGAGCTCCTCGAGCGACGGCGCCAGCCGTGCGTCGAGATTGCCGGCGAGCCAGGACCAGCGTGCGCGAACGGCCGCAATCACGGCCAGCGCCTGCTGCGGGCGATCGCCCAGCACATCCTCGTGCGGCAGCCGGTCCACCTCCGGGTCGCCGGTCTTGCCGACCCGCGGCGCGTCGGAGAGGTAGGCGGAGAGCGCGTCCACGAGCGCGAGCTTGTTCGCGAGCGAGAACTCGATGTTGATGCGTTCGATGGCGTCGGTATATTCGCCGAGGCGCTCGAGCGGGATCACCACGTCCTCGTTCACCTTGAACGCGTTGGTGTGGCGCGCGATGGCCGCGGTGCGTGCACGGTCGCGCCAGAATGCCTTGCGCGCCTCGCTGCCGGCGGCGACGAAGCCCTCGCCGGAACGCGCGTTCGCGATCCTGACGACATCGGAGGCGGCTCGCGCGACGGCGGGCTCGTCGTCGCCCGCGATATCGCCGAGCAGCACCATCTTCGGCAGCGTGCCGCGCCGCGACTTGGTCGCGTAGCCGACGGCCTTGAGGTAGCGCTCGTCGAGGTGCTCGAGGCCCGCGAGAAGGACGCCCGCGGCGGCCTGCGCGGCGACGTGGTCGCGGATCTCGACGATGGCCGGGATCGCGTCGCGTGCCTGGCCGAAGAATTCCAGGCAGACCGTGCGGACGTGACTGGGCATGCGGTGCAGCACCCAGCGCGCGCTGGTGATGATCCCGTCGCAGCCCTCCTTCTGCACGCCCGGCAGGCCGCCGAGGAACTTGTCCGTGACGTCCTTGCCGAGGCCCGCCTTGCGGAAGCGATGTCCCTCGATCGTGAGGCGCTCGCCGCGCAGCACGCGCGCGCGGTCGGGCGCGTCGTTCCCGTCCTTCCACAGGAGGTCGAAGGTCGCGGTGGCCGACTCGTGGATGCGGCCGAGGTCGTGGCCGACGCGCGTGACCTCGAGCCAGTTGCCCTCCGGGTCCACCATCCGCCACCAGGCGAGGTTGTCGAGTGCGGTGCCCCACAGCACGGCCTTCTTGCCGCCGGCATTCATGGCGATGTTGCCGCCGACGCAGGACGCGTCGGCCGACGTCGGGTCGACCGCGAATGCGAGGCCTGCCCGGGTCGCCGCTTCCTCGACGCGGCGCGTGACGACGCCGGCCTCCGTCAGCACGGTCGGCACCGGCTGCGCGACGCCCGGCAGTTCCACCGTCTCGACCGGCCCGACGCGTTCCAGTTTCTCGGTGTTGATTACGGCCGCCAGCGGCGTGAGCGGTACTGCACCGCCGGTGTAACCCGTCCCGCCGCCGCGCGGGATGATGGTCAGCCCGAGGTCCACGCAGGCGCGCACCAGCCCCGGTATCTCGTCCTCTGCATCGGGCGCGAGCACGACGAACGGGATTTCCACGCGCCAGTCGGTGGCGTCGGTCGCGTGCGAGACGCGGGCGTACGGGTCGAAGCAGACGTTGTCCGCGCGCGTGTGCCGGCGGAGCAGCCGCGTCGCCCGCCGGCGCAGCGCCTCCGCGGTCTCGAAGGAGCGCGCGAAGTCTGCCACCGCGCTGCGGGCCGCTTCGAGCAAGCGGCCGACCCGGGCGTCGCGCGCCTCGTCGGCGCGGTCGCGCCGCCGCTCGATGTCGGCGAGCCGGTGATCGAGGGCAGCGATCAGCTGGCCGCGGCGCCGGGGATTGTCGAGCAGGTCCTGCTCGAGATAGGGGTTGCGGTGCACGACCCAGATGTCGCCCAGCACCTCGTACAGCATGCGGGCCGAGCGGCCCGTGCGCCGTTCAGAGCGCAGTTCGTGCAGCAGGCGCCAGCCCTCGTCGCCCAGCAGCCGGATGACGATTTCACGATCGGAGAACGACGTGTAGTTATACGGGATCTCGCGCAGGCGGGCCGGCGGGTCCGTTCCGGGAAGAGCTGTTTCCACTTTGACCGGAGCGAGCAGTGCGTTCACTGGGACGGCGGATCCTGCGGCGAGATGGCACATTCTCGCTTGGCGGCGCGACCCGGGATACTGCGGGATGTCGCGGGGGACTGCGCCACGCGGCGCGGGGGTGGAAAGGTCGCACGGCCACCGTCCGGCGGCCGGCGGATCAGAACTTCCAGCCCAGGTTCATCTGGAAGCCGTCGAATGACGGTGTGCCGTTGGCATTGTCGAAGCCCACCCACTTCATCTTGTAGATGCCGTCGGCTGCCAGGAAATTGTTGAATTCGTAGCGCATGCCCACGCCCAGCTCGTATGCCAGGCCGCTGGTCGTCTTGGTGTTGGCGGAGGCGGTGCAGATGTATCCGTACCAGGGATTCCACCAGCAGCCGACATCCGGTGGTGCGTCGACGATGTTGGTGTCGACCCAGGTCCAGCCGACGCCGCCGGTGATGAGCGGCGTGAAGCGACCGGCCATGAAGTTGTACGTGCCGTTGACCATCAGCGACGTCGTGTCCATCGAGCCCTTGATCTGGACGGTCTCGCCGGGGGTATCGGTGCCGGCATCCGCCGTGTAGTCCTTGCTGTCGTAACTCAGGCTCGCCCCGGCCGACAGGTGATCCGTGAAGTGGTATTCGGCACCGCCGACAAAGCCCACGCCGCTGTCGACGTCGACCTGCGTGCCGCCCTTGAAATCCGTGGTCGATGAATTCCCGTAGACGAGCCCGGCGCGGGCCTCCCAGCGTCCGGCCCGGGTGTAGGCGCCGCCGGGCGACTGCGCACCGCCTGTCTGCCCCGCAGAGAGCCCGGCGGACGCCGCCGCGGGCCCGACGATGTCCGGCATGTTGCGGTTCGTCTCGTAGACGGAATCCGCCACCTTGGCGAGGTCGTCCAGGCCGAGCTGCCTGTAGCCCTCCGACATGATCCCCAGGGCCTTGAGCGCGGCCGGCGAGCCGTCGTAGTTCTCGATCACGGAGCGCGCGCGATTCACGGCGGCGACGTAGGCCTCGCGCTTCACGTAGTACTCGGCGACCGCAAGTTCGTAGTCGGCAAGGCGGTTGCGCAGGAAGACCGCCCGCTGGCGTGCATCCGCGGCGTACGGGCTCTTCGGGTACCGCTGCAGCAGTACCTGGAACGCCTGCAGGGACTTCCGCGCCTCGTGCGGCGGGCGCTTCCTGGTGTCGGCGTGAAACAGGCCTGCGAGCCAGTCCGCTCCCGAGTCGAAGTACACGAGACCCTGGATATAGTGGGCGTAGTCCACCCGCGGGTGGGTCGGGTTCTCGCGTATGAACTGGTCGGCCTGGTCGATCGCGGCCTCGGCCTCCTTGTTCCTGTAGTACGCGAACATCAGGTCGAGCTGCCCCTGCTTCGCCGCATTGGTGAACGGGTAGTGCGATTCGAGCGACTCCAGTTTCTGGATCGCGGCCCTGAAGTTGTTGGCGCGCAGGTCCTGCGCGGCAGCGCTGTACAGCTTGTCCGGCCCGGCCACTTGCTCGACGTCTCCACCGCCCTTGCAGCCGGGCAGGGCCAACGACGCCGCGAGCAGGCCGATGACGAGGGGGAGCGGGCGGCGGGCGTGGGAGTTGGCCATGGTCGATCGTGAAATCGGCGGGCGAGGGTCGCTGGCGAAGGCGGGGAGTATATAGAAACGCGCACGGAAACGCGGCCCGGGCCATCATCCCGGTACACAAGGCCCGGTGCATCGGCCAGAATGCGCCGCGATGACCGACTCGACCCTCGAAATCACGCTCGTCATACCGCCCGAACAGGCGGGACAGCGCCTGGACCAGGCGCTGGCGGTGCTCGTTGCCGATCACTCGCGCAGCCGGCTCAAGTCCTGGATCGACGCCGGCGAGGTGCTGGTGGACGGGTCGCCGCGCCGCCCCCGCGACAAGGTGTCCGGCGGCGAGACGGTCGTGATCTCGGCAAGGCTGCCGGAGGAAGTCAGGGCGGTTGCGCAGGACATTCCGCTCGTCCTGGTTCACGAGGATCGGCACGTCTTCGTCGTGAACAAGCCGGCCGGGCTCGTCGTCCATCCGGGCGCGGGCAACCCGGACCTCACCCTGCAGAACGCGCTGCTCGCGCTCGATCCGAAGCTCGTCCGGCTGCCGCGCGCGGGCATCGTGCACCGGCTCGACAAGGACACGAGCGGGCTCCTGGTCGTGGCGCGCACGCTCGCGGCCCACACGGCGCTGGTGCGCATGCTGGAGGAGCGCGACATCCACCGCGAGTACGAGGCCATCTGCCGCGGCGTGATGACGGCGGGCGGCACGGTGGACGCCCCCATCGACCGTCACCCCACGGACCGGGTGCGCATGGCCGTGCGCCAGGGCGGCCGCGAGTCGGTCACGCACTACCGCGTGATCAAGCGGTTCCGGGCACACACGCACGTGCGGGTGCAGCTCGAGACCGGCCGTACCCACCAGATTCGAGTGCACCTCGCCCACGCGGAATTTCCGATCGTCGGCGATCGTGTGTACGGCGGGCGCCTCGCGCAGCCAAGGGGGGCGAGCGAAGCGCTCCGGGTCGCGCTCCGGGAATTTCCGCGGCAGGCACTGCACGCGGCGCGGCTCCAGTTCGCGCATCCGGTGACGGCCAAGCCCGTGGAATGCGTCGCGCCGCTGCCGGCCGACATGCAGGAACTCCTGCGCGTGCTCGCGGCGGACGCGGCGGCGAAATGAGCGGCACGGTTGAGTGGCTCGAGCCCGAGTGGCCGGTGCCGGGCCGCGTGCGCGTCGTCTCGACGCTGCGCGCCGGCGGCTCGAGCGCAGGTCCCTACGCATCGCTCAATCTCGCGGCACACGTGGGCGACGACCCGGAGTGCGTAAACGAGAACCGGCGCCGGCTGCGCGAGGCGGCGGCCGTGCCGGGTGAGCCGCTGTGGCTCGAGCAGGTCCACGGCAGCGGCGTCGTCGCCCATACGGGTCAGGCCGGTGTGCCCAGGGCGGACGCGACGATCGCGACCAGCCCAGGCCGCGTTTGTGCGGTCATGACCGCCGACTGTCTTCCGGTCGTGCTCGCGGATCGCGCGGGAACACGTGTCGCAGTCGCGCATGCGGGCTGGCGCGGGCTCGCGGGCGGGGTCGTCGAGGCCACCGTCAGTGCGATGGGTGGCGACCCCACGGAACTGATGGCGTGGCTGGGCCCCGCGATCGGCCAGGGCGCGTTCGAGGTCGGGCCCGAAGTGCGACAGGCATTCGTCGAGCGGTCCTCAGCGGCCGATGCGTTTTTCGCAACGAACCACCGTGATAGGTTCGAGGCGGATCTCCATGGCCTGGCGCGCCTGGTACTGGGGATCGCGGGCGTCTCGGCGGTGTTCGGCGGGGGATGGTGCACGGCGACCGATCCGGCGCGCTTCTTCTCGTTCCGGCGTGATGGCGTCACCGGGCGCATGGCCACGCTGGCATGGCTGGAATGACGGGCGTGTTACGCTCGCTGGCCTCGGATCAGCACGAAACACCGTGAATTCCCTCGCACTCATCGTCCTTCTCACCGGCCTGAGCGGATTGGTGAGCGCGCTTGCGGCGGCGTTTTTCCTGGTGCTCGGTGACGAGCGCCGCAGTGCCGTCCTGCCGCACCTCGTGAGCTTCGCGACCGGGGCCTTGCTCGGCGCGGCTTTCCTCGGGCTCGTGCCGCACGCGCTCGAATCGGCGGGGCCCGACGGTACGCACCGGATCGGCATGGGACTGCTGCTCGGCATCCTCACGTTCTTCCTGCTCGAGAAGTTCGTGCTCTGGCGTCACTGCCACGACGATCCCTGCGAGATGCATTCCCCGAGCCACGCCGCTCGCGACGCGGCTTCGGCGCGCATGATCCTCGTGGGCGACAGCTTCCACAACGTGCTGGACGGCGTGGTGGTGGCCGCGGCCATCATGACCGACGCGAAGCTCGGCATCGTGACCGCGCTCGCGGTGGCAGCCCACGAGATTCCACAGGAGGTCGGAGACCTCGCCATCCTGCTGCACGGCGGTTACTCGCGCGGGCGTGCGCTCGCGCTCAACCTGCTCACGAGCCTCACGTCCATCGCCGGCGGCGTCGCCGCATATTTCGCGCTCGGCACTGCGTTGCACCTGTTGCCGTATGCACTCGCCTTCGCCGCGGCGAGTTTCATCTACATCGCGGTTGCGGACCTGATCCCCGGCCTGCATCGGCGGGTGGACCTGCGGGCGGGCCTCGAGCAGGTGCTGTTCATCGGGCTCGGCGTGGCAGTCGTCTATTTCACGCACCAGCAGATGCACTGACGCGGCGATGCATGCGGCCTGCCAGGTCGCCAGGCCGCACGAGGGTGAAGGAGGGCGAACCGTGTACGAACATCACAAAGAGCCGGTACTGGTCAGGGAACAGTTCCTGCGCCGGGTGGCCCGGCATGGCGGGGTGAGCGCGGTGGTCATCGTGCTGTCGCTCGGCATCGGGACCGCCGGATATCACGTCTTCGCGAATCTCGACTGGCTGGACGCGCTCCTCAATGCCTCCATGATCCTGACCGGCATGGGGCCCGTGGCCACGCTGACGACTGATGGGGCCAAGCTTTTCGCCTCGATCTACGCGCTATACAGCGGCATCGTGTTCCTCGCGGCCACCGGCGTGCTCTTCGCGCCGTTCCTCCATCGCATCCTGCACACGCTGCACGCCGACGAGTAGGTCGGTTGTCAAAAGACCCTAAAAGTAAGTAAATAGGCGCGATCTGGCGCCTAATTGCAGCAAACGCCCATTACTGATGGGGCGGGCCCCGCGCGCGCCGGCCCCGTTGAGGGGCCGGGAACCCCGTCGGCCGGCCCGCAATGCCGGAATTGAGGCCCTGCCGCCCTTTATGTTCCCCCGGCCCGCCCCCAACTAGTCGCCAACACAGCACCGTACGGGAGCCCCGACAGATGCGACAGGACAAACTCACCAGCAAGTTCCAGATGGCGCTCGCCGACGCCCAGTCGCTGGCACTCGGCCGCGACAGCCAGTTCATCGAGCCCGTGCACCTGATGCTGGCGCTTCTCGACCAGCAGGGCGGATCGGCACGGCCGCTGCTCGACAAGTCGGGGGCGAACGTGAGCCGCCTGCGCTCGCAACTCGGCCAGGCGATCGAAGCCCAGGCGAAGGTCGAGGGCACGGGCGGCGAAGTGCACGTTTCCAACGACCTCGGGAAGCTGCTCAACCTCACGGACAAGCTCGCGCAGAAGCGCGGCGACCAGTACGTGTCGAGCGAGCTCTTCGTGCTCGCGGCGCTCGAGGACAAGGGCCAGCTGGGCCGCATCCTGCGCGATTGCGGTGCGGTCAAGGGCGCGCTGGAGCGCGCCATCGACGAGGTGCGCGGCGGCGAGAAGGTCACGGATGCGAACGCAGAGGAGCAGCGCCAGGCGCTCGAGAAGTACACCATCGACCTGACCGAGCGCGCCGAGCAGGGCAAGCTCGACCCGGTGATCGGCCGCGACGACGAGATCCGCCGCACCATCCAGGTGCTGCAGCGTCGAACCAAGAACAACCCCGTGCTGATCGGCGAGCCTGGCGTCGGCAAGACCGCCATCGTCGAGGGTCTCGCGCAGCGCATCGTGAACGGCGAGGTGCCCGAGGGGCTGAAGGGCAGGCGCATCCTCGCGCTCGACATGGGCTCGCTCATTGCAGGTGCGAAGTTCCGCGGCGAGTTCGAGGAGCGGCTCAAGGGCGTGCTGAACGACCTCGCGAAGCAGGAAGGCAACGTCATCCTGTTCATCGACGAACTGCACACCATGGTCGGCGCGGGCAAGGCCGAGGGCGCGATGGACGCCGGCAACATGCTGAAGCCCGCGCTCGCGCGCGGCGAGCTGCATTGCGTGGGCGCCACGACGCTCGATGAGTACCGCAAGTACGTCGAGAAGGACGCGGCGCTGGAGCGCCGCTTCCAGAAGGTGCTGGTGAACGAGCCCTCGGTCGAGGACACGATCGCGATCCTGCGCGGCCTGAAGGAGCGCTACGCCGTCCACCACAAGGTCGAGATCACCGATCCCGCGATCGTCGCCGCGGCGACGCTGTCGCACCGCTACATCTCGGACCGCCAGCTGCCCGACAAGGCCATCGACCTGATCGACGAGGCCGCGTCGCGCATCCGCATGGAAATCGACTCGAAGCCCGAGGAGCTCGACCGGCTCGACCGCCGCGTCATCCAGCTCAAGATGGAGCGCGAGGCGCTGAAGAAGGAGACAGACGAGGCGTCGAAGAAGCGCCTGCAGGCGCTGGACGAGCAGCTCGCGGCGCTCGGTCGCGAGTACGCCGATCTCGAGGAGACCTGGAAGGCCGAGAAGGCCGCGGCGCAGGGCGCCGCAAGCTTCAAGGAAGAGCTCGAGCGTGCGCGCATCGACTTCGAGGCGGCGCGCCGCGCCGGCGACCTCACGCGCATGTCGGAACTCCAGTACGGGAAGATTCCCGAGCTCGAAAAGCGCATCAAGGCGGCACAGGCGGCCGAGACGAAGGCCCCGACCCTGGTGCGTAACAAGGTGACGGAGGAGGAGATCGCCGAGGTGGTCTCCAAGTGGACCGGCATTCCCGTGTCGAAGATGCTGGAAGGCGAGCGCGAGAAGCTCCTGCGCATGGAGGAGTCGATCGCGAAGCGTGTGGTTGGCCAGGACGAGGCTGTAAAGGCCGTGTCCGACGCAATCCGTCGTTCGCGCGCCGGGCTCTCCGATCCCAACCGGCCCAACGGCTCTTTCCTGTTCCTCGGCCCCACGGGCGTCGGCAAGACGGAGCTTTCGAAGGCGCTGGCGGAATTCCTCTTCGACACCGAGGAGGCCATGATCCGCATCGACATGTCCGAGTTCATGGAGAAGCACTCCGTGGCACGGATGATCGGTGCGCCTCCTGGCTACGTGGGTTACGAGGAGGGCGGCTACCTCACGGAGGCCGTGCGCCGCCGGCCGTATTCCGTGATCCTGCTCGACGAGGTCGAGAAGGCCCACCCGGACGTGTTCAACGTGCTGCTGCAGGTGCTGGACGACGGGCGGCTGACGGACGGCCACGGCCGCACGGTGGACTTCCGCAACACCGTCATCATCATGACCTCGAACCTGGGCTCGCAGCTCATCCAGGAACTCGCCGGCGAGGCCAACTACGCGAAGATGAAGTCGGCGGTGATGGAGATCGTGGGCACGCACTTCCGGCCCGAGTTCATCAACCGCGTGGACGAGGTGGTCGTGTTCCATCCGCTCGGCCGGGAGCACATCCGCTCCATCGTCGAGATCCAGGTCGGTTTCCTTCGCAAGCGTCTCGCGGAGCGGGACATCGAACTCGAACTCGACGATTCTGCGCGAGACCTGCTCGGCGAGGCGGGCTTCGACCCCGTGTATGGAGCGCGGCCGCTGAAGCGCGCGATCCAGCACCAGCTCGAGAACCCGCTGGCGCAGGCGATCCTGCGCGGCGACTTCGGGCCAGGTGCGCGCGTGCTGGTGACGGCGCGCGACGGGAAGCTCACGTTTGCGCAGCAGGGACGTGGCCGAGCCGGCTCCGGCCCCGAAGCGGAAGAAGGCCTGACCGCGATTCCGTATAATCGCCCGCTCGCAGGCAACACCCGATCCAGCCATGCCCATCTACGAGTACCAGTGCGAAAAGTGCGGCCATCACCTCGAGGCGCTGCAGAAGCTTTCCGACAAGCCGCTGCGTGAGTGCCCCGAGTGCGGCCGGCACCGACTGAAGCGACTGATGTCCGCGCCGCTCTTCCGGCTCGCCGGGAGCGGCTGGTACGAGACCGACTTCAAGTCCGACAAGGAACAGAAGCGCAACCTGGTCGAGAAGGGTGACGCAGCGCCCGCCGCTGCGGAGTCGAAGGCGGATGGCAAGGTCGCGGCCGCGCCGGCTGCGAAGGCGGAAGCGAAGCCGACGGCGAAGCCCGAGGCCAGGCCTGCAGCCGGTGCTGGTGCGAGCAGTCGGCGCAGCAGGGTAGCGAAGCCTGCGGCCAAGGCGCCGCCGAAAGCCCAGGCCCGCAAGAAGGCGCCCGCCCGTGCCAGAAAGCGCTGAAGGCCGCGAACCGGTGATCGTGTCCTCGCCCTCCCCGGAGCATGGCGAGCCGGCGCGGCGCCACCCCGTGCGGTCGTTCCGGAACTACCTGATCGGCGGGCTGCTGATCTGGATCCCGATCATGGTGACGGTCTGGGTCGTGAGATTCGTGGCGCGGATACTCGACCAGTCGCTGGTGCTGCTGCCGCGCGCGTGGCGTCCCGAGACGCTGGTCGGCAGCTACGTGCCGGGCGTCGGTGTCATCCTCTCGCTGCTGCTGCTCTTCCTGACGGGCGTGCTGGTCAAGAACCTGTTCGGCGGCCGCATCGTCGCGTGGCTCGAGTCCCAGGTGCGAAGGATTCCGGTGGTCGGGCCCGTGTACAGCGGCGCCAAGACCTTCAGCGAGACCGTGCTCACCGACACGGGCCGGTCCTTCAAGCAGGTGGTGATGGTGGAGTTCCCCCGCAAGGGAATGTTCAGCATCGGCTTCATCACCTCGTACGAGCTCGAGGAAGCGCAGGCCAAGACCGCGCAGGAAGTGACCTGCGTGTTCGTCCCGACGACGCCGAACCCGACGACCGGCTTCATCGTCCTGGTGCCCAAGGACGAGGTCGTCATGATGGACATGACGGTGGACGAGGCGTTCAAGATGCTGCTCACGCTCGGGGTCGTGGTCCCACCCTGGAAGAACAAGCCCATGGACGGTCGTCTTGCGTCGCAGCAGGCCGAACCGTAACATCCCGTCCCCCCTCAAAAAAACCGGCCCCTTGGCGTCGGTAGAGCGGCCCCGAAAGTCATGTCAATGCGTACCCACTACTGCGGCGCGGTCAACGAGGATCTGGTCGGTTCGACGGTCTCAGTGGCTGGCTGGGTCCACCGCCGTCGCGACCACGGTGGCGTGATCTTCGTTGACCTTCGCGACCGTGCGGGCCTGCTGCAGGTCGTGTTCGACCCGGACGCCGCAGCCGTGTTCGCCGAAGCCGAGCGCCTGCGCGGCGAGTGGGTCGTCAAGGTCACGGGCCTGGTGCGGCCGCGCCCGGCCGGTACGGCCAACGCCCACCTCGCCTCGGGCCAGGTCGAACTCCTGGCGCGCGCGATCGAGGTGCTGAACAAGTCGGAGCCCATCCCGTTCCAGCTCGACGAGGACGTGAAGGAAGAGACTCGGCTCAAGTACCGCTACATCGACCTGCGCCGCGAAGAGATGCAGAAGCGCCTGCGGCTGCGCCACGCGGTGACCCGTGCCATGCGCGAGTACCTCGACGGCCACGGGTTCATCGACGTCGAGACCCCGATGCTGACCAAGGCGACGCCCGAGGGCGCGCGCGACTACCTCGTGCCGAGCCGCACGCAGCCTGGCAAGTTCTTCGCGCTGCCGCAGTCGCCGCAGATCTTCAAGCAGCTGCTCATGATGTCGGGCTTCGACCGCTACTACCAGATCGTGCGCTGCTTCCGCGACGAGGACCTGCGCGCCGATCGCCAGCCCGAGTTCACCCAGCTAGACGTCGAGACCTCGTTCCTGACGCGCGACGAGATCCTGGGCCTGATGGAAGGCCTGGTGCGCGTGCTCTTCGACAAGGTGCTTGGGCAGAAGCTGCCGGATCCCTTCCCGCGCATGAGCTACGCCGAGGCGATGCGTCGCTACGCATCCGACAAGCCGGACCTGCGCATTGCGCTCGAGCTCGTGGACGTCGCCGACCTCGTGAAGGACAGCGAGTTCAAGGTGTTCGCGGCGCCTGCCGCCGACAAGGACGGTCGCGTCGCGGCGCTGCGGGTTCCGGGCGGCGGCGAGAAGCTGTCGCGCAAGCAGATCGACGACTATGCAGCGTTCGTCGCGCGCTACGGCGCCAAGGGCCTCGCCTACGTCAAGGTGAACGACGCGTCGAAGGGCCGCGAAGGCCTGCAGTCGCCGATCCTCAAGTTCCTGTCGGACGCGGCGATCGCGGGCCTCATGGATCGCACCGGCGCGCAGACCGGCGATCTCGTGTTCTTCGGCGCGGACAAGGCCAGGGTCGTGAACGACGCAATCGGCGCGCTGCGCATCAAGGTCGGGCAGGACCTGGGGCTGGTCGAGGCTGGCTGGCGGCCACTCTGGGTCATGGACTTCCCGATGTTCGAGTGGGACCCGGACGGCAAGCGCTGGGCGGCGATGCATCACCCATTCACTGCGCCCGTCAACGATGACTCGGCCGCGCTCAAGGCCGATCCGGGCAGCGCACTCGCGCGCGCCTACGACATGGTTCTGAACGGTTCCGAGATCGGGGGCGGCTCGGTGCGCATCCATCGCAACGACATGCAGTCCACGGTGTTCGAACTGCTCGGCATCGGCGCCGAGGAAGCGCAGAAGAAGTTCGGCTTCCTGCTCGAAGCGCTCAAGTTCGGGGCGCCGCCGCACGGCGGCATCGCGTTCGGGCTCGACCGCCTCGCGATGCTGATGGCGGGCGCCGAATCCATCCGCGACGTGATCGCATTCCCCAAGACGCAGACTGCGACCTGCCCGCTCACCGACGCGCCGACCGAAGTGTCGGAACAGCAGTTGCGCGAGCTGCACATTCGCGTGCGGCTGCCGGTCAAGGAGTGAACGGTCGCGACTGCGTCGTCCTCGTCCACGGCCTGTGGATGAACGGGTCGGAATTCGCGACGCTCAAGCGCCATCTGAAGCGCGAGCACGGCTTCGACGTGCATGTCTTCTCCTACCCGACGCTCTATGGCCACGCGGGCGAGATCTGCGCCGAGCTCGCGGACTTCGCCACCCGGGTCGCCGACGGCGGTCGCGTGCACTTCGTCGGGCACAGCCTCGGAGGCACATTCGTCTACCGGGTGTTGAACGAGTACCCGGGACGCTTCCGCGGGAACGCCGTGCTCCTCGGATCCCCGCTGAGCGGATGCAGGGCGGCGCGAGGCGTGCTGCGCTGGCCGATGCTGCGACCCGTGCTCGGACCCCACCTGCTCGGGGAAGTCACGGCACCCGTCGAACGTTGCTGGCGCGGCCCGGGCGCGCTGGGCACGATCGCGGGCACGCGTCGCCTCGGCGCCGGGCAGTTCTTCGCGCACTTCGACGAGCCGAACGACGGCACGGTGGCCGCGAGCGAGACCATCATCCCCGGTCTCGACGACCACCTGGAATTGCCGCGCAGCCACATGGGCATGCTGTTCGCGAGGGACGTGGCCGCGCAGGTTGCGCACTTCCTGCGCAATGCGAAGTTCAGGCGGAATGAGCGCAGTCATGTCGAGAGCGCGCTGGGAATAGCTGGAAATTGATTCGGCCCCGCGGTCCGAGAGAATCGGGGTTCGTGGACGGAGCGGGCCAGGAGCGGATGCCCTCGGCAAACAAGAAGCCCGTCACGAGGACGGGCTTCTTGCGGCATTCAGCGAGTCGCTTCTACCTTGTGTCGTCGGCTCATGCCCACTCGGACAGAGTTCCCTTGTAGGTACGTCCGGCCAGGCTGACAACTCCGTCGGACAGGTAAGTGGCGCCCGTGGACGTCCGCAACATTCCTCGCACTCTCCACTTGTGCTTGCCGCTCCTCTCCCAGAAGCCTTCGCTCACTCCGAAGGTCTCGTCGCCGCTGTCCAGGTACGCGCTGCCAACCCAACTGCTTCTGCCGCTCTCCGCTCCTGGCGCGTCGACGAAGAACGACAGCGTGCCGATCACTGTGCCGATTCCGGTCGCCGTTCCCTCAAAGTTGATGCTGTTTACGCCCCCGCCGCCGGGTGTCACCGCGCACGTCACGCCGGTGGATTTGAATGAGAACCCTGCCGTCTTCTTCGCGGTAGCCATGGTTGTCGCCCCTATGATGTTTTTTTGGCTCTTCACGGCCCGGCGACCATCGGCGTCCTTCGTGGTCTATCAGCGGAGGGCGACCGGCAGTCAGCCGGGTGTCGTGGCTGTGAGCTCCCACCGCGTGGTTCCGTGAATTGGGAGAAATACCTAGCGAACCGCGCCCTCCAACCAGCAATCCCGTTACACTCCGGCCCGGAGGGAGCACCGAAGTGACGGGCGCGCCGATAGAGCGTGTAGGCGAGGGCGCCTTGGCAAAGTTGCGCCGCCGCAAGGTGGTGCAGTGGGGCGTGGCTTTTGCCGCTGCTGCCTGGACGCTGCTGCAGGTCATCGAATACCTCACCGAGACCTACGCCTGGCCCCCGCAGATCCGTCAGGTCGCAACGCTGGTACTGGCGCTGGGTCTGCCCATCGTGCTCATCATCGCCTGGTATCACGGCGATCGCGGCGAGCAGCGCGTCAGTGGGGCCGAACTGACCATCATCATTCTGCTGCTGCTCCTCGGCGGTGGCCTGCTCTGGCACTACGAGCGGCCGGGCAAGAAGTCCGCTGCGCCGCCAGGCAGCGTAGCGGTACCAGCGCCAGCTCCAATGAAGCCCGTGGCGACGCCAGCGATCGCTGATCCACGTCCCTCCATCGCCGTCCTGCCGTTCGAGAATCGTAGCGACCAGAGCAAGGACGCGTTCTTCGTCGACGGCATCCACGACGACATCCTGACTCAGCTGACCAAGGTGAGCGCGATGAGAGTCATCGCCCGGACCTCAGTCGAGCAGTTCCGCGACACCAGGCTTACGACCCGCGAAATTGGCGAAAAGCTCGGCGTCGGCAAGATCCTCGAAGGCGGGGTCCAGCGCGCCGGCAACCGCGTGCGCATCACCGTCCAGCTCATCGACGCCACGACGGACGCACACCTGTGGGCTGAGAGCTACGACCGTGAGCTCACCGCCACGAACATCTTCGCCATCCAGAGCGAAGTGGCTGCGGCCATCGCTGTTGCCCTCAAGACCACGTTGACCGCAGGCGAGCAAGCGAGAGTCAACGCAGTACCCACCCAGAACCTGGAGGCCTGGGAGGCCTACCAGCACGGCAAACAGCGCATGGCCAGGCGCACCAGCGCCGCGCTTGCAGACTCGGTGGAGTACTTTGAGAAAGCTGTTGGCGCGGATCCCCGTTTCGCACTTGCCTATGTTGGACTGGCCGACGCGCTGCTCATCCAGTTCTACAACGGTTACGCACCCCGAGCGGCCTGCCTCGCCCGGGCAGAAGCGGCCATTGGCAAGGCACTTGCGCTCGACCCGAACCTCGCCGAGGCGCACACGTCCCTGGCAAAGTTGTTCGAGCATCGGGAAGACACTGAGCTTGCCGAGGTTGAGTACCGAAAGGCCATCGAGCTCAATCCAAATTACGCGACCGCGCACCACTGGTACGCGCTCATGCTTGCCTTTCAGGGCCGTTTCAGCGAGGCGTTGCAGGAAGCAGAGAAGGCGGAGGCCCTCGACCCGCTTTCGGCCATCATCAACAACATGGTGGCGATCGCCCTGGACGGTGAAGGGCGTTTCGAGGAAGCGCTCGCCGGTTACCGGAAAGCCATTCAGAACGACCCCGCGATGCCGGTGCTCTACGGGAATGTCGGAGCCCTGTACGCGTACGCCTATGGTCGGTTCGATGAAGCTGTCCTGTGGGACGAGAAGGCAAGCGAGCTCGATCCGGACGACGCTAATTCCCTTGCCGGTCCGGGCTGGGACTACCTCGACCTGGGTGACGATGCGCGGGCAGAACTGTGGCTCAAGCGTGCGATTCAGCGCGGTGCCGAGAGCGTCTTCGCGAACGACGCCATGGCATTCTGGCATCTCTACCGGGGCGAGCAGGCTGAAGCGCTGACTTTTGCACGCCGGTCGTTCGCGGTCGATCCGCGCCGGGGTGGGGCTCTTACGCTCTTGCGCGACGCCGACCTGGCCGCAGGTAACTGGCCAGCGGCTCGGGCGCGCCATGCGAAGGCCTTTCCGGAACTTCTGGCCGATGAACCACCATCGGTCAGTGGACTGAATTACCGGGCGGCCGTCGACCTCGCCGTCGTCCTGCAGAAGACCGGCGAGCGCGCTCGCGCCAACCAGCTGCTGGATCGCAGCGAGCAGTTCATCCGCAGGATTCCACGCATGGGAACGCACGGGTACGGGATTACGGACGTCGAGATCTACGCGTTGCGCGGGCAGCGGCGCGAAGCGCTGACGGCCCTGCGTCAGGCTGAGAAGGCCGGCTGGCGCAGCCCGTGGCGCTACTACCGCGACTTCGACCCCGCGCTCGCCTCGATCCGCGACGATCCAGAATTCAAGGCCGTCTTCGCCGACATCGAGCGCGACATGGCGGGCCAGCGAGCCAGGCTGGCCGCACGCCCCAGGAACGAACCGCTCGATCTCGTGCCGGCTCGCTGAGTCGTTCGAAGGGCGGGCAGTCACTGGCGGCTGCGCAAGGTCTCCTTCAGCCTGAAGAGCAGCGCAAGCGCCTCGCGCGGGCTCAGCGTGTCCGGGTCGATCTCGTCCAGTTCTGCGAGCGCCGCGGCCTCTGCGGGGTCCACGGGTGGCGGCAGGTCGAGTTCCTGCTGGGGCGCGGGCGGGCGCGCCGCGTGGTCGCGACGCTCGAGTTCATGGAGGAATCGGCGGGCCTCGCCGACGACCGTCTGCGGCACACCGGCGAGCCGCGCAACCTGCAGGCCGAAGCTCTGGTTCGCCGGGCCTTCCCTGACCGCGTGCAGGAACACGAGCGTGTCGCCGTGCTCGGTCGCGTCGAGGTGCACGTTGGCGCAGGCGGGCAGTTCCTCGGCGAGCGCCGTAAGTTCGAAATAATGCGTGGCGAAGAGCGTGTAGGCGCCGATCTCGCGCCCGATGTGCCGCGCGCAGGCCCAGGCGAGCGACAGCCCGTCGTAGGTGCTCGTTCCGCGGCCGATCTCGTCCATGAGCACCAGGCTGTCGCGCGTCGCGTTGTTCAGGATGTTCGCGGCCTCGGTCATCTCCACCATGAACGTCGAGCGCCCGCCCGCGAGGTCGTCGGCGGCGCCAATGCGGGTGAAGATGCGGTCCACCGGACCGATCGCGGCGGAGTCCGCCGGCACGTAACTGCCGATGCCCGCGAGGATCGCGATCAGCGCCGACTGGCGCATGTACGTGGACTTGCCGCCCATGTTGGGCCCGGTGACGATGAGCATGCGCCGCCCCTCGTGCAGCGAAAGGTCGTTCGGCACGAACGGGCCGTCGATGTGCTGCTCGACCACCATGTGCCGGCCGCCCCGGATGTCGATCCGCGACTCGTCGCAGAGCTGCGGTTTCACGAACCTGAGCGCGATTGCCCGTTCGGCCAGGTTCGCCAGTACGTCGAGCGAGGCGAGCGCGGCGGCGGTCGCCTGCAGCGCCGGCAGGCGCTCGATCAGGCGGTCGAGCAGGCCCTCGTAGAGCTCACGCTCGCGGGCGAGCGATCGGTCGCGCGCGCCGAGCACGCGGTCCTCGAAGGTCTTCAACTCGTTGGTGATGTAGCGTTCGGCGTTCTTGACCGTCTGCCGGCGCACCCAGTCGGCCGGCACCTGGTCGGCCTGGCTGCGGCTCACCTCGATGTAGTAGCCCTGTACGCGGTTGTAGCCGAAGCGCAGGTTCGCGAATCCCGTGCGCTCGCGCTCGCGGGCCTCGAGCTCGAGCAACGCTTCGTCGCTGTGCTCGGCGATGCGGCGCAGCTCGTCGAGGTCCGCGTCGTAGCCGGGCGCGATGACGCCGCCGTCGCGCAGCAACGCGGCGGGCGTCGGCAGGAGCGCGCGAGTGAGCAGTCCGTGCGCCTCGGGATGCGAACCCGCCTGGCCGGAAAGCCGCGCGAGCAGCGGCGAGTCGATGCCGGCCAGGAACTGCTGCAGCTCCGGCAGGCAACCGAGCGCGTCGCGCAGTCCGGCGAGGTCGCGCGGACGCGCCGAGCGCAGTGCTATCCGCGCCAGGATGCGCTCGATGTCGCCGACCCGGCGCAGCAGTGTGTGAACGGCCTCGTGCAGTCCCGTATCGAGGAAGGCTTCGATGGCCTGCAGCCGTTCCTCGCGTGGCGCGCGCGGCCGCAGCGGCCGCTGCACCCAGCGCCGCAGCTCGCGCCCACCCATCGCCGTTGCCGTGCGGTCGAGCACGTCGACCAGCGTGCTGTCCGCCCGGCCCGAGAGGCTGGCGTCGAGTTCGAGATTGCGCCGCGTGGCTGCATCGAGCAGCAGTGCCTCGTCGCGCTCCTCGCAGCGGATGCCGCGCAGGTGCGGCAGCGCGGATTTCTGCGTGTCGCGCACGTATTGCAGCAGGCATCCGGCCGCGCCGATCGCGAGTGGACGGCCGGCGAGGCCGAAGCCCGCGAGGTCGCGCGTTCCGAACTGCTCGCAGAGCTGCCGCTCGGCGCTCGCGGCCTCGAAGTGCCAGGGCGGCCGCGAGCGCACGCAGGCCACGGCGCCGGTGGGCGCGCGCGAGGCCGCATCCTCGGACACCAGCAGTTCCGCGGGCCGCAGCCGCTCGAGTTCAGCGGCCAGCGCCTCGGCGCCAGTCGCCTCGAGCGCATGGAAGCGCCCGCTCGAGAGCTCGAGCCACGCGAGCCCGAATCGCTCGGGGGTGGTGCTGAGCGACGCGAGCAGCGTGTCGCGACGCTCCTCGAGCAGCGCATCGTCGGTCACGGTGCCGGGGGTGACGACGCGCACCACGCGCCGCTCCACGGGGCCCTTGGACTTGGCCGGGTCGCCGAACTGCTCGCAGATAGCGACCGACTCGCCGCGCCTCACGGCACGCGCGAGATAGGTGTCGAGTGTCTGCACGGGCACGCCGGCCATCGGGATCGGCTCGCCGCCCGACTGGCCGCGGGCGGTCAGCGTGATGTCGAGGACGCGCGCGGCGCGGCGCGCATCCTCGAAGAAGAGCTCGTAGAAATCGCCCATCCGGTAGAAGAGCAGCACGTCGGGGTACTGCGCCTTGATGCGCAGGTACTGCTGCATTACCGGAGTATGGGCGGACAGGTCGGGCGTACTCATCGGACCGCCAATGTTACGCGAAAGAAAACGCCAGCCTCCTTGCGAAGGCTGGCGCCGGTTTCAACTGTGCGACTCCCGCGCCGTCCGCGGCCGGATCGAGGCCGCGGCAGGCCGGAGGTGGCTGTTACTTGGCCGGGGCCGCGACCGGGGCCGACTGCCCCGCGACGAACGGATAGGCGCTGAAGAGACGCGTGGCGGCGGCGTTGAGCGCCTCCTCGCGCCTGGCGAGCATTTCCTTGGTCACCGTCTTCTCGATGCCGGCCTGGAAGACGACCTGGCGCTTCTCACGGTCGACGATGTCCATGATCACGGTGCCGACCTTGTAGTGCCGTGTCGTGACCTGCTGCGAATAATTCCAGCCGCCGTATGGCGCGCCGTAAAAGCCGCCGTATCCCCAGCCCGCCCCGTACATTGGTCCCGGCACCGACTGCACGTCGGTCCTGTCCTCGAGCTTGCCCATGAAGTTCACGAGGAGGTCGGGAGTGTCGGAGCGCTTGTAGCCCCGGGCCTCCATCTCGCGGGTCGCGCCGGCCTCGAGCGTCTGCACGGCCAGCGACTTGGCGTCACCGCCCTGGTCCACGAAGCCATAGGTGTGGAACCGGCCGAAGTCCGCGCTCTTGTCATAGTCGAAGCGGACCGTGGGGGTGGACGCGCACGCCGCCAGCAGCGCCGCGGCCGCGAATCCGGTTACCGTAAGTCCTGCGCCCCGGAAATTCATGACGTGGCCTCTCATCTAATTGCTGAGCGGAACGACCTGGGCTGCCTCCCAGTCGAGCAGGGTCGTGAGCTTGTTCTCGATCTGCACGAAGCGCAGGACCTTGGTCGCGGGCAGCTTCTTGCCGAGCTTCTTGGCGTACTCCTTCAGGAGGTCCGCGCGATCCTTGCGCACCTCGAAGAACTCGTCGAGGATGCCCTTCGCGGCGTCATCCGTCATCGAGTCGTAGTTCGACGCGTACTTGTTCATGATCTCGCCGCCGCGCGTGAAGACCTTCTTCATCTCGGCCTGGTACTCGTCGTAGATCGGCGTGAAGGCGGCAATCTCGGCGTCGGTGAGCGCGAGCGTGGAGAGCATGATGGCGCGCTTGTCGGTCTGGATCTGGGCGATGAGCAGCTGTTGCTGGTCCGTCATGTTGCCGGACGACTGGGCGAGCGCGCCCTCCGCGGCGCCGAGCGAGGCGATGGCGGCGAGGGTGATCAGGATGTTCTTCATGGGTCAGGGCTCCGATGCAATTGCTTCAGGTTCGACCGCCGGGGCCGGGGTTCGGTTCAGCGCGCGAGCGGGATCAGCGTATAGATGTTCCGCTGCGTCAGGTTCTCGATGCGCGACTCGAGCTGCGCATAGCGGAGCGCCTTCTTGCCCGGCAGAACCTTCGCGATCCTGTCGGTGTACTTCACCTTCAGGTCCAGCCTCTTGCGCTCGATCGTGAGCCGCTCCTTCAGGATCTCCGAGGCCTCGGCATCGGTCAGCGTGTCGTACTTCTCCGCGAAGTTGTTCACCATCGCGAGGTACCGGTCCGCCAGGACCTTGCTCTTTGCCTCGTACTCGTCGTAGATCGGCCAGAAGGCCTTGCTCTCGGCATCGGTCAGCTTCAGGTACTCGGCATAGACGCCGCGCCTGTTGGTCTGGATCTGCTTGAGCAGGATCTGCTCGTCTGCCGACGTCGTCGCGTCCTGGGCGAATGATGCGACGGGGAATGCCGTGACAATGAGCGCAAGCGCCAGTGTGGCCAGTTTCATGCTCGATCTGTCCTGTTCGGGAGGGGGGTGCCACGGTAGGGCAGGCACCCCCGCGCTGTCCAGAGGCGTCTAGAATCCTGCGGATGGCATCTCCTAACGACGAAGAAATCCGGGCGCTTGCTGGCCGGGTCGCCACGCACCTCGCGGGCGCGGGCCTGAGACTGGCCGTCGCCGAGTCCTGCACCGGGGGCTGGGTGGCCAAGGCCTGCACTGACCTGCCCGGAAGCAGCGAATGGTTCCTGGGCGGAGTGGTCGCGTATTCCAACGAGGCCAAGACCGCCATGCTGGGGGTCAGCGAGGACATCCTGGCCCGCGTGGGTGCCGTGAGCGAGGCCACGGTCCGCGAGATGGCAGCCGGGGCGCTCGATCGGTTCGGCGCCGACGTTGCGGTGGCGGTGAGCGGCATCGCAGGCCCGGACGGAGGCCAGCCGGGCAAGCCGGTCGGCACGGTCTGGATCGCCTGGGCGTTCGTGCGCGACGGGCGGCGCTCGGTCCGCGCGGTGGCCCATGAGTTCGACGGCGACCGGGAGGCCGTACGCCGGCAGGCCGTGGCCCTGGCCCTTGCGGGAGTGCTGGCCGCGTGACGCTGATGCAGGGCGGTCACCCGGCGGGGCAGGAGCCAGCGCGGCGGCTCTTCTTCGCGATCTGGCCGGACGAGGCGGCGCAGGCGCGCCTTGCGGCGGCCGTACGCGAGTTCGTGCCACCGGGGGCGGGCCGTCCGCAGCGACCGGACCAGTGGCACGTGACCCTGGAGTTCCTGGGCGAGGTGCCGGAGTCGCGATTGCCCGTCGTGCTCGACGCCGGCGCAGCGGCGAGCGGCGGCGCCCGCGCCTGCGAACTGGCGCTCGACCAGCTCGAGTACTGGAAGCGTCCGCAGGTCCTCTGCCTGGTGGCGGGGTCCATCCCCGAGGCGCTCGCTGCACTCGTCCAGTCGCTGCGGTCCGAGTTGCAGTTGCGCGGGTTTACCCCTGAGACGCGACCGTTTCGCGCCCACGTGACGCTGGCGCGCAAGCTCAGGCAGGCGCCGCCGCTGGGAGGGGTCGAGCGCGTTCGGTGGCCCGTCCGCAGGTTCTCGCTCGTGCAGTCCGTGACGGAGCCGTCGGGGTCCCGGTACCTGGAGCTCGCGGCCTGGCCGGCCGGGGCGTGAAGGGCTGCCGGCAGGGCAGGCTCACGCCATGAGCCTGCTCCGGGAGAAACTGCTGATTCACATGAATTTTCCGATCTGCGGGGGCGCAGTCGCTGTGGAATAATGCGCCCCTTTCCGGATCCCCACTTTCAGACCGAACCCCCGGGGTTCAAGCGAGTAATGCCAATGGAAGAAAACCGCAAGAAGGCGCTGGTCGCCGCGCTGGGCCAGATCGAAAAGCAGTTCGGCAAGGGCTCGGTCATGCGCCTCGGAGACGCCGGCGCGACCTACGACGTGGAATCCGTGTCCACGGGCTCGCTCGGCCTCGACATCGCGCTCGGCGTGGGCGGCCTGCCGCGCGGGCGTGTGGTGGAAATCTATGGTCCGGAGTCCTCGGGCAAGACGACGCTGGCGCTCACGGCGATCGCCGAGGTGCAGCGCGCAGGCGGCACGGCTGCCTTCGTGGATGCCGAACACGCGCTCGACCCGGCGTATGCCGAGAAGCTCGGCGTCAACGTAAACGAGCTGCTCGTTTCCCAGCCGGACAACGGAGAGCAGGCACTCGAGATCACCGACATGCTCGTGCGCTCCGGCGCGGTCGACATGGTGGTGGTGGATTCCGTGGCGGCCCTCACGCCGAAGGCGGAGATCGAGGGCGAGATGGGCGAGATGCAGATGGGCCTGCAGGCGCGCCTCATGTCGCAGGCGCTCCGCAAGCTCACCGGCAACATCAAGCGCTCGAACTCGATCGTCGTCTTCATCAACCAGATCCGCATGAAGATCGGCGTGATGTTCGGCAACCCGGAGACCACGAGCGGCGGCAACGCGCTCAAGTTCTACGCCTCGGTGCGGCTCGACATCCGCCGCATCGGCGCGATCAAGAACGGCGACGAGGTGGTCGGCAACCAGACCCGCGTCAAGGTCGTCAAGAACAAGGTGGCCCCGCCGTTCCGCGAGGCGGAGTTCGAGATCATGTACGGCATGGGCATCTCGCGCGAAGGCGAGATCATCGAGCTCGGCGTGCTGCACAACCTCGTCGAGAAGTCGGGCTCCTGGTACAGCTACAAGGGCGAGCGCATCGGGCAGGGCAAGGACAACGTCCGTACCTACCTCCAGCAGCACAAGGACACCGCCCGGGAGATCGAGGCCGCGTTGAGAGTGAAGCTGCTGCCGGCAAAGAAGGGCGAGGCAGCCAAGGGTGAGGCGACCGAGGAAGCCTGACGTCGCGGCCAGCGAGGCCGACGAACGCACGGTCCGCACGGCGGCGCTCGCGCTGCTGGCGGGCCGCGACTTCGGCCGCGCGGAACTCGTGCAGCGGCTGGAGGGCCGCGGCTATCCGGGTGAGCTGATCGAGGCCGTCGTGGCGGCGCTGGTCTCCGAGCGGCTGCTGTCGGAGGAGCGGTTCATCGAGCAGTTCATGCGCCTGCGCGCAGCGCGCGGCCATGGGCCGCAGCGCATCCGCATGGAACTCCGTGAGCGCGGCGTGGCCGGCGCCGACATCGACGCGGCGCTCGACGCTTCGGCCGAGGACTGGACGGCGATCGCACGCGAAACGCGCCGCAAGCGCTTCGGGGCGGCCGGCCCGGCCGACTGGCACGAGCGTGCAAGACAGGGCCGATTCCTGCAATATCGCGGGTTTTCCGCCGAGCAGATCCGGGCCGCCCTGGGCCCGGGCGACGACATCGAGCCATGAGCAAGACGAGCCAACCACGAAAACAGATGGGCAGTGCCGAGTTGCGCGCTGCATTCCTCGATTTCTTCAAGGGCCACGGCCACGCGATCGTGCCGTCGAGCTCGCTCGTCCCGGGCAACGACCCGACGCTGCTCTTCACCAACGCCGGCATGGTGCAGTTCAAGGACGTGTTCCTCGGCAAGGACCACCGCAATTACGTCCGTGCCGCGAGCTCGCAACGCTGCGTGCGCGCCGGCGGCAAGCACAACGACCTCGAGAACGTGGGCTACACGGCCCGCCACCACACGTTCTTCGAGATGCTCGGCAATTTCAGCTTCGGCGACTACTTCAAGCGCGAGGCGATCCAGTACGCCTGGGACTTCGTCACCGGCACGCTCGGCATCCCGGCCGAGCGACTGTGGGTCACCGTGTACGAGGAGGACGACGGCGCCGCCGAGATCTGGCTGAAGGAAATCGGTGTCGACCCGGGCCGCTTCACGCGCCTGGGTGTGAAGTCGAACTTCTGGTCCATGGGCGACACCGGCCCCTGCGGCCCGTGCAGCGAGATTTTCTACGACCACGGCCCCGGCATCGAGGGCGGGCCGCCGGGCTCGCCGGACGAGGACGGCGACCGCTACGTCGAGATCTGGAACCTCGTCTTCATGCAGTTCGACCGCGCGGCCGACGGCACGATGACGCCGCTGCCGAAGCCCTCGGTGGACACCGGCATGGGCCTCGAGCGCATCGCGGCCGTGATGCAGGGCGTACACAGCAATTACGAGATCGACCTCTTCCGCCACCTGATCACCGCCGCGGCGAAGCTCACGGGTGCCACGGACCCGAAGTCGAACTCGCTGCAGGTGATCGCCGACCACATCCGCGCCTGCTCGTTCCTGGTCGCGGACGGCGTGCTGCCGTCGAACGAGGGCCGCGGCTACGTGCTTCGCCGCATCATCCGCCGCGCGATCCGCCACGGCTTCATGCTCGGCCAGCGCGAGCCCTTCTTCCACGCGCTGGTCCCGGTGCTCGACGAGGAGATGGGCGCGGCGTACCCGGAACTGCGCAGCCAGCGCGCGCACATCGAGCGCGTGCTGAGGCAGGAGGAGGAACGATTCGCCGAGACGCTCGCGCAGGGCATGGCGCTGCTCGATGACGCGATCGGCAAGCTCTCCGGCAAGCAGATCCCGGGGGAGACGGTGTTCCGCCTGTACGACACCTTCGGCTTCCCGCTTGACCTCACCAGCGACATCGCGCGCGAACGCGGCCTCACCATCGACGAGGCGGGCTTCGAGACGGCCATGGACGAGCAGCGCGCCCGCGCCCGTGCGGCGAGCAAGTTCGGCGTGGACCTGCGAGCCGATGTGACGATCGAGGGCCAGACGAAGTTCACCGGCTATGAGAGCGAGCGCGGCAAGGGCCGCATCAGCCACCTCTTCCGCGGCACGGAACCGGTGCGGGAACTGCGCGCAGGCGAGGAAGGGCAGGTGGTGCTGGATGCCACGCCGTTCTATGCGGAGAGCGGTGGCCAGGTTGGCGACCGCGGCGTGCTGGTCGCAGGAGACGGGCGCTTCACGGTTGTGGACACTCAGAAGCTCGGCAAGTCGCACGTGCACGTCGGCCGGGTCGAGTCGGGCGCGCTGCAGGTCGGCGCGGAGGTGACGGCTGACGTCGATCACGGCCTGCGCCAGGCCACGCGGCTCAATCACACGGCCACCCACCTGCTGCACGCGGCGCTCCGCAGGGTGCTGGGGCTCCACGTGACGCAGAAAGGCTCGCTCGTGTCGCCCGATCGCCTGCGTTTCGATTTCGCCCATTACTCGGCGGTGACGCCCGAGGAGCTCCACGAGATCGAGCGCATGGTGAACGCAGAGGTGCGCGCGAACGCCGCAGCCGAAACGCGGCTCATGAAATACGACGAGGCGGTTGCCGCGGGCGCGATGGCGCTCTTCGGTGAGAAGTACGAGGACGAAGTCCGCGTGCTGCGCGTCGGCGACTTCTCGACGGAGCTCTGCGGTGGTACGCATGCGGGTCGGGCCGGCGACATCGGGCTGTTCCGCATCGTGAGCGAGGGTGGCATCGCGGCGGGCGTGCGTCGGATCGAGGCCGTGACGGGCGAGGGCGCGTTCGAGTTCGTCGTCCAGACAGACCGCAAGCTGCGCGACATCGCAGGCGCCCTCAAGGCAACGCGCGACGACGTCGAGGACAAGGCGCGGCAGCTCGTCGAGCGCAGCCGGCGCCTCGAGAAGGATATCGCCCAGCTCAAGGACAAGCTGGCGAGCGGGCAGGGACGCGACCTTGCAGCGGACGCCGCGACCATCGGCGGCGCGAAAGTCGTCGTGACCCGGGTCGAGGGCGCGGATGCCGCGGCGCTCAGGAATGCGGTGGACCAGCTCAAGGACAAGCTTGGCAGCGCGATCGTCGTGCTCGGCTCGGTCGATGCTGCGGGCAAGGCGCTCCTGATCGCGGGCGTCACGGCGGACCTCACCGGCAAGGTCAAGGCGGGCGAACTCGTGAACTTCGTCGCCCAGCAGGTGGGTGGCAAGGGCGGCGGCCGCGCAGACCTCGCGCAGGCCGGCGGGACGCAGCCGGAGAACCTCGACGCGGCGCTGGCCAGCGTTGCGGCCTGGCTGGGCGAACGCCTCGCCTGACGGGCGAACCGCGTTGCATGGTCGCTTCGGACCAGGATGCCGCGCAGCATCTTTCCCTGATTTTCTGCCTGTATCGCGCTATCTTTGGCACCTTCTGGATCGGCGTCCACAGATAAGGCTGAAGCCAAGGAGCAGCGGATGTTGATTCTCACGCGACGCGTGGGTGAGACGATCATGATCGGCAACGACGTGACCGTCACGGTCCTCG
The DNA here is from genome assembly GCA_963706755.1 of uncultured Gammaproteobacteria bacterium. GTDB lineage: Bacteria > Pseudomonadota > Gammaproteobacteria > Steroidobacterales > Steroidobacteraceae > RPQJ01. Next base: position 81,267 of record CAVPNH010000001.1, read on the forward strand.
GGGTCAAGGGCAACCAGGTGCGTGTCGGCGTGAACGCGCCGCGCGACGTGGCCGTTCACCGCGAGGAAATCTTCGAGCGCATCAAGCACGAAGAGCAGGAGGGCGATCCCGGCCGTCCGGCGAAATCCGGCGACGGGCACGACTCGCTCCCCTGATACGCTGATCCCGGCCCGCCCGGGACCCCCTGAAGATCAACGACTTGGGTGCCTTTCGGTGCCGCCTGGCTTTACGGGGGCGCTAAGGGCCGCTATCCTTCGCGGCTCTCTGCAGACCGGAGAGATGGCCGAGTGGTCGAAGGCGCGCCCCTGCTAAGGGCGTAAGGGTCAAAAGCCCTTCGAGGGTTCGAATCCCTCTCTCTCCGCCAGCAGAGTTTGAGTCCAGTACAACGCGCCCGTAGCTCAGTTGGATAGAGCGTCTGGCTACGAACCAGAAGGTCGGGAGTTCGAATCTCTCCGGGCGCGCCAGTGATATCAAAGGCTTACGCTAACCCGTAGGCCTTTATGCTTTCTGGCGTAGGGAAATCGTAGAGTCACCGTCCACGACGCCCCAACCTCGTTCGATCCGCTGGGCCGCCATCGAGAGATGTTCGGGCGGCAGGTGCGCGTAGCGAAGCACAATCGTAAGCCCCCCTCCCTTCGGACACTCGAAGCTGAACTCTCCCGCTCTTCCCGGGAGCGGGACCGAAGCAGTAGACGTGCGTCACGTCGCTCAAGTGATCGCCGTGCAGGTGGGTGAGGAAGATCTTGTCCGTCCAACCGAAGCCGACTTCCATCGCACCGTAGTTCGGAACGACGCCCGCACCGCGGTCGAAGACGAACTGGTCCCGGGCACGTCTGCGCACCGGATCCCAGCCGAACAATCGTGAAGATGACCGGCCCGACGCAGCACGCCTAGGTAGAAACGCATAGCGTCGCCAGGCACAAGCACGCCCGGCGGCGACGCCCGGTTGGACCTGGTCATCGGGCCGGCAACCGCGCGCGCGGCCTAGGAGACCTGCCGGCATTACGTATCGCCGGATCGACCCGCTGAGCCGATTATGTTCTCACCTGCGTTCGTGACAGGAGTCGTCGACGGACGTTTATTCCAGTTCCCCGCAGTGACTCGTCCTTGGACCGGCTGCGATCCCGGGTCGCAACTTCGTCGATCTGCGGTCCATACATCGGGAGTGCCGGTAGAGAGGTAGTTCTCATGAGCAGACAGGCGGGATCGATGATTCGTGCGGGCGTGCTGGCGACAGCGAGTTCAATGCTCGCCGCCGGAGCGCTCGTGAGCAGCCCTGCCCACTCGCAGGAGGTGCTGCCTGCGGCCGCTGCGCCTTTCAAGGGCCAGATCGGGCTGAGCGTGAAGGACTCGGTACCCGACTTCCCGAAACCCGTGCAGGCGCCGAAAGGGGCGCCCAACGTCCTGCTGATCCTGCTCGACGACGTCGGCTACAGCGCGTCGAGCACCTTCGGCGGTCCGGTGGACACGCCGACCCTGGATCGGCTGGCGCAGAACGGCCTGCGCTACACCCAGTTCCACACGACCTCGCTCTGCTCGCCAACGCGCGCGGCGCTCATCACCGGTCGCAACCATCACTCGGTGCACACCGGCGTCATCACCGAAATGGCGACGGGTTATCCCGGCTACGACAGCCTGATGGGCAAGGACACCGCGACCGTCGCGGAGGTCCTGAAGCAGTACGGATGGAACACCGCATGGTTCGGCAAGAACCACAACGTGCCGGACTGGCAGACGAGCCAGGCCGGGCCGTTCGGCCTCTGGCCGACGGATCTCGGCTTTGAGCACTTCTATGGGTTCATCGGAGCCGAGACCAACCAGTGGCGGCCGGCGGCATTCGACGGCACGCCGCCCCATCGAGCCCTACCTCGGCAAACCGGACTACAACTTCGACTACGACATCGCGGACCAGGCCATCCAGTGGGTCCGCCACCAGAAGGCGGTCGCGCCCGACCGGCCGTTCTTCATCTACTACGCGCCGGGTGCGACGCATTCCCCGCACCACCCGAAGAAGGAGTGGATCGAGAAGTACAACGGCAGGTTCGACCTGGGCTGGGACAGGGCGAGGGAGGAGACGATTGCGCGCCAGAAGCAGCTCGGCATCATTCCCGCCCGATACGCAGCTCACGAAGCGGCATCCCGAGATCCCGGCGTGGGACTCGCTCAGCGCCGAACAGCAGGGCCTGTACGCCTACATGATGCAGGTGTACGCGGGCTTCCTCTCGCAGACCGACTACAACGTGGGGCGCGTGCTCGATGCGGTCGCCCAGCTCGGGCAGCTCGACAACACGCTCGTCATCTACATCGTCGGCGACAACGGCGCGAGCCAGGAAGGCTCGATGCAGGGCTCGCTGAACGAGATCGCCGGCATCAACGGGATCGAGGAGACCTTCCAGCAGGTTCTCGCGCACAAGGACGAGATCGGCACCTGGAAAACGCACAACCACTACCCGGTCGGCTGGGCGCACGCGATGGACACGCCCTTCAAGTACGCGAAGGGCTACGCGTCGCACTATGGCGGCACGGCCAACGGGCTCGTGATTTCCTGGCCGGCCCGGATCAAGGACGGTGGCGGCATCCGCCCGCAGTGGCATCACACCATCGACATCGTCCCGACGATCTACGAGGCGACGGCCGTCGGCCAGCCCTCGATCGTGAACGGCGTGGCGCAGAAGCCGATCGAGGGCGTGAGCATGGCTTACAGCTTCGACGACGCGAAGGTGCCGTCGACCCGTCACACCCAGTACTTCGAGATGTTCGGCCTGCGCGCCATCTATCACGACGGCTGGGTGGCCTGCACGACGCCCCCGACGCCGCTGGGCGAGAAGGCGGATCCGAAGGAGGACGTCGTCACCGGGTACCAGTGGGAGCTCTACGACACGACGGAGGACTTCAGCGAGGCGGTGAACCTGGCCGACAAGAACCCGGACAAGCTGAAGGAAATGCAGCTGCTCTTCTACGCGGAGGCGGCGAAGTACAACGTGCTGCCGCTCGACAACAATCGCATTCCGCGCATGGATGTCTCAATTCGGCCAAGCCTCACCCGCGGACGAAACGAGTTCACCTATTACGGGACGATGGCGCGCATCCCGGAGGGCGCGGCTCCGGACGTGAAGAATAAGACGTTCCGCGTGGCGGCCGAGGTGGTGCTGCCCAAGGGCGGCGAGGAAGGCGTGCTCGTGACGCAAGGTGGTCTCAGCGGCGGCTGGGTGCTGATGCTCAGGGCCGGCCGGCCGGTGTTCCATTACAACTTCGCCAACGTCGCGCACTACCGCGTCGCGGCCGACCGTGCGCTTGTCGCCCGGGAAGCACACTGTCGTGTTCGAATTCAAGTACGACGGCGGTGGGATCGGTAAGGGCGGCAACGGTACGATCAGCGTGGACGGCAAGCAGGTGGCGCAGGGGCGGATCGAGCACACGATGCCGGCTCGCATCTCGCTCGATGAGACCTTCGACGTCGGCGAGGACACCGGCACGCCGGTGAGTCTCGACTACGACGTGCCGTTCGCCTTCACCGGGACGCTCGACAAGGTCGTCGTCCGGCTGGGCGACACGAAGCTCACGGCCGCAGACGAGGAGCGGGTGCGCAGCCTCGAGCAGGCGGCTCGGCGCTCGATCGAGTGAGGAGTGGCCAGGCGCAGAGTGACGATTGTCGTTGCGTTCCTGGCGGTGACCTGCGGCACCCGTGGGGCGCCGCAGGGGCCGTGCTCACTGGCGCGCGCTGTCCCGCAAGCCTGTTAACCTTGTGCAGTGAAAAGGCCGCAGAAAGAATCATCATCAACACCCCGCGCTCGCAGCTGGGATCGTGCGGTCGTCGTCGTGCTGATCTGCGTATCCGTGGCACTCTTGCTGTCTGTCGATGCGGTCTACGAAAGCCTGCAGAGAATGCTGGCCGCAGCAGAACCGCTGATCGCCGGGCACCCGTACCTCGGTGCCATCGTGTTCGTGTTGCTCGCTGCCATATCGGCAATCCTCGCGTTCTTCTCCAGCGCACTGCTGTTGCCAGCGGCAGTATTCGCGTGGGGCACCGCGGTCACCTTCGGTCTGCTGTGGCTCGGCTGGCTGCTGGGTGGCATCTGCACCTACGCACTGGGGCTTGCGATGCGCCGGCCGCGACGGAAGGAGTCACGAACCTCCAGCAAGCTTGATTTCTATCTCCAGCGCGTCCCGGGCGAAGTCACATTCGCTCTGGTGCTGCTGCTGTATCTTGCGCTGCCTTCGGAGATTCCAGGATATCTGTGCGGGTATCTCGGCGTGCGTTTTCGCAGCTACTTCGCGGCACTGGCCCTGGCAGAGCTGCCTTATGCGGTCGGCGCCGTCCTGCTCGGTGAGGGCGTAGTCAATCGCCAGATCAGCTGGCTGGTAGCGTTCGGCCTGATCGGCGCTGCGTTCAGCTTGTATGCCTTGCGGGTGCTGCACAGGCGGCTTGATCAGCCATCGTGACTCGCACGCCGCCCCGGGGCCGATTCCGTTTCTGGACCACTCAAGCCAGCGAGCGCCGAAACCACCGCAGCGCCAGGGTTGCCGCCTGTTCGAGGGTGCCCGGCTCCTCGAAAGGCTGCCGAAGCCTCGCTCTAACTTATTGATTTGAAAAACACACCAAGAAGCAGGGTGGCCCTGCGGACCAGAAGGTCGGCAATTCGAGCCGAGCCCGGCGCCAGCCGGCCGAGACAGCGGGCAGCGAACGAACCCCTTTCTTCTTTGGCGGGACCTCGACGACCCCGGTCCGCTAGAATCGGCGCACACACGCCCCGGTCGGGCCGGCGCGCCCCAGGGAGGCGCTGCCTCCGCCCGCGTCCACGCGGGGCGCCGACGATTGCAAGGTGATGTGTCCATGAAGTGTTACAAGAATGCGGCAGAAGCTCTCGCCGGCACGACGTTCGACGGCATGACCGTCATGGCCGGCGGGTTCGGCCTCTGCGGGCTGCCGGAGAACGCCATCGCCGCGCTGCGCGACAGCGGCGTCAAGAACCTGACGGTCATCAGCAACAACGCCGGCGTCGACGGCTTCGGCCTCGGCGTGCTGCTCGCGACCGGCCAGATCAAGAAGATGATCAGTTCTTACGTGGGCGAGAACAAGCTGTTCGAGCGCCTGTACCTGTCCGGCGAGCTGGATCTCGAGTTCAATCCGCAGGGCACGCTCGCCGAGCGCATTCGCGCAGGCGGCGCGGGCATCCCGGGCTTCTACACGAAGACCGGCGTCGGCACGCTGGTCGCCGAGGGCAAGGAGCACAAGGAATTCAACGGGCAGACCTACGTCCTCGAGACCGGACTCGTCGCCGATCTGTCGCTGGTGCATGCGTGGAAGGGCGACAGGGAGGGCAACCTCGTGTTCCGGAAGACGGCCCGCAACTTCAATCCGATGATGGCGACGGCCGGCAGGATCACGATTGCCGAGGTCGAGGAACTGGTCGAGGTCGGCACCTTCGATCCGGACCAGATCCATACGCAGGGCATCTTCGTGCACCGCATCTTCCAGGCGCAGGGTCTCGAGAAGCGGATCGAACAGCGTACGGTTCGGAAGAGGAGCTGAGCGATGCCATGGACCCGTGATGAGCTCGCCATGCGCGCGGCCAGGGAGCTGAAGGACGGCTTCTACGTGAATCTCGGCATCGGCATTCCGACGCTGGTCGCCAACTACATTCCGCCCGGCGTCGACGTCACGCTGCAGTCGGAGAACGGCATGCTCGGGATGGGCCCCTTCCCGTACGAGGGCGAGGAGGACCCCGACCTCATCAATGCCGGGAAGCAGACGATCACGGAAATCGCGAAGACCAGCTACTTCTCCAGCGCCGACAGCTTCGCGATGATCCGCGGCGGGCACATCGACCTCGCGATCCTGGGTGCGATGCAGGTCTCCGAGACCGGTGACATCGCCAACTGGATGATCCCGGGAAAGATGGTGAAGGGCATGGGCGGCGCCATGGACCTCGTCGCCGGCGTCAGGCGCGTGGTCGTGGTCATGGAGCACGCCGCGAAGGACGGCACGCCCAAGATCCTGCCCGCCTGCGACCTGCCGCTGACGGGACGCCGCTGCGTTCACCTGATCATCACGGACCTCGCGGTGTTCGAGGTTCGCGACAGCGGCCTCGCGCTGATCGAGCTTGCGCCCGAGGTGACGCTCGAGATGGTGGCGTCGCGGACCACCGCTCGTTATACGGTCGACCTGGGCCGCCAGTAGCCGGTCGCGGATTGCCCGGCGCCGCCGCGGGGCCTGTCGGACGGAGAGGGACATGGGAACCACGACGCCTCCCCGCGACGGACTGATGGTCCGCGTCGCAGTCGGATTCACGTCCTGGGCGGAGCGCTGGTTCCCCGACCCGTTCGTGTTCGTGGCGATCGCAGTGGTGATCGTCGCTGCTGCGGCGATGGCGGCTGGAGCCTCGCCGCTCGCGGTCAGCCAGGCCTTCGGCGGCGGCTTCTGGAGCCTGATCACGTTCACGATGCAGATGGCCTTCGTCGCCATCGGCGGCTACGTCGTGGCGACTTCCGGACCCGCGGCGCGCCTGATCCGCCGGCTGGCGGCGTTGCCGCGTACCGGGGTCAGTGCGGTCGGCCTGGTTGCCGCGATGAGCCTCTGCCTCTCGCTGCTCAACTGGGGCCTCAGCCTGATCTTCAGCGGGCTGCTCGTGCTCGCACTCGCGAGGCGCGGTGAGCTTCGCATGGACTATCGCGCGGCCGGCGCTGCGGCGTACCTGGGCCTGGGCTCGGTGTGGGCGCTCGGCCTCTCGTCCTCCGCCGCCCAGCTGCAGGCGAACGCGGCGAGCCTGCCCGAGAGCCTGCTGCCGATCACGGGCGTCATCCCGTTCACCGAAACGATTTTCCTCTGGCAGTCGCTCACGCTCGCGGCCATCCTCATCGTGGTGTCGATCACGATTGCCGTGTCGTCGGCGCCAGGGCCGGAGCAGGCGGTGACGGCGGAGGCCCTCGGTATCGACGTCACCGCCGGCGAGACGGCCGTGCCCGAGCGCCGCATCCAGCCCGGCGAGTGGCTCGAGCACTCCCCGGTGCTCACCGTACTGATCGTGCTTCTCTCGGCCGGCTGGCTCGTGCAGGAGTTCTCCCGTCAGCCCGCGATCGTTGCGATCTCGAGCCTCAACACCTACAACTTCCTGTTCCTCGCGCTCGGCATGCTGCTGCACTGGCGTCCGAGGCGCTTCCTCGACGCGGTGACCAGGGCCGTGCCCGCGACGTCGGGAGTGCTGATTCAATTTCCGCTGTACGGCGCCATCGCGGCGATGCTGACGCAGGCGAAAAATGCCGCGGGGCTGTCACTCGCGGACCAGATCGCCCACGCGTTCGTGAGCCTGACCACCCAGCAGGTCTTCCCGCTGGCCATCGGCCTCTATTCCGCGGTGCTGGGATTTTTCGTTCCCTCGGGCGGCGGCAAGTGGCTGCTCGAGGCGCCTTACCTGATGCAGGCCGCGAACGAGCTTCACGTGCACCTCGGCTGGGCAGTCCAGGTGTACAACGCGGCCGAGGCGCTGCCCAACCTGATCAATCCGTTCTGGATGCTGCCGCTGCTCGGGGTCCTCGGCCTGCGGGCGCGCAACATCGTAGGCTTTACGTTGCTGCAGCTCGTCGTGATGCTGCCGCTCGTGCTCGGCCTGCTGTGGGCCTTCGCCTTCACGCTGCAATACCATCCGCCTGTGATGCCCTGACGCGCCGCCTGGCACCGTGCAGGCCTGCGGCGCGCGACAACACCCGGGGAGGAGGGTGCCCGTCTTGGAGTTAAGAGCGACCCTTCCTGGCCGCCATCTTGGCCTCGGCCTTGAAGAACTCCATCGCGGCCCGTGTCTTGGTCTGCTGATTGCCCGTGATCTCGATGCCGAGGTCAACGAGGAATGCCTTGATTTCTGCCGTCACCTGGAAGACCTCGGGCGGCTCGCATTTTGTCGAAATCTCCAGGTTTCGAGAGCCATCGGGGAACAGCCACATTTCGACGACGAGGCGCCGGTCGAGTTTCTTCGGCCACAGCGTCGCCTTGAGCAGGAAGATGGGGCCGTATGCATGCAGCGAACGCAGGGCCGTGCCCTTGGGGGCATGCTTGCGGAAGTATGCGCGCTGCTCCTTCGAGAACAGCTTCTCGATGGGCATCGTGCCGCCAACCACATCGAGCACCTCCCGGCCCTTGCAGCGTCCCTTGAGTGACCCCGAGCACACGAAACCACCTGGAACGCCGTCGATCTCCATCTTGAAGCTCGCCGAGCGGCGCAGTTCTTCCTCGACGGTCGCCGGATCCACGGGCCGCCGCTTGACGACAGTATCGCCCGCACCGCCCTGGATGCGCCGCGCACGGACGACGAGTCCCGCCTTGTCGAGGTCGAAGTTGGGCGTGTCGAAGAAGAAGACCTGACGAGCCTCGGCCTCGACCGGGTCTAGACCAAGTCTTTGGACGGTCACGTGCTGGACGTTCATCGGCACGATCAGCTTCAGTTCGACGCTGTCCACGTCCTTGAGCATCGTCGCCAGCTGTGCGACCTGCTCGCCCGAGAGCATGGTCGCCGGGGCCTTTTTTGCGGATTTCTTCACGGCCATCGTGTCACTCCTCATTCCTGTGTTCGGTTGCGTTTGGACTCCAGAATTGCCATTCGGTTCAGCCCTCGAAGCGCTCCGCCAGCACCCCGTGGCGCAGGCCGCGGTCGCTGACGACGAGGCTCTGTTTCCCGAGCTTCTCCATCACGGTCCGCAGGATGCAGGCTCCCGCCAGGATCACCTCGGCCCGCTTCGGCTGCAGGCCGACGATCCTGCGGCGTGCGTCGGCGTCCATGGACCGGTAGAGCTCGATCTGCCGGTCGATCTCGGCTCGATCGAGGACCGAGCCCTGGATGATGTCTGGGTCGTAGCGGGCGAGCCCGTGCTTGACCGCCGCGATGTTGGTGGTGGCTCCGCCCATGGCCGCCAGTGCGTCCGGAGCCGGGCGACCGTCGAGTCGGGCAAAATCCGTGGACAAGGCGGCGAGGGCCTTGCCGAGGACATCGGTCGTCACTATTCCATCGAGCCGGAACTGCTCCGTGTAACGGACGGCGCCGATGTCGAGGCTGAAGCGCTCCTGTACCTCCGCGCCACGCCCGAACGTGAACTGCGTGCTGCCTCCACCGGTGTCGAATACGACCATCGAGCCCTCGGCCAGGCCAAGGCTCGACCGGGCGGCGAGGTAAGCGAGCCGGGCCTCGTCCTCGCCCGAGATCACCTCGACGCGGATCCCGGCGCGCGCCTCGATGGCGTCGAGCACCTGGGCGCTGTTCCCGGCGATGCGCAGGCCCGCGGTGCCGACTGCGACGATGGCCAGCACGCCGCTCTTGCGCGCCTCGGCGACCATCCCCGAGAGCGCCGTGACCGCCCGGTCCAGCGCCGCGTCGGAGATGCGCTGCGTGTCCGCCAGGCCCTCGCCGAGGCGCGTGATTTCCGCGCGATCGACGATGGTGCGCCAGGCGCCGCCGGGCACATGCTCGGCGACGTGGAACTTGATCGAGTTCGTGCCGACGTCGATCACTGCGTAGCGCGACGGCTCGCCGTCGACCAGCGCGGCGAGTCCCCGCGGGTAGTTGATGTTGGTGTAACCGCCCAGTCCCAGGCGGCGAACGGCGGCGATGACCGCCTGGCCGTCCTCCGACTCGACGGCGATGGTGCGGGTGGGCCTGCCGTTCACGACAACTTCGGCGACCTCGCCCGAGCAGCCGTCGATCCTGTAGCGAGTCCGGTGCTTCTGCACGCTGATCGCGCGGATGCGGCCACTCGGGACGGCGAGCTCCTCGATGAACTGCTCGAGGGTGTAGTTATCGCGGCGCATCGGTGGCGGCGTGAGGCGGAGCGCTTCGAACACCTTCTTTGCATCGGTCGCCGACAACGGGAAACCGGCTTTCATTACCGGAGTCCACTGCTCCAGTCCGTCGGAGTTCACCTCGCGCAGGACCTTGATGTCCATGAGCGCATCTCGCACCTTTACATTGTCGCCGGCGCCCGAGAGCAGGTAGGTCTCGCTGCTTTCCTGGACGGCAGACGGGGCCATTGCGGCCAGGATCGATGCCGCCGGCCCGAACTGGGGCCCGAACCAGCGCCACTCCCACCGCGGAATGATCTCGGGCATGACCGCGACCTCCATCCTAGAAGAGGATTCCGAACAGCTTCTTGATCAGGTCCTCGAGCGGCATCAGCGTGAGGACCAGCGGCACGACCGGGGCGACCGTTGCGGCCGCGAGCTGGACCAGGGCGTGCTTCGTGATCGGCACGACGTTCATGTCCTGGACCACGGCGAAGCTGTTGCCCAGGTCGGCCAGCGACTGGACGTCGCCGCTGCCAAGGAGCGCCTCGTCGTTGTCCGATTGCGAGCGCAGCCACTTCGCGTCGAAGTCGCGCACGTAGCGCTGCGCCAGTGTGCCGTATTCGCGGAGACCAGTTCGCCGCGCCCGGGATAGCTGTGGCGCGAATACCGTGAGCGGACCCACGACCAGCATCACCATGAAGATCACCAGCAGCAGGATCTCGAGCCTGTACTGCGTGAGGGTCGCTCCTGCGTGGAAGATCTGGTTGGCCAGGTTTCCGGAAAGGAGCGCGCCGTGCGCCAGCAGCAGGGGGATGAACGCGTATGTCGTCGTGGCGAGGAACCCCAGGCCACCGACGCGGTCCGGATGCGTCGGGACCAGGTTCAGCTCGATGCGTGACACCTGCCACAGCAGCCGCGACCAGATGAAGATCCTGTAGTACCAGCGAAGCAGCAGGAACTGGAAGATCGGCAGGCTCACATAGCCATACCACACCCCTGCGAACGTGAGCCTGTATCCGTCGGCGCCCGGCGTCGCGTACCAGGTGGCCGCATCGAGCGTCGAGTAATGGCGCCAGACGATCGTGACACCGATAGCGTAGACGAAGACGATCAGCAGTGCCTCGGCGGTAATCGAATTGCGCAGCCGATAGGCGGACGCAATGGCGGCGTCGAGTCGAGCCGCGGCAGACTCAGGAATCAGGCTTCGGTCCCGGAACGTCGTCGCCAGCGTGCGCATGCGCTGGTGGACGACAAGCTCGGCCCCGACCAGCAGGGGTATCACCACCAGGAACTTGACGTGAACGTCCACGTCCATCAGGAACGGCACGGCCACGCCGCCCAGCACGTGTCCTCCCAGGGCCGAGAGCGCCAGCAGTGGCAGCCACGCGAGCAGGGCGATTACCACGATGCGTCGGCGCTGCAGCCTGAGCGCGTCGTCGGAAAGGTGTGCCCGGCGCAGCAACTGGTACAGCGGTCCGCCCAGCACCAGGGAAAAGTCCGGCGAGTTCCGCCGCAGGGCGTCCCTGATCCGGTCGGAAGGCGATTGAACTTGGTCGGCAGTCATGTGGCCTCTTCAAATGGAACTCCGGCGCTATTGGACGATGGCGGCGCCAGCGGGTTGGTTACCCTGATCTTGCGGTCGGCATGACGCAGGTCGCCTTCCGAATCGGCCATTGAGATGACTACACCTCGCCCCGATGCCGCGCAACCGTAGTTTGCGCAGTATGCCGGCCATGCGTGGCCGCGCGCCACGCGGAAACCGGGTCGCCTACCGGATGAGTTCCAGTACTCTCTGGTAGCGGGGCAGGGCACGCAGCGCGTCGAAGTCCGAGTCGTGCCTGATCCACGACTTGGTTTCGTGATTCGCGTGCGGCAGCAGCCGCTCGAGAAGATCGAAGGCCGCATCGTGGTCACCGAGCTGGATGAGCACGCAAGCGATGTTGTACTGGGTCAGGACGTCGTCCGGGCCTGCCGTGGTGCCGGTTGGCGGCGTCACGGGGTCTGCGTGCTGCCTGCGGTCCCCATTGCTTCCTTCGCGGCCTTGCGTCGGTCCCGTTCTTCCAGGACCAGGCGGTACGCGACGTAGTACTTGTAGATATTGCTCACGTAGGTCACGGTTTCGCGGCCGATGCGCTCGGATGCGATCTGCTCGACGTTGCCGAACCACACGTTTGGATCGAGCCCCCGCTTTTCCGCCTCGCGGCGGAGCTGGCGAATGCGCGCGGGCCCGGCGTTGTAGGAGGCGAAGGCGAAGAGCCCCTTGTCGAGCTTCGACATCGGCTCGTCCTTGTAGTACTGATCTACGATGAAGCGCATGTACTTCACGCCCGCGTGAATGTTGGCGTCCATCTGCCGGATGTCGCCCACCTTCAGTTCCTGGCCGGTCGCCGGCATCACCTGCATCACGCCGATCGCGCCGACCGGACTCTTCACGCCCTGGTCGAGCCCCGATTCCTGGAATCCCTGCGCGGCCATCAGGAGGTAGTCCATGTCGTACTGGTCGCCGTACTTCTTGAAGATCTCCATCATCTGCAGGAACCTCTGGCGCTCGGCCTCCGAGGTCGCGTTCTTCACGAATTTCGTGCTCTGCAGGTAGCGCTTCTCCATCATGTTGCCGAACGCCGTGCCGAGACCGTACTTGTCGATGATGGCGTTCAGCCCGGCAGCGAGCTGCGGGCTCCCCTTGCGGATGGCGACTGCCGTGTTGCCGCCCGTGCGTACGGCCACCCCGTCGTGCACAGCCAGGTTGGTGAAGACCTGCTTCCAGAAGTCCGCCAGGTAGTTGTTGGTGATGGTGATCTTGATCAGGCCGGCGTTGGCCATCTCGAGCAGGTCCTCGTCCTCGAGATTTTCCGGCGCCATCCGTATGGACACCGGTGGCTTGCCTGCTGCCTTCAGCCGATCGTTCAGAGCCAGCAGGCTCTGGTAGATACGCGCTGCTCTTGCGGACGAACACCTCCTGCCCGGACAGGTCGTCGACCGACGCGATCGCCGGCGCGCCGGGGCCGGTCACGACGACCTGGTCCACGTTCCTGCGCGTCGGATTCGTGAAGTCCACGCTCTTGCGGAGTTCGGGAGTATCGGTGACCCCGCGCAATCACCATGTCCACCCTGCCGTCCAGGAGCGCCGGCAGCAGCTGGTCGCGCGGCAATGGGACACACCAGAAGACGACCTTCAGGTTGCCGGTCTTGCGCCGCTTGTTCAGCTCATCCTCCATGAGCTTGGCGTACTCATAGGCCACACCCCGCTGCACTCCCTGGTCGACGAAGTAGATCGTGCGGTTGTATGTGACGCCGACGCGCACGAGCCGGCGCTTCACCATCTCGTCGAGGTCGCCCTTGAAGGATTCGTTGAGCTCGGCGCGAACCGCTTCGGGGAGCGCCGATTCGTACGCCGGTGTTGGCAGGGCGTCGTCGGCGGCAGCCGTGGGAGCGGCTGGCTGGGTATCCAGACCGGTTCCAGTAGTTTTCCCGGGTCCAGTGGTCTTCGGACCTTCTTGCTTGCCCGAGCAACCGGCTGCAAGCAGCGACCCGAGCAGGAGTGCGAATGAGGTCGCGACGATGCCGACGTGGCTTCGTGTGGCATGGCGCATGAAGCTCTCCCCGTTAACGCCTTGCTTTCAGCCCAGTACCAGCACGTACTTCTCGCGCTTGAGCGGACGCGCCAGCCTGATCGCCATTACCTTGTCTCCGCCGGTGCGCTGCACCAGCGCCGTGAACCGGGCGCGCGCCTCGCCGCCCAGGACGCGGCCGCAGGACGCCGCCCTGTCGAAGTGCCACAGCCCGTGCGGGGCGCTGGCTCGGTGGACGGTGCACCCTCGCCACTGGTAGTCGAGGAAGCCCAGCGTCGCGTGGACCTGGCGCGCTCCGCTCGCCGATACCAGGTGTCCCGCCGGCAAGCCAGGATTCTCTTCCACCCAGGCGTTGTAGAACGCGGCATCCGCCAGCAGTTGCGCGCCCCAGTCCTGGAACATGAGTTTCAGCACGGGTTCCAGGGTGGTCGGAATTTCATCGTCCGCCGGATAGAACTCAGGACAATCGGGAAATTCGCCGTCGGCGATGCTCGCCAGGTTCATCCGCTCGGTCCAGCGATACACGTTCGGCGCAACGTTCTTCATCAACGTGGCCGGCACCGGGTCTCGCGCAAGGTGCGCGTAGAGCGGCGCCATGAAGCCGAAATCGGCGATGCTGGGGCGGCCGCCCAGCAGGTACGGATAGTGCTGGAAGTGGACGTCGAGGACGTCGAGCAGTTCGAGGTAGGCGGCTTCGACGGTCGGGACGGTTTCGGGGGTCACGCCGAGGAGAGGCAGGAACCCGTTGAAATAGTCCATCAGTCGCTCGCCGGCCGAGAGACGCGCCTGGCGATCCGGCCCGGTATGCGCGGCCCGGCCGAACTCGGCGCGCAGGAAGTTCTCCTGCTGCGCGCGGTACGACCAGCGGTAATGCATCCCCGGCGGCAGCAGTGCCTCCGAGCCGTAGGCGCCGAGCAGCCAGGCCACCGCGCGTTGCACCGGCGTCTCCGGAATCATCAACGGCCTCGGCAGGCGGGCCTCGAAGTGGTCGATCATCTCGCTCGTGTCCTGGATGACTTGCCCGTCGGGCGTCTCCAGGATCGGCACGACAAACAGGCCCACGGTCGGCACGATGCGGGCCTGGAAATCCGGGTGAGGCGGGTGGAGTTCGCGAAACGCGACTCCCTTCTTGATCATGTACGAGCGGATCTTGCCCGTGTAATAGGAATGAGGCGTGCCCCACAGGGTGTAGACGCCGGATATCTGCGGACTGCTAGGCATTGATTGCTCCAACGAGGGTCTGAATCAGCGGCTCGAGCCGTGCCTGCGAATCCTAGCAGGGCCGGGAGCCTGGGGCATCGCAGGCCGGGCGGGCCGAGAGGGTGGTTGCGGCTGCGATCACGCCGTGCCGACCACCACCACCTGTTCGCCGGGGATGCATACGCCCGCCGCGCCTTCGTATCGCTGGAATCCGCCCTCGATGTCCGCCCACGCACCGTCCCGCCGGTCGGCCGGGAGCGCCGAGAGCAGTTCCGCGAGCGAGCTCGAGGCACGAAGCTGGTGGATCATGCTCGCAAGGTCCGCGTAGGTCCGTTGCACCCGGATGACGCGCGCCCGCACGTCCGTGAATCCGGCAACGGTCAACGCCGCCTGCACGTCCGTAGCCGCGACCCTGAACGCCTGTACGTACTCGGGCGGCGGTTCCGGAAGCGTTCGCCTGCGCTCCACTGCGGCGATCGGGATCGCGTGGAAGGGCTCGCGTTCGAGAGGCCCGTAGACGGAGGCCACGAACCGCCCGCCGCGGCGCAAGGCCACCCGAATCCTGTGTAGCGCGCGCCCCAGGTCTCGGAAGTACATCACGCAGTTCCGGGCCAGCGCGACGTCGAACGTGCCGGGCTCGAGCGCGAGGTCCTCGGCGGCGGACTCGAGGACCTCGATCGTGCGCAGTGCGCCATGCGCGCCGATGCGCGTCGCGATGCCCGCCATCTTTTCGCGGGAGACGTCCGTCGCGAGCACGAAGCCCGAGCGGTCCGGTCGCCTGCGCGGCCAGCAGCGCCATGTCGCCGCTGCCGCTGCCGATGTCGAGCACGCGCTGGCCCGGCGCTATCCGCGCCTCCTCGAGCATGCACCCGGCCACGGGTGCGAGCGCCTCGGCATAGGCCGTCGCGCGCTGCATCCGCGCCAGTCGCCTCAGTGGAGCTGGGCGAGGATCATCAGTATCCCAGCGAAGCCCGCGGTCCACACCACGGTGCGCAGCCAGGGAATGCCCGCGATGTACACCACGGCGTACGCCGTCCGCGCGTAGACGAAGAGCTTAGCGCCCATGACCGTCGTGTCGTTGCTCACCCCCGCCGCATGCGCGACGAGCACCAGCGCCGCGAAGGGCAGCAGGCTTTCCGCCATGTTGCGGTACGCCCGCTGCGCGCGTCCGACCCATCCCTTGCCGTCGACGGGCGCGTCGCGGTTGCCGGCCAGCACGGCCGGCGAGAACTGGCTCATCCCGCCCGCAATCGCGACCAGGAGTTGTGCGATCCAGAGCCCGACCGCACAGACCAGCATCGTGAGTTCTACAGTCATGCGAAAACCTCCCTACGTTGCGATTCGGGCCGCGCAATGACGCGCGACCCGCCGGCCACGGACTCTACACGGGTTCGGTGGCCGGCCGCGACAGGCCGCGGCGGTCGGGGCAGCGCGCCGCCAGGTCGGGACGGCGCGCTGTGGTCAGGGCAGGTAGCCGCTCTTCTTCGCCCCGGAGATCGTCAGCTTGCGGGCCATCCTGCGCGACAGGCGCATCAGCAGGTAGCCCACGCGCGCCATCGGGCCGGTCGGCAACACGATCGCGTCGCTCTCCACGGCGCGCACGATGTCCTCGGCGACGACGCTCGGGTGGCATCCCTCCGCGTCGTAGTACTGCTGCAGCTTCCTCGTCTGCGCTTCGGTCATGCCGGGTGCCGTGCCGCTCACGTGCACGATGGCGGTATTGATGATGCCCGGGCATACGATCAGTACGGAGACCTCCGTGTCGTGCAGTTCGAGCGCGAGCACCTCGGACAGCCCGACCACCGCGTGCTTCGATGCAGCGTAGGCCGACATGTTCGGCGCCGGCGCGAACCCCGCGAGCGACGCGATGTTGACGACCTTGCGCTGCCCGCCCGCCGCCCGCATCGCCGGAAGAAATGCGTCGATGCAGTGCACGATGCCGAGGACGTTGATGTCCAGGATCCGCCGCCACTCGGCCAGCGGCGTCTCCTCGAAGCCGCCGAGGAATGCGACACCTGCGTTGTTGACCAGGACATCCACGGTGCCCACGTCCCTGTGGACGGCGGCCGCGAACGCATTCACCGACTCCTCGCTCGCGACGTCGCAGGCGATCGCGTGGCACTGCGCTCCCGACGCGACAAGCTCGACCCGCGCCTTCTCGAGTGCGGCGGCGTTGATGTCGGAGATGACGAGCCGCGCTCCGCGTCGGGCGAACGAGCGGGCGCACTCGTAGCCGATGCCCGACGCGGCGCCGGTGACGAGGACCAGGCGGTTCTTCAGTGGTTTCATGCCGAGGGCCCGAAATAGACTTCGAAGAAGCGCCCCACGACCGACAGCGGCACCGAGAGGTTCGCGTCCTTGCTGGTGCGGACGCAGACGAGCGCCGGGCCGTCGTGCGCCCGGGCGCGGGCGAGTGCGGGCGGCAGGTCTGCGATGGAGTCCACGTACTCGCCGTGGCAGCCGAGACCCTTGGCTACCATATCCCAGCGGACCTCACCCATCGACGTGCCGAAGTCACGTCCCCAGCGGGCCATCTCGTTCGGGATCTCCATGGTCCACTGGCCCTCGGCCATGACGACGACCGTGACCTTCACGCCCTGGTTGGCCGCAGTCTCCAGTTCCATGACGTTGAAGCCGGCCGCGCCGTCGCCCGTCACGCACACGACCTCGCGCGACGGGTCGCCGAGCTTCGAACCGATGGCGGCCGGGATGCCTGTGCCGAGCATGCCGAGTTCCAGGATGCTGTGGAATGACGACGGTCGCGTCGATGGCAGCGCAAGGGTTGCCCACAGCGAGGTGTTGCCTCCGTCCACGTGGTACACGGCGTCACCGCCGAATACGGCGCCCACGACTGCGCAGGCCTGGCCCGGGTGGATGCCGGGTCCGCTCCAGGCCACGACCTGTGCCTGGATTGCCTCCCGGAACGCCGCCTGGGCGGCCCTCAAGCCGTCGAGGTCCTTGCGGCCCAGGCTCGCGGCCTTGCGGGTGCGCAGCCTTTCGACGAGGCCCGCCAGCGTCGCCTTGGCGTCGGCCACGATGCCGAGCGCCACCGGCCTCGATACGCCGATGTTGCGCGGGTCCACGTCCACGTGGATCAGCTTGCAGCGCTTGCCGTCGCCCCAGTACTTGTCGAAGGGCACGTCGAGGTTGCCGATGCGCGAGCCGACCGCCAGCATCACGTCCGCGTTGCGGCGCAGGTCGTCGGCCGCGGGACTCTGCGACATGAAGCAGAGCGGGTGGTCGTGCGGCATCACGCTGCGGCCTGCCATCGACGGGATGACCGGGCAGTTCATCAGTTCGGCGAGTTCGATCAGCGCGGCATTGGCCGACGCGCGATCGACGCCGCAGCCGGCGAAGATGACCGGCGCCTTGGCGTTGGCCAGCAGGTCCGCCGCGGCATCGAGCTGCGCCGCGGAGGGTTGCGGCGTGCCGGCGCGCCCGGACGCGGCGCGGATAGATCGGCGCGGTCGACGGGTCGCCCGTCGCGTACAGGATGGGACCCGGGCACCTCGAGGTGCACCGGACCGGGTCGTCCGGCCCACATCTCGCGGAAGCCCATGCGCACGACTTCAGGGATTCGCGTCCACTCGAAGATCGGCCCGCCCCATTTCACCACGGGCTTGAAGAGGTCGAGCTGGTCCTGTCCCTGGAAGGTGGCCGGCGTCGACGGGTACACGATCCCCGGGCGGTGCTGCGAAGTGATCGCCACGACCGGCACGCCTTCGTGCCGCGCGGTGAGTACGCCGGGGACGAGGTTGGCCGAGCCGGGGCCCGGGTTGCCGAGAACGGCCGCGACCTGCCCCGTGGTCTTGTACAGGCCTTCCGCCATGTGCACGCCGGCGGACTCGTGCCGCACCGGGATGCGGCGGATGCCGTTTGCCTCGAGGGCCGCGAGCAGCGGATCGATCTCGGGGCAGGGCAGGCCGAAGATGAACTTCACGCCCTCGTTCGCCAGTGCCTGGGCCAGGAGTTCGCCGCCGGTGAGTTCGGTCATCGCAGTCCCCCTTTGTCGCGTGCGCGACAGACAGTCCGAGTACGCCGATTAGTCTCACCGTGCGGCGGTGACTGTACTGATATTTTCTGACATGCTGCTGATGTTTTAAGACATGCGGAACAGGGGTCCCGGGGCCGCGCCCTGCACCGGGCGGCATGGGCGGAACCCAG
Source organism: uncultured Gammaproteobacteria bacterium (assembly GCA_963706755.1). GTDB lineage: Bacteria > Pseudomonadota > Gammaproteobacteria > Steroidobacterales > Steroidobacteraceae > RPQJ01. Next base: position 99,969 of record CAVPNH010000001.1, read on the forward strand.
CGTGACGACGCATCCCAGCCATTACCCGGCCCGGTATTTCCTGACACTGCTCGAGTACCTCGACGCAGATGGGCGTCGAGCAGGCCGCGGTCCTGCGTGCCGCGCGCATCGGTCGCTCGAGGACCCGAAGATGCGGCTCACGCTGCAGCCAGCTCGAGTCGCTGCTCGCCGCGGCGGAACGGTTGAGCGGTCGCCTGACCTCGGGTTCGAGCTCGGGCGGCGCGTCAAGACGACCTCGCACGACATCCTGGGCTACGCGCTGCTCACGAGTCCCACGCTGCGTCACGCGCTCAGGCTGCTCTCGAGCTACCAGCGGCTGATCAACCCCGCGTTCACGCTGGAACTGCAGCACCGCGCGGGCCGCGTGGACCTCCTCTACAGGCCGGCCATGGCGCTTTCGCATCGCGCGATGCGCGTGGTGCAGGAGACCATCGCCGTCTCGAATCACTACGAGTTCCGCTCGCTGCTGCAGCGGGACCTGCCGCCGTACGACATACACTTTTCGGTCGAGCGCCCGCAACATGCGGATCGTTACGCCGACCTCGCCCCGGCCCGGGTGCACTGGGGCGACCTGCTGCCGGGGCTCCGGCTGTCGATGGATGCCGCGGTGCTCGACATGCCGCTCGCCATGGCGGACCCGCGGGCCATGCAGGCGGCCGAGCAGCGTTGCGTGGCGCTGATGCGCGACGCGCGTGGCAGTCCGCGGTGGAGCGAGTGGTGCCGGATGATGTTGCGCGAAGCGGAAGACACGCAGCCGACACTCGAGCAGCTCGCGCGCTTCGTGAACCTGTCGGCCCGCACGCTCAGCAGGTACCTCGAGGCGGAGAACTCGGGCTTTCGAGAGCTGTCGCTGCAGGTGCGGACTGAGCGGGCGAGGCAGCCTGCTCACGAAGGGCGACCAGTCGGTGACCCGCATCGCCTACCGGCTCGGCTACAGCGACGTTGCGAGCTTCATCCGCAGCTTCAGCGGACCGCACGGGCCAGACGCCCGGCGCATGGCGAGCGCGCGCCTCAGGGCGTCGCGTTCGCCATTAGCCTTCGACGTGCGCGGCGGCGCTCGCCGCGAGCGCCGGCAGGTCGTAGCCGCCTTCCAGCGTGGACACGATGCGCCCGCCCGCGTGCCGATTGGCCACAGCGCAGGCGGCGTCGGTGATCCAGGCGTAGTCCTCGGTCGTGAGTCGCAGCTCGGCGAGCGGGTCGGCCGCGTGGGCGTCGAAACCCGCCGAGATGAAGATCATCTGCGGCGCGAACGCGTCGAGCGCCGGCAGCCATTGTTCGGTGACGACCGCGCGGAACGCCTCGCTGCCGCTGCCCGCGGGCAGGGGACAGTTGAGGATGCGGCCCGGCACCGATGGCGGGTTCATGTCCGGATAGAGCGGGTACTGGTAGAGCGAGCAGAGAAGCACGCGACCGTCGTCGCGGAAAATGTCCTCGGTGCCGTTACCGAGGTGCACGTCGAAGTCGAGGATCGCGACCCGTTCGAGGCCGTGCCGGTCGAGCGCGTGCGCCGCGCCGACGGCCACGTTGTTGAAGAAGCAGAATCCCATCGCCCGGCTGCGCTCGGCGTGATGGCCCGGCGGCCGCACGTTGCAGAAGGCGCGGCCGGCCCGTCCAGCCGTCACGAGGTCCACGGCGAGCACGTTGGCGCCCGCGGCCCGAAGCGCCGCCTCGAGCGTCTCCGGGCACATGGCGGTGTCGGGGTCCAGTGCCTCGAGGCCCGCGGCCGGCGCCTTCGCCCGTATGTATTCCAGGTAAGTCGCGGGATGCACGCGACCGAGCTGTTCGTCGGTTGCCCGGGGCGCCTCGTAGTGCGCGAGGAAGTCGTGGAGGCCCCGCGTGCGCAGCTCCTCCGCGATGACGCTGACGCGAGCCGGTTGCTCGGGATGGCCCGGCGTCATCTGGTGCAGGCGGCAGGCCGCGTGCGAGATGAACGCGACAGGAAAGTGCGTTCCGCAGTGCTCGTCCCGTGGCTGGTCCATGCGCGGCCCGTTAGCCCGCGTCGCTGGTCGCCTGCGGCGACCGCCCGTGCCCGAACAGGCGCTGCACGGTGACGAAAAACAGCGGCGTGAAGAACACGCCGAGCACGGTGCCCGCGATCATTCCGCCGAGTACGCCAGTGCCGATGGCGCGCTGAGCGCCCGAGCCTGCCCCGGTCGCGATCGCGAGCGGCAGCACGCCGAGACCGAAGGCGAGCGAGGTCATGAGGATCGGCCGCAGGCGGATGCGGACCGCCAGCATCGTGGCCTCGACGAGGTCCATGCCTTTCGCGAGGTTGTCCTTGGCGAAGGTGATGATCAGGATCGCGTTCTTGCTCGCGAGGCCGACCGTCGTGAGCATCGCGACCTGGAAGTAGACGTCACGCTCCATGCCGCGCAGCGTGGACGCGAGCACCGTGCCGAGGATGCCGAGCGGCACGACCAGCATCACGGCGCTGGGGATCGCCCAGCTCTCGTACATCGCGGCGAGGCACAGGAAGACGACGAGCAGCGACAGCGCATAGAGGAGTGGCGTCTGCGCCCCGGCCTCCCGTTCCTGGTAGGACTGGCCGGTCCACTCGAGGCCGATGCCGCGCGGCAGTTGTGCCACGAGGCGCTCGACCTCGGACATCGCGGTGCCCGAGCTCACGCCCGGCGCAGGCTCGCCGTTGATCTCGAGAGACGAGGCGCCGTTGTAGCGCTCGAGCCGCGGCGGACCGTAGTCCCAGCGCCAGCTCGCGAAGGCCTGGAAAGGCACCATCTCGCCGTTCGAATTGCGGACCGCCCAGCGGCTGAAGTCCTCGGGTACCATTCGATACGGCGCATCCGACTGCACGTAGACGCGCTTCACGCGCCCGCGGTCCACGAAATCATCCACGTACTGGCCGCCCCAGGCTGTGGCGAGCGTCGCACTGATGTCGTCGATCGAGAGGCCGAGCGCCGCGGCCTTCTTGTTGTCCACGTCGATGCGGAACTGCGGTGCGTCGTCCTGCCCGTTCGGCCGCACGTTCGCGAGCAGCTTGTCCTGCATCGCGGCGCCGAGGAACTGGTTGCGGGCCGCGACGAGCGCCTCGTGGCCGAGGCTGGCATCGTCCTTGAGATTGAAGACGAAGCCCTTCGAGGTGCCGAGTTCGGGCAGCGGAGGAGGGGCGAAGGCGAACGCCATCGCATCCTTGATCTGCATCAGGCTCATCATCGCGCGGCCCGCGACCGCATCGACGCCGAGTTCCTTCGACTTGCGCTCGGACCAGTCCTTGAGGTTGACCCAGGCGATGCCGGCGTTCTGGCCGCTGCCGGAGAAGCTGAAGCCCTGCACCGTGAATACCGAGCGGACCGTGTCCTTCTCGTTCTCGAGGAAGTGGCGCTCGACGGCGTAGATCGAATCCATCGTGCGTTGCTGCGTCGCCCCTGGCGGCGCCATGACCTGTGCCATGAGCCAACCCTGGTCTTCCTGGGGCAGGAATGCCGTCGGTAGGCGCAGGAACAGCACGGCCGCGATCGCCACCATCGCCAAGAAGGCCGCGAGGTAACGGCCGCGCCGTCCCAGCATGCGCCGCACCGACCCCTGGTAGTGCGTGCTGCCGCGGTCGAACCTGCGGTTGAACCAGTCGAAGAAACCGTGGCCGCCCAGGTGCCCGCCGCTCGGCACGGGCTTCAGCATCGTGGCGCAGAGCGCCGGCGTGAGCACGATGGCGACCGCGACCGACAGCGCCATGGCCGAGACGATGGTCGCGGAGAACTGGCGGTAGATGATGCCGGTCGAGCCGCCAAGGAAGGCCATGGGCACGAATACCGCGGCGAGCACGAGGCCGACGCCGATGAGCGCGCCGGTGATCTGGTCCATGGACTTTCGCGTTGCCTCGAGCGGCGACAGTCCCTCCTCGTGCATGATGCGTTCGACGTTCTCGACCACGACGATGGCGTCGTCCACCAGCAGTCCGATAGCGAGCACCATCGCGAACATCGTCAGCATGTTGACCGAGTAGCCGAGGGTCACGAGCACCGTGAAGGTGCCGAGCAGCACCACCGGCACGGCGATGGTCGGGATCAGGGTCGCGCGCAGGTTCTGCAGGAACAGGAACATCACCAGGAACACGAGCACGACGGCCTCGAGCAGCGTCACGATCACGCCCTGGATCGCGCTCCGCACGAAGGGCGTGGTGTCGAAGGGCACGGCGGTCTGCATCCCCTTCGGGAAGGACTGGGCGAGCTGCGCGAGCTTCGCCTCTACCGCGCGCGAGGTGGCGAGCGCGTTGGCGCCGGTCGCGAGCGATACCGCGATGCCCGTGGCCGGATGGCCATTGAAGCGGGCGATGTGGCTGTATCGCTCGGCGCCGAGTTCCACCCTTGCCACGTCGCCGAGCATGAGCGTCGAGCCGTCGGGGTTGCCACGCAGCACGATCGCGCGGAACTGCTCGGGCGTCTGCAGGCGGCCCTGCGCTGTGATCGAGGCGTTCAGCTGCTGGCCCGGGACCGCTGGCGTTCCGCCGAGCTCGCCGATGGCGACCTGCTGGTTCTGGGCGCGGATGGCCGCGATCACGTCGCCCGGATTGAGGTGATAGGTCTCGAGACGGCTCGGGTCGAGCCAGATGCGCATGGCGTACTTCGTGCCGAACACCTCGACGTTGCCGACGCCCGGCACGCGGGCAAGTGGATCGACCACGTTCGCCGCGACGTAGTCCGCGATGTCGTCCGCCTCGAGGCGGCTGTCGACGGACAGGAAGGCCACGACCATCAGGAATCCGGTATCCGACTTGGAGACACTGACGCCCTGCTGGCGGACGGTCGCCGGCAGCAGCGGCGTGGCGAGTTGCAGCTTGTTCTGCACCTGCACCTGCGCGACGTCGGCATTGGTGCCGCTCTCGAAGGTGAGGCTGATGGAGGCTCCACCGTCCGACCCGCTGGTCGAGGACATGTAGAGGAGCCCGTCCAGCCCCTTCATGCTCTGCTCGATGATCTGGGTGACGGACTCTTCGACCGCTCGGGCGGTCGCGCCCGGGTAATAGGCCGAGATCGTGACCGTCGGCGGCGCGATCGTCGGGTACTGCTCGACGGCCAGCCGCGTCAGGGAAATGGCGCCCGAGACCATGACGATGATTGCCAGCACCCAGGCGAAGATCGGCCGGTCGATGAAGAATCGTGCCACGGTCGGGTGCGCCTACTTCTGCGTGCTGGCCGCGGGCGCGCCGCTCGCCGCCGCTCCCGCGGCCGGCGCTCCTGCCGCGCCCGCAGGTGTCGCCGTCGCTTCGGTCGCCGCGACTGGCATGCCCGGCTGCACCTTCTGCAACCCTTCGACGATGACGCGATCGCCCGCGACGAGCCCGCCGTCCACCAGCCACTTGTCGCCGATGGTGCGGGTCGCCTGTACGACGCGTATCTCCGCCTTGCCGTCCTTGCCCACCACAAGCGCAGTCGCGTTGCCACGCGGGTCGCGGGCGATGCCCTGCTGCGGCACGAGCAGGCCCTGCGGCCGCACGCCGTTGCCCACCAGTGCGCGCACGTACATGCCGGGCAGCAGCGTGCGGTCGGGATTCGGCACCTTGATGCGGAGGAGGTAGCTGCCGGTGCCCGGGTCCACGCTCACGTCCGAGAACTCGAGCGCGCCTTCCTGCGCGTACCGGCTGCCGTCCTCGAGTACGATCGCGACCGGCAGGGAGGCGTGTTCCTCGAGCGTACCTGCCGCGAGCTCGCGCTTGAGCTGCAGGAGCTCAGCGCTCGATTGCGTGACGTCCACGTAGACGGGGTCGAGCTGCTGCACGGTGGCGAGCGGCGCATCCTGCTCGGCCTTCACCAGCGCGCCTTCGGTGACCGCCGACTTGCCGATGCGGCCCGAGATGGGCGAGGTGATGCGCGCGTAACCGAGCCTGACGCCGGCCGCCGTGAGCACGGCGCGGCTGGCTTCGACGTCGGCCTCCGCCTGGCCCAGGGCCGCGACCGCGTTGTCGTTGTCCTGCGCGCTCACGACGCCCGTCTTGACGAGTTCGCCGGTCCTGCGTGCCCGCAGGCGTGCCGCCTCGAGCGTCGCCTCGGCGCGTGCGAGGGCGGCTTTCGCGACGCCGTAGTCCGCGCGGTAAGTCGCGTCGTCGAGCTGGTAGAGGGGCTGGCCGGCCTTGACGCCGGCGCCTTCGGTGAAGAGTCGAGCCCTCACGATGCCGCTCACCTGCGGGCGGACTTCGGCCACGAGGAACGCGCTCGTCCGACCTGGCAGCTCACGGACGAGCGTGACCGGCTCGGCGCGCAGCGTGACGACCGTGACGGGCATCGCGCCAGGACCCTGTGGTGGGCCGCCCTTGCCGTGTCCGCAGCCCCCCAGGGCAGCAGCGGCCAGCGTCACGGTCAACAGGGCGGCGCGGAGGCGCTTCGGGCGCTCGGGCATGTTGGGCCTCGATTTCAGCGGACAGGAGGGCGGCAGGGCCGCGCGTCCGCAGATGGTTCGTGAAAACAGGCGAGCATCCTTGTCGGAGCCGGGCCGACTGTCAATCCGGTGGCCGGTTGCCGCCGCGACGGGCGCAGGTCATGATCGGCGTGTCAACCGGGCGCAAGCGGGCGGGACCTTCCATCGACAGAAATGCTGCATTTGCGGCCGCCAAGGCTGCTGCGTGCTAAGGGTCGGCGATCCGCAGCGCGCACCGGTCGCCGCGCTGCTCGAGGCCATGGATTCCGTCGACTCCGGGCCGCAGGTCGGCTGGTCGGCCTGATCGGTATCTAGATCTGATTGTTCTGAATTCGCGAATAGACTCTCTGGTAATATTCTGTTTATCTGACCAGTCGGCGAGACTATCGTTGACCCCGAGTTCAACCGGAGGGTCCAGCGATGTTCACCTGCAACGATTCCGACCGCTTCCTTACCCGAGTCCTCGCCGGCCTGGCGATCACGGTGACGTTCGTGTTCGGCGCGCTTGCCCACGTCGTCATCGCAGCCCAGCCGATGGTTTGACGCGCGACGAGCGCCGGCCCGTGGCAGGCCGCCGAGGGGACACCCGACGGCGCTGCCCCGGAACTGAGGCCGCGGCACGCCTCCCGCGGCCGCCGTGATCTCGATCGAGGCACTGCCGGCCGGCTGCGAGCCCGCCTGCCATGGATGCCGGCACCGGCTGCTCGACGCCAGCGAGAGTCTTGCACAGAAGAGCGACTACCTGTCTCGCGCGCTGCGACCGTGGTCCAGCCGCATTGCCCCCATCGTCGCGCCCGCCGCCGGCGAGCGGTTCGCGTATCGCGACCGGGTCACGCTCACGGCGCGCTGGGCGGCGGAAGACGGCTGGCGATTCGGGCTCATGCGCCGGGACGAACTCATCCCGATCCACGATTGCCCGGTGCACACGCAACGTGTCCGCGCGCTGGTGCGCGTCCTGGTCGAGCACCTGCTCCCGGGCGACGAATTTCCGCTCGCGTACCTGCACGTGGCTGGGGCGCAGGCGACCCTCATCGTGAAGGCGCATCGGGTCGACCCCGGCCGACTCGGGCCTGCCGCAGCCGCCGTCCTGGGCACGGGCATCGAGGGCCTGTGGCTGCACCTCCATCCCGCAGCCGGCAGGCGTCTCTTCGCGCGCAGCGGATGGCAATTGCTCGCGGGAGCCGCGGAGTCGCGCGACTCGCGGGGATTCCTGCATGGTCCGACCGCATTCATGCAGGCACTGCCGGGCCTGCACGCTCGTGCGATCGCCGACGCGCGCCGGCACCTCGCGCCCGGCGAGTCGGTCGCGGTACTCGACCTCTACTGCGGACTGGGCGCGACGCTCAGGGAGTGGACGGAGGCCGGCAGCGGCGCGCTCGGTGTCGAACTCGCCGGCGAGGCCGTGGCGTTCGCCGCGCGCAATGCGCCGCTCGCAGGGGTGCTGCGAGGCACCTGCGTCCAGCGCTTGCCACAGGTCCGCGAGTGGTGGGCCGTTCGCAGCGGTGAGCGCGTGGCCTATGTGAACCCGCCGCGCCCGGGTCTCGAGCGCGAGGTGACCGACGCACTGGCACGAGAGTTGCGCCCGGCGAGGATCGCGTATCTTTCCTGCAGCGCCGGTACGCTTGCGCGGGACCTGGCCGAGTTCGAGGATGCCGGCTACGTCGTCGCTGCCATCCGCCCCTACGACTTCTTCCCCGGCACGCATCACGTCGAGGCGCTCGCACTTCTCGAAGTCCGTTGACGCACGGCGCGCGCCCCGGGATTACGATTCGCGGCGATAGAGGCCGGCGCGGCGCGCCGGAGGCACCCATGACATCCATCGGAGAAGAACCTGTGGCGCTGCGAGCGACCGCAGGATTCCACCACGCACCGGGCCCGAGCCTGGCGCTCGCGCTGGCACTCGCGCTCGCGGCAGGTTCGCCCGCACGCGCCGCATCGGGCGCGGACGCGAGCGACGTTCCGCTGGCGAGCGCGCCCTCGCGCCTGCGCATCGGCCTCGTGCTCGGCGGCGGAGGGGCCAAGGGCGCCGCTCACGTCGGCGTGCTGCGAGTGCTCGACGAAATGCGCATCCCCATCGACTGTATCGCCGGCACCAGCATGGGTGCGCTGGTCGGCGGCACCTACGCCGCGGGGACCAGCGCGGTCGAACTCGAGCAGGCCGTGCGCGAGATCTCGTGGAAGAACGCGATCGCATTCGAGGGCCGGCGCGCCAAGGAACCGATGCGCCGCAAGCTCTCGGGCGTGACCTACAGCAACAGCCTGCGGTTCGGCGTCCGCGACGCCCGGCTCACGCCGCCGGCGGCGCTCATCGGTTCGCAGAACATCGACCAGACGATCGACTACCTCGTCGCGCGCAGCCAGGGAGTCACCGACTTCGACCAGTTGCCCATCCGGTTCCGCGCCGTGGCGACGGACATGCAGAAGGGCGAGATGGCGGCGCTCGACAGCGGCAACCTGGCGCGCGCCATGCGCGCCAGCATGTCCGTGCCGGGCGTGTTCGCGCCCGTGCAGATCGACGGGCGCCTGCTCGGCGACGGCGGCCTGACGCGCAACCTCCCGGTGGACGTGGCGCGCAAGACCTGCGCCGATGTCGTGGTCGTCGTTTCCGTCCCCACGTCGGCGCCGACGCTGGAGGAGCTGCAGTCCCCGATCACCATGGCCGGACGCACGCTCGACATCATGATCCGCGCGAACGAGCAGCAGCAGATCGATTCGCTCGGCCCGGGCGACGTCATGATCACCGTGCCCATGGGCGACCTGGGCTCGGCGTCGTTCGAAAAGGTGGCCGAGGCGATTCCGCTCGGCCGGACCGCTGCGCTCGAGCATCGCGACGAGCTGGCTCGCTATTCGCTGCCCCAGGGCGAGTACGACGCGTGGCGCGCGTCCGTCACGCGGAGCGAGCCCGCTGCGGTGAAGCTGGCGGACGTCCGGGTGGAGGGCGCCGTGCGGGTCAACCCGGATTACGTGCGCGAGGCGCTGCGCGTCGGGCCTGGCGACGTCGTTACGCCGAGGGCGATCGCGAACCACGTGAACGACGTGTATGCGCTCGGCGACTTCGACAGGGTGACCTACGCGCTCTCGGGGCCACCGGACGCGCCGACGCTCGACGTGATCCTGGAGGAGAAGGCGACAGGGCCGAACGAGGTGCGCTTCGACATCGGCCTCTACATGGGCACCGACACCAGCACGGCGTTCACGGTGGGGGGCGACTTCCTGCGCACCTGGATCAATTCACGTGGCGGCGAACTGCACGGTGCCGCCAGCCTCGGCCACACGACGGGAATGAGTCTCTCCGTCTACCAGCCGCTCGACGTGGCCCACAAGTGGTTCGTCGAGCCCGGGGTCACGGCGCAGCGCAGCATCGAGGGAATCTATTCCGAAGGCAACGCGGTGGCCGACTACGCATTCAACTCGGCCTGGGGCTTTCTCGATGCGGGCCGCGTGGTCGGTACCAATGTCGAGCTGCGGGCAGGGTTGCGTGCAGGCGGCCAGTCCGTGAAGCGCGACATCGCCCTGCCTACGCTCGAGGAAACCGACTGGGAAGGCTACGGCGGGACGTCGTTGCGCTATACCTACGACGATCGCGATCGGGACTTCCTGCCGCGCTCCGGGGTACTCGCACGGGTGGCCTGGTTTCAGAGCGCGGACTGGCTCGGCGCCGCGAGGGACTACCAGCGGCTCGAGGGCATGGTTTCGTACGCGCTGCCGGTGGGCACGAGTGCTGCATACCTGCGCGCGGCGGGCGGGTCCTCGCTGGGCTCCGCGCTGCCTGCGTACGACCAGTTCCAGCTCGGCGGACCCATCAGCTTTCCGGGCCTCGCGATCGGCGAACTGCGCGGGCAGGGGTACTGGACGACGTCCGCAACCTATCTCAAGCGCATTGCCGAGATCAGCGACCTCTTCGGGCAGGCGCTCTACGCGGGCTTGACCCTGACGGCGGGCGCGATGGACGACCAGGTCAACTATCCGGGCACGGGCGCCATGTACTCCGTGGCGGCGTTGCTCGGTGCGCGCACGCCCCTGGGCCCCGTCACCCTGACGCTGGCCGGGACGAGCCAGGGGAACTGGCAACTCATGTTCGACCTCGGCAGGCCGATCCAGGAGCACACGATCATGGACCCGGTCCGCTGACGCCCCCGGCGTCGGGGCTTTTTACATATTGCGTCCGAGGCACTGCCCGGTTGGTCGCAAGCGCCTGATTTGCTTGGGCACGCCCATTGTGGCTTGGATCTTGCACCGGGATGGGGCAGGCGCCTACGACAATGATTCTCAAAGCCACTGGGGTCCTCGTGCTGCTGCTCGGTCCGGCGGCCGTGCTGTACGCGACCGGTTACACATCGGCCGCGCATTGCTTCGCGCTGGGCGCAGTCCTGTCGGCGCAGATGAGCCTGCTGGCCCGTCCGGTGGCGGGATTCTCCATCCTGCTGCCCGTGATCTACGCCGCCGCGGCGATCACCGCGCAGTCCACGGACGGGGTCGCGGCGCTGATCGTCGCTGCCGCGGCGCTGGTCGGCGCGGCCAGCTCGCAGGGGTTCCAGCGGGGCGTGCTGGCCGTCCTCGCGGCCACGCTCATTGGCTCGAGCGAACCGGCGACGCCGTCCGCGGTGCTGGTGCCAATGCTCGTGATGCTGGCCGGCAGCGGATACGGGCTCCTGCTCGCCCTGACCTTGCTGCGCGACGTGGACGTGGACACCCGCGCGGTGCGTCCGCAGACGGCACTCAGCTACGCGGCCCTGCTCGCCGTGCTGGTCACGGTTGCGTGGCTGGCCGCCAGGGCATTTGGCGTGGCACACGGATGGTGGATTCCGCTCGCGGTCGCTGCCGTAGGACAGCCTGCGCTCGAGGGATCCGTGCGGCGCTCGATCTTGTACCTTGCGGGCGCGCTGCTTGCGAACCTGGCGATGGTGGCCGTATTCGAGTTCGCGACCGGCGCCGTCGCGCAGGCATCGCTCCTGGTCGCCGTCGGGCTCGTGGTGCTGGTCGCGGGACCCAGGCGGCGCTGGCTCAGGGCGCTGCTCGTCACGCCGATGCTCGTCCTGGTCGTCGGTCACCACGGCGACCACCTCGCCATGGATTACCTGCACTCGGCGTTCCTTGCCTGCGCGGTCGTGTTCGCCTTCGCGCTGCTCGGGCAGTGGCTGCTCTGGACCCTCCGTCCCGACCCGGGCCGCGTACCGGTCTGAGCCCCGGCCCGCGCACCTACTTCATCAGCTGGGTCATGTTGGGCCGGCTCGCCGCGTAGCGGCGATGTACGTCCACGTAGGTTTCCTGGTACAGGCGATCGATTTCTTCCAGCGCCGGGAAGTGCGCGAGGAAGCCGGGAGCCGCGGGCTCGAGCGCGAGTTCCGCCGCGCGCATCAGGTGCACGAGCAGGGTGCGGGGATCCTCCTCGCCAACCGAGATGCGGATCGTGGTCGGCGAGATTCCGGCCTCGCGCAGCGCGTCGAGCGACAACTCCGAATGGCTGGTGAGCGCGGGGCAGAGCACGACCGTGTTGACCTGGCCCAGGCTCACCTGCAGGCCGAAGGCGGGCTCGAGGCAGTCGAAGAAACGCTGGAACGCATGTCGCCCGATGCCGGCGGCGGCCTCGGTCTCGAGGTCGATGGTGAACAGCGGCGCGGGCAGCCCGAGGAACATGAGGCGCTCGCGCAGTTCGTAGTTCTCGTTGCCGGGAACCGCCGAGCAGCGCACGTTGATGGCCGGGTGCTTCGCGAGCGCGCGCGCGAGCACCAGCGTGTTGATCGCCTTGTTCAGCACGCGCAGCTCCACGGTGCGCATGCCGTTGATCACCTCGAACGCCTTGTCCGCGTCGAGGAACGCGCCCTTCACGTAGTACACGTTCCAGAACAGGCTCTCGTCCCAGCGGTAGGTGCGCGGCGTGCCGTCGGGACCCGGTGCCGTCACGGTATCGCCCTTCGGAATGAACATGAGCTCGTTGCGGCCGATGCACACGCCGGCCGTCGTGGTTCCGGAGCCGGCGAGGTCCTTGGTGTAGGAGTGGATCACGAAGTCCGGTCGCTCCAGCGGGTCCGGCCGCTGCAGCACGGGCTGGAGGATCGGCGTGCCCACGGTCGCATCGCAGATGACGGTGAGCCCCGACTCGTGGGCTACCCGGCAGATGCCCGGCACGTCGAGCACGTGGCCGTGCGGGTTGCACGGCGACTCGATGAACACGTAGATGTGCCGGCCCGCAGCCAGGCGGCCCGCGTAGTCCTGCTGAGCCTTCGACAGTGCCGCGCGAAAGGCGTCCTCCGTGAAGCCGTCGAACCAGCACACCGCGACGTCGAGGTTGCTCTGCTTGCCGTACCAGTCGTGCAGCAGCTGGTAGGTCCCCCCGTAGACATTGCGGCTCGCGAGCACGATGTCCTGGTAGCCGACCACGTTCGCGAGCGTCGCGTCGATCGCGGCCATCCCGGAGTTGAAGTTCCAGGCCAGGTACTCGCCGGCGAGCGGGCCGGCTTCGAGGTCCACGATGTGATTGGCGAGGCTGATGGAGGTCGGATTCAGGAGCCGCGAATAGATCTCGAGCAGTGGCTCGCGTCCCTTGAACGCGTCCTCGACCCATTCCGTGCACGCGTACATGTAGGTCGCGGTGCGCGTGATCACGGGCGTAGCGCTGAAGAGTGCGGTCACGTTGTCGAAGAGCGGATAGGGGCCCTTGACCGCGGACTGCGTCGAATCGTTGAGCAGCGACTGGTAGGACTTGCGCAGCGGGTTCTGCAGCGTGTCCAGGATCTTCGCGAGCTGGAAACAGAGGAAGCGCTTGGCGTTGAAGCGCGCCACGCGGTCGCGCTGGTCGAGGCTCGCGAGTTCCCGCAGGCTGATCTGCCACAGCTCGTGGGTGGCGATGTTGGCGCTGTAGAGGTGCGACGCGAGCGCGCCCAGGCGGCGGCCGTAATCCGAGGCGGGGTCGATCGCGAAGTGCCGCAACTGCTCCTCGACGAGCGTGTCGAGATCGGTCGCGGTCGTGGTATTGCGGCGAGGGCTCAGTTCGCGCGACAGCGCGATGGCGGCAGGGGGATTTTCCATGCGCGGATGGTACCGCAGCAGCGGTGCCCGTCGTTCACGGGGCCCCGATCCTGCGCTGCAAGAGGAGCGGTGGGTGGCGCGCGCGGCCCTGCGCGGCCGAGGCTCAGGTGTGTTGCGCCATCACGCTCAGGACGGCGACGAAATGGCACGCCACGCCGGCCAGCACGAAGAGGTGCCAGATCGCGTGCGTGTAACGCCTTCTCTTCCAGACATAGAAGGGCACTCCCGCCATGTACGCCAGGCCACCGGCCAGGATCCACGCCTGCTCGTGACCGGTGAGGGCGGTCATCAGGGGGCGGATGGCGACGAGTCCCGTCCACCCCATGCCGACGTAGAGCAGCGTCGAGGCGAGTTGTGAGCGGAAACCGAACACCGTTTTCGCCAGGACACCCGCCAGCGCCAGGCCCCACACCAGTCCGAACAGCGTCCAGCCCCAGCCGCCACGCAAGGCGCCCACTGCAAGCGGCGTGTATGTGCCGGCGATCAGGACGTAGATCGCCGAGTGATCCAGCTTGCGGAGTCGCGCCTTGACCACCGCATCGGTCGCGGAGTGGTAGACGACCGAGGACGTGAACAGCAGCAGCGCGCTGGCGCCGAAGACGATTCCGGAGACGAGCCGCCAGGAGTCGCCGACACTGGCCGCCTTCACCGCGAGCCAGGGGATCGCGACCAGCATGAAGGCGATGCCGACCAGGTGGGTCGCGCTGTGAATGCGCTCTTCGGCGCGTGTGTATTCGCTCGTGGTCCCGGTGCCGGCGGTACCCATGCGACGATGGTACAACACAGGCGCAGCATGCAGTTGCAGGTGCGCGCGCGGGGCGCTCCGGCAAGAAAGTCGGCGGGCCCACGGCCCGCCGACTCCGGGAAAGAAATCGGTCAGTCGCCGCCGTTCGGTCCGTTATGGCAGTCGTAGCAGCCGACCTGTACTCCCATCGCCACGGTGCGCGATCCCCAGCTGCGCTGGGCGGCCGTCCGCGACAGCGGCGTGCCTCGGAAGTCCGAGCCGTGGCACGCGGCGCAAGATTGGCGATCTCTCTTGGCGAAACCCTGGTGGCCGCCGTCGCGGCGCCAGCGCGGGTCGCCGACGACGTGCATGCCGTGCGGTCCGTTGAGGCCCAGCGCGAGCGTGCCGGCGCCGTGGCAGGCCGAACACTCGGTGATCGTTCCGGCATGACCCTGCACCTGCCGTGAGGCCACGTTGTCGTTGTGCGCGTCGTCGGGGTTGGGCCAGATGGCGTGGGTGCTGTTGTGGCAGCCCTCGCAGGCGACGCCGCCGTGGCCCTTGCTGTATCGGTACAGCTTGCCCGTGTTCTCGGCAAAGCGTGAACTCGCGCCCGCACGCGGCGACGCCGCCGCATCCGTAGAGGTGAACGCGAGGAGCGTGCGAATGCCATCCGTGGACATGAGCGATGCGTCCGCCAGCGTGAGGTGGTTCACCGCATCGCCGGTGTGGCAGGACTGGCAGCGCGGCAGGTCCATCCATGGGCGACGTGGCCTGCCGTCGTTCGTGCCATCAATGCTGCCGCCCGCGGCCAACGGCGAGGTTCCGCCGACCGGACTCATGCCTCCGTGGCAGTTCTGGCAGGTGACGGCGTTGGTCATCGCTCCGCGCAGGCACTGCGTGGACTTGCCCGGATGACACAGGTAGCAGGACTGGTTGTCCGGCGAAGGCGGCGTGCCACCCTGCGCGACCCAGCGGTCTGCGTAGGGCACGCCTGCAGCGTTCACCATCCGGCTGCTGTGATAAGCGTGCATCGCCGAGGACATGGTCGGTTTCCCCACCTGGGCGCCGCTCGGCCCGGTGCCGGCGAGGTCGAGTGCCGCGCTGTAGTGGCATCCGGCGCACAGCACGGGCTTGGAGGCCATCAGGTTGGTGCCCATGCGGCCGTCGTGCAGCAGCAGGATGTTCTCGCGCGACTGGATCTCGAGGTCGCCTGCCGTGGACCACGTGATTCCCGCAGACCGGGCGGCGGTGCCCCCGGTGGCGTGACAGTCGGAGCAGGTCGTTTCCTCGGACACCGGCAGGACGACGTCGAGGGTGGCGAGGGCCGCTCCGCTAGTCTTGTCCGTCGCCGTGAGCCGCATGAGGGGATAACGATTGTGGTTGCCCGCGTCGTCCAGGGGGATGATCGGGATGCCCTCGGCCTTGAAGAGCGCGTCCGACGGCTTCCAGGTGAACGAAGTCTGGTCCGGGCTGGTGGCCTCCGCGGGCATATACAGGCCCTTGAGTCCCTGACCAGGGGGGAGGTCCGCGCCGTAGGTCCTGGCGACGTATTGCCAGAAGTTCGTCTTGCCGATGCTGTGGCTGTTGATCGAGCCGTTCGCGTCGGCGATGGCGGAATAGCGCAGCACGACGCTCAAGTTGTCCAGCAACGAAGCCTTGCCCGTGCCATCGGTTCGAACGACCTGCGCATTCACGACGTTGTAGGGTGGCAGGATCGAGAAAACCGAGAAATCGGCGTCCACGCAGTGCATGCCGAGGTCGTTGGTGGCTACGATCTTGTAGCTGGTCTGGCCCGAGCCGCCGCCCGAGCCGCCGCCCGAGCCGCCAGAACTCTCTGAGGCGCCGGACCCTCCACCGCCGCCGCATCCGGCGAGCAGGAGCATGGCGCCGAGCGCCATGGTGCCGAACGATTGTGCGCGCAGCGTTGTGTGTTTCGCCATGGAACCCTCGCGGCCGGGAATATTCGTTGCCCTGTTTGACGTCTGCGGGCACGAAAACCAATCGCGGAGCGAACAAATGCGATCGTTTCTCGATCGCACTGCGTCGCCCCGCGTGCGGCGCAGGCCGGGGTGCCTGTCGCCGGTTGGGACCCTCGGGCTGTGGGTTCAGAACGTCGCGGCGAACTGCAGCCAGGTCTTGGTCGTGTCCAGTCCCTGCGTGCCGGGCACGTCGCGATCGGCGCTGTAGTTGGCGTACTTGAGCAGAGCCTCGTAGCGCGTGCTGAACTTGTAGCCGACCGAGGCATCCCACTCGTTGCCGTAGCTGCTGAACGTGTGGAGAAGTGTCGTGTCCAGCGCCTTCGCGTCCGTGCCGAAGTCGTGGTAGACGACCTGCATGGCGAAGTTGCCGAAGTTCGCCGAACCGCCCACGTAGAAGTCCTGGACGCCCGCTTTCGGCGTCGACAGGAACATGTCGGCCCAGCCCTGGAAGATGTGCAGCGTGGCGAGAGGCGTTTGGAAGCCCATGGTATTGGCCTCGTCGTAGTCGTTACCGCCCAGGACCTCGTAGCCGACCTTGAGCCCGAAGTTCTTCAGGCCCAGCCCGCCTTCGAGCAGGTAATAGTCGGCGCCATAGTCCAGCGTGCTCTGGCCGTAGTCGGACTGGTGGGCCCAGGACCCGATCCAGTTCGCCTTGACCGTGTCGCTGAACTTGTAGGCGCCGGTGTAGTGGAAGCCGTACGAGTTGTTCGACAGGTTGTTCGAGCGCGCCGGCACGCAGCACTGCTTCGGGTCGAAGTCCTCCCAGTAGTCGAACAGCGCGACCTGCCCGACCGGGCCCAAGTCCACTTTTGCGTTCAGGAGACTGGTGTTGCCGTCCAGGTTGCCGGGGTACTGACCGTTCTCCGGGCCGTAGATGCGGTTCACGTTGCCGACCCAGGAGTAGAAGAACTGCGTACGCGGGATCGCGCCGATCTTCAGCGTCACTGCATCGAAGGTCTGGTCGTTCTGGCGCCACCCGACGTTGCCGACGAAGCGCTGGTTGTCGAGGTTGATCACCTGCCGGCCGCCGATGCCGGTGAAGCTGCCGATCTTGTACTGCAGCCACGCCTGGTTGATCTCGGTGTGGCGGGGGTCGGCGACCACCGGCCGGTCCGTCGCGTCGTTGGTCGTGCTGTTGTAGAGGTCGTACTGGCCGACGACGAGCACGTTGGCCGCTTCGAGCATGGCCGTGAGGCCGTGCCACTCCGCCGTGGTGTAGTTGAGTCGCGTGCGCAGGGTCGAGGCGTAGGCGTCGTCGCTGAAGCCCTCCTGGTCCACCTGCTCGTAGCGGTAGCGGAAGTCGAAGTGCACCTTGCCGCCGGTGATCGCAGTCTCGAAGCTGTTCATCGCCGGGGCGGCGGGCGCGGCCGGCGCCGCGGGTGCTGCGGCGGGTGCCACGGCGGGAGTGAGCGGCGCGTCGGCGGCCTGGGTCGCAGTCGCGCAGAGTGCGGCGGCGATCGCGATGCTGAGCAGGCGTGCTGCGTTGACTTGGGTCATGGTGGCTCCGGGGCTCGATGCCTCAAACTATTGGCAAGAAGAATCCATGCGCAACAGAGTGCGCCGATGAGGAGTGGTTTCCCTTGACCCATGTCAACCGTCACAAGCGCATGAATTCACTGGCGGTTTCCATTGCCATGAGCCTGGCCGCCGCAGCGCAGGGCGCGGGGACTGCCGCGCCCGCGCAACAGGGCGCCGCGCCGGCCGAACTCGAGGAAGTCACCGTGTACGCGCGCCGTCTCGTGCCCGTGACCCGCGTCGCCGCGACCGTCACGGTCATTTCCGACGAGCAGCTGCAGCGAACCCTCTCCAGCGACGTCAAGCAGATGGTTCGCTACGAGCCGGGCTTGAGCGTGCGCAGCGATCCGTTCCGGTTCGGACTCGACACGTTCACGGTTCGCGGCATGACCGGCAATCGCGTGGCCGTCGAGGTCGACGGCATTCCGTCCGCGCCCGGATTCGCGATCGGCAGCTACTCCGACTCCGGTCGTGCGTTCGTGGACCTGGCCTTCGTGCAGCGCGTGGAAATCCTGCGCGGACCGGCGTCGTCTTTGTACGGCAGCGACGCCATCGGCGGCGTCGTCGCGATGAGCACATTGAATCCGGAGACGCTTCTCGCCGGTGGCGCGAACGCCGGCCTGCGCAGCGAGGCGGGATACGACAGCAGTGACGACGGCTGGCACGCGGCCGTGATCGGTGCGGACCGGGTGGGCTCCGCGGACGTGGTCCTGGGCTACGTGCACCGTCAGGGGCACGAGGCCGACACCGCGGCCAACGTGACGCCCGATCCGCGCGAGTACGACGCCGACTCGGTTCTCGCGACGGCGCAGTTCGACTCGATGCCGGGCGGCCCGCTCACTGTGACCGCGGAAGGCGGGCGCATCCGCCAGAAGACGGACGTGAACGCGTGGGAACTGCTGGCGGGCAGCCGCTTCTCGAACACCGTCGCGCTGAAGGGCGACGATTCGGGCGAGCGGTTCCGCACCAGCCTCGCGCAGAAGCTCGGCCCGACTGCGGCCTACGACTCGGCGAACTGGATCGTCTACTGGCAGGGCACCGACACGCGCCAGGATACCTTCGAGCAGCGCAGGGCCGTGCCGCCGCCACCGCCGCCACCGGTCCGTCCGGGGACGCCGCCACAGCAGCTCGATCGCCAGTTCCGCTTCGAGGAGCGCGTCCTGGGAGCGGAATTCACCGCCGTGAAGGATGTCGTTCGGGGAAGTCTCAGCCACGACATCGTCTATGGGCTCGAGGTCTCTGGAACGCAGCTCGAGGAGATGCGAAATGGAACGCAGACGAACCTGCTGACGGGTGCCACGACCAAGACCATCCTCGGTGAAACCTATCCGCTGCGCGACTTCCCGAACTCCGACGTTTTCGAGGCGGGCGTCTTCGCGCAGGACGAAATCAGGTTCGGAGGCGACCAATGGTCGGTGATTCCCGCGCTGCGCGTGGACTACTACGATCTCTCGCCAAAGGCCGACGGACTATACCGCGAGGATAATCCGCGCACGCCGGTCGTCGGCATCAACGACACCTCGGTCTCGCCGAAGCTCGGGCTGACACGACGCTTCGGCGATTCGCTCACCACGTACTTCCAGTACTCGCACGGCTTTCGCGCGCCGCCACCGGAAGACGTGAACATCGGCCTCGACCTGCCGCTGCTCAACATTCGCGCCATTCCGAACCCGGACCTGAAGCCCGAGAAAAGCAATGGCTACGAACTGGGCCTGCGCTACGAGAGCGAAGCGCTCGCGTTCACGGCCAGTGGCTACTGGACCGACTACGAGGATTTCATCGAGTCCAAGGTCAACCTCGGGACCGACCCGGTGACGCACGTCATCATCTTCCAGTCGCAGAACATCGCGAGCGCGCGCATCTATGGCACGGAAGTGTCGGCGACGGTCCGGCCGGGCGAGTGGACGCAGACGCTCGCGGGCTGGACGGCACGCCTCTCGGGCGCGTGGTCCAGGGGCGAGGACCTCGATCGCAACCAGCCGATCAATTCAGTCGATCCCGGCAGCGCGCTCCTGTCGCTCGCCTACGAGGCGGCTTCCGGAGCGTGGCGCGGCGAGCTCGTGACGACGAGCGTCGCGGCCAAGCGCGAGGTGGACCGCAGCCGCGTGAACCTCTACCGGACGGATTCCTACGTGACGCTCGACCTGCTCGGACAGGCGGACCTCGGCCACGGGCTCACGCTCGACGCGGGCCTCTTCAACCTGACCGGCGAGGACTACATCGAGTGGGCGGACGTGCGTGGGCGACCGGTGGGCGATCCGCTCATCCCGTACTACACGCGGCCGGGCCGCAGCATCTCGGTGACGTTGCACTGGCGGTATTGACGCGGGGAGCGCCGGCGGCGAGCCGCTGCCGGAACCGATTGCGGGCAGCAGCCGCAGACCAGTGCGGCGGGCCGCCACCCGTGCCCGTCAGGCGCGCCGCTTGAAGACGACGTCGGCATACCTCGGCCGGAGTTCGCCCCTGTGGTGGTTGATGCTCAGGAAGGTCAGAAGGTAGAAGCCGCTGTGCTTCATGAATTCGACAATGTCCTCGAATTCATAACCGCCCTCGAATCGCCTCGCGATCGAGGCCTCGACGATCACGGTGTCCGTCCTGCGCAGTAGCGCGTGGGCTCCCTGCAGTGCCTTCAGTTCGTGTCCTTCGGTATCGATCTTCAGGAGTATCGGCTCACGCAGGTCGGGAAGCGCCGCGACAATGGCGTCCAGGGTCGCAACCTCTATCATTCGTTTCTCGAGCCGGTGACCCTTGTTCGTGAGCGGCGTCCTGTCCGCGAAGGAACTCTTCTGGAGGTTTTCGGTGTCTACGCTGATTTCGAGACTGCCGGGGGCGTCGCCCGCCGCCTTGTAGACGACCGTGCAGTCGTATTGACCGGCGATCCTGGAAATCGCGCCTTCATAGTCCCGGAGAGGCTCCACCAGGATGAACCTGGCCTTCGGGAACGCCTCGTATAAAGGGTAGGTTCCATAGCCCACGCCCACGTCGATGACGGTCGCCGGCTGGCTGAGCCGGGCGAGGTACGGGGCGGAGAACCCCTCGAGGACGTCCTTGTGGGGCTTCCGGCGCGTCCCGGCCGCCTTGAAACCAAGTCTGTTCAGGGTCTCTCTCGCGAAATTCTTCATGGTCCTGCTTCCGCTTGCGTGGGCGCCTGGTCGGTTCGAGCACAGGCGGGGCTGGGGTAAGGCAAGTTACTCGTGCGCCTGGCGGTGTGAACTCCGGGTTGCACGCCTGCAGCGTACGCTGCGTGCACGCGCTTTGGCGACCTGCCAGCGGTGCGGGCGGCCCGAATGCCGTCCAGCGGCAGCGCGCTGCCGCAATCATGGCAAGAAAAAGGCCCCGCTTCTCGGGAAGCGGGGCCTGGACGGGGCCCGTTCCGGGCTCACGCAGGGAGGATCGTCAGTAGACGTCATCCACCGTGTTGTGCACGTTGAACTTGCCCGTGGGCGTCACGATTCTCGGGTCATTGATCACGGCCTTGAGCTGAAGTGTCTTGTCGTCGACGACGACGATGGCCGACTTCTGTTCCTTGCCGTTCCACACCGAGAACCAGACTTCGTCGCCTGCGGCGTTGAACTCAGGCTGCACGACGCGCTTCGGACCTTCGCCGAGGTTCGCCCACTCGGCGATCGGCAGCACCTTGTAGCCTGCCTCGAGGTTCCCGATGTCGAACACGGCCACGCTCTGCGCGATCTTCGGATCGGGATTCAGCGGCGTGTCCACGTACAGGTGCCGCGACTTCGGGTTCGACTTCACGAACAGCGAGCCGCCGCCCTGGCCATTAAGTACCCGCACGACCTTCCAGGCGCTGTCCTTGTGCTCGACGGGGTCGGTGCCGATCAGCGTCACCTTGTCGTTGCCGAGCGCGCTCGTGACCCACACCGGGCCATACTTCGCGTCGGTAAAGTTCGCGCCGCGACCCGGGTGCGGGATCTTGTCCACGTCGATCAGGGCCGTCAGCTTCTGTTCCTTCGAGTCGATCACCGCGACCTTGTTCGACTGGTTGGCGGCCGTCAGGAAGTAGCGCTTGGTCACGTCCCAGCCGCCGTCGTGCAGGAAGCGGGCGGCTCCGATCGTCGTCGTCTTGAGGTTGTCGATGTCCTCGTAATTGACCAGCAGGATCTGCCCGGTCTCCTTGACGTTGACGATGAACTCCGGGTGCTCGTGCGACGCCACGATGGCGGCCACGCGCGGCTCGGGGTGATACTCCTGCGTGTCCACCGTCATGCCGCGGGTCGAGACGACCTTGAGCGGCTCGAGGGTCAGGCCGTCCATGATCGTGTACTGCGGCGGCCAGTAGGAGCCCGCGATCGCGTACTTGTCCTCGTAGCCTTTGTACTTCGAGGTCTCGACCGATCGCGCCTCGAGGCCGACCTTGATCTCGGCCACCTTGGCCGGGGTTGGCATGAAGAGATCGATCAGGTCGATCTTCGCGTCGCGGCCGATCGCGTACACGTAGCGGCCGGAGCTCGAGAGCCGCGAGATGTGCACCGCGTAGCCCGTCTTGATGGTCGTGATGATCTTCTTGGTGTCGCCGTCGACCAGCGCCACTTCTCCCGCGTCGCGCAGCGTGACCGCGAAGATGTTGTCGATGTTGTACTTGTTCTGCTTCGTCTTCGGGCGATCGGCCACCGGCACCAGGACCGTCCACGTCGCCTTGATTTCCTTCATGCCGAATTCGGGCGGCAGCGGCGGCTCGTTCTGCACGTAGCGCGCCATCAGGTCCACCTGCGCCGGAGTAAGCTCACCCGACTTGCCCCAGCTCGGCATGCCGGCGGGCGAGCCCTGGTTGATGAACACCTTGAGATAATCCGTGCCCTTCTTCTGGGTGATGTCGGGAGTGAGCGGCTTCCCGGTCGCGCCCTTGCGCAGCACGCCATGGCAGCCCGCGCAACGCTCGAAGTAGATCTGCTGGGCCTCCTTAAATTCGGCCGCCGACATCGTCGGCGCCCCCGGGGTCAGCAGTACCTGCGCATCGGCCGCGCCGACCGGGGAGGGTGCGCCCTGGTATTTCAGTTCGGAGGTGATCGTAGGGTGCTGTGTCGGCGACTCCGCCTTCTTGGGGGTCGCCTCAGCCTTGGTGCGTGTCGCTGCGACGGTGGTCGTCGAAACCGAGCCACCCTTGTTCCCCCAGGAGTTCATGGCGTACGTCAGCGCATCCGCGATCTCCTTGTCGGAGAGCTGGGTCATGGCCGGCATGACCGAGTTGTACTTGATGCCGTTGACCTCGACCTCTCCCTGCAGGCCGTTCACGACCGTGCGCGCCGCGCGGTCCGGGTTGCCGAGGAGGTAGTCGGAACCTGCGAGTGGCGGGAAGGCCCCCGGCAGCCCCTTGCCGTCGGCCTGGTGACAGGCGTAGCAGATCGTGTCGTATACCTTCTTGCCGTCGGCGACCTGCGCAGCGAGCGAACTCGCGCCTGCGACCTCAGCCTGGTGCACCTGCTGTGCC
Source organism: uncultured Gammaproteobacteria bacterium (assembly GCA_963706755.1). GTDB lineage: Bacteria > Pseudomonadota > Gammaproteobacteria > Steroidobacterales > Steroidobacteraceae > RPQJ01. Next base: position 123,031 of record CAVPNH010000001.1, read on the forward strand.
CAGGCGCCGGCGGACAGGGCCAGCGATCCCGCGGCAGCCAATGAGGCGGCAACGCGGGCCCGGACCGTATATGTCGATGTCATGGACGACTCCCTTTTTGGCTGTAACCGTGCGGGGCGCGCCTTGGCGCGCACCAACCTGTTATTCGACACGGTAGGGGAGCGGGCCTGTATCCGCATTGACCTCGATCAAGCCGGGCGGGAGTTCAGGACTGGGCGTCGAGGGTGGCGAGGAGCCTTGCCCGATCAGGGACTTGCAGGCTTCGGCCGCGCACGACGATGACGCCGGCGTCGGACAGGGTCCGGAGGATGCGCGACAGCGTCTCGGGCTTCATGGACAGGCGCGAAGCGAGGTCCTGTCGCGATTCCTGCAACTCGATCTCGGCCGGCCCGTCTGAGTCGAGCGGCAGTCGGCCCTCGATCAGCCTCACCAGCCGGTGGGTGGCGCTTTCGAGCGTCAGGTACTCGATTTCCCGCAGGCGCATGTGCAGGCGCTGGCTCAGGTGGCCGAGCATGCGCACGCAGGTTTCCGGGCTCTCGCGCAGGACGGCCAGGTACTCGCCGCTGGAGAACCGTGCTACCTGCAGGTCGGTGGCCGCCACCGCGGACACTGGATAGACGGGCCCCTCCATGAACATCACGGCTTCGGCGAAACTCCTGCCCGGCCCGAGGATTTCGACGATCTTCTCCTCGCCCGCCCGGGAATAGAGAACCAGGTTGACCTGCCCGTCGAGCACGATGAAGAAGTTCGTGGCCGGCTGACCACGGTCGAAGATGACGTGGCCCGCGCGATGCGGGTCCACGTGGCTTGCGACCAGCACGCGCTGCAGTTGCGGCGGCGCGAGCCCAGCGAAGAGATGGTGGCTGCGGAGAACCGCGTCCAGGTTGTCCGGAGGCTGCATGGCGTGACGCTAACAGCACGGCCCCGCCGGTGGAATAGGCGTCCGGTCAATTTCGCCCCAGCGAGCGGTCCGGGCGAGATCAACCCGGTTCCTGCCCGGGCGCCGCGTCCGTCGGCGTGAGCAGTTCAGCCCGCCAGGAATCCGAGCGGCTGATGGCTCAGGGCGACCGTCACCAGGAACGCTACGGTCACCAGCGCCGCGACGAAGGCGGCAATGCGGATGGCACGGGTCCGCCCGCGCCTGAGCGCGATGCTGCCCAGCACGATGTACACCGCGAGCAGGACGACCTTGGCGGTCAGCCAGGACGTCGTGAACGGGTACTGGTGGATGGTCATGGTGAGCGCGATGGCGCTCGCGAGCAGCACGGTGTCGATCACCACCGGGACGATCCGTGTCGCCCGCTGCTGCAGCAACGGGGACCCGGAGATCATGAGCAGCCCGCGCGCGAAGAAGAGCGCGATGGTCAGGACCGCGCAGCCGACGTGGATCGCCTTGAGCGCGAAATAGTGCTCGATCATCCCGGCCGTCCGTCCGCACGCGGTGCGAGGTAGATGCGCGCGTGCCGCGCACCCCACACGCCGAACGCCAGCAGCCACAGGGCGGCACTGCCGAGCAGCAGGTCCCGGATCGCGGCGGGGGCGGTGGTGATTTCGCCCGCGACGCGGGCGACGGCGGCGACCTGCACGGCGAGAAAGCAGGCGAGCGCCCAGCGGTCCATGGCGAGGGCCCGGCCCGAGTGTCCCATGGTGACGCGCGTCGCCATGGCGACGAGCAGGCCGCCGAAGTAGCCGATGCCGAGCGCGTGGATCGGCGCGCGGCCCAATGCCCACTCGCCCGTGAGCGCGTAGCTGCCGTCACGAGCCGCCTGCAGGGCCATCGCCACCGGCAGCCACGCGAAGGCCGCATACAGCGTCCACAGGAGCGGGTTGCCCCGTGTTCGCAGCGAGGTCCAGCGGACCGCGCAGGTCGCCGTGAGGATGGCGAGCGCGATGTCGACGACGACGAGCCCCCGGAACTCACCCGCCGTGCCGAGCAGCAGGCGCACATAGGCGAGGGCGACCACGGCGACCAGCATCCAGCGCGGCCTCCAGGCCACGTAACCGGCGACCACGTTCTGGGAGAAGAACGGGACCATGCGGTGGCAGACGGCGAAGAATACCGGCAAGAGGAAGCCCCAGAGCGCGGTACGCACCGCGAAGTGCAGGGCGAAGTCGTTGCCCTGCCAGATGCCCCAGGCGAAACCGGCTTCCGCCACGCAGCCCACGGCGAGCGCGATCGACGCGACGACCGCGTGCGAGACCACCTGCTCCGAATCGACCAGGACCCGGAGCAGCGCTGTGAGGCCGGTCGCGAGTCCCGCGAGCGACAGTGCGAGCGCCGCGAGCCGCAGGGTCGCGCTGGCATGGATGCCGACGAGCCACGCCGCCGTCGCGAGCACGAGCAGGACCGCCGTTGCCACGTAGGCTCCGCGCGGCACCTGCGGGCCGTTCATCCAGCGCGGGAAGGTCGTGAACAGGAAGCCGAAGAAGAACGTCGGAAACACGACGAACAGCAGCAGGAACGTGTGGGCCCAGATCGGCGCCACGCCGAGGTCGAGCGTGAAGAGCGGGAAACCCGTGTAACGCGCGACGAGGTGCGCCGTCCACCAAAGGCTCGCAAGCAGGAGATTCGCCGCCCCGCACAGGAACATCGTCCGATGAGGCGCGGCCGCGACCGTGGCCCACCTCGAAGGGCGGTGCGAGGCCGGGTGCATCGTCGGGGTCGTCAGATCGCCTTGGAGAATCGCTGCTGCGCGGCCTGTGCGGACGCGAGGTAGGCGTCGAAGGCCATCGCGAGATGGCGCAGCAGCAGGCGGCCGGCTGGCAGCACGCGCAGCCCCGGAGCGGCGAACTCCGCGAGCCCGTCCGCGACCAGCGGCGCGAGCGCCGCGATCTCGCTGGCGAAGTAGGCGTGGAAGTCGATGCCGTGCCGTGCAGAGGTCGCGGCGTAGTCGAGCACGCCGTAGCACATGATCTGCTGGATCACGTCGCGCCGGATGATGTCGTCGCGCGTCATCGTGTAACCGCGGTGCACCGGCAGGACGCCGCGATCCAGCGCCCCATAGTATTCCGGCAGCGTCTTCTGGTTCTGGATGTAGTTGTCGCCCACCTTGCCGATCGAGCTCACGCCGAGCCCGACCAGGTCGCAGTAGCCGCGCGTGGAATAGCCCTGGAAATTGCGGTACATGGTGCCCGCTTCCTGCGCGAGCACGAGTTCGTCCTGCGGCAGCGCGAAGTGGTCCATGCCGATGTAGACGTAGCCCGCGGCCGACAGCTTCTCGATGGTGAGACCGAGCAGCGCGAGGCGCGTCTCGGGCGTCGGCAGGAACTCGGCATTGAGCTGCCGCTGCGCCTTGAACATCTGCGGCAGGTGGGCGTAGGCGTACACGGCGAAGCGGTCCGGCTTCGCGGACAGCACGGTGTCGATGGTCTTCGCGAAACCCTCGAGGTTCTGCTTCGGCAGCCCGTAGATCAGGTCCACGCTCACCGAGCCGAAGCCGAACTCACGGGCCTCGTGGATGAGACGCAGCGTGTCGGGCACGGACTGGATGCGGTTCACCGCCTCCTGTACCAGCGGGTCGAAGTCCTGGATGCCGAGGCTGCAACGGTTGAAGCCGATGCGCGCCAGGTCACGCAGCGTGTCGCGGGTGATCGTGCGCGGGTCGAGCTCGATCGAATACTCGCGGTCCGGGTCCTTCGACAGCTTGAAGTGGCTGCCCAGCTTCTCGACCAGGCGGTCGATCTCGAGCGAGGTGAGGAACGTCGGCGTGCCGCCGCCGAAGTGCAGCTGCTCGACTTCGCGGTCGCGGTCGTAGAGCTGGCCCTGCAGCTCGATCTCGCGGTGCAGGCGATACAGGTAGGCCTCGGCCTTCTCGTGATTGCGGGTGATGACCTTGGTGCAGCCGCAGTAGAAGCAGGGGCTGGAGCAGAACGGAATGTGGACGTAGAGCGAGAGCGGGCGCGGGATCGGATCCTCGTTGCTCGCGAGTGCCGACGCCTTGTACTCGGCCAGGCCGTAGCTGTCGGTGAACTGCACCGCCGTCGGATAGGACGTGTAGCGCGGCCCCGACTTGTCGTAGCGGCGGATGAGGTCGGCGTCGAACCGGATCTGGTGCGAGTACATCTGCTTCCCTGGTCGCAATCTGCCTATCGATGGTGCGGCGCCGCCGAACCCAGCGCATTGACGTCGGTCAAGGGCTGGCGTTCCGGCCGCGCGGCATGCCTGGTTGCCGCAAGGATAGACGCGGCTGCGCGCCGGCGGTAGGCCGGGGATTCCCGCGGGCGAATCCGGGCGGACCGCAAGGGCGTGTCGTGCTTCCGGTGGCCCGGACCCCGAATCCGCTAGAATTCGACCCCTTGCCTGCCCCTTGCCGGAGGCCCGTCCGTGACCACCACGATACCCGGAACTGCTGCCGCCACGGCCAGCGAGCCCATCGCCGCCGACGTCGTGATCGTGGGCGCGGGCCCGGCGGGCCTCTTCCAGGTCTTCGAACTCGGGTTGCTCGGCATCAAGGCGCACGTCGTGGATACGCTCGGGCACCCGGGCGGGCAGTGCGCCGAGCTCTATCCCGACAAGCCCATCTACGACATCCCGGCGCTGCCGGTCTGCGGTGCCCAGGAGCTCGTCGACCGCCTGCTCGAGCAGATCAAGCCCTTCGGCGCCCAGTTCCACTTCGGGCAGGAGGTGGTGGGGCTCGCGCGGCAGGGCGACGCCGGATTCCTGCTCGAGACCTCGGCCGGTACACGGTTCGCCGCAAAGACGGTCGTCATCGCGGCGGGCCTGGGCTCGTTCCAGCCGCGCCGCCTCGGCGTCGAGGGCGCGGACGCCTTTGAGAACCGGCAGATCCACTACCGGGTGCGGCACGCCGGCGACTTCCAAGGCAAGCGCCTGGTGATCTTCGGCGGTGGCGACTCGGCGCTCGACTGGGTGGTCGATCTCACGGGCAAGGCCGGCAGCATCGTGCACGTGCACCGGCGGCCGGAGTTCCGCGCAGCCCCGGCGTCCGTGGCGCGAATGCGGGAACTCGTTGCCCGAGGCCGCATGACCTATGTCGAGGGCACGGCCGCGGGCCTCCGCACGGCGGACGGGCGGCTCACGGGCGTCACGGTCAAGCGCTCCGACGGCACGATCGCGGAATTCGACGCCGACCACGTGCTCGCGTTCTTCGGTCTGCACCCGAAACTTGGTCCCGTCGCAGAGTGGGGCATGGAACTCGAGAAAAAAGCGCTCAGGGTGGACACCGCGAAATTCCAGACCAGCGTGCCGGGTATCTTCGCGATCGGCGACATCAACACGTATCCGGGCAAGAAGAAGCTGATCCTGAGCGGCTTCCACGAGGCGGCGCTCGCGGCCTTCGCCATCGCCGAGCACCTGAACCCCGCGAAGAAGGTGCACCTCCAGTACACGACCACGAGCCCGATCATGCAGAAGCGGCTCGGCGTGTCGGAGTAGCGGACGGCGGCACGGCAGCCATGAACCGACTGCTCGCCGACCTCGTCCGGCTGCTCGAGCTCGAGCGGCTCGAGAACAACATGTTCCGCGGCGAGAGCCGCGACATCGGCAGTCCGCAGGTCTTCGGCGGCCAGGTGCTCGGGCAGGCGCTCGCGGCCGCCTGCGGCACCGTCGAGGGCCGCGCCGTGCACTCGCTGCACGCGTACTTCCTGCGCCGTGGCGACTTCAGCGCGCCGATCGTCTACGAGGTGGACCGCAGCCGCGACGGCGCGAGCTTCTCGAACCGTCGCGTGGTTGCGATCCAGCATGGGCAGCAGATCTTCAACATGGCGGCCTCGTTCCAGATCGCGGAGGAGGGGCCAGACCACCAGGTTCCGATGCCGGAGGTCGCACCTCCCGAGGAGCTGCCCGACCTGACCGCCGAGGTCCGCAAGCACCTCGAGCGGATGCCGGCCGAGCGGAGGCGATTCTGGTCGCTCGAGCGGCCGTTCGAGTTCCGTTCTGTCGAGGCGATCGAGGCCGGCGAACCGCGGCCCGGGGTCAGGCACCTGTGGTTCCGGCTGGTGGAACGCTGCCCGGACGATCCGGTCCTGCAGCAGTGCCTTCTCGCGTACATGTCGGACTATCACCTGCTCGAGACTGCGACGCTGCCGCACGGTCTCGCGTATCGCACCGGCGACGTCACGCTCGCGAGCATCGATCACGCCATGTGGTTCCATCGCCCCGTCCGCGTGGACGAGTGGCTGCTCTATGCGCTGGTGAGCCCGAGCAGTTCAGGCTCGCGCGGGCTGGCCTTCGGCCGCATCTTCGACCGCGCCGGTCGCCTGGTCGCGAGCACGGCACAGGAAGGCCTGATGCGGACTCGGGACTGATCCCCCGGGGGACTGATTCCGTTCGGCGCCTCGGGCCTTCGAACTTCGATTCCCATGCCAGGCCGCGACGCGGATTCCAATCGCGTCGTGCTAGGATCCGGCCGTCAAACGGGGGGGACATTCGCGATGACAACACAGATTGTCGGGCGCGTGCGCTGGTCGGCAGAGAGGAGTTTTTACTTCGGCATGGCGCTCGCCATGTTCGGCGTCGTCTATCTGGGCTTCGCGCGCACATTCTTCCTGAGGCCGTTGTTCCCGGATTTTCCGGCGCCCGCGGAGCCGATTTTCCTCGTTCACGGTGTGGCCTTCACCGCATGGCTCGTACTGCTCGTCGTGCAGCCACTGCTGGTGGCCTCGGGTCGCATCGACCTGCACCGATCGCTGGGGCGCGTCGGTGCGGCGACTGCCATGGCGATGGTGGTCCTCGGCTTGGCGGGGGCAGTCACGGCTGCGCGCAGGGCGACGGGGTTCATCGGAGTACCGATCCCGCCGCTGCAGTTCCTGGCAGTCCCGATCTTCAACATCCTGATGTTCGGGTCGCTCGTGACGCTCGCCATCATGAAGCGGCGCGACACGCAGGCTCACAAGCGGCTGATGCTGCTCGCGACCGTCAACCTGCTTGCAGCCGCGTTCGCGCGCTGGCCGTTCGACTTCGCGAAGGGCGGGCCACCCGTCTATTTCGGGCTCTCGGACCTGTTCATCGTTGCGCTCGTGATCTGGGATCTTTCCACTCGGCGCCGGTTGCATCCGGTCACGCTGTGGGCGGGACTTGCGACCATCGTGTCGCAGCCCCTCTGCCTCGCGGTCTCCGGCACCGGGCCGTGGCTCGCGTTTGCGCATTGGCTGGTGGGATCGCCCGGCTGAGGTGGAATGCCGGGCCCACCAGGGCTGCACCGGACGGCAGCTCGCGGCCCGCCCAGCAGCTGCTTGAGCCTGGTCGCTACTTGAGCGCGAGGTCGAGCCGGACCTTGCCGTCGAGGGGCGTCACTTTTCCGTCCCGCACCAGGAACACGCGCTCGGGTTCGAGTCCGCTGCCCTCGAGCAGGGCGCGCTGCACGGCCTCCGCGCGTGCCTCGGCGAGCCGCGCGTATTCCGACTCTGGAACCGAAACGTGCGACCGGGCCTCCTTCTCCAGGTAGGCGATTGCAGCGGCCTGCTGCATCGCCTTCGCGTCGTCACGCGAAGTGCCCTCGGGCGGCTCGGGCGGTTCCGGAATCTCCGGCTCGGCCCCGGCCTGCTTCTTCACGAGCGCGGTGAGCACCGCGACCTGGTCCTTCGATGGGAGTGCTTCGAATGTCGGACGCGTCGCGCCTTCCTTGCGCGGTGCGGGTAGTGTCGTGTTCACCGCGTCGGCGAGCGCGGATTGGTACGCGAGATCGAGCAGCGCGGGCCCGTCGAGCTCGGGCAGGGCGCCGATCGGCACGTCGACCTTGAGGCCCGGCTTCTCCACCAGGCTCTTCGCGAGCGCGCCCAGTTGCCCGGCGGTGGTTGGATCCAGCACGGCGCTGCCGGCCGCGAAGTCCACGTGCTGTGCTTCCTCGGCGCCGGAGAACAGCGCGCCTAGCAGCGCGAACGGGGCCGTCACCGCCTTGACGATCAGGTTCTTGATGACCTGCCAGATGATCGGTCCGATGCGGAACTGCGGATCGTCGAGCGTCCCGGTCACCGGGATGTTGAGATCGATGACGCCATTGCGGTCCCTGAGCAGTACGGTCGCGAACTTGACGGGCAGCGTGGCCTCGTCCTTGCCTCCGGTCGCCTCGCCCCACTCGAGCTGGTCGATGACGATGTGGTGCTTGGCGTCGAGCTTGCGGTCCGTGATCAGGTAGTGCAGGTCGGTCGTGAGCTTGCCCTTCGCGATGCTGTAGCCCGCGAACCGGCCGGAGTAGGGGTTGAAGATGGGCAGAGAGATGTTCTCGAACTTGAGCCCGATGTCCGCATAGCGCTCGAAGGAGAACGGCTGCACCTCGCCCGTGATCGTGACGGGCGAAAACTCTCCGACACGACCCTTGAAGTCGAGCTTCGCGTGCGAGGCGGGGTCGCTCGACAGTCCGGTCATCGTTCCGGCGAGATGCTCCACGCGCGCGGCGAAATTGGGCTGCACGCTGTTGTCCGCAAAATCCATGGTGCCTTGCTCGATGCGCACCAGGCGGATGCGCACCGGCATGGTCTCCTTGGGCAGTGGCGCGAGTGCGGGCGGCGCCTTGGCACCGGTCGCCTTTCGGTCTTTCGCCGCCTGTTCCTCGGCCGCCTCGCGTTCGCGGTCGCGCTTCTTGCGCTGGGCGGGCGTTAGCGACGCGTCGGCCGCGGCCGACGCGCGCCGTGCCTCGAGCGCCGCCGCGGTGCCCTTGGGGTCCATGACCGCCGAGACGTTGATCACGCGCTCGGGGCTGATGATCACCCGCGCGAACGGCTGCTGTACCAGCACCTGGTCGATGCTGGCCGAATCGGGGCCCATCGCGTAACTGATCTTCCTGAGCTCGAGCCGGCGGAAATTTACGAAATCCTTCTTGAGCGTGTTGTCGATGGAGGCGAAGCTGTCGATCGTGACGTCGCCGTCGAAGCGCAGGTCCGGCCCCGGTGCCTCGGGCGGGTCGAGCCTCACCTTGCCCTCGACGGTGAGCTTGCCGTCCGTGATCGTGAGGTCCGCGACCGGCAGCACGTAAGGCTGCAGGATCTGCATGCGAGCGCCGGTGAGTGCAATTGCGAGGTCTGCGGCCAGCGGCTCGGGCGTGACGGTGCCTTCCGCCTTGAAGGGGGCGACGTCGTTGATCACCATGGCAAGCGTGACCGCGACCGGCTTGGCGAGGTCCATGCTCGCGCCACGCAAGGTCGCGTCGAGAGGAGACACGACGAAGCGCTTGGCCGTCTCGCCGCGCCGGTCTTCGAAGTCGATGGCCGCATGCGCGACCTGGGTCGTGGCAACGTCGACCGACCACGCGGGCGCCGCGGACGGGGCGGGCGTCGTACCGGCATCGGCGGCGCCTGCCGGCGGCGCCGCGGGCGCGGGTGCGGGTGCGCTCGGCGCGGCTGCATCCTCCGGTGCCGCAATCGCTACTTCAGGCTCGCCGGCCCTCGGCACATCAGTGGCGGCAGCCTGGGTCGCAGGTACCGGCGCGAACAGTTGCGTGAGGTTCACCGTCCCGTCCGGCGCCATCCAGGCCTGGACCTTCATGTCCGTAACCGTGATGTCGCTGATCGAGACCGTCCGGGCCGGTATCGACACCTTCGTGTCGGACACGACGATGGCCGGCACCTCGACCCAGTCCGCGTCGGCCCCGCGGGCACGCAGCCCCAGGCCCGTGACGCTGATCTTCGGCAGGTTGAGCTTCACGCTGGGTGCGTCGCCCAGCGCGACCTCGTAGTGGCCTCCGAGCTCGATCAGGCCCGTATCCATCTCGAAGGGAAGAGCGTCGCCCAGGGCCTCGCCAATGTTCCGCGCCTTGAGCCCGTGGATCGCAAGTTCGCCCTGCGACGCGAGCGCCGGTGCGGCCTGGAAGCGACCCTTCCAGTCGAAGCCCTCGCCGGACTCGCTGGTCGCGGACAGGCGGAAGCCGCCGCCCTCGGGGGTGGTGCGGAAGTCCTTGAGCGCGAAATTGACCGGCGAGAAGCTGCGCTCCAGTGGCTTGGCGCGCGCCCGGTCCGAGAAAGCGACCGCGCCGTTGGACACCGCGAGCGACTGCAGCCAGACGCTCGGCAGTTGGGACGGCTCCTGGTCCTTCGGCGCTGGTTCCTTCGGAGCGAGATCGGCAAGGTTGAACGCGCCGCCAGGCCTCACGACCGCGTGCAGGGCCGGCGCCTCGATCGTCACGTCCTTGAAGACGTAGCCGCGATGCCAGATGGATGAGACTTCGAAGTCCACGAACAGCCGACGGAAGCCGAGCATGGGCTGGCCGTCCGCGTCAGGCAGCGACAGGTCGTTGACCTCGAACTGCAACAGGAACGGATTGACCCGGACCACGCCGATGCCGAGGTCGCGTCCGTACTCCTTCTTGACGAACGAGATGGCCTGGCTGCGCACGATGCGCGGCGCGACCTCGAATCCTAGGAGCGCGTACAGGCCGACCAGCGCCGCCGCGATCGCGGCGCGTCGGACCCATGCCAACTGCAGGAACTTCGCCATGAATCCGTTTATCCCCCAGCCGAGACCCCGTACCGACGGCCTCGGCAGCAACTGCAACAGCAGCCGCTGCCGAGGCGCGTCCGGTTACTTGCTGTCCGCCAGCCAGCGGTAGAGGTAGCCCGCGATCAGGGCGCCCAGGAGCGGCGCGACCCAGAACAGCCACAGCTGGTCGATCGCCCAGCCGCCGACGAACAGGGCCGGACCGGTGCTGCGCGCCGGGTTCACGGAGGTGTTGGTCACGGGAATGCTGATCAGGTGGATCAACGTGAGCCCGAGGCCGATGGGGATCGGCGCGAACCCGGCCGGGCGCGTCTTTTTTGGTCGAGCCGAGGATGATGATCAGGAACATCATCGTCATCACGACCTCGGTGAGGAACCCGGATGCCATCGAGTAGCCGCCTGGCGAGTGCGCGCCGTAGCCGTTCGACGCCATGCCGCCGGCGACGTCGAACGCCGGGTTGCCCGAGGCGATCATGTAGAGCATGCCGGCGCCCGCGATGCCGCCCAGCACCTGCGCGACCACGTACGGCAGGACCTCACCCGTCGGGTGCCGTCCGCCGGCCCAGAGTCCCAGGGTGACGGCCGGGTTCAGGTGGCAACCCGAAATGTGCCCGATCGCGAAGGCCATCGTGAGCACCGTAAGGCCGAAGGCCAGCGCTACCCCGACAAATCCGATCCCCAGGTCCGGGAACGCAGCCGCCAGCACTGCGCTGCCGCAACCGCCGAGCACGAGCCAGAATGTTCCGATGAATTCCGCCGCAAATTTCCTCGACATGGGCATGCCCAGTCCTCCGCTGATGGTTATGGTTATGTGATCCGCCAGCCGCCAATCTAACTACTCGGGCCCGCAGGGGGCAAGGACGATTGGTCATAGGTGCATCCCGGCCCTCGATCCGGCTTCAGGCGTGCGCGGCGCGCGCCATGAGGGACGCGGACGGGTCGGGCTCACTGGTCAGGCAGCACCTTGCCCGGGTTCATGATGCCCCTGGGGTCCAGCGCCCGCTTGATGGCGCGCATCACGTCGATCGCGACCGGGCCCTCGTGCTCTGCGAGTTGCGCGCGCTTCAGGCGCCCAATGCCGTGCTCCGCGCTGATGCTGCCACGGAACCGCCTCACCACCTCGTGCACGGCCGCCTGGATCTCCGGCTCCAGGGACAGGAACGCGGCCCGGTCGCCGCCCAGGGGTTCGCTCACGTTGAAATGAAGGTTGCCGTCGCCGACGTGGCCGTAGGCGACCATGCGCCCGGTCGGGACGATGGTGAGGACAGCCGCCGTGGCTTCCTCCATGAATTCCGGGAGCGAGGCGACCGGTACCGAGACGTCGTGCTTGATGCTCGCACCTTCGGCTCGCTGCGCTTCCGGGACGGACTCCCGCAGCCGCCACAGTGCACTGCGTTGCGCGAGCGACTCCGCGATCGTGGCGTCGAGCACCAGACCATCCGACATCGCCTGCCCGAGCGTCCCCTCGAGGACCGCGCGGAGTCCCGCGTCCTCACGCGATGACGAGAGTTCGCAGAGCACATAGCAGACGTAGGGCCTGCCCGAGCGGGTCGCTCACGCCCGGCACGTGCCGCACTGCAAACTCGACCGCGATCCTGGGCAGGTACTCGAAGCTTGAGACCGCGTCGCCGCTGGCGGCGCGCAGCCTGCCAAGGAGTGCTACCGCGGCCGCCGGGCCCGAGACCGCGGCGAATGCCGTCTCGACGCTGCGCGGCGTCGGGAAGAGCTTCAGGCTCGCGGCGGTGATCACGCCGAGCGTCCCTTCGGCGCCGATGAAGAGGTCGCGCAGGTCGTAGCCCGTGTTGTCCTTGCGCAGGCTCGTGAGCCCGTCGAGCACCCGTCCGTCGGCGAGGACGACCTCGAGCCCGAGTACCAGGTCGCGCGTGACCCCGTAGCGCAGCGCATTCAGGCCGCCCGCGTTCGTCGAGAGATTTCCGCCGATCTGGCAGCTGCCCTCGGAGCCGAGCGACAGGGGGAAGAAGCGTTCGGCAGCGGCGGCCTCGGCCTGTACGCTGGCGAGGAGGCAGCCGGCCTCGACGGTGATGGTGAAATTCGGCGCGTCCAGCGCCCGGATGCGGTTCATGCGTGCAAGCGAGAGCACGATCTCGTCGCCGCCCGGGCCCGGCGTCGCGCCGCCGCAGTAGCTCGTGTTGCCGCCGTGGGGCACGACGCCTACGCCGAGCTCGTGGCAGATGGCGAGTACCTCGGACGTCTCTGCGGTGGAGGCGGGGCGGGCGACCAGCGGCGTCGCGCCACGGTACAGGCCGCGGAAATCCACCAGGAACGGCGCGATGCGATCCGGCTCCATCAGGCAGCCGGCCGGGCCGAGTGCACCGAGGATGCGCTCGGCGGCGGCGGTCGCGTTGTGAGTGCGGTCCTGCGGCATGGCGCCACGATGGCGGGGCGTGGCCGCAGGCGTCAAGCCGTGCGTGGCGTGGCGACCTTGGCGACCAGGACGGAGGCGGCCACGGCGAGCGCCAGCACCAGGATCGACGCCATCGTGTTCGTGAGCAGGTTGGGAGCGAAGATCAGCACCAGGCCGAAGCCCAGCATCATGAAACCCGAGACGAGCTTGAGGATGCGGCCCTCGGATTCCGAGAGCTTGCGGGCGCCCATGGTCCGGACGAACACGATGACGATGGCGAGCAGGGGCAGCACATAGATCACGTTGTAAGCGGCGAGCCACGCGTAGTACTGCCCGGATTCGAGCTTCGCGAGCGTGAGGGCGCGCGTATAGACCATCGGGAAGCCCGCGGTGCAGAGGAGCTCGTAGGAATTCGCCACGATGGCGAGCAGCACGGTGCTCGCAAGCATCGGTCCCATGCTGCCGGTGGTGACGATGGCGCGCATGCGCTTGAAGAGCCCCGGCTTCGCGGCGTCCGGAATGGACAGGCTCGGGCCCTCCTTGAACCAGAAATAGTCCTTGATGTTGAGTGCCGCCACCGTGAGCGCGAGCAGCCCGGCGATGATCGTGATCACGCGCAATTCGCCCGCGATCAGGAACACATTCAGCCATGCCGCCATGAAGACGAAATAGACGATCCCCGAGAAGAGCACGAACGTGCCGCCCACGATCGTCATGCGGGTACGGCTCTTTGCGTGAACCAGCAGGCTCAGCAGGAACAGCAATACGAAGAAGGCGCAGGGATTGAACGCGTCCATGCCCGCCAGCACCAGCGTCAGCACCGGCAGCGACAGCGCCTGGGCATTCACCGTGCCGACGATCGGAAGATGAAGGGCCGTGCCCGGGTCGCCTTCCTCGATCGCGGGACGGCCACCTGCATTCGCGGCGCCGGCGGCGGTCGGGGCCGCGGCGGCGCCGGGGTGCGCGATGCGTTCGGCGCGGCAGGCATCGATCGCCCGCTCGAGTTCGGCGCCGGTCGTGGCCGCGCTGTCGTAGCCGATCGTGACTGTCCGACAGAACACGAAGCCCGGGCACCGAAAGCGCCTCGACGCCCGAGCGACTTCGCCGTCTCGAAATAGAAACGCGCGTTCTCGGGGTTGTCCTTGACCGCGTAGCGATTGATCTCGAGCCAGGGTTTGCGGCTCGCGAGATCTTCGATGAACGGCTTCGCGGCCTGGCAGTGCGGGCAGGTCGGTGAATAGAAATAGTAGAGGCGCACCGTCGGGGCGCCGTCGGCCGTGGTTCCGTACCAGAAACCATCGGACGCCGGGTCGGTGCCGTCGGCGCCCGCGAATGGGGCGAGCAACAGCAGCAGGGCGGCGGCAATGATGCCGAATCGGGTCGCAGTCATGTTTCGCAGCGAGCTCGAACCTTGAGACGCGCGCATGGTATCGAGTGGGAGCGCGCGGCAATCTCGGGACTTCTACCGATGCTGCCTCGGCTCCGCGGAATCACTCGCCGGGCGCTTCAGTAACGGCCGTGGGTCTTGTACAGGTAGTTCGTGAGTTCGACCGCCTGCATCGAGAGGCGGCGCTGGATGTCGTGCACGACCCGCACGATCGCGCGCATCACGTGGTAGACGACCTTCGGGTGCGATTCCAGCAGCCCTTCGAGCCCATCGCGCGAGAGCCCCAGCACCCGCGTGTCGCTCAGTGCGACCAGCGACGCATAACGGGTCGAGCTGTCCAGGAAGGAGAGTTCGCCCGCGACGTCGCCCGGCCGTTTTGCGTTCAGCGTGACCTCGGCCTCCGAGCCCGCGCCCCTCACGACGCCGAGCAAGCCGCTCACGACCACGTAGAGATGATCGTCGGCCGAGCCCTCCTGGACCAGCACTTCGCCCTGCTTCAGGTCGCGGAGCGTCATCGTCCCGGCGAGCGTCCGCCGCTCATCGTCGCTCAGCTCGACGGCCAGCTGCGACGTGCTCAAGCCTTCGAAAATGCCGGCTTCGGTCATGACGCGCTCCGGGTGGTGAGGGGCGGGTGAATTCTCGCGGGACGGCGACTTCGACCGTAATAGGTGAAACCCGCTAGCAGGATGCCAGACCGATGCGGCGCTGGCGACCGAGTCGCGGATACGCGCCCTGCGCAGCCGGGCATTTGACTTCTGCGGGCCAGCGTGCGGTACGCTGGCCGGCATGCGACCTCCGCGAGCAGCCGCAGCGCCGGTCCACGACGCCATCGCCGAGGGCAGCCGGCTGGCGTCGGCCGCGCTCGCGGAGCAGCAGGCCCGGCTGAAGTCCACTGCTGCCCGGCTCGATGCCGCGAGTGTCGCGGATATACACGACGCCCGGGTGGCTGCGAGGCGCCTGCGCTCACTTCTCGCGACCTTTGGTCCCCTGCTCGAGGAGCGCAGGTCGCGCCGCCTGCGCCGCCGGCTGCGCGATTTTGCACGCGCGCTTTCCGGCGTTCGCGAAGCCGACGTGAGACGCGATCTCCTGCAGGCACTCATCAAGGGAAACGCTTCGTTCGCGACCGCCGACGCCGGGCACCTGCGGGCCTGCCTACGCCAGTCCTGCGCCGAGGCGCGGCAGGCGCTGGGCCGCGAGATCGCCGGGAAAGACTGGACGGCATTGGTCGAGACGCTGACCGACGAGCCAATACCTGCGGCCGTGATGGTCCGGCGCGATGCCGGACTGGGCGAACTGCTGGAACTCGTCGATCGGCCGTGGCGCGAGGCAGGCATCCTGCTCGCGCGGCCGCCCAGGGGAGCGAATCGGCTGCACCGGCTTCGGCTCGTGCTCAAGCGCTGCCGCTACGCACTCGAATCCGTTTCGGGCGTGGAGTCCGTGCACGCGCAGGCGACGCTGCGCCGCCTGCGATCCGCGCAGAACTATCTCGGTGATCATCGGGACGCGGTACAGGCGCGGGAATGGACCAAGGTCAACGACGAACGGCTCGGCCGGCCTGTTGCCAGTGGCCTGGATCGATTGCTGCGGGCGCGGGAGAAGGCGCTGGCAGTCGAGGCGGTCGCGCGTGCGTCGCGGGTGATGCCGGCCTATTCCGCGTGGCGCAAGGCGACCCGGGAACTCAGGACGCCGGGGGAAACGACTCGAGATCGAGCGTGACCTGCATGAGTCCGCCGGAGTTGGGCTCGGTCCTGATCGTGAACCCGAAGCGCTGCGCCCAGTCGAGGATGCGCTTGTTCTCCCCGAGGCTCGTGCCTTCCAGGCACCGTATGCCGCGGGACCGGGCCGCCGCGCCGAGACTGCGCATGAGTTCGGTGCCGAGCCCGCGGCCCTGCCAGCCGTCGGCCACGACGATGGCGCACTCGGCCCGGTCGGTATCGGGTACCCGCGCGTAGCGGCTCACGCCGACGATTCGCTCCCCGGCGTCGTCCTGGACCAGGGCGGCCACGGCGAGTGTGTCGCGATAGTCGAGATGGAGCAGCCGCGCGGCTTCCTCGCGGCTCACGCCCCGGGACGCGTACTGAAGTCGCAGGTGCAGGGTCTCCACCGAGAGGCCCGCGATGAATTCGAGTTCCCGGTCCAGGTCATCCGGGCGCAGGGCGCGGAGCGCCACCGGCGTGCCGTCGGACGCCTGCCAGACGCGCTCGAGTTCAGCGGGATAGTCGGCGGGCGGGGCGCTCTGGGCGGGGGCGGGCGTATCGTTCACTCGCGGTCACGATACTCGTCGTCCTCGTCGTCGTAGTCCTCATCCTCGTCCTCGTCTTCGTCGTCCCAGTCGTCTTCGTCCAGGTCGTCGAGGTCCTCGTCGTCATCGGCCTCGTCGGAGGCAGCCTCATCGTCGTCTACCCAGCCTTCCGGCGCTTCAGCCAGCTCCAGGTCCAATTCGTTCCAGACATCGAGGTCGATTTCCTCGATCTCGCGGTCCAGCCACTGGATCCGGACCAGTTCCTCGTCCGGGTCAACGGACAGGACCTTGAAGATGTCCTCGGAATCGAGGTCTTCGTACCATCGTCCGGCTTCCGGGTCGTAATCACGGCTCACGGCGGCATCCTCGGCGGAAATCCCAGTTCTTCTTGGATCGTGGCGCGCGAGCAACTATACGGGCGGGTCGCGACGGCAGGCAACCGGAACACACCTACGCCGGATTCATGTTGCATCGCGTAAAATCGGCCGGCAGCCAACAGACAGGAAGCCAAAACCGTGTATTCCTACCGCGCACCGCTCCGTGACATCCGTTTCGTGGTCCACGAAGTCCTGGACATCAACGATCATTACCGCAATTTCGGTCGGGACGACCTGAACAAGGATCTCCTGGAGGGGATCCTCGAGGAGGGGGCCAAGTTCGCGGAAAACGTCCTGGCGCCCACCAACCGCAGCGGGGACGAGCACGGGTTGCGGTTCGAGAACGGGCAGGTCTTCACTCCGCCCGGCTTCAAGGAAGCGTATGACCGTTATTGCCAGGACGGCTGGATCACCATGATCGCCGACCCGAAGTGGGGCGGCCAGGGCCTGCCGGCGGGCTTTGCGCTCGCCTTCAGCGAGATGCTGCTCTCCGGGAACATGGCCTGGAAGATGTATTCCGGCCTGACCGAGAGCGCCAGCCTGACCCTCGAGGCCCACGGGACCGAGGAACTCAAGCAGCGCTACCTCCCCAAGATGGTATCGGGGGAGTGGGCTGGCACGATGTGCCTCACGGAGGCGCAATCCGGCACCGACCTGGGCTTGCTGCGCACCAAGGCGGTGCCCCGCGGCGACGGGTCCTTTGCGGTGACCGGGACCAAGGTCTTCATCACCGCCGGCGACCACGACCTCACGAGCAACATCGTCCACCTGGTGCTGGCCCGCACGCCGGATGGCCCGCCCGGGACCAAGGGCATCAGCCTGTTCGTGGTGCCGAAGTTCCTGCCGGACGCCGAGGGCAAGGTAGGGCCGGCCAACGGCGTGAGCTGCGGGTCGATCGAGCACAAGATGGGCATTCACGCCTCGCCGACCTGCGTGCTGCACTTCAACGATTCCGTGGGCTGGCTGCTCGGCAAGGAGAACGAGGGCCTGTCGTGCATGTTCACGATGATGAATCACGCGCGGCTCGGTGTCGGCCTGCAGGGGCAGGGTCTCTCTGAACTCGCATGGCAGACTTCGCTCGTATATGCCAACGAACGGCTGCAGGGCCGCTCGCTCACGGGCGCCAAGCTGCCGAACAAGTCCGCCGACCCGATCATCGTCCACCCGGACGTGCGGCGCATGCTGTTCACCCAGAAGGCGCTGGTCGAGGGAGGCCGGGTGCTCTGCTTCCTCACCGGGCGCGAGATCGACAGCGCGCACATGAACCAGGACCTGGAGGCGCGCAAGCGCTCGGGCGACCTGGTCGCGTTCCTGACGCCGATCGTGAAGGCGTTCCTGACCGACGCGGCCATGGAGGTGACGAGCCTCGCGGTGCAGATCCACGGCGGCGCTGGCTACATCCGCGAGACCGGCGTCGAGCAGATCATGCGCGACGCGCGCATCGCGCCTATCTACGAAGGCACCAACGGCATCCAGGCGCTGGACCTGCTCGGCCGCAAGGTCTTCGGTACACGAGGCAAGAGCCAGCAGGCGATGGTCGCTCGCATCCGCGAGACCATCGAGAAGTTCGCCTCCATGACCGAGGTCGCCGGCATGGCCACCGATCTCGGCAGGCGCCTCGAGCAGTGGGACAAGCTCACGCTCGATCTCGGCATGGCCGCGATGAAGAATCCCGACGAAGCCGGCGCCGCGGCGACCGACTACCTGCAGTTCGCCGGCTACGTGTGCCTCGCCTGGTGCCTGCTCGCTTCGGCGGGCGTGGCCGCGAAGCAGCTTGCGGCCGGCGCCGAGGAGAAGGACTTCTACAATGCCAAGCTCGTGACGGCGCGCTTCTTCTTCGATCGCCTGCTGCCGCGGGTGGACGCGCATGCCGCAGCTGCGCGCGCCGGGGCGGCGGGGATCATGACGCTGCCTGCCGAGCACTTCAGCTTCGCATGACCTCGTCGGTCGTGGCCGGCCGCTCGCGCCTCGCCGCGGCCCGACGGGTGGTGGTGAAGATCGGCTCCGCGCTGCTGGTCGAGCGGTCGACCGGTCGCGTAAACCGCGCGTGGCTCGAGACGCTCGCCGAGGACGTGGCGCTGCTGCGTGGGCGCGGCCAGGAGGTCGTGCTCGTGTCGTCCGGCGCGATCGCGCTCGGGCGACAGCAACTCGGCCTCCCTGCCGGAAAGCTCGAGCTCGAGCAGAGCCAGGCGGCGGCAGCCGTGGGCCAGATCCGGCTCGCCCACGCGTGGAAGGAAGTGCTCGAGCCGCACGGCGCCGCGGTCGCGCAGGTGCTGCTCACTTTCGGCGACACCGAGCAGCGGCGGCGGTACCTGAATGCGCGCAACACGCTCACGACGCTGCTCAGGCTCGGCGCGATCCCCGTCATCAACGAGAACGACACGGTCGCGACCGCGGAGATCCGCTACGGCGACAACGACCGGCTCGCGGCCCGCGTGGCGCAGATGGCGAGCGCCGACTGCCTCGTGCTGCTCTCCGACGTGGATGGCCTCTACACCGCAGACCCCACGCGCTCGGCGGACGCGAAATTCATTGCCGAAGTGCCGCGCATCACGCCCGAGATCGAGGCCATGGCCGGAGGGTCCGCGTCCGACGTCGGCTCCGGCGGAATGGCCACCAAGGTGATGGCTGCGAAGATCGCCGTCGCCGCCGGCTGCCACATGTGCGTCGCGGCCGGCCGCGAGGAGCACCCGCTGCGCCGCATCGAGTCGGGCGCGCGCTGTACCTGGTTCCTGGCGGACGGCACGCCTGTCGCCGCGCGCAAGCAGTGGATCGCCGGGATGCTGAAGCCCGCCGGCGAGGTCAAGGTGGACGCGGGAGCGGCGCGGGCCCTGGGACAGGGCAAGAGCCTGCTGCCGGCCGGCGTGGTCGGCGTGAGCGGTCGTTTCGATCGCGGCGACGCGGTCGTGGTGCGCGATCCAGAAGGACGCGAGATTGCGCGCGGACTCACCGCGTACTCGAGCGCCGATGCGGAGCGCGTGTGCGGCCGCCGCAGCACCGAACTCGAGGAACTGCTCGGTTACCGCGGGCGCGACGAGATGATCCACCGCGACGACCTGGTGCTCATGTGACGGCTCCCGAACTCGCCGCTGCGATGGACCGGATCGGCCGCGCCGCGGTCGACGCGTCCGCCGCCCTGGCGCTCGCCGGGCGGCGGGAGAAGGACGCGGCACTGCTCGCGGCCGCGCGGGCGCTGCGCCGGCGATCGGTGGAGGTGCTTGCGGCGAATGCCCTCGACATGGAGTCGGCGCGCGCCGCGGCCTTGAGCGCCGCAATGCTCGATCGCCTGAAGCTCGATCCCGCGCGCGTCGAGGCAATGGCCGCCGGCGTGGAGCAGATCGCGGCACTCGATGACCCCATCGGCAAGGTGATGGAGCAGTGGGCGCGGCCGAACGGTCTTCGCATCCAGCGTGTGCGCGTGCCGCTCGGCGTCATCGGCATCATCTACGAGAGCCGGCCCAACGTGACCTGCGACGCGGGCGCGCTGTGCCTCAAGTCCGGCAACGCGGCGATCCTGCGCGGCGGCAGCGAGAGCCATCACTCGAGCACGGCGATCCACGCCTGCCTGCTCGAGGGTCTGCGCGAAGCGGGGCTGCCCGAGGCGTGCATCCAGCTCGTGCCCACCACCGATCGCGCGGCCGTGGGCTACATGCTCGGCGCCATGACGGACTGGATCGACGTGATCGTGCCGCGCGGCGGCAAGAGCCTGATCGCGCGGGTGCAGCAGGAGGCGAGGGTGCCGGTGATCGGGCACCTCGAGGGCAACTGCCACGTCTACGTGGACCGCGCGGCGGACCTGCGCATGGCGCGCGAGATCGTGAGGAACGCCAAGCTCCGGCGCACCGGCATCTGCGGCGCGGCGGAGACCCTGCTGGTGGACGAGGGCTGCGCGGCGACGCACCTCGCGCCGATCGTGAAGGACCTGCTGGACGCGGGCTGCGAGGTGCGCGGCGACGCGCGCGTCCAGGCCGTCGACCCCAGGGTGCGGGCCGCAACCGAGGAGGACTGGTACACGGAGTACCTTGACGCCGTGATCGCTGCGCGCGTCGTGGGTGGCGTGGACGAGGCGATCGCTCACATCGCGCGCTACGGGTCCGCGCACACCGAGGCGATCGTGACCGACGACGTGGCCACGGCCGAGGCGTTCCTCGCGCGCGTGGACAGCGCGATCGTCCTGCACAACGCCTCGACGCAGTTCGCGGACGGCGGCGAGTTCGGCATGGGCGCCGAGATCGGCATCTCGACCGACCGTTTCCACGCGCGCGGCCCGGTGGGCGTGGAGCAGCTCACGAGTTACAAGTACGTGGTGCGCGGCTCGGGCCAGACGAGGCCGTAGCGCGGCGACCTGCGCAGGGTCGGGAGCGGCGGGGCGCGGCCGCGTCCGGTCGATCCGCCTCAGCCCTGTAGCGAGGCAATCCCGCCGCGCATGGAATAGACGTCTGCACGCCCGTGCTGGCGCAGGTGTTCCGTGAGCGAGAGGCTGCGCACCCCGTGCGCGCACACGATCAGCCGGCGCCCGTCCGCGGGAAAACTCAGCCGTCCTCCGAGCAACTCGCTCAACGGCAGGTGCATTCCCGTGTCCAGGCCCGGTGGGTCGCGAGCGAGTTCCCAGGCTTCGCGCACGTCCACCAGTTCGAATCCGGCCGCACGTGCGTCATCGAGGCTCGCGAACTCGACCTCGAGCGGCGCCGCCTGAGCATCCCGCGCGGCAGCCTGCGGACCCGGCGCTCCGTGGTCGCAGGCGGGGTCGCGCGCTGCGGTGATGCTGCGCGTCGCGAACGTGAGCAGGTCCACGACCACGAGGCCGCGGACCGGCGCGGGCTCGATGCCGAGCAGGATCCGCATGGCGAGCATTGCCTGCATCGCGCCCAGGGTGCCTGGCACCGGGCCGAGCACGCCGGCTTCAGCGCAGTTTCCGACCAGGCCGTCGCGCGGCGCCTCCGGCCACAGGCAGCGCAGGCAAGGCCAGTCCGGCTCGGGGAGCCAGGCCTGCAGCTGGCCTTCGTACTGGTAGATGCTGGCGAAAACCGCCGGCTTGCCGGCCCGGACGACGGCGTCGTTGACGAGGAACTTGGCGCGCAGGTTGTCCGTGCACTCGACCACGAGGTCGTGGCCCGCGACGAGTGCGCCCACGTTGCCGGCATTCGCGAGTTCGGCGATGGCCGTGCAGTGGAGGTCGTGGTTCATGCGCGACAGGCGCTCCGCAGCCACGACAGCCTTTGCCCGCCCGATGTCCCCGGCCTCGTACAGCGGCTGCCGGTGCAGGTTGCTCGATTCGACGACGTCGCCGTCCACGATCGTGATGCGCCCGACGCCCGCGGCGGCGAGATACTGCAGCACGGGAACGCCGAGCCCGCCCGCGCCGATCACGAGCACCGACGACGAGCGCAGCCGCGCCTGGCCGCGCGCTCCGACTTCCGGCAATGCGACCTGGCGCGAGTAGTCGTGTTCCGGTGCGTCCACGCAGCGCTCACAATTCACCCAGCCGGAGTCGCCATCCTCGTAGTGTTCCTTCTTCCAGATCGGCAGGCGGTGCTTCACTTCGTCGATGATGTAGCGGCAGGCCGCGAACGCTTCATCGCGGTGCGCGGAACTCACGCCAACCCACACCGCGAGTTCGCCAAGTCCGAGGTCGCCGATGCGATGGACGCAGGCGGCGCGCCGCACGCCGTAGCGTTCGAGCGCTGCGGCGACGATGCGTTCGCCTTCCTTGATCGCGAGGGCCTCGAACGCCTCGTATTCCAGGCGGCGGACGCGCCGGCCCTCGTTGTGGTCGCGCACCCAGCCCTCGAAGCTCGCGTAGCCGCCGCAGGCCGGGTCCGCCAGTGCGTCCCGGAATTGCCCTGGCTCGAGGGGCGCCTGGCTGAACGAGAACGTCTGCATCAGCCGCCCGCGACTGGCGGAATGAATACCACGCGGTCGCCGTCCGTGAGCGCCCGGTCCCAGGTCGTGAATTCCTCGTTCACTGCGACCTTGAGCATGGCGCGGGGCAGGGTGAGGCCACGGCGCTCGCGCAGTTCTTCGTACAGGTCCGCCGCCGTGCGGGACCCGGTCGCGAGCGTCTCGGACCCGCGACCCGCCTGCTCGCGCAGCGCGGCGAAGTACTGCACGTGTATCGACAGCGTCATGCAGGCGCGCTCCCGCCGGCCCGGCGGGCGGCCGCGGCGGCGAACTCGTCCGGCGTGTTCACGTTGTCCAGCGCCTCGGGCTCGGGCTGCTCGAGCAGCGGCGCTCCGCTCGCAATGATGAATTTGCGCGGGCAGAGGCGGCCCTGCTCGATGGCGTCGAGCAGCGGACTCCGCGTCTCGGGCTCGTAGACGGCACAGAGCGGCTCGGGCAGGCCGTCGTGCGTGCTGCGAAACGCCGTGACGGTGCTGCGGCCGCGCCTCGCGATGAGGTGGTCGAGCGTCGCGTCGCCGAGGAACGGCAGGTCGCAGGCGACGACCAGCCACGCGGCCTGCGGATGCGCTGCCTGCGCCGCCGCGATTCCGGCGATCGGCCCGCTGCCCACGGGTCCGTCCACGATCTGCGGCAGCGCGGCCCGCGTCGGTTCCGACACCTGGTCGACACGCACGGACACGAAGGCGCGCTCACAGTGCCGGGTGAGGAGCGCATAGGTCGCGGCGAGCTGGGGCGCGCCGCCGTAGGCGAGGGCCGCTTTGTCGCGTCCCATGCGGCGGCTCGCGCCGCCCGCGAGCACGAGCCCGTAGAGTGGCGCGAGTCCGGTCACGGCTGTGAAACGTCCCGCCGGCCGCCGTGCTTCTCGATCAGGCGCACCGGGCCGATCACGATCTCGTGCGACAGCGATTTGCACATGTCGTAGACGGTGAGTGCCGCGATCGATGCGCCGGTAAGCGCCTCCATCTCCACGCCCGTACGGTGGTGCACGACGACGCTGCAGTGGATCACGGCCTCGTCCCCGTCGGGCATGTCGATCTCGATGCGGCAGTTCTCGATGCCGAGCGGGTGGCAGAAGGGAATGAGTTCGTGCGTGCGCTTGGCGGCCATCACGCCCGCGACGATGGCCGTCTGGAACACGGGGCCCTTGCTGGTCGAGAAGCCTGCCTCGCGCAGGGCGTCGGCCACGGATGCAGGAAAGCGCACCCTGGCCTCGGCGACCGCCGTGCGCTTCGTGACCGCCTTGGCGCTCACGTCCACCATCGAAGGCCGGTCGTCGTCGTCTACGTGACTGAACATCTCTTACCCGCCGATGTAGTGCATTTCGACCTTGTGCAACGGCTGTCCGGCGGCGCGCTCGGCGTCGCGCATCTCGCTGTACCGATCCGACCGCTGCGACCACGCAGCACGCAGCAGCGCGAGCAGTTCCTCGTCCGTCGCGCCGGCGCGTAGTGGCGCGCGCAGGTCGAGCCCGTTCGCGGCGAAGAGACAGTTATAGAGCACGCCCTCCGACGCCAGCCGCGCGCGGCTGCAGTCGCCGCAGAATGGCGCCGACACCGATGAGATGAAGCCGATTTCGCCGGCGCCGTCGTCGTAACGATAGCGCTCCGCGACTTCGCCACGCACCCGGCCGTGGATGGCCGTCACCGGCCACCGCTCGCGGATCTGCCGCAGCAGATGGGACGAGGTCACGACCTCGTCCGCTCGCCACGCGTTGCGGTTGCCCACGTCCATGTACTCGATCAGGCGCACGATGACCGGCGTCCCGCGGAATCGCTCGAGCAGCGCGAGCACGGTGTGGTCGTTTACGCCGCGCTTCACGACCGTGTTCACCTTGACAGGGCCGAGGCCCGCGGCGAGCGCCGCTTCGATGCCCTCGAGCACCTGCTCGAGGCCGCCGAAGCCGCCGCTCATGTGCGCGAACACGGCCGGGTCGAGCGAGTCGAGGCTGACCGTGACCCGCTGCAGGCCGTTGCCCTTGAGTTCGGCCGCGTGCTGGGCGAGCAGCACGCCGTTCGTGGTGAGCGCAATGTCCTCCACGCCGTCGAGACCGGAGATCTCCGCGACCAGGTCGGCCAGGCCGGAGCGCAGCAGCGGCTCGCCGCCGGTGATGCGAACCTTGCGGACGCCGAGCCGGGTGCCGAGGCGGGCAACGCGTGCGATCTCGCCGAAGTCCAGCCGCTCCGAGGACCGGAGGAAGCGGTAGCGCTCGTGAAAGGTCTCGCGCGGCATGCAGTAGGGACAGCGGAAATTGCAGCGGTCCATGACCGAGATGCGCAGGTCGCGCATGGGGCGGCCAAGCCGGTCGCGCACGGCCGCGCCGCCGGGAAGCACGGAAACGGTGGCCTCGCCAGAATCGCGTCGCATCGCGCGGCTCCTCACCAGCGGCGAAAGGCCGCCAGGGTTCCGACAGGATAGTCCGTCGGACCGGGTGGAAGCTCCACGAAACCGTCGGTGCCGAGGAGGGAGATGAAGTCGCCCGAGCCGCGGGTCGGCTTCGGCATGGCGACCGTGCCATGAAATGCGCCGTGCTCGAGCTGCACGGGCAGGAAGAACGAGAGTGCCGGGCGCACGCGGAATGGCGCGCCCAGCGGAACTGCCTCCGCGGGCGAAGGCGCCGCGCCGATGGCTGCGAGGAGGCCAGGCACCACGTAGCGCACGAGGCAGACGAGCGCGGAGACGGGGTTGCCAGGCAGGCCGTAGACCGCCTGTCCGGTCGCCGACACGCCGAACCACATCGGCCTGCCGGGTCGCTGCGCGACACGGTGAAAGACTTCGCGGACGCCGAGATCCCTGAGCGCGGCGGGCACGTGATCGTAGCGCCCCATCGAGACGCCGCCCGAGAGCACCAGGACGTCGTAGGTCGCGAGGTGCACGGCAAGACGTTCCCGGAGCACGTCCGCGTCGTCCGGCAGGTGGTCCTCGGCCAGCCGCTGGAAGCCGCGCAGCGCGAGCGCCGCGCGCAACGCGCTCGAGTTCGAGCGCCGGACCTGCCAACCCTCGATGGGCTCGCCGGGGTCCACGAGCTCGTCGCCGGTGGAGACGATGACGATGCGCGGGTCGGTGCGAACCTCCGCACGCGGCAGGCCGGCGGACGCAAGTACCGCGATTTCCGGCGCCCCGAGGCGCGTGCCCGGGCCGAGCAGCAGGTCACCCTCGCGGCAGTCGAGTCCGCGCGCGTGCACGTTGCTGAAGGGCTCGATCGCGGCCTCGTTGCCGATCTCGACCCAGCCCTCGCTCGCACTGAGCAATTCGACCGGGATGACGCAGTCGCAGCCGCGAGGCAGCACCGCGCCGGTCATGACTTCGATGCAGGTGTCCGCCGCCACGAGTTCGAGCGGCGGCCGGCCGGCCGCCTGGATGCCCACGACGCGGAAACGCCGTGCACCCGACTTCAACGCAGAGGAGGCGAGCGCGACCCCGTCCATGGTGACGCGGTCGAACGGCGGCTGGTCGCGCTCCGCCCGAACCGACTGGGCGAGGACTGCTCCCGCGAGGGACGCCAGTGGCCGGGACTCGACCGGCAGCGGGCCCACGCACTCGCGGACCATTGCCTCGGCCTCGGCGGGCGTCGGCAGGGGTCCCATGGGGCTACTGCTTGTCGGCCTTCGCCTTGTAGGCCTTGATTTCCTGGTTCATGCGGTCGGCGACCGCCGCTTCCTCGTCGACCGCCGCGTTGTACTTCTTGGCGTGCATGCTCTCGATCAAGGCCTTTTTCGAGGCGTACTCGGGGTCGGCCGGGTCCAGCGCCGCGATGGCCGCGTTCTTGTCCTGGTCGAGGCACGGCAGGTACGTGCTCTCGACGGCCTGCACGTACTCCTTGACCTGCCCATTCGCGGTGACCATTTCGTCCTTGGTGGCCTTCGTTCCGTTCGGGATTGCCTGTGGCGCTTGCGGATAGACGCAGGCGGCATGGGCCGTGAGGCCGGACGCGAGCAGGATGGCTGCAAGGGAGACGCGGATCGGGAGCTTCATCTGGGTTCCTCTCAGGACGGCCGTCCGGCATCTGCCGGCAGTAGGAAAATGCGGGGCGCAAAACTATAGCAGACGGCCTGCGCAGTTCGAATTCGTCCTGCGCGGCGGGACGCCGCGCGACCCCCGGGAACGGGCGGCGGCCGCGTCCCCGGCGGCACCCTGTGGCACTATGCCAGGTACCTCGAGGGGGTGAGAAAACGCATGACGGACCCTGAGCCTGTGGTGACCTACGGGGCGAGCACCCACGCGGTGCGCGGTGACTACAGCCACATGCGTCCCGACTACACGGTGACGCAGGACTACGCGTCCTATCGCGACGCGGACCAGGATCGCTGGCGTCGCCTGTACGCGCGCCAGATGCGGCTGGTGCCCGGCCGCGCCTGCCCCGAGTTCCTGCACGTCATCGAGACGCTGGGTTACGACACCGGCATCCCGAAGTTCGACGAGGTCAACGAGCAGCTCGCGCGCGCGACCGGTTGGCAGGTGGTGGGCGTGCCGGGGCTCCTGCCCGAGCACGTGTTCTTCGGCCACCTCGCGGAGCGGCGCTTCCCGGTGACGGTCTGGCTGCGCGAGGAAAGCGAGTTCGAGTACATCGTGGAGCCCGACATCTTCCACGACTTCTTCGGCCACGTGCCGCTGCTCTTCGATCCCGTGTTCGCCGACTACATGCAGGCCTACGGCCGCGGCGGGCTCAAGGCCGACGGGCTGCATGCGCTCGAATACCTGGCGCGGCTCTACTGGTACACCGTGGAGTTCGGACTGATCAGCACCAGGGAGGGGCTGCGCATCTACGGCGCCGGCATCCTCTCCTCGCCGGGCGAGGTGGAGTACGCAGTCTCCAGCACCGAGCCGCGGCGCATCGGCTTCGACCTCAAGCGTGTCATGCGCACGCGCTACAAGATCGACACCTTCCAGCAGACCTACTTCGTGATCGAGGATTTCGCCCAGCTATTCCGCGAGACCGCGCCGGATTTCACGGCGCTGTACCAGGAGATCGCGGGGGAGCCGCAACTGCCGGCGGATACATTGCTGCCCGGAGATCGCGTGTTCACGTGACCGGATGGGCGCCGCGACTGGCGGGGCAGGGGTGTCATGGTGTCCAATGACGGCCCCGGGGCGAGAAGCCCGG
Source organism: uncultured Gammaproteobacteria bacterium (assembly GCA_963706755.1). Classification (GTDB taxonomy): domain Bacteria; phylum Pseudomonadota; class Gammaproteobacteria; order Steroidobacterales; family Steroidobacteraceae; genus RPQJ01. The sequence goes on from CAVPNH010000001.1 coordinate 150,791, forward strand.
GCCGTTCCCGAAGAGGAATCACGATGAGCACGTCCACCCCCGCCGCAGTCGTGGCCGCGGCGCCGTTTTCGCTGGGTCATTTCGTCGGCGGCCGGCTGGTCGCCGGTAATTCGGGCCGGTCCGGTCCGGTGTTCAATCCCGCGACCGGCGGGCTGCGCGGCCAGGTCGCATTCGCGAGTGCGGACGAGACCCGAGCCGCCATCGCCGCCGCCGAAGCCGCGCTGCCCGGTTGGGCCGGCACTCCACCGCTGCAGCGGGCACGCGTCATGTTCCGGTTCAAGGCGCTGCTCGAGGCGCACATCGACGAGTTGGCGGCGCTCCTCACCTCGGAGCACGGCAAGGTGCTGTCGGACGCGCGGGGCGAACTCGTGCGCGGGCTCGAGGTCGTCGAGTTCACTTGCGGCATCCCGCAGGTGCTCAAGAGCGAGTTCACCGAGAACGTCGGCACGAACGTGGACAGCTGGTCCATCCGCCAGCCGGTGGGTGTGTGCGCCGGCATCACGCCCTTCAATTTCCCGGCCATGGTGCCGATGTGGATGTTCCCGGTAGCCATCGCCTGCGGGAACACGTTCGTGCTGAAGCCGTCGGAGAAGGATCCCAGCTTGCCGGTCCGGCTCGCGGAACTGCTGAAGGAAGCCGGCCTGCCGGATGGCGTGTTCAACGTGGTGAACGGCGATCGCGAGGCGGTGGACACGCTGCTCACCGATCCGCGCGTCGCCGCCGTGAGCTTCGTCGGTTCTACGCCGGTGGCCGAGTACATCTACCGGACCGCATCCGCGCACGGCAAGCGCGTGCAGGCGCTCGGCGGCGCCAAGAACCACATGGTCGTCATGCCGGACGCCGACACCCGCAACGCCGCGAGCGCGCTCGTGGGTGCGGCCTACGGATCGGCCGGCGAGCGCTGCATGGCGATCTCGGTGGCGGTGGCCGTCGGCGACGCCGGCGACCGGCTGGTCGAGGAGGTGCGGCGGCAGGTCGCCGAGCTCAAGGTGGCTGCGGGCACCGAGCCCGGCGCCGACATGGGCCCGCTCGTCACGCGCGAGCACCTCGAGCGCGTACTGGGTTACGTGAGCCTCGGCGTCGAGGAGGGCGCGGAACTCGCGCTGGATGGCCGCGGGCACAAGGTCGCCGGCCACGAGCAGGGATATTTCATGGGGCCGTGCCTGTTCGACCACGTGCGGCCCGAGATGAGGATCTACCGCGAGGAGATCTTCGGCCCGGTGCTGTGCGTGGTGCGTGTGCCGGACCTCGCCGCTGCGACGCGACTGGTGAACGAACACGAGTTCGGCAACGGCACGGCGATCTTCACCGCGAGCGGCGAGGCGGCGCGCACCTACACACAGGGCGTGCAGTGCGGGATGGTTGGCGTCAACGTGCCGATCCCCGTGCCAATGGCTTTTCATTCCTTTGGTGGCTGGAAGCGCTCGCTCTTCGGGCCGCTGCACGTGCACGGGCCCGACGGCGTGCGCTTCTACACCCGCCTCAAGACCGTGACTTCGCGCTGGCCGAACTCGCAGCGCGAGGGCGCGCAGTTCGTGATGCCGACGATGAAGTAGGGCGCGAGGCCCGGCGCCGCACGCCGCGCGTCCACTGCGCTAGAATCCGGTTCCTCCCGCGCGGCCGTAGCTCAGTTGGATAGAGCATCAGGCTTCGAACCTGAGGGTCGGGGGTTCGAATCCCTCCGGCCGCGCCAGTTGCGAAATGAAGATGGGCACCGTCCGGTGCCCATCTTCGTCCTGGCCGAGGCTCGCGGCAGCTTGAGAGGGGCCGTTCGCGCTCGACCGCCTGCACCCCCAGGTGGCTGTGGGCTGGCGTCCGGCCTCTCCGGCCGTACTCAGAACGTCCGTGGCTTCATGAACTCGCCGCGGCCCAGCTGCCGGTAATAGCCCACGAAGTCATAGTGCCGCGTGGCCTCGATGGCCCCGTTCTCGCAGATCGCGTAGCAGTTGTTGCAGCTGGCGCAGCCGCGCACATTCGCCCTGACGCGGACCTTCTTACGGCCCTTTTCCCCGTACTGCTCCAGCACGGTGGCCGGACACGCGAGCGTGCACAACTTGCAGCCGTCGCACTTGTCGAGATCGACCGTCACGCGGTGGAAGATGCACTGCGACGGATCGTCCCAGTCCGGGAAGTGAAGTCGCTCCAGCCAGGTCAGCAGAGCCATGGCGTGTCTCCGAATCTAGTAGAGGACCTGCTTCTTGCCGCCTTCGAACCAGAAGGTCTCATGGGTGGCCCGCGAAATCATGTGAGTCGTATCACCGACCGGGTAGCCGACCGCGATCGTCTCCGCGATCTCGTAGGGATACTCGGCACCGAGTCGCTCGCACCACTCGCGACTCTGGTTGAGCAACTGCGAGAAGCCGATCCAGCAGGTTCCCAACCCGAAGCTCTGCGCCGCCAGCACGATGTTGGTGCCGCAGATGCCGACGTCTATCGGTGGGCTGCCGATGCCGCGCTTGTCCACGAGAATCAGGATCAGCGTCGGAGCGCGATGAAACACCGCAAAGCGTCCCTGGGCAATGTTGGTGGCCACGCTCATGGGCACCGGGTGCAGCGCGTTCGGCTGCAGCCGGCCGAGGAGCTTCGTCTTGATGCGCGCGAGTCGGTACTTGAGTGACCCACGCGGCAGGGCGGCGTAATCGAACGCTTCCGACAGCTTGCGGCACTGAGCGACGCAAAACTCTTCCATGCCCCGGATCATGTCGGCGTCGCGCACGACAACGAACTTCCACGGCTGGCAGTTGCCCTGCGACGGCGCGAATCGCGCGACTTCGAGCAGCCGCCGGATCAGGTGCGCTGGAACCTGCGTCTTCCGGTACTTGCGGATGCTGCGCCGTTCCAGCATTCCCCGCTCCACGGCGTTCCACTCGGCGCCTTCCGGCACCACCGGGATCTTCGAACTGCGTCCGGCTTCCTTCTCGACCTCTTCAGGGTCCTCGACCGCAAGGACTCGTACAGCGCCTTCCGCCATGGCCGCCTCCCGATCAGGCTCGCGTAAGCACGTACCTGCTTGCGCGAAACGGTGGCAATCGTCATTCCGTCGTCGGCGCAACCGTAGCATTTTCCAGGGCCCGGGCACAGTGGCAGGGCGCTTCTCCCGGGTCGCATAATCAGTCGCACACCAGGTGGGGCGCGCCTGCGCAACGGTCTCCGGAAATGTACCAACCAGACCACTTCAATGAATCCCGCCCGGAAGCGCTGCACGCGCTGATCCGGGCGCGTCCGCTCGGAGTGCTCGTCACACTCTCTGAGTCGGGAATCGAGGCCAATCACATCCCGTTCTATCTCGCTTCCGACGTGGGACCGAAGGGGAGTCTGCTTGGTCATGTCGCGCGTCAAAACCCTGTCTGGAAGGACGTGGGTCAGGCCAGGAACGGCCTGGTCGTATTCCAGGGGCCGTCCGCCTACATCAGTCCGTCGTGGTACCCGAGCCAAGAAAGAGCATGGCCGCGTGGTTCCGACCTGGAACTACGTCGTCGTTCATGCCCATGGCACGATCAAGGTTCACGATGATCCGGTGTGGATCAGGCGCCAGGTCGAGTTGTTAACCAGCCAGATGGAATCGTCACGGGAATCGCCGTGGGCGGTTTCGGATGCGCCCGCGGAATACGTCGAGCGGCTGGCGCAGGGTATCGTCGGCATGGAGTTGGTCATCGACCGGCTGGTCGGCAAGTGGAAGGTGAGCCAGAACCAAACTGCTGCGAACAAGGCCGGCGTGGTCGCTGGCCTCGAGGCCAGCGGTCGGCCATCGGATGCGGACATGGCGCAGGTCGTCCGGGCGTCTTCAAATGATCCTCGCTAGCACGCGGCGCCCGTGCTCGAGCCGCGTGTGATTTAATTCCGCGCCGGCGCTATTCTCCGGCGACCGTGCTCATTGGGGGGAGGAAACTCATGGCAGCGAAGACCGCGGCGCAGCTCGTGCTGGAGGCGAGGCAGCGCATACAGAATCTGACGGTGGAACAGGTCGCCGATGAACTCGCGCAGGGCGCGGCGACCCTCGTCGACATACGTGAACCGGCCGAGTGGGAAGGGGGCATGATCCCCGGCGCGGTCCACGTGCCGCGCGGCTTGCTCGAGTTCGCCGCCGACCCGACGAGCCCGGCTCATCGCCGGGAACTCGACCCGCACCAGAGGGTGATCCTGCATTGCGCCTCGGGCGGCCGGTCGGCACTCGCCGCCGACACGCTGCAGAACCTGGGATATACGAACGTCGCGCACCTGGACGGTGGCATCAAGGCCTGGGTCGCAGCGGGCCGGCCGGTCGGGAAGCCTTGATCCGACACGACACGCACCGGCTCATGAACTTCGGAGTGCTCGTCTTTCCCGATGCCGAGGAACTCGACTTCGTCGGTCCCTGGGAAATGATCGTGATGTGGCAGAAGGTCGCCGGCGGCCCGGAGAACTGCCTGATCGTGGCCGAGACCATGGCGCCGGTCGTGTGTGCCAAGGGCCTGTCGGTGAATCCTCACGCGTCCTTCGAAAACTGCCCGCCGCTCGACGTCCTGCTGGTGCCCGGTGGCCAGGGCACGCGCCGGGAAGTGAACAACGCTGTCCTCGTCGATTTCGTCGCGCGCCAGGCGAGGACCTGCAGCTCGGTGCTGTCGGTCTGCACAGGCTCGTTCGTTCTCCACGCGGCCGGCCTGCTCGCAGGCCGCCGTGCGACGACACACTGGGGCTCGCTCGATCGCCTGCGTGCGCTCGGCGACGTGCAGGTCGTCGAGGAACGCTGGGTCCGCGACGAAAACGTATGGTCGGCGGCAGGCGTCTCCGCGGGCATCGACCTCGTGCTCGCGTACATCGCCGCGACCGCAGGCGAGGACGCGGCGGGCAGGGTGCAGTTCGCAGCCGAGTACTATCCGTCCGACAGGGTCTACGGTTCGTATACGAGCGATCCGCGGGCGCCAACTTACGTCCGGGCCGGCGGATGAAGTCCAATGCTGGAACGCGTTAGTGGACTACGGCGTGAAGGCATACCTGCTCGCGCCCGCCGAGACCGGCGGCACACGTCGCATCGCGCGCGAGGTCTGGCGCATCGTCGCGCCGAACCCGAGTCCGTTGACCGGCCCCGGTACGAACACCTATGTCATGGGCGAGCAGCGCCGCCTGGTGATCGATCCCGGGCCGGCGGACCCGGTGCACATCGCGCGAATTCTCGAGATCACCGGCGGGACGGTCGATCGCATCGTCTGTACGCACTCGCACACCGACCATTCGCCGGGCGCGGCGTTGCTGCGCGAGCGCACGGGTGCCGCGGTGCTCGGCATGCCGGCGCCGGACGTGGATGACTACCAGGACGAGACCTACGTGCCCGATCACCGGCTCGCGGACGGCGAGCGCATCGAGGGGGCGGACTTCGTCCTCACCGCGCTGCACACGCCGGGACACGCGTCGAATCACGTCTGCCTGCTGCTCGAGGCCGGTGGGTTGCTGTTCACGGGCGATCACCTGATGAGCGGCTCGACGGTGGTGATCCTGCCGCCGGACGGCTCGATGCGGCAGTACCTCGCGTCGCTCGGCCGGCTGCGCGGGCTGCCAGTCCGCAACCTGGCGCCGGGCCACGGCGCGGTGATCGAGGGCGCGGTCGCGGAGATTGATCGCGTGATTGCGCACCGAATGGCGCGCGAGGAAAAGGTGATCGACGCCATGCGCGCCCACGCGACCGCCACGATGGACACGCTGCTGCCCATCGTCTACGCGGACGTGCCGCCATTCATGCACCCGGTCGCGCGGTACTCGCTGCTGGCCCACGCGCTCAAGCTCGAGGAGGAGGGGCGTGTGCTCCGCGCGGGCGCGGCGTGGAAGTGGCTGGGATAACCCAGGTGCCAGTCCAGTAAATTAGATGGGCCGGAGCCTTCGAGCGCCCGACCTTCGAAAGGAGTGACGACATGAAATTCATCGTAGCGGCGACTGCCGCAGCAGTCACTTTCGCACAGGTCCTGGTTGGTGCGGCCGCAGCCGACGCGGGAATTCGCCAGGAGAAGGTCCAGTTCGCCGAGGGCGCCTCGTCGGCAGTGATCAAGGGACAGCTGAAAGGCGATGCGATGGTTGATTACACGGTGCGCGCCGCCGCCGGCCAGACGTTGGCGGTCGATCTGAAGAAGAGCAACCCGCAGAATTACTTCAACGTGCTGCCACCGGGGTCGACTGGTTCGGCCATGTTCGTCGGCGACTCGGGTGAGAACTACTCCGGCGTTCTGCCGGCAGATGGCGAATACACGGTTCGCGTCTACCTGATGCGTCCGGCCGCACGCCGCGGCGAAACCAGCACCTATACGCTTACGATCGGCGTCACAGGCAAGTCCCTCGCTCCGATTCCGGCATCCAAGGACGCGTTGGTGTCCGGCACGCCCTATCACGCATCGGCGAAGATCAAGTGCGTGCCCGCCTTCGAGACGGCGCCACGTGACTGCGAAGCTTTCGTGATCCGCCGCGGCTTCGACGGCACGGCCACGGTCGACATCCCGGGCAGCGCCGAAACGCGCAGCATCCTGTTCGTCAACGGCAAGCCCGTGGCGTCGAATGGGCTGCCAATGGATCCCCTGACCTTCGAGCGCAAGGGCGACGTGACGATCGTGAAACTGGGTACGAGCGAGCGCTACGAGATCCCCGACGCGCTGGTCACCGGGGGCTGACCGGGGCGTCGAAGGGGGCCATTCAGAGAAATCCCGGCATTAGGGCTATCTCGTTCCCACAAGCATCTGCCTAAGGTCACCCCTGGTCAGCCAGCTCAACACCAGAAGGTAAGTCGAGAGGAACAGGCTTCCGCCAAAGAAGGCCAGGAGGCCAAGTAACAGCCCGGCGATCGAGAATTGGTGCCTCCAGGCGACCCAGAGCGCCGAGAGTGTCAGCATGAACATGAAATCCAGGTTGAACTGGCCGGCCCAGCCCATGGCGGCCATGTCTCCGAAAAAGATGTTGATCAGCCCCATGCCGTGGTTGGCGATCACGACGCCCGTGTAGCCCACGAGTATTGCGAGCATGGCGATCAGCAGGACACGAAATGCAGTCATGGTATTACTCCTCCACGGATTGCAGATTTCTCAGGATTGCGGGTCGGCCAATGGCCCCCAGATGTAGTTGAGGCAGCATTTGCAAATGGAAGCGGCGGCCGATCATTGGAACTTCGTCGCGTCAAGCCGCCGCTTGAGGTCCTCGACCGGGACGTCGGTCTCGCCGAGGTGCGCCGAGATCGGCGTCACCGTGACGTAGCCTTCTGCGAGCAGGTTCACGTCGGAGTCGGCGGCATCGCTCGAATCCGCTGGCGTGAGGCGCCGCGAGGCGTAGGCCTCAGGACCCAACGGTTCGAATCGCAGTTGGAGATCTGCCGAGCGTCCCTGGCGCGCGACGGCGACGCCGCGCACCTCCGCCATCGGTCGCGCCGGGTAGTTCACGTTCAGCACGGTGGTCGGCCTCGTGAGCCTGCCGCCGTCGCAGAACCAGGCGCGCGCGCCGCCTGCGAGGCGAGCGAGGTGTCGCGCCATTCGCGCAATTTCGTCCGCCGACCTCGCGCGCGGCGCATCCGGCGTGCCCATGCGCTCGGCGCTGACCGCGATGCCGGGAACCGGCGGCTCCAGCAGCATCGTTCCCGCGAGCGCGGCTCCGACCGTGCCGGACAGCGCGAGCAGCGAGCCCGTGTTTTCGCCGTCGTTGATGCCGGAGACGACCAGGTCGGGTCCGTGGCCTGGCGGATACAAAGCCGTCGCGGCCAGCACGACCGCGGTCGCGGGCGTCGCCGAGAGCCCGATGACGTTCGGGTCCGCGGGATCGCGCACCACGCTCACCGTGCTCCAGGTGAAGCTCACGCTGCTGCCACTGGCGTTCGTCGCCGGTGCGGCGAGCCGCACATGGTGGCCCGCCTCGCGCAGCGCGTCGTACAGCGCGCGTATTCCCGGCGCCTGGTAGCCGTCGTCGTTGGTGAGCAGGATCTCAAGCGGTCCGCTGCCGCAGATGGCGGGAGACGCGGGTTCAGCTGCCTGCGACGCGAAGGATGCTGCTGTCAGCGCGCACAGCGTCGCCGCCAGCCCGGGCCTGTTCACGCGGAAACGCGAGCACGGAACCGCCAATGGGAAGCAGGCTAGGCCTGCACCTCGATGTAGCCGTCCGCGACGCGCGTCGGGTAGCTGCGGAGCGGTTCGCACGCAGGGCCGCCCAGGACCGCGCCGCTGCGCACGTCGAAGCTCGCGCCGTGCAGCAGGCACGTGAGCCGGTGGCCGCGAAGTCGACCCTCGTCGAGCCTCGCAGCGGCGTGCGTGCAGAGGCTCGAGACCGCGTGTACGCCATCGCCTGTGTTGCAGATGAGAAAGGACTGGCCGCCGGCCTCGGCCGCGTGCGTATGACCGGTCCTGAGATCGGCCAGCGCCATGATCCTGACGAACGGCACCTCGACCACGATACGGGCGCGACTAGACCGACAGCTCGGCCTGGAAGACGATCACGGCGTCGCCCGTGAAGCGCACGCCCGTCGCGCGCTTGCCGGACGCCGCGGTCACCTCGACCTCGACCGTTCCCGGTCGATCCACGAAGCGGCCCTGGTGGCCGATGAACCGCGCCTTGCCGTCGACGGGGGCGAGCAGGCCATGGTTCAGCAGGTACACGCCGAGCATTCCGTGCGCGTTGCCGCTGACCGGGTCCTCGGGCACGCCGATCACCGGGCAGAACATGCGCGCCTCGGTCGTGAGCGGGTCGCTTTCGGGGGTGATGCCGAACACGAAGAAGCCGTCGGCGCCGACGTGCGGGGTCAGGTGCACGAGCGCGTCCATCTTCGGTTGCAGTGATTCGAGGGTTTCAGGCGACTGCAGGCCGATCATCAGGCGCGAGTTGGCCTTGCTCATCACCTGCATGGGGCAGGCGGGGTGCAGGCTCGCCGAGCTGATGCCCAGCGCGTCGAGCACCGGGCCTCGTCGGTCCTCGGGGACGATCGGTCCGAACGTTGCCGGACCCTGGTGGATCGAGACGCGCAGTGCCTGGCCGCGGCCTGTGACCTCGACCTCGTAGATGCTGGTGCCCGACTTCTGGCGCACCTTGCCCTTGGGCACGCCGTTTGCGACGGCGCGGACGTAGTGCGCGGCGATCGTCGCGTGGCCGATGAAGTTGACTTCGCGTCGCGGCGAGAAGAACCGCAGTTCGACGTCGTAGTCCGGCGACTCCGAGGCCAGCACGAAGGCCACTTCCTGCCCGCCGACCTCGCGCGCGATGCGCCGCATCTCGTCCTCGGTCAGGACCTCCGCGTCGAGCACCACGACTGCCGGGTTGCCGCAGTAGCGCTCGCGGGTGAAGGCGTCGACGTGGTACAGGCGGCACTTGCGCTTGGGCATCGGTCTCGCTGGTCCGGAACGGGGAGAAGCCCATTAGTGCCCACCACGTCGCCGCCGTCAACACCGGGCGATCGCGGCGTGCCCGGCCGCGTCGCTATACTCGTCGCGACCTTGGGGTGGCCTGAATGGGCCTGAGATGCCGACCGCGGCCCTGCCGCTCACCGGCGAACCCGTTGAACCTGATCCGGTTAGTACCGGCGTAGGGAGCAGGTGAAATGTCCGGCAGACCCTCGGTTTTGTTATCAGAATCATGGTGTTGCACGCGCGTGCACGAGCGCGTCGCCGTGCTTTCCTCCATCGCCGCGATCGCGCTCCCGTGTCCGGTCGCACGCGCGGACGACGGCGCAACCGCTCGAGGAAATCGTGGTCACGGCCTCGCTCCGGCCGGCCGCGGCGGCGAATTGCCGGCCGAGCGCCACCGTGCTCGATTCGTCTCAGGTCCAGTCCGCCGGACTGCAGCACTTCGCGGATCTCCTGGGACTCGTGCCGAATCTCAACTGGTCCGGAGCCACGTCGCGCCCGCGTTATTTCCAGCTGCGTGGCATCGGCGAACTCGAGCAGTACCAGGGCGCGCCGAACCCGTCGGTCGGGTTCCTGATCGACGACATCGATTTCAGCGGCGTCGGCATGCCGGCGACGACCTTCGACGTGCAGCAGGTCGAGGTGCTGCGCGGCCCGCAGGGCACGCGCTACGGCGCCAACGCGCTCGCGGGCCTCATCAGCGTGCAGGACCCGGGAGCCTTCCGACGGATCCGGAGCTGTCGGCGGAGGTGACGGCCGGCGGCGACGGACTGATCGGTGCAGGGGCCGTCGCGGGCGGCGCGCTCGGCGAGTGGGGCGCCGCGACCGACTCAGCGTGGCGGCTTGCAGCGTCAGCGCACGCTGAGTGACGGTTTCCGCCGCAACACCTACCTCAACCGCGACGACACCAACGATCGCGACGAGACCACGCTGCGCGGCAAGATGACGCTCGGCGTCGCAGACGGCTGGCGCGTGGACATGGCCGCGATGTATGCGGATATTCACAACGGTTTCGACGCGTTCTCGCTCGACAACAGCCTGCGCACGCTCTCGAACCAGCCCGGTCGCGACGAGCAGCGCTCGGAAGGCGGGATGCTGCGCGTGACCGGCGACCTCGGGCCCGTGACGCTCGTGAGCACCAGCACCTACGCGAACTCGAACATCGTCTACAGCTTCGACGGCGACTGGGCGAACGATCCTACTGGGGCATACGCGCCCTACGACTACTTCTCGCACTACGACCGCGAGCGCAGCACGCTCGGCGAGGACCTGCGGCTCACCAGCCTCGTGAACGCGCGCGCCGACGGCTTCGGCTGGCTGGTCGGCGTCTACGCGCTGCGCCTCGGCGAGGACAACCTGCAGCGCGACTACTTCGAGTCGGAGCTGATGGGCCCGCCGTTGAAGAGTGTCTACGACGCGGTCAACGCAGCCGTCTACGGCGAGACCGAGTGGCGCGTCACGGGGAGCATGACGCTGTCGGCCGGGTTGCGGGTGGAGACGCGGTCCGCCGACTATCACGACAGCAACGGCGCGGCATTCTCGCCCGTGAACACGATGGTCGGCGGCCACCTGTCGCTCACGGGCGATGTCGGTCCCGACAGCACCTGGTACGCGACGCTGGCCCGCGGCTACAAGGCGGGCGGCTTCAACATCGGCCAGTTCATCCCGGAGGACCTGCTCGAATTCAACCCGGAATACGTGTGGAACCTCGAGAGCGGCGTGCACCTGCGCGACGCGTCGAACACTCTGTCCGCGGACCTGGCGGTGTTCTACATGTGGCGTGAGGACGAGCAGGTGTCCGCGTCCTACCAGGTGGACCCGGGCGATCCGCTGTCCTACGTCTTCTACACCAGCAACGCTGCGCAGGGACGGAACTACGGGCTCGAGGCCTCGCTCGCCTGGCGCGCCCGGCCGTCGCTGCTCCTCGGCGCGACGCTCGGGCTGCTCGGCAGCGAGTACCTCGACTACCAGTACGCCGGCCGCAGCCTCGACGGACGCGAGCAGGCCAGCGCGCCGCCGTACCAGTATTCGCTCTCGGCGGAGTGGGGCCAGGAGCAGGGCTGGATGGCGCGCGCCGACCTGACCGGCTGCGCGTCGTTCTACTTCGACACCAGCAACGACCAGAAGTCGAAGCCCTACGTGCTGGTGAACCTCAAGGCTGGCTACGTGGCGGACCGGTGGACCGTGCACGCATGGGTGCGCAACGTATTCGACGAGGACTACGCCGTGCGCGGCTTCTACTTCGGCCTCGAGCCGCCGGACTACGCGGACAAGCTCTACATGCAGCGCGGCGACCCGCTGCTCGCGGGCGTCACGTTCACCTGGTCGCTGCACTAGACTCCGTTCAACCTCCCCCCAATCGTATCGAGGAGATCGAGATGCGTATCGCCGTGGACATCAGCCTCTATCCGCTCGACGCCGATTACGTCCCGCCGATCCGGGATTTCATCGAGCGGCTGAACCGGCACGAGGGGCTGCAGGTCGTGACGAACGCGATGAGCACGCAGGTCGCGGGCGAGCACGCGCGCGTGTTTGCCGCACTCGAGGCCGAGACGCGCGCGTCCTTCGCGACGGGCGGTCGCGCCGTGTTCGTCATGAAAGTCCTCGGTGGCGAGCCCTCGGCGGCCGAGCTCCGCGCGTTGCGGGCGACCTGACGGAGCCGCCGTGACGACGAGCCTCATCGAGTGGGTGGCCGTGGCGCTTGCCCTTGCTTACGTTCTCTTCGCCACTCGGCAGAACCGCTGGTGCTGGCCCGCGGCGGGCGCGAGTTCGGCCATCTACTTCGTGATCTTCGCGCGGGCGCACTTGCCCATGCAGGCCGCCCTGCAGGTGTTCTACGTGGTCATGTCCGTCTACGGATGGTTCGCCTGGCGGGCGAGCCACGGCCAGGCGAGGGAACTGCACGTCGGCACCTGGCCCGCGCGCCGGCACGTCGCGGCACTGGGCCTCGTGATCACGGTGACGCTCGCGAACGTGCGGCTGATCGGCGGTGACCAGGACTCGCTCGTGCCGTACGCGGACGCCCTCGTCGCCTGGGGCAGCGCGGTGGCGACCTGGCTCATGACTCGCAAGGTGCTCGAGAACTGGCTGTACTGGATCGTGTTCGACCTGGTCGCCGCCGCGCTCTATTGGAGCCAGGGGTTCGAGGCCACGGCGGGCCTGTTCGTCGTCTACGTCGTGCTGGCGATGCGCGGATTCATGGAGTGGCGCAGGGACCTCGCGCGCGGCGTGCCCGCGGTGGCTGTGGCCGACAACCGGGCCGCGGGCGGACCGTGAGCGAGACGTCGGCCACCGATTCGCCCGAAGCCGGGGTTCGCGCAGCGCTGGCCGCGCATGCCTCGACGCGCTCGCTCGCGGAAGCGGCGCTCGAGCCCGTGCGGGGCGGACTCAGCAATCACACATGGCAGGCGGGGCAGGGCGACCACCGCTATTTCGTTCGGCTCGGAGGCCCCGAGTCGGAGACGCTCGGCGTGGACCGAGCGAGCGAGCGGACGATGCTCGCGATCGTGGCCGCAGCCGGCCTGGCGCCGCGGCTCCTCGCCTGTGATCCCTCGAGCGGGCTGCTGGTGACGCAGTTCGTGATGGGCCCTCCGTGGCGGCGCGAGGACGCGCACGAGTCACGCAACATCGAGCGCATCGCGGAACGACTGCGGGTGCTTCACCAGCTCGATCCGCCCTCCGGAATCCGCAGGGTCGACTTCGCGGTGCAGGCTCGCAACCTCGAGACGCAGCTCCACGCCTTGGCGGACGCGTGCCAGGCGGGTCGCACCGGCGGCGACGATGCCGGGAACCCGATCGAGATCGCGGTCGCGTCGGTCGCAGCGATCCGACGCGTCGCCGATGCCGCATTCGATCGACTGGTTTCGCGCGGTGCGCACCCTGTCCTGTGTCACAACGACCTCCATCACCTGAACCTGCTCGACGATGGACTCCGTCTCTGGATCGTGGACTGGGAATACGGTGGTATCGGCGATCCGCTCTTTGACCTCGCGAGCTTCGCCTGCCAGCAGGAGTTTACGGTTGACGAGCGGGCTCAACTGCTGGACGCCTACGCCGCCGGCAGCGCGCTCCAGGCGCCGGCGCTCGACGCCGCCTGCGCGGCCTTCGACGTGGTGCAGTGCCTCTGGTACCTGCTCTGGGCCGCCCGGAACCCGGGCAGCGGCGGTGAATACGCGTCCCGGGCCGAGGTGCTGGCCCGCCGGCTGGCCGCCGCGGGCTCGTAGAACAGGAGCCCCTCTCGTTAAAGGTGCGCGAAAGCTGTTGCGCTGCAATAATTGCGCCTGAACCGCGCAGGGTGAAGGGGACCGACCATGGCGAAGATGATGGTGACCGACCGGGATGGCAATCTCCACGAGGTCGAGGGCCGTACGGACCTCAAGCTCATGGAGACCCTGCGCGAGTACGAGTACGGCGTGACGGCCATCTGCGGCGGGCTGTGCTCCTGCGCGACCTGTCACGTGTTCGTCGAGCCCGAATGGATGTCGCGACTGCCGGCGCCGCAGAGCGACGAGAAGGACCTGCTGGTCGAGCTGCAGCACTACGACGCGGCACGCTCGCGGCTGAGTTGCCAGGTGGAATTCACCGACGCGCTCGACGGCCTGCAGCTCGCAATCGCGCCGGACGAGTGACCGGGGCCGCGAACGTCGATCTTTTTCAGCTCGTTCGGCGAGGCCGATCCCCTCGTACGGAGGTCACATGAGTAATTCGGTGTTGATGCAGGTGGCCGACGGCGTCGCCACGCTCACCCTTAATCGTCCCGACGTCGGCAATGTGCTCGACATGGACATGGGGCGCGCGCTGCTCGACGCGGCACTGCGCTGCGAGGCCGACCGGGGCGTGCGGGCCGTCGTGCTCACCGGGGCGGGCAGGAATTTCTGCTTCGGCGGCGACGTGCGCGGCATGTCCGAGCAGGGCGATGCCGTGGGCGGATACCTGAACGAGCTCACGACCTACATCCACTCCGCCATCAGCGCCTTCACGCGCATGCGCGCGCCCGTGATCGCGGCGGTGAACGGCACGGCCGCCGGCGGCGCCGTCGGTCTCGCATGCATGGCGGACCTCGCGATCGCCGGACGAAGCAGCAAGTTCACGCTGGCCTATACCGGCATCGGCATGGCTCCGGACTGCGGCACGTCGTTCCTGTTGCCGCGCGTCGTGGGGCGCCGTCGTGCGCTCGAACTCTTCCTGACCAACCGGCTGCTCAGCGCCGAGGAAGCGCTCAGCTGGGGGCTCGTGAACGAGGTGGTCGAGGATGCAGAGGTGGTCCCGCAGGCGCTGGCACTGGCCGCGCGCTTCGCGGCAGGCCCGACCGAGTCCTATGGCGCAGTGAAGCGCCTCATGGACCTGTCCGACCCGGGCATCGAGACCCAGATGGCGGCCGAGGGCCGGGCCATCGCGGCACAGGGCCTGCACCCGAATGGCATCGAGGGCGTGCGGGCCTTCGTCGAGAAACGGAAGCCAAAATATTGATTTGGAAGCGGTCGATCCCGGCGGTCGAGCCGGCGGTCCCGGACCCGGCCGGCTGCCCCTGGTCGAGGCGAGCGACGGGGCGCGGCGCTGGTGTAGTATTGCGATGCAACATCGCAACCGGGGCACCCGCAAATGACCGACGCCTACATCCTGGACGCCGTGCGAACTCCGCGCGGCCGCGGCCGGCCGGACGGCTCGCTGCACTCGATCACTCCCGTTGAACTGGCCGCGCAGACGCTAGCGGCGCTTCGCGACCGCAGCAAGCTCGACACGAAGCTGGTCGACGACATCACCTTCGGCTGCGTGACGCCGGTCGGCGAGCAGGGCGCCGACATCGCGCGCGTCGCCGCGCTGGTCGCGGGTTACGACGAGAGCGTGCCCGGCAAGCAACTGAACCGTTTCTGCGCATCCGGCCTCGAGTCGGTGAACACCGCCGCCGCCCAGGTGATGTCGGGCCAGTCCGAGCTCGCCATCGGCGGCGGAGTCGAATCCATGTCGCGCGTGCCGATGGGTTCGGACGGCGGTGCCTGGGCCATCGACCCCCGGGTCGCCTGGCAGCAGTACTTCGTGCCGCAGGGCATCAGCGCTGATCTCATCGCGACGCTCGAGGGCTTCACCCGCGACGACCTCGACGCCTACGCGGTCGAGAGCCAGAGGCGCGCGGCGCACGCCCAGCAGGCGGGGTACTTCGACCGCTCGATCTTCCCGGTCCGCGACGCGGTCGGAGAGGTGGCACTCGCGAAGGACGAGTACCTGCGTCCGGGCACGACCATGGCGGACCTCGCGAAGCTGAAGCCCGCGTTCACCACGATGGGCGAGGAGGCCGGGTTCGATGCGGTCGCGGTCCTGCGCTATCCGCAGGTCGAGACCATCCACCACGTGCACACCGCCGGCAACTCGAGCGGCATCGTGGACGGCGCAGCCGCGGTGCTGGTCGGCAGCAAGCGCATGGCGAAAAAGCTCGGGCTCAAGCCGCGCGCGCGCATCGTGGGCTTCGCCTCCATCGGCAGCGAGCCCACGATCATGCTCACCGGACCCGCCGCCGCCAGCCGCCGCGTGCTGAAGCGCTGCGGCATGAAGACCTCCGACATCGACCTCTGGGAGATCAACGAGGCGTTCGCGGTGGTCCCACTGCGCTACCAGCGCGACATGGACATTACGCCGGACAAGGTGAACGTGAATGGCGGCGCCATCGCGCTCGGCCACCCGCTCGGGGCCACCGGCGCGATCGTGCTCAACATTGCGCTCGACGAACTCGAGCGGCGCGGCCTTTCCACGGCGCTCGTGACGCTCTGCATCGGGGCGGGCATGGGCACGGCGACGATCATCGAGCGCGTCTGACGCGCGGCGCACCCAGGCTCACGGGACGAATCACATGACACAGAACATCCGTTACTCCGTCGACGGCGACGGCATCGCGACTCTCCTGATCGACGTGGCCGACCGGCCCATGAACGTGATCACGCCGGGGTTCCGCAAGGACCTCGCGGAGTGCATGGAGAAGGTCGCCTCCGATCCGGCCATCCGCGGCGCGGTGATCGGCTCGGCGAAGTCGAGCTTCATGGCCGGCGCCGACATCAAGGACATGGCCGGCGCGTTCCAGGGCGGGCTCACGGCTGCGCAGGCGGCGAAGTTCAGCGGTGCGCTGAACCAGTTGCTGCGCCGCCTCGAGACCTGCGGCAAGCCCTTCGCGGCCGCGGTGAACGGCGTTGCGCTCGGCGGCGGCTTCGAGGTCGCGCTTGCCTGCCACTACCGCGTGATGTCGGACGACCCGAAGGCCGGCGTCGGCTTTCCCGAGGTGAAGATCGGGCTGCTGCCCGGCGCAGGCGGCACGCAGCGCACGCCGCGGCTCATCGGCGTGATGGAGGCCCTGCGGCTCATCAGCGAGGGACGGCAGCTCGGGCCCCAGGACGCGCTCAAGAAGGGGCTCGTCAACGAAGTCGCGCCCGCGGCGGAGCTCGTGGCGCGCGCCAAGCAGTGGATACTGAAGAGCGGCGAGGGCGTGCAGCCCTGGGACAAGAAGGGCTTTCGCGTGCCCGGCGGCGCGGGGATGGCTTCGCCCGCCGCGGCGCAGACCTTCATGGTCGGCACGGCGCTCGCCGCGAAGACCACGATGCGCAATTACCCGGCACCCGCGGCGATCCTCTCCTGCGTCTACGAGGGCACGCTGCTGCCCATGGACCTCGCGCTCGCGGTCGAGTCGAAGTACTTCGGCCAGCTGCTCGCAGGCCCGGTGGCGCGGAACCTGATGCGCACGATGTTCATCAACAAGGGACTCGCCGACAAGCTCTCGCGTCGCCCGGCCGGGCCGCCGAAGTCGCAGGTGCGCCGGCTCGGCATCCTGGGCGCCGGCATGATGGGCGCGGGCGTCGCCTACGTGTCCGCGGCTGCGGGCATGGACGTGGTGCTGCTCGACAGCACGCAGGAACTCGCCGAGAAGGGCAGGGACTATTCGAAGCAGCTCCTCGCCAAGGACGTGAGCCGCGGCAAGAAGACCCAGGCCGACGCGGATGCGGTGCTCGCGCGCATCAAGCCCACGACGAGCTATGACGAGCTCGCAGGTTGCGATCTCGTGATCGAGGCCGTGTTCGAGAACCGCGACATCAAGGCCGACGTGACCCGCAAGGCCGAGGCCGTGATCCCGAAGGGCGCGGTGTTCGCGAGCAACACCTCGACGCTGCCGATCACGGGACTCGCCCAGGCGTCGAAGCGCCCGGCGCAGTTCATCGGCATCCACTTCTTCTCGCCGGTGGAGAAGATGCCGCTGGTCGAGATCATCGTCGGCAAGAAGACCTCGGACGAAACGCTGGCCCGCGCACTCGACTACGTGGCGCAGCTGCGCAAGACGCCGATCGTGGTGAACGACAGCCGCGGCTTCTACACCAGCCGCTGCTTCGGGACCTTCGTCAACGAAGGTATCGCCATGCTGCAGGAAGGCGTGGCGCCGGCGCTGATCGAGAACGGCGCAAAGATGGCGGGCATGCCGGTCGGCCCGCTCGCAGTTGCCGACGAGGTCACGATCGACCTGAGCTGGAAGATCATGCGCCAGACCGAGCAGGACCTCGGCAGAAGGTTCCAGAGGCCCGTGACCTACGACACCGTGCGCAAGTTCGTCGAGGAGTTGAAGCGCCCGGGCAAGCGATTCGGCGCCGGTTTCTACGACTACCCCAAGGACGCGAAGAAGCACCTGTGGCCGGGACTGGCCGAGGTGTTCCCGCGCGCGCCCATGCAGCCCCCGGTGGAGGAGATCGAGAAACGATTCCTCTGCATCCAGGCGCTCGAGGCCGCGCGCTGCATGGAGGAGGGCGTGATCACGACGCCCGCCGAAGGCGACCTGGGGTCGATCCTGGGCTGGGGATTCCCGGCCTGGACCGGCGGCACGCTGTCCTACATCGACACGACCGGCCTGCGCGAGTTCGTGGCCGAGTGCGATCGCCTCGCCAAGCGCTACGGCAAGCGGTTCAAGCCGTCGAAGTGGCTGCGGGAGCGGGCGGAGCGGAACGAGCTGTTCCACGCGGCGGCAGGCGGCGAATCGCGAGCTGCGTGAACGGCGTTGCGTCAGCGACGCGGCCGAAAGCTGACTGCTGGCGGTGGATATCGGGTCGCGCGAGCGACGTCGCGCAAGGCGGTTCCCCGTGTCCGGTGCAGTCGCGGAATGCGGCGCCCCATGCCGGTTTCCGTCGCGGGGACGCCGTGAACCCCTCCGTGGGGGCTCGCGCGCGGCGTCCCTGCCGCGCGACGCCCCGCGCCGAAAACCGGCATGGGGCGCCACTCCGGAGCCGTTCCCGCCGTGCGTTCGGCTCCGGTCGATACATTGTTCCAGAGGAGTGATTGATGCCGATTCCGGCTGCGTTTCGTGATCGCCTGAGCCTGCCGCTGATCGGCTCGCCGATGTTCATTGCGTCCACGCCCGAGCTCGTGATCGAGCAATGCAAGGCGGGCATCATCGGTTCGTTTCCCGCGCTGAACGCGCGGCCGGCCGCGAAGCTCGACGAGTGGCTCACGCGCATCCGCGGGGAACTCGAGTCCTTTGCCGCGGCGAACCCGGGCGCGAAGGTCGCGCCGTTTGCCGTGAACCAGATCGCGCACGCGAGCAACGACCGCCTCGCCCACGACATGGAGGCCTGCGTGCGTCACGAGGTGCCGCTCATCATCACCAGCCTGCGCCCGCCACGGGAGATCGTGGACGCCGCGCACTCGTACGGCGGCCTGGTGTTTCACGACGTGATCAGCGTGCGCCACGCCCGCAAGGCTGCCGAGCAGGGCGTGGACGGGATCATCGCGGTGTGCGCCGGCGCGGGTGGGCACGCGGGCATGGCAAGCCCGTTCGCGCTGGTGCGCGAGATCCGGCAGTTCTTCGCGGGCACGATCGTGCTCTCGGGCGCGATGAGCAGCGGTGCGGACGTGTTCGCGGCGCTCGCGCTCGGCGCCGACATGGCCTACATCGGCACGCGCTTCCTCGCCACGACCGAGGCGCAGGTGCCGGACGCCTACAAGCAGATGATCGTGGACTCGTCCTCGGACGAGGTCGTGTACACCTCGCTCTTCACGGGCGTGAAGGGCAACTACCTCGCGCGCAGCGTGGCCGCACTCGGCTTCGATCCCGCGAACCTGCCCGAGGCCGACAAGTCGAAGATGGACTTCGGCTCGGGCGGCAATACGGAGAAGAAGGCCTGGCGGGACATCTGGAGCGGCGGCCAGGGCGTCGGCAACATCCACGAGGTGCTGCCCACGGGCGAACTCGTCGCGCGGATGCGCCGCGAGTACGATGACACACGCCGCCGCCTGTGCGGCGCAGGATGAGGGGAACGAGATGAGCAACATGTTCGACCTGACGGGTCGCGTGGCAGTCGTCACCGGCGCGAGCCGGGGAATCGGCGAGGCGATCGCGAAGGCGTTCGCGTCGCAGGGCGCTGAAGTCGTGGTTTCGAGCCGCAAGCAGGCGGCCTGCGACGAGGTTGCGAAGGAGATCGTGGATGCGGGCGGCAAGGCCCGGGCGATCGCCTGCCACATCGGCGACATGGACGCGCTTGCCGCGCTCTTCTCCGAGGTGCAGTCCCGCTACGGCCGGCTCGACGTGCTGGTGAACAACGCCGCGGCGAACCCCTATTTCGGCCACATCCTCGACACCGACCTGGGCGCGTTCCAGAAGACGGTCGATGTGAACATCCGCGGCTACTTCTTCGCCTCGGTGCTGGGCGGGCGAATGATGCGTGCCGGCGGGCGCGGGTCGATCATAAACGTGGCCTCGGTGAATGGCGTGAGGCCCGGGCCGATGCAGGGCATCTACTCGATCACCAAGGGCGCGGTACTCAACATGACCAAGGCGTTCGCGCGCGAGTGCGGCCACGACGGCATCCGCTGCAACGCCATCCTGCCGGGCCTGATCCGCACCAAGTTCGCGGGTGCGCTGCTGTCGAACGAGGAGCAGCTTGCGCACTACGTGGGGGGTAACCCGCTGCCTCGCGTCGGCGAGCCGAAGGACATCGCGGGCGCCGCGGTGTTCCTCGCGTCGGATGCGTCGTCCTACATGACCGGCTCGAGCGTGGTCGTGGACGGTGGCTTTCTCGCCTAGAAAATAGGGGCCAGGCACCTATTTCCGCCGGGACGCGTCAGACTGACGCGCCACGGAAAATAGGTGCCTGGCACCTATTTTCTTGCCTCGGTCTGCCTGGCGACGGCTTCGGCGCGCGCCTTCACGGCTTCCGCATCCCCGAGATAGCGGCTCGAGCGCGGCTGCAGGTTTGAATCGAGGTCGTACAGGAGTGGCACACCGGTCGGGATGTTGAGTTCGACGATCGCTGCGTCGGACACCCGGTCGAGCATCTTGACCAGGGCCCGGAGGCTGTTGCCATGGGCCGCGACCAGCACGTTGCGGCCGGCGGCGAGCTCCGGCGCGATGCGCGCGTTCCAGAACGGCATCACCCTCGCCAGCGTGTCCTTGAGGGATTCCGCAGAGGGCAGTTCCGCGGCCGGCACGCCGGCGTAGCGCCGGTCGAAGCGCGGGTGCTGCGGGTCGTCGCGCGACAGCGGCGGCGGGGGAATGTCGTAGCTGCGGCGCCAGACCTTCACCTGCTCGGGCCCGTGCTTCGCCACCGTCTGTGCCTTGTCGAGGCCCTGCAGGGCGCCGTAGTGGCGTTCGTTGAGGCGCCAGCTGCGCTCGACAGGCAGCCACATGAGATCCATGCCGTCGAGGACGAACCACAACGTCCGGATGGCGCGCTTCAGCACCGACGTGAAGGCGATGTCGAAGGCGATGCCTTCGTCGCGCAGCAGGCGCGCCGGCCTCCTGCGCCTCGAGCCTGCCCTGCTCGGAGAGATCGACGTCGATCCAGCCGGTGAACAGGTTCTCCAGGTTCCAGATACTCTGGCCGTGGCGCAGCAGCACCAGTCGTCCCGTACTCATTCCCGCCTGCCCTCCGCAACGACGAGGCGGCGGACCGCCTGCAGGGCCACTGCAAGCGACGCGAAGTCGGCCTCGGTGGATTGACCCCTGATGTCGTCCAGGACGCCGTGTGCGTGCCCTGCCGCGGCGTCGTTCTTCTTGATCCAGCGCTCGATGGCGCGCACCGGGTCACGCTCCCTGGACTCCTCGAGCACGCGCTGCACGAGCGCGCGGTGCGTCTCGTAGAGCGCTTCGCGGAGGCTGCCGCGTGCGACCGCGTGCCAGTGCCCCTCGATCCCGAGGCTCTCGATGCGCGCGCGCAGCCAGTCGAGCCCGAACTCCGCGCCCGTGCCGAAGTAGGCCCCGGCGGCGGCTTCCACCGACAGCTTGCGTGTGCGGGCGAGCTCGACGATGTCGGGCGCGCACTGCAGGGCAGAGCAGGCCGCGACCTGGCGCGCGAGCGCCGGGGGCACGCCCGAACCCGTGAGTTCGGCTGCGCGCGCGTCGAACGACCGTCGCTCGAGTCCGTGCAGCCACTGTGGCTGGGCGGCAGTGAGCTCGCGGATCCCCGGCCGCAGGCGCCCGACCTGCATATCGATGCCGAGATCGCCGCGATGACGCTGCAGCAGCCAGGAGGTCGCCTGGCGCATGAGCGCCACCGTGTCCTGCAGCATGGCGTACTGCACGCCGGCGGCGACACGGTTGTCGAGCCGTTCGATGGCGCGCCAGATGTCGCGAACGTCGAAGACCTCGCGGGCAATCGTGTAGGCGCGTGCGACCGACGCCGCGTCGGCGCCAGTGTCCTGGCAGGTCCGGGCGACGAAGGTCGGGCCCATGCGGTTCACGATGCTGTTGGTCGTCGCGGTCGCGATGATCTCGCGCTTCAGGCGGTGCTTGCCGAGCAGCGTGGCATAGCGCTTCGCGAGGCGATCCGGGAAGTACCGGTTCAGCTCCTGACCGAGATACGGGTCCTCCGGAACGTCCGACTGCATCAGCTGCTGGCTCAGCGAAATCTTGGCGTAGGAGAGCAGCATCGCGAGTTCCGGCCGCGTGAGTCCGTGGCCCGTGCGCCGGCGTTCCTCGAGTTCCTCGCCGCTCGGCAGGAACTCGAGCGCCCGGTCGAGCACGCCGTCGAGCTCGAGCGAGCGGATGAAGTGCGCGTGCTCGCCGAGCCGCTCGGCCGCGGTGGCCTCCAGCATGCTGATCGCCTGTCCCTGCAGGTAGTTGTCGCGCAGCACCAGTTCGCCCACGTCGTCGGTCATCTCCGCAAGCAGCCGGTTGCGCGCGGCCGTGGTGAGGCCGGCCGTCCGGTTCACGACCTCGAGCAGGATCTTGATGTTGACCTCGTGGTCCGAGCAGTCGACGCCGCCGGAGTTGTCCACGAAGTCGGTGTTGAGGCGGCCGCCCGCGAGCGCGAACTCGATGCGCCCGAGCTGCGACAACCCGAGGTTGCCGCCTTCGCCGACGACCTTGCAGCGGAGTTCCCGGCCATTCACGCGCACGGCGTCGTTGCTGCGGTCGCCGATCTGGGAGTTCGCCTCCCAGGACGCCTTGACGTAGGTGCCGATGCCGCCGTTCCAGAGCAGGTCGACAGGAAGCTTCAGGATGGCGTTGACGATCTGCGTCGGGGCCGCCTTCGCGGCCTCGATGCCGAGGAGCGCCCGCGCCTGCGCACTGAGCGCGATCTCCTTCGCGTCGCGCGGGTACACGCCGCCGCCCGTGGAGATGAGGCGGGCGTCGTAGTCGCTCCAGGACGAGCGGGGCAGGTTGAAGAGGCGCTCGCGCTCGCAGAAGCTCGCCTCGGGATCGGGCGAGGGATCCAGGAAGATGTGCTGGTGGTTGAACGCCGCAACCAGGCGTATGTGCCTCGACAGCAGCATGCCGTTGCCGAACACGTCGCCCGCCATGTCGCCGATGCCGGCGACGGTGAAGTCCTGCGACTGGATGTCCACGCCCATCTCGCGGAAGTGGCGCTTCACGCATTCCCAGCCGCCCTTGGCGGTGATGCCCATCTTCTTGTGGTCGTAGCCGGCCGAACCGCCCGACGCAAAAGCATCTCCCAGCCAGAATCCGTACTCAGCCGCGAGCGCGTTCGCGGTGTCGGAGAACGTGGCCGTGCCCTTGTCCGCGGCCACGACGAGGTACGGGTCGTCCGGGTCGTAGCGCACCGTGCGCGCGGGCGGCACGATCACGTCGCCTTTCACGTTGTCGGTGAGGTCGAGCAGCGCGCGGATGAACGTCCGGTAGCATTCCGTGCCCTCGCGCTGGACCTCCTCGCGCGTGCCGCCGCGTGGCATCAGCTTCGGGAAGAAGCCGCCCTTGGAGCCGACCGGCACGATGAGCGTGTTCTTGACGTTCTGCGCCTTCATGAGGCCGAGGACCTCCGTGCGGAAGTCCTCGCGCCGGTCCGACCAGCGCAGTCCGCCGCGCGCTACCTTGCCCATGCGCAGGTGCACGCCCTCGACCCGCGGCGAATACACCCAGATCTCGAACATGGGCCTCGGCTTCGGCAGCTCGGGCAGGCCCTTCGGATCGAGCTTGAACGACAGGTACGCCTTCGGGTTGCCAGCGAAGTCGGCCTGGTAGTGGTTGGTGCGCAGCGTCGCGGCGATTACCGCACGGAACGCCCGCAGGATGCGGTCGTCATCCGGGCTGGTGACCTGATCGAGCGCCTCGTCTGTCTCGCGGCCGAGCGAACGCAGCTGCGAGGCGCGGGTCGAGTCCTTGAGATCGGGGTCGAAGCGCGCCTCGAAGGTCCACGCGAGCCGCGCGGCAATGTCCGGATGCCGCGCGAGCACGGACTCCATGTAGCGCTGGCTGAACGGCAGGCCGGTCTGCAGCAGGTAGCGGCAGACGGCACGCAGCACGACGGCCTGGCGCCAGTTGAGGCCGGCCGCGAGCACGAGGCGGTTGAAGCCGTCGCTCTCGGCCTGGCCGTTCCATGCGGCGAAGAACGCCGCCTCGAAGCGGGGCCCGGCCTGCTCGGGGTCGAGCGCCCGGCCGGCCGCGTGAGTCACCTCGAGGACCTGCACCCACAGATCGTGGCCCGTACCAATGCGGTAGGGCCGCTCGTTCAGGATGCGCAGATCGAAATTTTCGAGCAGCGGGACGAGGTCCGACATCGCCACCGGCTCGCCGCGCCGGTAGAGCCTGAGGTGCAGCGCCTTCCTCGCCGCGTCGCCCGCGCGCAGGCCCAGGCCGAGGGCCGTCCCGGACTCCGGAAGCGCCATGAGCTCGCGGATGTCGTCGACGGCGTCGCGCGCCGACACGTCCTCCTGGTACGCCGCGGGAAACGCGCTGGCGTAGCCTTCGGCGCGCTCGCCGGGCAGGCGGGCAGCGAGTTCCACGCGCAGCCGGTCCTCCCAGGTGCGCAGCGCCTCCGCGACGCGCCGCTCGATGCGCTCGACGTCCGCAGTCACCTCGTGGTCGCGATCGGTCCGCACCAGGGTGTAGAGGCGCGCCAGCGTGGACTCGGAGATCTGCACCTGCGTCTCGTGGGAGAGTCCGGCCAGTTCCTGCAGCAGGATCTGCTCGATGCGCCGCCTGGCCTGCGTGTTGTAACGGTCGCGCGGCACGTACAGCAGGCAGCTGAAGAACCGCCCGTAAGGATCGCGTCGCACCAGCAGCCGCACACGGCGCCGCTCGTAGATGTTGACGATGCTGCGCGCGCTGCGTACGAGTTCGGCAACGCTCGCCTGGAAGAGTTCGTCGCGCGGGTAGCTCTCGAGCACGTGGAACAGGGCCTTTCCGTCGTGGCTCACCGGCGAGGCGCCGATGTGGTCGATGACGTGCTGGACCTTGTGGCGCAGCAGCGGAATGTCGCGCGGGCTCGCGCTGTAGGTCGAGGAGGTGAACAGGCCGATGAAGCGCCGCTCGCCGGTCACGTTGCCGCGGGAGTCGAATGTCTTGACCCCGACGTAGTCCAGGTAATTCGCCCGGTGTACCGTGGAGGCCGAGTTCGCCTTGGTGACCACGAGCGCGACCGACTCCCGCGCCTTGCGGCGGACTTCGCCGTGCAGCACGGACGGCTTCGGCCGGGGCCGCCCCCTGCCGGACCGCAGCAGGCCCAGGCCCGAGCCCGTGACCGGCACGAGCCGGTCCTCCCTGGCGCCGCGGACCAGCTGGTATTCGCGGTAGCCGAGGAAGGTGAAGTGCCGGTCCGCGAGCCAGGACAGGAATGCGCTGGCTTCGTTGCACTCGGCCCGCCCGATGCCGGGCAGTCCGGCGGCGACGCTCTCCGCGAGCGACCTGGCCCGGGCGGTCATTGCGGGCCAGTCGCGCACTGCGAGTTCGACGTCCGCCAGCATCGCGACGATGCGGCCGCACACGTCCTCGAGGCGCCCGGCGTCGGCCACGGCGTCGATCTCGACGTGCTGCCAGGACTCGGCTCGCGCGCCGGCCGACGTTTCGCTCGTGCAGCGCTGCATGCGGCCCGCCCGGTCGCGCACGACGTGCAGCACGGGGTGAACCATCATGTGCAGCGCGAGTCCGCATTCGTTCAGGACCACCGCCAGCGAATCGACGAGGAACGGCATGTCGTCGGTGACGACCTCGACCACGGTGTTCGCCGACGTCCAGCCGTGCTTCGACTGCGTCGGGTTGAATACGCGGACCAGCGGCTGCCCCGGGCGCCGCCGCGATCCGAAGCCCATGTGGTCCACGGCTGCTGCGGCAAGTGCTGCGGGCGTGCGGGCGCGCAGGTCGTCCTCGTCCACGCCCCGGTAGTAGTCGCGCACGAACTGCGCCGGTTGCGGCTGGTTTCGCAGCCGGGCCGGCTTCGCCTGGGCGGCGATTGCGTCTATCAGGTGCCTGCGAACGGCCGGGATCGTGCCTGCCATAGTTGCTTGTCCTTAGTGCTGACTGCCGTCGTGCCAGCGATTATAGGTCACTGCAGGGCGTGTTTCGGGCCGGTCGGTGGTGCGTTCTGCAGCGGCACCCTCAGTCCCCGTTCGCGCGCCGGGGCGAGGCCAGCGCGTGCGCCCGTGCCGTGAGTTTCTCGATGATCGAGTCCAGGGCCGCGACTTCCCGCGTGTCCAGGGATTCGAGCAGGTCGCGCTCGTAGCCGAGCGCGAGCGGCGCGATCCTGCGGTACACGGACTCGCCCGCGGGTGAGAGGCGGAGCACGGAGCGGCGGCGGTCCTCGGCAGCCACCGAGCGGCGCAGGCGGCCGCTGCGCGCGAGTCGCGTCACGGCGCGGCTCACCGCTACGGCGTCCATGCGCGTGAAGGTCGCGACCTCGGCGGCCGACAGCCCGGGGTGTCGTGCAAGGACCGCGATGACGCGCCATTCGGGGATTCCGAGGCCGAAGCGTCGCTGGTACACGGCCGCGATTGCGCCGCTCACGAGGTTGGTCAGCACGGACAGCCGGTATGGCAGGAACCGCTCGAGTTCGATCCGATTCAGTGGCTGGCGCGTCACGCGATTTCCCGGCCCCGGAGATGCTTGCGAGTGTAACGATTCCGCGGGCCGGCGCGCTACGGCCGGTGGGGCCGGGCCAGGTACGCGTGCGACTGCATCTCGGCGAGGCGGCTCCGGGAGCGCTCGAATTCGAAGTGCAGGCGGTCGCCGCGGTACAGGGCGTCGGGCGCGGCGGCGGCCGACAGCACGAGTTTCACGGCACGGTCGTAGAACTCGTCCACCAGCGCGATGAAGCGCCGCGCCTCGTTCTCGCGCTGCAGGTCGAACACGGGCACGCCCGAGACGAACACCGTATGGAAGTCCCGGGCGATCTCCACGTAGTCGGCCGTTCCCCGCGGCCCCTCGCAGATGGCGGCGAAGTCGAACCACGCGACGTCCTGGCTCTGGCGCAGCACCGGGATCGCCCGCCCCTCGATCTCGAGCGAGCCGCCGGACGTGCCCGCCGTGCCCGCGATGGCCTCGAAGCGTTCCTCGAGGCCGGCGTCCGTGCCATCGGCGCCGGAGTCGAAGTACAGGGGGGCCTTCTCCAGCTGTCGCAGGCGATAGTCCGTGCCGGCGTCCACGCTCACCACCTCGCAACGGCGCTCGATGAGCGCGATCGCGGGCAGGAAGCGCGCACGCTGCAGGCCGTCACGGTAGAGGCTTTCCGGCGGCGTGTTCGACGTGAAGACCAGCACCACGCCTTCCGCGTCCAGCGCCGCGAACAGGCCCGACAGGATCATCGCGTCGGCGATGTCGCTCACGAAGAGTTCGTCCAGGCAGAGGACGCGCGCCTCGGCCGCGATCCCGGAGGCGACCAGTGACAGCGGATCGGCGACGTGTTGCAGCGAGCCCAGCCGCGCGTGCACGTCCTTCATGAAACGGTGGAAGTGTTCGCGGCGGGCCGGGACGGTGAGGCTCGCGTGGAACAGGTCCATGACGAACGTCTTGCCGCGCCCGACACCACCCCACAGGTAGAGCCCGCGCAGCGGCCCGCTTGCGGCGGCGCGTCGTCCCGGAAGCAGGCGCTCGAGCCAGCCGCGTCCGGCCGGCGTAAGCTTTTCGAGGTCGTGCCGCAGGTTCTCGAGTTTCGCGATCGCGCGCAGCTGCGCGTGGTCGGGCCGATAGCCGTGCCGGTGCAACGAGGCGTGATAGGCGAGTGCGAGGCCCGCAGCGTCGCTCATCGGACGGGACGCCTGCTCAATCCGCAAGTTCCGGGCGGTCGCACAAGCGCTCGAGCGCTTCGGGACCGGCGAGCGCGTCCGTGTTCTTCACCGGGCACGCGCGCTCCGTTACATGCCCTGGTAGTTCGGTCCCGAGCCACCCTCGGGCGTCGCCCAGGTGATGATCTCGTAGGGGTCCTTGATGTCGCAGGCCTTGCAGTGCACGCAGTTGGAGGCGTTGATCTGCAGCTTCCTGCCGCCGGCTCCGTCGTCCACCATTTCGTACACGTGCGCCGGGCAGAAGTACTGGCATGGATTGCCATATTCCTGTGCGCAGCGCGTGGCGCAGATCGTCGTGTCCGCGACCTTGAGGTGCGAGGGCTGCGCTTCCTCGTGGGTATTGCCCGCGAAGAACACGGCGCTCACGCGATCGCGCGGCTTGAGTTCGCGCTCGATCCAGCCCCGATCCGGCGAGGCCATTTCGTCCAGGCGCTTCATCGCCGAGTGGTCTGCGTGATTCTGCAGCGTCCACGGCGAGTGACCGGCCGTGAGCGTCTCGAGCGCGCCGTTCGCCATGCCGACCCAGGTGCCGTGCTTGAACCCCGGGCGGATGTTGCGGACCTTGTAGAGTTCCGCGCCGCCGGCCGACGTGCGCCAGCGCTGGTCGTAGCCCGCGGTGCCGCTGGTCTCGACGAGGTGCTCCGCCGCGAGCGCCGCCGAGCGTATCGCCTGGTGCACGCCCTTGATCTTCGGCACGTTCAGCGTGCCGCCGGCGTCGCCGATCAGCAGCGCGCCCGGCATCTCGAGCGTCGGCATCGATTGCCAGCCGCCCTCGACGATCGTCCGCGCGCCATACGAGATCAGTTCGGCTCCCTCGAACATCGGCTTGAGGCTGGGATGATTCTTGAACTGCTGGAACGCCTCGAACGGCTGGAAGCGCGGATCGGCATAGTCGAGGCCCACGACGAAGCCGACGTACACGCGATCCTGGTCGAGGTGGTACATGAAGCTGCCGCCGTAGGTTGCCGCGTCCATCGGCCAGCCGACCGTGTGGCGGATCAGTCCCGGTTCGCCGCGCCCGGCGGGCAGCTGCCACAGCTCCTTGAAGCCGAGGCCGTAGGTCTGCGGCGACTTGCCGGCGTCGAGGCGGAAGCGCTGGATCGAGGACCTTCGAGACACTGCCCCTGCAGCCCTCTGCGAGGATCGTGGTCTTCGCGCGGATCTCCGGGCCGGGCGCGAAGTTCGGCCCGGCCTCGCCGTCCCTCTCCAGACCCATGTCGCCGATGCGGACGCCGACGACCGCGCCGTTGTCGTCGAACAGCGGCGCTGCCGCCGCGAACCCGGCGAACACGTCGCAGCCGAGCGCCTCGGCCTTGGTGCCGAGGAATTCGGCGAGGTTGCCGAGCGAAATGATGAAGTTGCCGTGATTGTTCATCTGCGGCGGCGTGGGCATGCGGATGCGCCTGGTCTTCGTGAGGAAGCTGAACTCGTCGCGTCCTGCGGGCACGCAGATGCCCTTGTACTCGTCCCGCCAGCCTGGCAGCAGCTGGTCGAGCGCACCGGGCTCGAAGACCGCACCGGACAGCATGTGCGCGCCGACGCTCGCGCCCTTCTCGAGGATGCAGACGTTCAGGTCGGGCTTGAGTTGCTTCAGCCGGATCGCGCAGGCGAGGCCCGCAGGGCCCGCGCCGACGATCACCACGTCGTATTCCATCTGGTCTCGTTCGACCACCGCGTTACTTCGCTCGCTCATACACGACCCCGCTGCGTCCTGGTGCAGTCAACAAGGGCTCCGCGGATCGGAAGGTCGACGGAGCCTCAGACAAGGGTAACTCTAACCACGCTGCTCAGCGCGGCGCCATCCGTATGGACCCGTCGAGCCGGATGGTCTCGCCGTTCAGCATCGGGTTCTCGACGATCTGGCGCACGAGCAGGGCGTATTCCGACGGGTGCCCCAGCCGCGGCGGGAACGGGACCTGCTTGCCGAGCGACTCCTGCGCTTCCGGTGGCAGGGCTGCCAGCATCGGCGTGCGGAACAGTCCCGGCGCGATCGTGACGACGCGGATGCCGAAGCTTGCGAGTTCCCGCGCCATCGGCAGCGTCATGCCGACGATGCCGCCCTTGGAGGCGGAATAGGCGACCTGGCCGATCTGGCCGTCGAACGCGGCGACCGAGGCCGTCATGACGATCGCGCCGCGTTCGCCCTCGGCATTCGGGGCGTTCTTCTGCATCGCGGCCGCGGCCGCCTTGCAGACGAGGAGGGTGCCCACGAGGTTGATCTCGACGATCCTGCGGAAGACCTCGCCCGGCATCGGGCCGTCTTTGCCGACCATGCGCCTGGGCCCGCCGACGCCCGCGCAGTTGACCGCGAGGTTGATCCCGCCCATGGATGCCGCCGCCGCCTGCACGGCCGCGTCCACCGCGCTTTCCGACGCGACGTCGACGCGCTGGAATGCCGCGCGATCGCCGAGTCGCTGCGCGATTTCCCGGCCCGCCTGTTCGTTCACGTCGAACAGGGTCGCCCGCCCGCCCGCGGCAATCACGCTTTCCACCACCGCGAGGCCGAGTCCCGAGGCGCCCCCGGTGACGATGGCGCGTACGTCCTGCATCTGCATGGCTGGTCCTCTCCTGGTGGCAGGGCTTGCCTAAGAACCTCAGTCTAACGGGGAATGCGGCCTTACAGCCGCAGGCCACCGTCGATGTCGATGGCCTGACCGGTGAAGTAGTCGTTCTCGGCGATGAACACCGCCGCGTGCGCGATTTCCTCGGGCAGTGCGAGACGCTTCATGGGTATCGGTGCCGTGACCTTTTCCAGCATCTCCGGGGGCATGCCTGCGAGCAGGTCCGTGCGCGTGAAGCCGGGCGCGATGGAGGCCGCGCGGATTCCGAAGCGGGCAAGTTCCTTCGCCCAGACCACCGCCATGGCCGTGACGCCGGCCTTCGCGGCCGAGTAGTTCGTCTGCCCCGCGTTGCCGCACTTCGAAATGCTCGAGATGTTGATGATGAGGCCGCCGTTGCCGAGCTTGATCATGCGCTCGGCGGCCTCGCGGCCGCACAGGAACACGCCGGTCAGGTTCACGTCGATGACCGCCTGCCACTGCTCGAGCCCCATCTTGCCGGTCACGGCGCCGTTCTTCGCCTTGATCAGCAGGCTGTCCTTGATGATGCCGGCGTTGTTGACCATCACGTCGAGCCGGCCGAATTCGGCGACGATTCCTTCGAGGGCAGCGATGACCTCATCTTCGCGCGCGACGTTGGCCGCGTATGTCCCGACCTTCACGCCGCCGCCGGCGAATTCGGCCTGCGCCGTCGCGAGGTCCGTCGAGTTGAGGTCGATGAGCGCCACGCGGGCGCCACGTGCGGCGAATCCGCCGGCAATCGCCCGGCCGATACCGCGGGCGCCGCCGGTGACGGCGACGACCTTGTCCTTCAACTGCATGCGTGGATCCTGTCTTCTTGTGGTTGGGGTCAGACGATCTCGACTGCGACCGCCGTGGCCTCGCCGCCGCCGATGCATTGCGATGCGATGCCGCGTCGCAGGCCACGCTTCCTGAGCGCATGCACCAGTGTCGTGATCAGTCGTCCGCCGGTGGCACCGATCGGGTGGCCGAGCGCGCAGGCGCCGCCGTTCACGTTGACACGCGAGTGGTCCACGCCGAGGTCGCGCATCGCGGCCATGGTCACGCAGGCGAAGGCTTCGTTGATCTCGAACAGGTCGACGTCCGCGATCTTCCAGCCGGCGCGGTCCAGCGCCTTCTGGATCGCGGGTGCGGGAGCGGTCGTGAACCACTCCGGCGCCTGGGCGTGGCTCGCATAGGCCACGATGCGCGCGAGCGGCTTGAGACCACGCGCGGCCGCAAAGCTCGCGCTGGCAATGACAACCGCGGCGGCGCCGTCGGAAATCGAGGACGAGGAGGCGGCGGTCACCGTGCCCGTCTTGCCGAACGCGGGCTTCATGCCGGGAATCTTTTCGATGTCGAGCGCGAAGGGAGTCTCGTCCTGGGCGACGGTCTGCTCGCCCTTGCGCGTCTTCACGACGACCGGCGCGATCTCCGCGACGAAGTCGCCGTCACGGACGGCGCGCTGTGCACGACGCGCGGTCTCCGTCGCGTAAGCGTCCTGCGCCTCGCGCGTGAAGCCGTACTTCTCCGCGGTGGCGTCGGCAAAGCAGCCCATGGCCTTTCCGTCCCAGGGGCTCTGCAGGCCGTCGAGGAACATGTGATCCAGGATTTCCCCGTGACCCATGCGGTAGC
>CAVPNH010000002.1:0-94163 GCA_963706755.1 uncultured Gammaproteobacteria bacterium
GGCGCTGTGACCGGGAGTCCTACGACGGGCACCGTTCGAATCGTTGCGCTCGCGTCGCTCGCGCTGGCGGCGCGGGCAGGAACTTCGAGCGGACGGACGGCAAGCTCACCTGCCGGTTCGCTCCGCGCTTCGCGCTACGCCGGCCCCTCAAGTTGAACGTTGAGCGTCTGCTTTGCAGCGTGACGATCTTCTGCTGTGGGTCGAAATCAGCCGGTCGGGATGATCCGCCGAGGTGATCTATTCGATCACCTCGGCGCCCGCGCTCGGGGGCTTCTTTCCCTGGGGTATCGGGATCCTGTCCGCCGCCACCGTCGAGGGCACCGGGGCATCGAGAACCGTGGGCAATAGTCCGGCTCTGCGCGTACATTATGGGCCCTGGAACTTCTGTCCTGATGTACCGCACATGATCACCGCGTCTCAACTGCGTGCGGCTCGCTCGCTGCTCGGCATCGACCAGAAGACGCTCGCCGATCGCGCCCGGCTCTCCCTGCCGACGATTCAGCGCATGGAGGCCAGCGACGGCGTCATTCGCGGCAACGTCGACTCGCTGACGAAGGTCGTGCAGGCGCTCGAAAACATGGGCATCGAGCTGATCGGCGACGGCGGCACGAGTGCGGGCGGCGGTCGCGGCGTGCGCCTGCGCGAGCGGGCGCCGCGCCCGTCCTAGGATCCCTTCGCGTCGCCCGAGAGCGCGGTGAGGATGCCCGCCATGATGCGGGCGGGCGACGGCGGGCAACCCGGCACCACGACGTCCACCGGAATGACGTTCGCCACCGCGCCGCAGCTGGCGTAACT
This sequence comes from uncultured Gammaproteobacteria bacterium, assembly GCA_963706755.1. Lineage (GTDB taxonomy): Bacteria > Pseudomonadota > Gammaproteobacteria > Steroidobacterales > Steroidobacteraceae > RPQJ01. The sequence continues at coordinate 796 of CAVPNH010000002.1, forward strand.
CTCGCCGAAGATTCCGCCGCAGGCTCCGCAATCGCCGATCGCCACCACGAGCTTCGGGTCGGGCGTGGCGTCGTAGGTGCGCCGCAGCGCGACTGCCATGTGGCGCGATACCGGCCCGGTGACCAGCAGCATGTCGGCATGCCGCGGACTCGCGACGAATCGTATGCCCAGCGATTCCAGGCTGTAGATCGGATTGTTGACGGCGTGTATCTCGAGCTCGCAACCGTTGCAGGAGCCGGCATCGACCGCCCGGATGCACAAGGCGCGACCGAGCACCTCGCGGATGCGCCGCTCCAGCGCCTCGCGAACGCGCAGGCTCTCGTCGGCCGCCGGCGGTGCCTCGGTGATGATGCCGACCATCGCGATCTGCTTGAGCGTCTTCAGCATGGGCGCTACAGGTCGTGACCGCTGTAGGAAAGGTTGAACGACTTATTGATCAGCGGAAAGTCGGGCACGATGTTGCCGATGATTGCGTGTTCGAGTACCGGCCAGTTGAGCCAGGACGGGTCCTGCGGATGGCAGCGCCGGATGGATCCGCCCTCGCCCGCGGTGAGCGAAAGGACCACCGGACCCCGCCATCCCTCGATCAGCCCGAGCCCCTGGCTACCCGCCGCAGGATCACCCAGCCGGACCGCGTGAGGTCCGGAAGGCAGCGCGGCCACGATGCGCGCGACCAGCCGGCAGGATTCCTGGACCTCGTCGAAGCGTACAGCCACGCGCGCGAGCACGTCGCCGTCCTTGCCGACGCACTTGACGGGTTCGAGTTCGCCGTAAGGCTCGCACGGCAGGTCCGTCCGCATGTCCACGCCCTGCCCGCTCGCGCGCCCCGCCAGCCCGATGAGGCCGAGGCGCGCGGCAAGCTCCGGGGCCACGGTTCCGGCGCCCTCGAAGCGGTCCCGCACTCCCGCGTGCTCGTCGTAGATCAGGCGCAGCGTGCCGGCCTCACGGGCCAGTTCGAGCGCAAGAGTTGCAAGAGCCGCCGCATGGCCTGCGCCAACATCACGGCTCGTGCCGCCCGGCACGACGAAATCGAGCAGGTAGCGCTGCCCGAGCGCCTGCTCGGTCGTTCGAAGCAGCCGCTCCTTCAGTCGCGAGAACTGCGTGAGCCCGAATGCAAAACCCGCGTCGTTGCCGAGCGCACCCAGGTCACCGAGGTGATTCGCGATTCGTTCGAGCTCGAGCGCGAGTGCCCGCAGCCAGGTGGCTCGCCGCGGAACCTCCGCTCCCGCCGCTCCCTCGAGCGCCTGGCAGTAGGCCCAGGAGAACGCGACCGCGGAATCGCCCGACACTCGCGCAGCGAGTCGCTGCCCTTCCTGGAGACCGAGCGACTGGAAGCGCCGCTCGATGCCCTTGTGCACATAGCCGAGACGCTCCTCGAGCCGCAGCACCTTTTCGCCCACGATCGAGAAACGGAAATGGCCGGGCTCGATGATGCCCGCGTGAACGGGCCCCACCGGCACTTCGTGCACGCCATCGCCGTCGACGCGGACGAACGGGTAGTCGTCCACGGGTGCGGGCGAAACCGGACCGGTCCATTCAGCATCGGCCACCAGGGGATGAAACCGCGCGGGCCACGAGGCGTGCCGCAGCCACGGCCGCTGGTCTGAATCCGTCGATCGCAGTCCGTGCAGGTCGAAGATCGCACGCTGCATCCGGCCCGCGCCCGGGAAAATGTCGTGGATCCCCGGATAAAGCGCGCGTTCCGTCGCGACGGCAACTCGACGACGAGACCACCGGCTTGCGCCACGTAGAGCGCACGGACGGTCGCGGGGCATGCCGACGAGGTATCAGCCCAGAGGGCCAGCAACCGGCCACCCGCCGCGGCCACGTCCTGCGCCACCTCACGCCACGCGGGCGCATCCACGGCAAGCGCCTTTACACCCGGGGCCCCGGCCATCGCATCCGCGCGGCTCCACCATCGTGCGACGGGCATCTCAGCCACCCCCGATCAGCCGCGCGGCGGCGCGATACCAGTCCGCGAGGTACGGCGGGATATACAGGCCGAGCACCAGCACGATGGCGAGGTGCGCGAAGACAGGCAGCAGCGCTGGCTGATGCGGCAGCCGGCGTGCCGTCGTCTCGCCGAAGACCATCGACTGCACGCGGCTGAAGATCGCGGCGAACGCCACCCCGAGCGCCAGCAGCAGGATTGGCGTCGCCCAGGGCTGCTGCCGCATCGCGGTGGTGAGGATCAGGAACTCACTGGCGAAAACACCGAATGGCGGCAGTCCGAGGATGGCGAGCGTGCCGATCATGAGTCCCCAGCCGATCGTCGGGTTCAGGGTGATGAGCCCGCGGATGTCCTCGATGCGCTGCGAACCCGCCTTCTGCGCCGCGTGGCCGACGGCGAAGAAGATCGCGGACTTGGTGAGCGAATGCACCGTCATGTGCAGCAGCGCAGCGAAGGTCGCGACCGCGCCGCCCATGCCGAAGGCAAACGTCACGATCCCCATGTGCTCGATGGACGAATACGCGAACAGCCGCTTGATGTCGCGTTGCCTCCACAGGAAGAAAGCGGCGAGCACGACCGAAAGCAGCCCGAAACCCATCAGCATGTCGGAAGGCAACTGGCTCTGCAGCGAGCCCTCGACCAGCACCTTGCAGCGGATGACCGCATAGATCGCGACGTTCAGCAGCAGGCCGGAAAGAACCGCGGAGATCGGCGTCGGGCCCTCGGCATGCGCGTCCGGCAGCCAGTTGTGCAACGGCGCGAGGCCCACCTTGGTCCCGTAGCCCACCAGCAGGAAGACGAACGCGATGCTCAGGACGCGCGGCTCGAGCTCGGTCTTCACCGCGACGAGGTGCGTCCAGAGCAGTGCTCCACCCGTGCGCGCCGAGCACCCGCTCCGCCGCGAAATAGAGCAGGATCGTCCCGAACAGCGCCTGCGCAATGCCGACACCGCAAAGAATGAAGTACTTCCAGCCGGCCTCGAGACTCGCCGGCGTCCGGTAGAGGGTCACGAGCAGCACCGTGGACAGCGTCGCCGCCTCCATGGCGACCCACAACAGGCCGAGGTTATTCGTGGTGAGCGCAACCAGCATCGTCGCCATGAAGAGCTGGTACATGCTGTGGTACAGGCGCAGGCGTCCCCTGCCGATGCGCCCGTGCTCCGGTCTCGATGCGCATGTAGGGCCGCGAGAACACGGCGGTCGTGAACCCCACGAACGCGGTCAGCACGACCAGGAACACGTTGAACGGGTCGATGAAGAACTGCTCGCGCGCGGCGACCACGTTGCCCTCGCGCAGGACGCGGGCCGTGAGCACGCAGGCCGCGAGGAACGTGCCGAGGCTGAAACCGACGTTGGCTTCCGGCGCCCAGCGACGGGCCCCGTAGAACCCGAGCACGATGGCACCCGTGAGCGGAGCGAGCAGCAGGACCGCGAATTCCACCTAGCGGTCCTCCCGCAGCGACTCGAGGTGGTGCAGGTCGAGGCTGTCGAACTGCTCGCGGATCTGGAAGAAGAACACGCCCAGCACCAGCATGGCCACGAGCACGTCGAGGGCGACGCCGAGTTCCACGATCATCGGCATGCCGTAGGTCGCACTCATCGCACCGAAGAAGAGCCCGTTCTCCATGGACAGGAAGCCCACCACCTGGGACATCGCCTTGCGACGCGTGATCATGGTGATGAACGCGAGCAGGATGACCGCGACCGCGATGCCGATGGCGTTGCGCATGGCGGTATTGGCGAGCGCCGCTATCGGCTGCGCGAGCCCGAAAGCGAAGACGACCGTGACCACGCCGGCCAGCATCGTGCTGGCGGGGTTCAGCATCGTTTCCGTGTCCCAGTACACCTCGAGTCGCCGGATCAGCCGGTGCAGCAGCCACGGCAGCAGGATGACCTTGAGCGCCAGCGTCAGTGCAGCCGACAGGTACAGGTGATTCTGACCGGTGCGCCAGGCAAGCAGCAGGGTCGCCACGAAGAGCAGCGCCCCCTGCAGCGCCAGCAGGTTCACGAGGCTCACGATCCGCCGCTGCGACAGCATCGCGAACGAGAGCAGCAGCAGCAGTGCGGCGCAGGCATTCAGCAGTTGCAGGTCGAAGGGCATCCCGGTCATCGTCAGGCTCCGAGCAGCAGGTGCACGAGCAGGCCGAGCACCGCAAGCAGGAACGCCGTCGCGAGGAACTCGGGCGCGCGGAAGACGCGCAGCTTCGCCGAGATCGTCTCGATCACCGCCAGCCAGGCGCCAGCCACGGCCAGCTTGCCGGCCAGCACCGGGATGGACATGAGCAGCGCGGGCGGGCCCGCCTCGCCCGTTGCCACACCCCAGGGAACGAAGAGCGCGAAGCCGATGCACGCATAGTTGAAGAGCTTGAGCGCGGACGCCCATTCCATGAGCGCGAGGTGCCGCGCCGAGTACTCCAGCAGCAGGGCCTCGTGGATCATCGTGAGCTCGAGGTGCGTGGCCGGGTTGTCCACCGGGATGCGCGCGTTCTCCGCAAGCAGGACCATCGTGAAGGCAACCGCCGTGAAGGCGAGGCTCGGGTACAGGCCGATGGCCTGGGTGGCCAGGCGCTCGGCAATCAGCGGCAGCGCTGTCGTGGCCGATATCAGCGAGGCAACGAAGATGACCATGAGGAGCGCAGGCTCCGCGAGGAAGCCGACCATCATTTCACGGCGCGCTCCCATGGTGCCGAATGCCGTGCCGACGTCCATGGCGGCCAGGGACAGGAATACCCTCGCCACCGCGAGCAGTCCCACGAGCGCGATGGCGTCCGCCGCGGAGCGTGAACGGCAGGCGCGTGCCCATCGAGGGGATGATGGCGGCCGCCGCGACCATGGACCCGAAGACGACGTACGGGGCCGCACGGAACAGCGGCGAGGCCGTCTCGGCGATTACCGCGTCCTTGTTGAACAGCTTGCGTAGCCCGTGGTACGGGAGCAGCAGGCTCGGCGCGCGCCGGTTCTGCAGCCACGCCCTGCACATGTTCACCCATCCGAGGAACAACGGCGCGGCAGCGAGTGCGGCCAGCACTTCGAGTATCTGTGTCGCCCAGGTCGTGGCGTTCATAGCCCGACTGCCAGCAGCAGGACGAGGGTGATGAAGCTGTACAGCAGGTACGTCGAGATCCTGCCCTGCTGCAGCCAGGCCACCGAGTCCGCCACGCGTTGCACGATGCCGCCGAGGGGCGCATAGAACGTACGCCAGATGCGATCGCTCACCGTGACGCGATACCGCGGAGCCGCGTCGAAGGGCGACGGCAGTTGCCGCTCCATGTGGAAGAACGACTGGAAGATGTGACGGATCGGCTGGCCGAAACCCTCCGCCGTGTCCTGCATGCGAGCGTCCAGCCGGACGAACCCGCAGTCCCAGGGCGGCACCCGACGAACGGCGCGTCGGTATGCCAGCCTGACGGTCAGGAACGTGATGGCGACCACTGCAACGATCACGAGCAGCAGCACCAGCGGCGCGTAGGACACTTCCCGGTCCGGCAGCGGGGCCAGCAGCGACGACCAGCCCTGCGCCGTCGGCACCGCGTGACCGGTCAGCTGGCTCGTAACGTTGCCGAGAGCGCGCACGACCTGCACGGGCAGCAGGCCGAGCAGCACGCAACCGGCCGCGAGCCAGACGAGACCCAGCTTCTCGAGCCGGCTGGCGTCGTGCGCCTTCGCGAGGGAGGGCTCCCGCGGCTGGCCGAGGAAGATGACGCCGTAGAACTTGACCATCACGTAGCCCGCCAGCGCGGCGGCGAGCGCGACGACCGGCGCGCCCAGCGGCAACAGCATGTTCACGAACGTGTGCGGGACCTCCTGCGCAAACAGGAAGGATTGCAGCAGCAGCCACTCGGACACGAAGCCGTTCAAGGGTGGCAGTCCCGCGATCGCGAGCACGCCGACGAGCGTCAGCCATGCGACCCACGGCATGCGGTGGATGAGCCCGCCGAGCCTGCCGAGGTTGCGTTCACCCGTCGCATGCAGGACCGCGCCGGTGCCGAGGAAGAGCAGGCTCTTCATGAAGGCGTGGTTGAGGGCGTGGTAGAGCACCGCAGTCAACGCCAGCGCGGCGAGCGGCCGCATGTCCGCGCCGTAAAAAACGATCGCGAGACCGAGGCCCGTGAACAGGATCCCGATGTTCTCGATCGACGAATACGCCAGGAGGCGCTTCATGTCCGTCTGCGCCGCCGCAAATACGACGCCGAAAAGTGCGGTCGCGAGCCCCAGGCCGACCGGTATCAGGCCCCACCACCACAGCGGATCGCCAAGCAGGTCGAAGGTCACCCTGAGGACGCCGTACACGGCAATCTTCAGCATGACACCGCTCATCAGGGCCGAGACCGGCGACGGTGCCGCCGGGTGAGCCTCGGGCAGCCATACGTGCAGCGGCAGCAATCCGGCCTTGGCGCCGAATCCGACCAGCGCGAGGCCGAACGCCGCTGTCGCCCAGCCTGGCGTGAGCTCGGCGCTCCGCATGGCGTCGAACGTGAACTGCCAGCTGCCCCCCTGCATCACGCCGAAGCTGAGCAGGACCGCCAGCGCACCCACGTGGGCGATCATCACGTACAGGAATCCCGCGCGCCGGATCTCCGGCAGTCCGTGCTGGGCGGTGACGAGGAAGTAGGACGACAGCGCCATCGTCTCCCAGGCGACCATGAACCCATAGGCGTCGTCGGCGACGAGCAGGAAGCCCATGGCCGCGAGAAAAAGGTGGTACTGCAGGCACAGGAGACCGGGCGCCGTGCCCTGCCCCTTGCGGAAGTATCCCGCGGCGAAGATCGATATTCCGGCCGAGCTTGCCCCGAGCAGGAACAGGAAAGCGCTCGAGAGCGCGTCGAGGCGCACGTGCATCGGGAGGTCGGGAAGCCCGACGACGAGCAACCCGGTTTCGGCCGGCGCAGCAATGCTCGCGGCCGCGACGGCGGCGAGTGCCACACCACACAGCGCACTCATGGGAAAGAGCACCCGCGCGACCAGTCTCAGGCTGCCCTGGCGCAGCAGGCCGCAGAACCCGATCGCAAGCCACAAGGCGAGGACCACCAGGACGGCGGACAGGTGCGATTCAAGAACCGTCATTTCAAGAGATGTTACGTCACGCCCCCAGGCGCACGGCGCTGCACAGGCCAGCGCAGGTGCCGCTCGTGCGGTGCTACGGAATCGCGGACAACATTAGCACTATCTTCGGGCTGTTATAAGCTATGAAGTATGCTAATTGATGTTTTACACATCATCCTTGGCTCGCCCTGACGAACCGCCGCGCGGGCCGGGCAGGACGGGCGCGGGCAGCCTGACCGCGCCGCTCAGCGGGTCGGTTCCCGAACGACCTCCCCGCCCTTCACCACGACCGATACGCCCTGGAGCAATCGCACGTCCGTGAGCGGGTCGCCCTTCACAGCGATCACGTCGCCGTACCGGCCGGGCTCGATGCTGCCCACGCGGTCGGACCAGCCCAGGTATTTCGCGGCGACCGAAGTGGCGGCCTGGATGGCCTCCATCGGCGTCATGCCCCGCTCGACCATGATCGGGAACTGGCGTGCGTTCAGGCCGTGCGGATACACGGCGGCATCGGTGCCGTAGACGATTGGCACGCCGGCCGCGTGCGCCGCGGTGAAGCCCTGGCGCTGCGCTTCCGTGGTCTCGATGTTCTTGCGCAGGAATTCCGCGGGCCAGCCCTGCTTGCGGCCCTCGGTATCGATGTAGTCGCCGTTGTACACGTCCATCGCAAGCGCGACCTGGCGCTGCCTCGCGAGCTCGATGTCGGCCGCGTCGATCAGCGAGGCGTGCTCGATGGTGTCGCACCCGGCGAGGATCGCCTCGCGTATGGAGCGGGCACCGTGGGCGTGCGCGGCAACCTTGAGTCCGTGGCTGTGCGCCACCCCGACCACGGCCGCGATCTCCTCCGGCGTCATCTCAGGCTCGCCCGGCACGCCGCCGTAGGCCAGCACCGCGCCCGAGGCGATCACCTTGAGGAAATCGGCGCCGCCCGCGACCGCAAGCTCGGCCTTCTCCCGGAACTGGTCCGGCCCTCGCGCGACCCCCATGCGGATCTGCGCCGGGATGTCGGACTCGGGATGGCCGGGGATGACGAGGTCGCCACCGCCGCCGGGAATGGTCAGGTAGAAACCGGCGACCTGCATGCGTGGCCCCGGGGTCTCTCCCCGGTTGATCTCGTCACGCAGCGCACGATCGGTCCAGGCGATGTACGTGCCGACGTCGCGCACCGTCGTAAACCCAGCCTGCAGCGTCACGCGAGCATTCGTGCGCGCAATGACCAACTGCTCGTCGAGCGTGCGGTGGTAGTACACACTGAGGTCGGCCGTGGTACCCGGCTCGTCCGTCAGGTGCGTGTGCATGTCGATCAGGCCCGGCAGGCAGGTGTAGCCAGCGAGATCGAGCACACGCATCCCGTCCGGCACCCTTGCACCGGGCGACACCTCGGTGACATGGCCGGCGGCGATCACGATGGTCGTCGGGCCTCGGGCCGCGGCGGAGACGCCGTCGATCAGCGCGCCACATCGGAGCGCGACGGATCCCGAGTCCGGGGCTGACGCCGCGTCCGCAGGCGAAACCAGCGCCGCGAACGCGGCTACCGCAACTGCCGCAGCAGGCGCGAGGTTTCTCACTTCAATGGCCTCCTCAGGTCGCCTTCACGTCGCGCCCGAGAGCTCGGGACCGCGCATCCAGGCATTTGACAATGGTGCGTTGGCAGTCTTTCATTCGTCGCAAGCACTGTCAAAAGCGAGTCCGACGCATGAGCGGCGCACAGGAGCCGGTTGGTACCCTCGAGGTCGCGCTGGCTCACGCCGAGGCGCTCCTGGATGCGAACCCGGCCCTGGCCGCGGAGCAGGCGTCCGAAATCCTGAAGGTGGTGCCGGGGCATCCCGTGGCCACGATCATCCTCGGCGCCGCCCATCGCGCGGGTGGTGACGCCGCAGCCGCGCTTACGGTGCTGGAGCCCCTGTCACGTACGCAACCCAACTGGGCGGCCGCACACTACGAACTGGGGCTCGCACTCGGCCTCGCGGCACGAAGCGAGGCGGCCATCGCGTCCCTGCGCCGCGCAGTGGAACTCAAGCCGGAAATGAGCGATGCGTGGCGCGCGCTCGCCGACCAGCTGACCGCGACCGGCGACACCCAGGCGGCAGACGCGGCCTACGCGCGCCACATCAAGGCGGCCACCCGTGACCCGCGACTGCTCGAGCCGGCTGCCGCACTGTGTGACGGCAGGATCGCCGTGGCAGAGGCGCTACTGCGGGAGCACCTCAAGAAATTCCCGACCGACGTGGCGGCCATCCGCATGCTCGCCGAGGTGGCGGCGCGACTCGGGCGCTACCACGACTCCGAGGTGCTGCTCGCGCGCTGCCTCGAGCTGGCGCCCGGTTTCCACGCCGCCCGGCACAACCACGCCGTGGTCCTCCATCGGCAGAACCGGCCGGCGGACGCGCTGCGCGAAGTCGAGCGGCTGCTGGAGGCGGACCCCCGCAATGCGGGCGGCCGGAACCTGAAGGCCGCGATCCTCGCGAGGATCGGCGAGGTACAGCAATCGACCGAGATCTACGCGCGGATTCTCGAGGAATATCCCCAGCATCCGAAGATCTGGCAGAGCTATGGCCACGCGCTCAAGACCTCTGGCCGCCAGCAGGAATCCATAGCGGCCTACCGGAAGAGTACCGCGCTGGCGCCCGGCTTTGGCGAGGCATACTGGAGCCTCGCGAACCTGAAGACTTTCCGCTTCACGCCCCAGGACGTCGAGACGATGCTGGGGCAGCTCGCCCGCAGCGACCTCTCGACCGAGGACCGCTTTCACTTCCATTTTGCCCTGGGGAAGGCGCTCGAGGACGCCGGCGACTACCCACGCTCCTTCGAGCACTACGCCGAGGGCAACCGTCTTCGCCGGTCCGTGATCGACTACGACCCGGAGGAACTGCCGGACCGGGTCCGGCGCTCAAAGGCGCTCTTCACGAGCGGCTTCTTCGCCGAGCGCGCGGGACTGGGGGCAAGCGCGCCGGACCCGATCTTCATCGTCGGCCTGCCGCGCTCGGGCTCCACGTTGATCGAGCAGATCCTGTCGAGCCACTCGGCCGTCGAGGGCACGATGGAGCTGCCCGACATCGACACGATTGCCCGCCAGCTCGGCGGGAGGAAGAAGCGCGGAGACGCGTCCGCCTACCCCGAGGTCCTCGGGACGCTCGGGGCAGACGAACTGCGCGCCCTCGGCGAGCGCTACCTGGAGGAGACGCGGATCCAGCGCAGGAGCGGCGCGCCCTGCTTCATAGACAAGATGCCCAACAACTGGGAGCACGCGGGGCTGATCCACCTGATCCTCCCCAACGCGAAGATCATCGACGCGCGCCGCCACCCCATGAGCTGCTGTTTCTCCGTCTTCAAGCAGCATTTCGCGCGCGGCCAGCGCTTCTCCTACAGCCTCGAGGACCTCGGCCGCTACTACCGGGACTACGTGGACCTGATGGCGCATTTCGACGAGGTCCTGCCGGGGCGGATCCACCGAGTCGTCTACGAGCGCATGGTCGAGGACACCGAGTCGGAGGTACGGTGTCTGCTCGAGTATTGCGGCTTGCCGTTCGAGGAAGGCTGCCTGCGCTTCTACGAGAACGAGCGCGCCGTCCGCACGGCCAGCTCCGAGCAGGTCCGCCGGCCGATCTACCGCGATGCCCTCGAGCAATGGACGAACTACGAGCCGTGGCTGGGTCCGCTCAAGCTGGCGCTCGGCCCTGCGGTCGACAACTGGTCCAGGGCAAATCGCTATTGAAATCATCTTCGAATCGTGCTCAGACTTACAAAATTTTCCAAAGGGGGGGCTCGTCATGACTCGTAGCCGTAAGAGAAAGCTGCAGCGTCTGGCCGCGGGACATTACGGTCGCCGAATGGCGAGCGTCCTGCCACTGGCACCGATGCTCCTGGCAGGCATCCCGGCCGCTTACGGCCAGGCCACCGACGAGCCGGCTGGTCTTGAGGAAATCGTCGTCACCGCGCAGAAGCAGGCGGAGAACCTGCAGGCCGTGCCGATGAGCATCCAGGCGTTCGGGGAAGCCAGGCTTCAGGAACTGCGTATCACCAGTTTCGCAGACTACGCGAAGTTCCTGCCGAGCGTCAGCTTCCAGGCCGGCGGCGGCGGCGGCGGCGCCTTCCCGGGGACCGCGCGCGTTTTCATGCGCGGCGTGGTGAGCGGCGACAACGGCAACCATTCCGGCCCGATGCCGAGCGTCGGCCAGTACCTCGACGAACAGCCGATCACGACCATCGACGGCGCGGTCGACATCCACGTCTACGACGTCGAGCGAATCGAGGTGCTCGCGGGGCCGCAGGGAACGCTATACGGTGCGAGTTCCCAGGCGGGCACGATCCGCACGATCACCAACAAGCCGGATCCGAAGGCCTTCAGTGCGAGCTACGACCTGCAGGGCAGCTACGTCGAGAGTGGCAGCGCCGGCTACAAGGCCGAGGGATACGTCAACGTCCCGATCAGCGACTCCGCCGCGATCCGCCTGGTCGGCTGGATGGAGCACCAGCCGGGGTTCATCGACAACGTCCTGAACAGTTACGCCTATCCGTCATGGGGCCAGACCGCGACCAACGCGAACCGCGTCAAGAACAACTACAACGACGTCGACATCTACGGTGCGCGTGCGGCGCTCAAGATCGACCTGAACGATTCGTGGTCGATCACGCCCGGCCTCATGGGACAGGTGACGAAGGCGAACGGCATGTACGCCTACGACGCCAACCTGGGCGACCTGAAGATCGGTCACTTCAATCCCGATGACGCCAAGGACTCCTGGTACCAGGCGGCGCTCACCGTCGAGGGCAAGATCGGCAACTTCGAGCTGGTCTACGCCGGCGCATACCTCGACCGCAACGTGGACGCGCGCACGGACTATTCCGACTACTCGTACTGGTACGACGTGCTGTACGGTTACGGCGCGTACATCTACGACAACAACGACGAGCTCATCAACCCGTCCCAGTACGTAGTGGGCAAGGACGGCTACACGATGTGGAGCAACGAGCTGCGCTTGAGCTCACCCCGCGACCAGCGGTTCCGGTTCGTGGCGGGCCTGTTCGCGCAGTCGGCAGAGCACACCATCCAGCAGGACTACAAGATCAACAATCTCGCTGACTCGATTGCCGTGACCGGCTGGCCGGACTCGATCTGGCTCACTGAGCAGACGCGGACCGACCAGAGCTACGCCCTGTTCGGCGAGATGTACTTCGACATCACGGAGAAGTTGACGGCGACGGCGGGCATCCGCTTCTTCCAGACCAACAATGATCTGAAGGGCTTCTTCGGCTTCAGCCAGAACTTCAGCCACCGTACGGGCGAGGCAGCGTGCGGCCCCGAACCAGGTTACTTCATTCCTAATCCTGATCCTCTCGGTGATCCAATCTTTGTTCCGTCCAATTCTGCGTTGTGGACAAAGTACAATGGCGCGCCCTGTGTCAACCTGAACAAGAGCACGGATGAAAGCGGCAACACGCCCAAGTTGAACCTGGCCTACAGGTTCGACGAGGACCGCATGATCTACGCCACCTACTCCGAGGGCTTCCGTCCGGGCGGCGTGAACCGGCGCGGAGACTTCCCGCCGTACGAGGCCGATTACCTCAAGAACTATGAGGCCGGCTGGAAGACGACCTGGGCCGACGGAACGTTCCGGTTCAACGGCGCGTTCTTCCTCGAGGACTGGAACGACTTCCAGTTCTCCTATCTCGGCCAGAACGGGCTGACCAACGTCACGAACGCCGGCAAGGCCAGGATCACGGGCGTGGAGACCTACGTCGACTGGCTCGCGACCGAAGGCCTGCTCCTCTCGGGCGGAGTCATGTGGCTTGACCCGAAGCTGGAACAGGATTTCTGCAAGTCGCTCACCGGGGCGGGCTGCCCAGGCGGGGATAACGAGCCGCCGTACGTGAATTTCGCGCCGAGCGGCACGCAGCTGCCAGTCACGCCGACGTTCAAGGCGAACCTCGTGGCGCGCTACACGTTCAACGTAGCCGGCTACGATGCGAACGTGCAGGGATCGTACGTGTACCAGAACGACGTCAATTCCGAACTGCTCCCGGCCGATCTCAAGCTGACCGGGGTGCAGCCGGCGTTCGGCCTCTTCGACCTGTCAGCCGGGATGAAGAGCGGCCCCTACTCGTTCACGCTGTTCATCAACAACGTGTTCGACGAGCGGGCCGACCTGTTCCGGTACCACGAATGCGCCGTACAGGTATGCGGAAATGCGGTCGGCCACTCCGGCACGACCTACACCGGCGTGAACCAGCCGCGCACCATCGGACTCACCTTCCGCCAGGAGTTCTGAGCCGGGACGATGCACCTGCATCCGGGACGGGTCGAGCGATCGACCCGTCCCGGGTAGTTCCAGGCGGCGGAACGGGTTCGGACACCCATCGCCTTTCGATCGTCTTCCGTAATACGTGAATCCCCGCATCCACGACCTCGAGCGCTTGCGAGAGCCTAGCCGGCGCTTCGGCTACGAGGTCGCAGAGGAGTAATCGTGAACGGCGCGCCATACAGCCTGTACCAGCTCAAGCGGACGCCGTTCCACGAGCGCATCGCGCCGCTGTGCCTGCCGCAGAACTGGCGGCGCTGGGGCGGCTGCATTACCGTCGGCTCCTACGACCTCGGCATCGACCGCGAGTACTGGGCGATCCGCGACGCCGCGGCGCTCATCGACGTCTCGCCGCTCATGAAGTACCTGATCGAGGGGCCCGACGCCGCTCGGCTTCTCGACCGCATCATCACCCGCGACATCGCCAAGCTCGCTGTCGGGCAGGTCTACTACACCGGCTGGTGCGACGACGAGGGCAAGCTGCTCGACGACGGCACGGTGACGCGCCTCGGCGAGCAGAGCTTCCGCGTTACCGCCGCCGAGCCGTCGCTCCGCTGGCTCCACATGAACGCGGTCGGCATGCAGGTCACGATCACCGAGATCACCGAACAGACGGCGGCGCTGAGCCTGCAGGGACCGAAGGCCCGCGCAATCCTGAACCGCTGCTGCGAGACCTCGCTCGACGGGCTCAAGTTCTTCCGCATGGCGGAGAACCGCCTCCAGGGCAAGGCGGTTTCGATTTCGCGCACGGGCTACACCGGCGACCTGGGCTACGAGATCTGGATGGACGCGGCCGATGCGCTCCCCGTCTGGGACGCCATCATGGCGGCCGGCGCCGACTACGGCATCGTGCCCTGCGGCATCCTCGCCATGGACATGGCGCGCGTGGAAGCCGGCCTCTTCATGCTCGACGTGGACTACACCGCCGCCAATCACGCGTGGATTGCCGGACAGAAATCCTCCCCGTTCGAAATGGGCCTCGGCTGGACGGTCGCCCTCGACAAGCCCGGCTACTTCGTCGGTCGGCGGGCACTCGAGCGCGAGGCCCGGGAGGGCTCGGCTTGGAAGCTGGTCGGCCTCGAGGTGGACTGGGAGGGTCTCGAGAAGGTCTACGGCTCGGTCGGCCTGCCACCGCAGATCCCGGGCACGGCCGTGCGCGGCAGCCTGCCAGTCATGCGCGAAGGTCAACAGGTCGGCTACGCCTCGACGAGCACCTGGTCGCCGGTCCTCAAGAAGTACATCGCACTCGTGCACCTCGAGCGGCCGCACTTCGAGCCGGGCACGCGCGTCGAGATCGAGATCACGGCCGAGCACAAGCGCCGGTACGCGCCGGGCACCGTAGTCACCCTGCCCTTTTACGACCCGCCGTGGAAGAAGAAATGACGACACCACGGCATACCGCCGCCGGCCGCGGGCGTTCGTCGCCTGCGTTGCGGGAGTTTCCATGAGCGCCGGCAGCTACGACGCGATCGTCATCGGTGCGGGTCACAACGGCCTGATCGCCGCGGCCTATCTCTCACGTGCAGGCAAGAAGGTCGTGGTGCTCGAGCGCAACGACCGCGTCGGCGGCGCCACCGTCACCCGGGAGATTTTCCCCGGCTATCGCTTCACGGAATTCTCGTACGTCGTGAGCCTGCTCAGGCCCGACATCATCCGCGACCTCGAGCTGCCGAGGCACGGGCTCAAGATCCTGCCGCTGCCGAGCACGGTCACGCCGATGGACAACGGCGACTACCTTGCCGCATGGGACGACCACGACCTGACACGCCGCGAGATCTACCGTCATTCGCCGCGGGATGCAGAGGCGGTGGACGAGTACTCGCGCGTGATGGCCCGCGCCGCGAAGGCGATCAAGCCGATGCTGAGCGTGGTGCCGCCCGATCCCTCCTCGATGAGCTGGCGCGACCTCGCGGGCCTGCTGAAGCTCGGCCGCATCGGCGCCTCGATGAGCGAGCAGGAGCGGTACCGGATCGCCAAGCTCATGACCCAGTCGGCGGGTGACCTGCTCGACGAGTGGTTCGAGTTCGACCCGCTCAAGGGCACCAAGTCCGCGAGCGGCATCATCGGCACCTTCCTGGGGCCGCGCTCGCCCGGCACGGCCTACGTGCTGCTGCACCACTACATGGGCGAGATCGACGGCGCCTTCCGCGCCTGGGGCTTCGCCAAGGACGGCACGGGCGGCATCGCGGAGGCCATTGCGCGCTCCGCCCGCGCGCTCGGCGTGGAGATCCGCTACAACGCCCCCGTCGCGAAGGTGCTGGTAAAGGGCGGCCGCGCCACTGGCGTGGCACTTGCCAATGGCGACGAGCTGCGCGCGAAGGTCGTGATGTCGGCCGTCGACCCCAAGCGCAGCTTCCTGCAGTTCCTCGAACCGAAGCACCTGCCCGACGAGTTCGTCCAGGCCATCCGCAACTTCCGGATCCGCGGGTCCTCGGGCAAGGTGAATCTCGCGCTGTCGGAACTGCCGCAGTTCACCTGCCTGCCGGGCGACGGCCCCCTGCATCGGGGCGCGATCTCGTTCAGCCCGAGCATCGACTACATCGAGCGCGCCTACGACGACGCGAAGTACGGCCGGTTCTCGCAGCGCCCCTACATCGACTCGATCATCCCCTCGATGATCGACCGCGACATGGCGCCGCCCGGCCACCACGTCATGTCCTGCTTCGTGCAGTACGCCCCCTACGACATCGAGGGCGGCTGGGACGACGCCAAGCGCGACGCATTCGGCGAGGCGGTCATCTCCACGATCGAGCGGCACGCGCCGAACATCCGCCGCGCCATCGTCGGCAAGCAGGTGATCACGCCGAAGGACATCGAGGACACGGCCGGCATCACCGGCGGCAACATCTTCCACGGCGAGCTGCTGCTGCACCAGCTCTTCTTCCTGCGTCCCGCGCCGCAGTGGGCGGATTTCCGCACGCCCCTGCCCGGCTACTACTACGGCGCCTCGGGCGCGCACCCCGGCGGCGGCATCATGGGTGCGAACGGCCAGCTGGCGGCGATGGAAGTTCTCAAGGACTGGCGGTAGGCCCCACCATGACGAACCCAGACATCATCGTCATCGGCGCGGGTCACAATGGCCTCGTTGCCGCCGCGTACCTCGCGAAATCCGGCCGCAAGGTACTGGTGCTCGAGCGCCGCGACGTGCCGGGCGGACAGCTGGCCGGCGACTCGCGCTCTGCGGCGTTCGCATCGCAGTCGCTGCATCCGGGTGGCCGGCTGCGGCCCGATGTCGTTCGCGACCTCGGCCTCGCAAGTCACGGGTATACGGGCGAATCAGCGCTGGGCGCCGCCTGGGTGTCGGTGCTGCCGGACGGCGGCATGCTGCGGCTCTCCGCCAGCGCCAGCGATACGGCGACGCTGGAGTCCATCGGCCGCCTGTCCGCCCGCGACGCGACGCGCTGGCCCGAGTTCGTGCAGTTCATGGACACGGCCGCCGCGCTTCCTCGACGCCGCCCAGCGCACGCCCATGCCGCGCATGGCCAACGCCGACATTCGTGCCGATGGCTGGCCGCTGGCGTCGCTCGGCTGGAAGCTGCGCAAGCTCGGCCGCAAGGACATGTTCCTGTTCATACGCTCCCTGCCGATGTCCGCGCAGGAGTTCGCTGAGGAATGGTTCGAGTCGGAGCCGCTCAAGGCTGCGATCGGCGCGCTCGCGATCCACGGCGTGACCATGGGATCCATGTCCGCCGGCGGCGGATACACGCTGGTCCACAACTGGCTGAATCGGGGTGGACCCGCGCATCGACTGCCCGCGGGCGGCGCGGCGCGAATCGTCGAGTCCCTCACCGCGGCACTGAAGGCTGCGGGCGGACAACTGCGCACCGATTCGCCGGTGGCGCAGATCCTCGTCGAGCGCCAGCAGGTTCGTGGCGTTCGCCTCGAAAGCGGCGAGGAAATCGCCGCGACGACCGTGGTGTCGGGCGCCGACCCGCGTCGGACGCTGCTCGGCCTCGTGGGTGCGCCGGAGCTTCCGCCGGAATTCGTGTGGCAGACGCAGTCGATCAAGATGCGCGGCTCGGTCGCCAAGGTGCACGTCCGCACCGAGGGCGGGCATGGGCTGCCCGAGGGCACGATCGTCGTCGCGCCGACGATCAAGTACCTGGAACGGGCCTACGACGCGGCGAAGTACGGCGAGATGTCGCAGGAGCCGTACGTCGAGGTCACGACCTCGGGCGACGTCGTGTCGATCCACTTCCAGTTCGCCCCGTACCGCCTGAGGCAGTCCAGCTGGGTCGACATGCGCGGCACGCTCGAGCGCGTCGCGCTCGACACCGTCGCCGCGCGATTCCCCGGCTTCCGCGAGCGCGTGCGCGAGGTCCGGTCGGTCACGCCGGTGGACCTCGAGCAGACCTGGAGTCTGACCGAGGGCGACCTGAATCACGGCCAGCTGATCCTGGACCAGCTGTTCTTCATGCGCCCCATGCCGGGCTGGTCGGATCACCGCACGCCGGTGGACGGTCTCTACCTCTGCGGCAGCGGCGTGCACGGTGGCGGCGGCGTGAGCGGCGTCAGCGGCCGGAACGCCGCGCGGATCGTGCTCAAGTCGGGCGCCTCGGCGTAACTACGCGACTCGCTCGCGGCGCCCGCCGCGGCTGCCTCACTGTCCCGCAGGACCGGCAATCCCGCCGCGTCAGCCTGTGGCCGCTCCCTTTGAGCCCCTGCGCAGCAGCGCGTAGAACGGCAGCCCGGCCAGACCCAGGGCCACGGCCCACAGGAACGGCTCGTGGCCCATGCCCGCGAGCGCGAAGACCGTGTAGGCCGTGCCGAGCACCCCGAGCACGAGCAGGTCGCGCGGCGTCCTGAGGCCCCGCCTCCAGGCAACCGCCAGCGCCAGCGCACAGAACATGTAGAGCGGCATGTTCGCGGCAGTCACGACCAGCGTGAGAAACGTGAAGCCCTGTACCAGCGTCTGGTTGCCGCTGTAGCTCATCAGCACCATCACGGTAGCGAGCGCCGCGGTCGCGAGCAGTCCGGCGACCGGGGCACCCCGCCCGTTCGTCGCCGCAAGTGCGCGCGGCAGCAGCCCGTGCGTCGCCATGGTCCGCGTGAGTTCCCCGACCAGCAGCGTCCAGCCGTTCAGCGCGCCGAGACCGCTCACGACCACGAACACCGCGAGCCAGCGCCCGCTGCCCGCGTGCAGGTAGCGGTCCAGCAGGTCCGCGAACGGCGCCGTGGAGGCGGCGAGTTCGTCCTGCGGGATCAGCATGATCGCGACCGCGGAGACCGCGACGTAAATCCCCGCCGTGAGCAGCGTGCCCACCATGGTCGCGCGTGGGATCACCCGGGCCGCGTCGCGGACGCGACCGGCGGGCACCGCGGCCGACTCGACCCCGGTCATCGCGTACACGGAGAGCGTCGAGGCCGCCATCAGCGCGCCGAGCGTCACGGGCGTGGCGGGCACGTGCTGTGTGTACGTGCCCGGATCGGCGAACAGGAGCCAGACGCCAAGCAGGATCACCGCCGCCATGGGCAGCAGTTTCAACGCCGTCGTGACCACCTGCACCCGCCCGCCGGTGAGCGCGCCCAGCAGGTTCAGCAGGACGAAGAACCACACCGCCGCCACCGCCGGCACCGCCGGCGGCATTGAGCTGAGAGCGGGTACAACCGCCTGCAGGTAGCCCACGACCCCCACCGCAAGCGCGGCATTCGTCATCCAGCAGCAGATCCAGTAGCACCAGAGCGCCATGAACGCCGGCCACTCGCCCAGTGTCGAACGCAGGTACACGTATGGCCCGTCGGCGTCCGGGAAAGATCCGCGCCAGCCGCGCGAACACCCGCGCCAGCACCGTCATGCCCGTGACCGTGATGCCCCAGCCGATGAGCGCGTTGAATCCATACGGCGCAAGCGATGCCGGCAGCAGGAAAATCCCCATGCCGATCGTGTTGCCGATCACGAGCGCCGTGCACATCCAGAAGCCGAGTTCCTTCCCGGACTTCGCGACCGGCACCGCGACGTGTTCGCTCACTGCGCCTGCTCCTGCACCGCCGGTCGCGCGCGTAGGCTTCGCGCAGCCGCTCGTGGAAATGCCACACGCCCTTTTCGCGCTTCGGGCTCAGGCGGCCGGCCTCGTAGAACCCGGAGGCGAGACCCTTCTGCACGGCTTCGCAGATCACGATGTCCTCGTGCTGGACCGCGTCGCTGAACGCGCGGTCCTCGTCGATCCTGGCCATGGCGCCGGGGTCCTGCTGATAGTAGTAGTCGAACTCGACCCGGCAGCGATCGGGCCCGAGGGGCAGGACGCGGTTGGTCTGCATGCGCCCGGGCATCACGTTCAGCATGACGTTGGGATACACGAAGAAATACAGCGCCTCGCCGTCGCCGTAGACCGCGTCGGCGTTCCGCAACGGAGAATGCTGCACCGAATACCAGGGAAGAGGTCCACGTCGTAGGCGCGGTAGTCCAGCAGCCGCGAGAGCCCGGGGTGGACGAGCGGCAGGTGATAGCCCTCGAGGAAGTTATCCACGTACGCCTTCCAGTTGCACGCTACGTCGAAGACGTCGCGGCGCGTGAACCTCATGGTGGCCAGGTCGACTGGCGCGATGCGCTCGGCGATGCCTGCGTAGACGGCGTCGAAGTCGGGGACGTCCTCGCTGAGCGCGACGAAGACCAGGCCCTGCCACTCCCGGACTCGCAGCGGTGGCAGGCGAATGTCGCCGATGGCGAACTCCTCGGCGTCCTGCATTTCCGGGGCGCCGATCAGCCTGCCCTCCTGGTCGTAGAGCCAGCCATGGTACTTGCAGCGCAGGTTGTGCATGCCCTTGCCGCTGCAGTGCGCGAGCGGACCGGCCCGGTGCCGGCAGACGTTCGGGAACGCCCGCAGCACCCCGTCGCGTCCGCGGAGCAGGATCACCGGCGTACCCGCGATGACCTCGACCACGTGGTCGCCCGCCTCTGCGAGCTGTTCGCGGTGCGCGACGAGCTGCCAGGAGTGCCCGAATACGGCGCGACGGTCGGTCTCCAACGCTGCTGCGCCGAGGTAATGGCGGGCATCCAGGGCGTGGGCCCTGCACAGAGCCTCGTCCAGGGGCTTGATCGTCGTAACATTCATTGCGGGTGGTTCCTCGGCCGAGGTCGTCAGCGGCCATTGCCTGCCGCAAGTGCGGCGTAGGCCGCGCGTGCCTGGGCAAGGTAATCGAGTGTCGACTGCTTCTCGCGCGCGTCGTTGTAGTCGCCGTCGCGCGAGCGTGCCGCCTCGATGACCCGGTCGAGCCAGGTGACGAAGTACGCGGCGTCCTGCCGCGAATCCGGCCGCGGCCCGAATCCCTCGAGGTACACCGGACTCGTCGTCGCGTAGGGATAGATGTCCAGCACCTGGGGGTCTGCGTGGTCGTTCCACGCCCGCAGCACGATCCAGCCGTCGCCCTCGATCTCGAGGTCCCCCTCGGCGTCGAAGCGCGTGCGGTCGCCCTTCAGGGCGAAGGCACGCAGGACTTTGCCGTTCTGCACGATCTCGAGGTGGTCCACTGCGACCGGCGAGCGCATCGCGACGGAAAATCGGTGCCTGGCACCAGACATTCCTCCATGGATAGTATCGCCGGGCTTCGCGCCACTGATCTCGAGGCCGAGCAGCGGGCCGTTGCTGGCGAAGCTGCGACCTTCCTTGAGCGCGGCGCGCGCGGCCTCGGGGTCGAGCTTGCCGCCCGTGTCCAGGAACACGCGATTCAATCCCACCGGGCCGCGGAGCGAGGCGTAGTTCGCCATGGCGTCCGTGCCGGCGCCGGCAGGCAGCTTGAAGCCGAGGTTGAGCAGGCGGTACCACACCTCCGCCGTTGCCCTGTGGTCCGAGAACGCGACGATCTCGAGATAGTCGACCTTGCCCGCGATCACGTCCGCCGGCAGCTCGTGGCTCAGCGATTTTTCCTTCTCCGGCACCACCGGGAAATCGAACGGGTGCACGTAGCCCACGAGCCCACCCTGCTGGTGGGCGAGGTCCGCGATTACGCCGTTGTAAGGATAGGGGCTCGCCATCGCCGTGTGCCTGTAGGCCGCGAAGTCCGGCGTGATCAGGTGATCGGAGAGGTACAGCAGCCCGAGGTGCCCCCAGAAGCTGGTGTGGAATTCCTGCGCCTGCATGATGACGACGTTGTCCCTGCTCGCAGGGTCCTTGCCCGGTCGGAACCGGGCGACGTCCGGCACGCGCTCTTCCTTGTTCACTATGACGTTGTAGACGAGGTTCAGGTCCTCGGCCTCGGCCTGCGCGGCCAAGTGCTCCGGCGTGTTGCGGTACTGGCCGCCATAGTTCATGTGCACGTGCAGGTCGGCACTGACGAAGCGCCCGAATTCCGGCGGCAGGTCCTGCCGCGCCAGTTCCGCGCGCAGGCTCACATCGCGTCCCGCCTCGAGCTTGACGGCGACCGCCCACGGAATCGTCGCGAATCCATGCTGGACCATGACGGTCGCCGCTCCGACCGGCACCTCCAGGACACAGGGCGGTGAGCAGTGGAAGTAATGCGTCTCCTGGGTTTGCCGGCTGCGGTCGAATCCATCGTCGCCGTGCATCCAGGCATCGCGCGGCGCATAGGCGCGCCCGTCGCTCGCGAGCACCGACACCCGCGCCGGCGTGCGCTGGCCCGCGGCATCGACGATGTCGAGGGTGAGCTTCGCGCGCGGCATCATGTAGCGCCGCTCCGACGCGACGATTTCGCGCCGCGCGCCGCCGATGACGTCCTGGACCACCAGCGACGTGCTGCCGTGCTCGTTGCTGACATAGAGCACGCGCGCACCGTCTGGCGACCACCGTGCGTTGCGGTTGTCGTAGTCGCCGAAAGTCAGCGGCAGCGGCGCCGCGCCGTCCACGGTGGTGAGCCACAGCTGGTGCCACTGCCGGCCGTGGTAGCTGCTGTAGAGCAACCTCGAGCCGGACGGCGCCGCTTCCGGGTGCGCGCTCCAGGTCGTCTCCTCGCGGAGGACCACCCGCCGGTCGGCCGGATTCGCGACCGGCACGGCCCAGAGGTCACCCGAGCCCCATGCAACCTCGGCATTGCTCACGAAGTAGATCGTCGACCCGTCCGGCGACCAGGAGGGATTCACCGCATGGTCGACGGCCGAGTAGTAATAGCGATCAATGTCGCTGCGACGCTCGCCCAGCAGCGGCTTCGCGCCATGCAGGCCGGCGGCGTCGATGTCGGCGACGAAGAGATTGAAGTGCCCGGTGCCGCGGGTCGAGACCCAGGCGAGCCTGCGACCGTCCGGCGAGAGCCGCGGCTCGACGTTGACGTCTCCGCCGGTCGTAAGCCTGCTTTCCTGCCCGCTCTCGAGGTCGCGGCGCCACAATTCGACCGCGGCACCGTCGTAGCGGGCGAAGACCACGAAGCGTCCGTCGCGCGACACGTCGGGCTGGTAGTCGTACGCGCCCTTCGCGTGCGTGATCTCGACGGCTTCCGTCGAATCGATCGCCTGCCGCCAGAGCGATCCTTCCATGCTGTACACGAGCGCCTTGCCATCCGGCGTGAAACTCGCCGCCGACGGCCCGGCCGTGAGCTGCGGCAGGTACAGCTCCCGCCAGTAATAGTTATGCGGCAGGTCCACCTGCTTCAGCACGGCCTCGCGATCGGCGCGGGCCTCGCCACCCACGGCAAGGCCCGCCACCATCGCGAGCGCCGTAACTGCGAGCGCCGGACGCCTCAAGCCTTGCGCCCCGCGAGCGCTTCGTCGAGGCTCTTGCGCAGCAGCTGCACGGCCTCGTCGATCTCCGCCGCGGTCACGCAGAGCGGCGGCATGAAGCGCAGCGTGCTCACGCCGCAGGAGAGCAGGATCAGCCCGTTGTGGTAGCCGCGGGTGACGAGCGCATCGCACAGCGCCCGTGCCGGCGCACGCTCGGGACCCGGCTCGATCAACTCCATTCCAATCATCAGCCCCTGGCCGCGGACCTCGCCGATGCACGCGTAGTCGCGCGCCAGCTCGCGCAGCCGGCTCGTGAAGTGCTCGCCCATGCGCGCGGCGTTCGCCATGTACTCGCGCTTCACGAGGTCGATGGTCGCGATCGCGGCGGCACAGCTGAGCGGGTTGCCGCCATAGGTATTGCCGTGCGCACCCCTCCCCCACTTCTCCATGATCGAGCGCTTCGCAATCACCGCGCCGATCGGCAGCCCTGACCCGAGGCCCTTGGCGCTGGTCACGATGTCGGGGCGCACGCCCCAGTGCTCGATGGCGAACATGCGGCCAGTGCGGCCGATGCCCGACTGCACCTCGTCGCAGATCAGCAGGATTCCGTGTTCGTCGCAGAGCGCGCGCAGGCCCGCCAGGAAGCCGGCGGGCGGGACGAGGTAGCCGCCCTCGCCCTGCAGCGGCTCGACCAGGATCGCCGCGACCTCGGACGGCGGCACGTTGCGTTCGAAGAGCATGCGGATGTAGTCGAGCACCGCCTTGCCCTGGTCCGAGCCCGCGAGCAGCGGCCGGTAGGTGTTCGGGTACGGCACGTGCGTGACGCCCGGCATCGTGGGCGCGAAGCCTTTCTGCTGGGTGACCTTGCTCGAGGTGAAGGACAGCGACCCCATGGTCCGGCCGTGAAAACTGCCCAGGAAGCCGATGAATCTCGGCCGGCCCGTCACGTAGCGCGCGAGCTTGATCGCTCCCTCGACCGCCTCGGTTCCCGACTGGCCGAGAAAGCTCATGACCGGCTCGCCCATCGGCGCGATTTCCGCGAGGCGCTCGTTCACCGTCGTAAAATTCTCGTGCCAGTAGTCGCTCGAGATGTGCAGGAACTTGTCCGCCGCGCTCTTTACCGCCGCGACGACCTCCGGGTGTGCGTGCCCCGTGGCGCACACCGCGATGCCCGCGGCGAAGTCGAGGAACCGATTGCCGTCCACGTCCCACACTTCCGTGCCGCGACCGTGCGACATCACGAAGGGGTAGTCGCGCGGGTACGAAGGCGAGGCGACGACCCGGTCGCGCTCGAGCAGTGCGCGAGCCTTGGGGCCCGGAAGCTCGGTCTTGATGTGCTGGTTGCTCACGATTGTCTCCTTCGATTGAATTCTGTAGCTCACGCCGGGAGGTGCACGGGTCGGGCGTGCGCCGCGCGCGTGCGGGCGTGCAGTTCGCGCAGGGTAGCGAGTTCCGCGGCAGAGGGCGCCTCGATCCTGCCGACCTCGGCCGCGATGCCGAGCGGCCAGCCGACCGCCGCCCGGGCCTCCTCGACGGTTGCGTCCGGGAAGAGCGCACTGAGCTGGAGCTCGCGGCTTTGCGGATCCGGCGCGAGGACCCCGAAATCGGTGATCACCGAGACGGGGCCCGCGCCCGTGGCGCCGGAGAGTTCGCGGGAGTCGCCCCCCTCGAGGAATCCGGCGCTGGTCCTGAAGTCGAGCCGCTCGACGAAGCTGCGCCTGGTTGCCTTCAGCATCACGAAGGTGCTGCGCGCGTGGGCCGCGATCTCGGTCGCTCCTCCCGCCCCGGGCAGCCGCGTCGCCGGCGCGTCGTAGTCGCCGATGACCGTGCTGTTCAGGTTGCCGTAGCGGTCGATCTGCGCCGCCCCGAGGAAGCCGACGTCGACCCTGCCGGCCTGCAGGTAGTAGCTGAAGATCTCCGGCAGCGGCACGACGCAACTCGCCGTCTCCGCGAGTTCACCGTCGCCGATCGAGAGCGGCAGCACGTCGGGGCGGGTGCCGATGGTGCCTGACTCGTAGATGAGCACGATGCCCGGTGCGTGAGTGAGCCGCGCCAGGTTGCAGGCCGCGCTCGGCTGTCCGATCCCCACGAAGCACACGCAGCGGTCCCAGAGCAGCCGCGCCGCGGCCACGGTCATCATCTCGTCGCGCGTGTAGCCGCTCATGCCGCGCCCTCCAGGCTCGCGAGGAACTCGCGGTGGTCGCGGCTCCCGAGTACGTGCCGCTGCATCCAGGCCTGGAAGCCCTCGCGCTCGCGGGCGATGCCGTCCCATCGCTGGTAGAAGGCGTTGTCCCGGCCGTAGTAACCCTGCGCGTATGCGGGGTAGGCCCCGCCGGGACAGTGCGCCACGGCGTGCACCACCCAGTGCGGCAGCACGATCGAGTTCATCGCCGGCGGCAGCGACTCGACGATCTCCTCCACGGTGATCACCAGCGAGCGCGCCGCGAGCGCCGCCTCGCGCTGCGCGCCCACGATACCGCTGAGCGCGACGTTGCCCTCGCGGTCCGCGCGCTGCGCGTGCAGGATCGTGACGTCGGGATTGATCGCCGGCACCGCGGCGAGCCGCTCGCCCGTGAACGGGCACTCGACGCTGCGGATCCTCGGATTGACCTCCGTGAGGTCGGTGCCGATGTAGCCGCGCAGCATCCCGAACGGAAGCCGCGCCGCCCCGGCGCAGTACGCAGCCGCCATCCCGGCGTGCGTGTGCTCGTCCAGCTCGAGCGGCGACGGCCAGCCCTTCTCGACAGCGTCGCGCAACCGGTGCAGCGAGCCCACGCCCGGATTGCCGCCCCACGAGAACGTGAGGCGGCTCGCGCACCCCATGCCGATCAACTGGTCGTAGACGAGATCCGGCGTCATGCGGACGAGGTGCAACCTGCGCCTCGCCTGCCGGACGATCTCGTGCCCTGCCGCGAACGGGATCAGGTGCGTGAAGCCCTCGAGCGCGATGCACGCGCCGTCGGCCACGTACTCCTCGATCGCCGCCGCCAGCGGGAGGAACTGCGTCATTCGTGCTCCACGACCGTGCGCGACTGCTCGCGCAGGTACTGCGCAAGATAGTAGAAGGACGCGATCGCCTTGCCGGTGGAGCCCGACCCCTTCCAGCCGCCGAACGGCTGGTAGCCGGGCCACGCGCCCGTGGTCGCGCCCTGCGGGCGGTTGGCGTAGGTGACACCCGCCTCGATGTTCTCCTGGAACCACGGCACCTCGTCGGCTGCGCCGTAGAAGCCCGCGGTGAGGCCGAGGTCGGAATCGTTGGCGAGCGCCATGGCCTCGTCGCGATCGCGTACCCGGTGCACCGTGAGGACTGGCAGGAACATCTCGTGCTTCCACAGGCGATGGGCGAGCGGCGCTTCCGCGAGCACCGGCTCGACGTAGTAGCCGCGCGCGAGGGCGCCTTCGCGAAGCTGCCGGCCGCCTGCGAGGAAGCGCGCGCCGCCGGCACGCAGTTCCTCGACGTAGCGCGCGTAGCTCGCATACGCCGCGGCATTCACGACGGGGCCTAGCCAGTTCTCGCGCCGCAGCGGATCGCCAATGCGGATGGCGCCGATCGCTTTCGTGAGCCGCTCGAGCAATGCGTCCGCGACTCCGGCCTCGACGTAGAGACGCGAAGCGGCCGAGCACTTCTGCCCGCCCATGCCGTAGGCCGAGCGCACGATGCCTTGCGCCGCGTGATCGAGATTGGCGCGTCCGGTAACGATGCACGGGTTCTTGCCGCCCATCTCGGCGATGCAGGGACGCGGCCAGGCGCCACCAGCCATGCGACCCAGGATCCGCATGCCGACGGCCGCCGAACCCGTGAAGGTAATTCCTGCGGTGTGCGGATGCTCGACCAGTGCCTCGCCCGTATCGCGCCCCGGGCCCGAGAGGTAATTGAACACGCCCGCCGGAAGCCCGGCATCGCGCACGCAGTCGGCGAGCAGCCGCCCGGCCCAGGGCGTGTCACTCGCGCCCTTCGCCACCACCGTGTTGCCAGTCACGAGCGCGGCGGCCACCGGCCCGCCCGCGAGCGCCAGCGGGAAGTTGAACGGCGCGATCACCACCCACACCCCGTGCGGCCGCATCACGCTCCGGTTGCGTGACACCCAGCCCGTCAGCGGGTCGTTCGGCAGCACGTGCTCGTAGCCCGCGTGCGATTCGAAGTCGCCGGCATAGTGGCTGAAGAAGTCCACCGTCTCCTGTGCCTCGCCCAGCGCTTCCAGGCGGTTCTTCCCCACCTCGAGCGAGAGTGCGGCGGCGATGTCGTAGACGCGCTCCTGCATGATCTCGCCCACTCGCCGCACGAGCCGCACGCGATCGGCGATCGGGGTCGCGCGCCACGAGGGAAAGGCGGCCCGGGCCGCCTGCATCGCACGGTCGACCTGGCTGCGGTCCGCCACGGCGAAGTGGCCGAGGTTGATGTCGAGGTCGATCGGGCTCGGGCGCGGTGCGGTCGCCGTGGCCGACACGTCGGCGCCGTCGATGTAGAGGTCGTGCCGGGCGCCCAGCCCTGAGCGGACCGCGGCGAGCGCAGCCTCGAAGCGGTCATGCATCGCCTCCGGCGAATCGAACATGGTTGCATAGGTGAGATGGAAACTCATGGTTCGGCACCGTCAGCTGGATGGAAAGAAACGCGCGAGCAGCCGGTCGAGGAGCGCGAGCGCGTCCGCGAGTTCCCGCTCGTCGATGACGAGCGGCGGCGCAAGGAGGATGAGGTTGCCCCGGCTTGCGAAGGAGACGCCCTGCTCCATTGCAGCCGCGACGAGTGCTGCGAGCTGCGGCGCGCCCTGCGGCCAGGGCGCGAGCGGCTCGCGCGTCAGGCGGTCGCGCACCAACTCGACCACCGCGAACAGGCCGTGACCACCGCGCACCTCGCCGATCACCGCGTGGCGTTCGGCCATGGCGTCGAGTTCGCGCTTCATCGCCGCGCCGAGCCGCCGCGAGCGCTCGATCAATCCGTCCTCGGCATAGGCCTCGAGCGCCGCCACGCCTGCCGCGCAGGACAGCGGGTGGCCGCAGTAGGTGAGGCCCGTGAGGAGCATCTCGTTCTCGACCGCGGCCGCGACCGACGCCGACAGCACCACGGCGCCGAGCGGCAGCGCCGCGCCGGTCAGGCCCTTGGCGAGGGTCATCATGTCGGGGCGGCCGGCCTCGCCGTGTCGCTGCCATGCGAACCACTCGCCGCAGCGTCCGAACGCGCTCATGACCTCGTCCGCGATCAGCAGCACGCCGGCGTCGCCGGCCGCACTGCGCAGTTCCGGCCAGAAATTGTCGGGTGCGACGATGCCGTTCGAACCGGCGTTCGGCTCCATGATCACGGCGGCAATGCGCTCGACGCCGAAGTGAGCGATGCGCCCGGTGACCGCGGCGGCCGCGAGCGAGCCGCACTCCGCCGCATCGCGGCTCCCGAACGTGCAGCGATAGGCGTACGGAGGGTCGACGTGGGTCACGCCGAATGCGTCCGGGTCGATCTGCGCGCGGGTCCGCGAGTCGCCCGACAGCGCCATCGCGAGGTGGGTCGAGCCGTGGTACGAGCGGTCGCGCGCGATGACCACGCCCCGCGGCTTGCGGGTGGCCTGGCGCGCGATCTTGACCGCGTGCTCGTTCGCGTCGGCGCCACCGAGGGTGAAGAACACGCGGCCACCCTCGAAGCCGGACAGTTCCAGCAGGCGGATGGCCAGCTCGGCGCGCGGGGCGGCGCCCCATGAGTTGGTCACGAAGCACAAGCGTTCCGCCTGGGCGCGGATCGCCGCCACGAGCTTCGGGTGCTGGTGACCGAGGTTGCTGCACTCCGCGAGGCTGCTCATGTCGAGCACCTCGCGCCCGTCTTCGAGCAGCAAGCGCGCACCCCGTCCGCCGACCACCGTCGGCGCGTCCCATTGCGACTGGATGGACCAGCTGTGCAGGACCGATCGGCGCTCGGCGCTCACGTGTTGCCTCGGAATTGGACGGCGACCGGGCTTTGAGATCGCCGCTCGATTAAAGGTTTGGTGCGTAATCCTACAGCCGCCCCGCACTATAGGCACCTGCAAACGGGGCCGCCGGCCCGTCGCGTGCAGCGGGCTTGTAGTGCCTGTGCGTCTGCGCGACCATTGGGCCTCACTCGACCAGGGAGAACTGCCATGTGGAACCGCGTATCCCGGGCGATTGCACCGCTGTCGGCCGTCGCCGTGGCAGTTTCGGCGGGCGCTGCCGCGCCGTCCGAACCCAGGCAGGTCGTCAAGCCCCCGATCTCGCAGGCGTGGATCGACGTCGCCACCTTCTCAGGGTTCAGCATGGGCGGCGGCATGGGCCAGGGCATGATGAATGCCACGCTCGGCGCCATGATGGGCGGCGGCCAGAAGGCCAAGGCGGAATTCGGCTACACGCAGACCGGCACCGCCGGACGCTGGATGGACGTGACGCTCTACACCAGCCGCAACCCGAACCTGCAGCAGGCGCTGCAGAGCGTGCCGGCGGCGACCGGGCTCGCGCCGACCTTGCAGCTGCAGACACCCGCCCAGCCCAAGCCCGCTCCGAGGGTCGATGACGAATCCCCGACCGACTACACGTCCGAGCCGCCCAAGGGCAAGCTCGTCATGTACTGGGGCTGCTCCGAGACGGTTCGCCCCGGCCAGCCGAAGATCGTGAACCTCGAGACCGCGACCATCGCCGAGCTGGGCAAGTTCTTCGAGTCCCGCCACGCGACGCAGCGCGGCGCGCACGCGGCCGCGGGCCGGCCGATCTGGCCGAGCAAGGACGACAAGCGGGCGTTCCCTGCGGGTGCATCCATCGTCGGGCAGCATGCGTACACCGGGGACGGCGTGCCCGAGAGCTTCAAGTTCTCCATCCCGGCGGCGCAGGACATCATGCCGGAGTTGAAGATCAAGCAGTCGGCGCAGCCCGGCTTCGTTCAACTCGAGTGGAACGCCATCCCGACGGCGCGCGCCTACTTCCTCGGCAGCATGGGGGCGCTGCCGGGCGGAGAGAACGGCATGGTCATCTGGACGTCGAGCGAGCTGCCGGACAGCGGTTTTGGGCTGTTCGACTACCAGACCAACTCCGCCGTGGACAAGTGGCTCAAGGAGAAGGTCCTGCTGCCGCCGACGACCACGAAGTGCGCGGTCCCCAAGGACGCCGCCGGCCAGGGCATGCTGCGCGCGATCGCCTACGGCACCGACCTCAACATGGCCTATCCACCCCGCCCCACCGACCCGAAGATCGCCTGGGAGCCGGAGTGGAACGTGAAGCTCCGGGTGAAGTCCATGACGACGACCATGATGGGAATGCCGGAGGGGGCCGGCATGCCGGGCGCCGAGGGTGCGGACGGCGAAGGCATGACGGATGCCCCGCCTCCGGCCGAGGGCGAGACGCCGGCGCCTACGGAACCCAAGAAGAAGAAGAAATCGTGGAACCCGCTGGAGATCCTCAAGGACGTGGTGCCGGGCGGCGGGTAACGGCTGGGGACTGTCCCCGCAAGGGACTGCCCCCCCGAACGACGCCTCGGATTGGGGACAGTCCCCTGCGGGGACAGTCGCCGGCGTCAGGTTGGGGACAGTCCCCTCCGGGGACAGTCCCCAACGGGTTCCACGTCCACCGGCGTGCCATTCAGCACCGCGTTACCCGTCAGCGCGTCGATCCGCCGATCATCGACGACGTCGTTGATGCTGACGCCGGGATTGCGCGCGGCGATGCCGAGGCGCACTCCCGGCCGATCGTGACCCCAGCCGTGCGGCAGGCAGACGACGCCCGGCATCACATCAGGCGTGATCTCGGCAGCGACCTCGACCTCACCCACGCGCGAACGCAGGCGAACCTTCGCGCCTTCTTCGATACCGCGCCGCGCTGCATCGTCCGGGTGGATCATCAACGTGCAGCGGGGCTTGCCCTTCACCAGCCGCTGGCTGTTGTGCAGCCACGAATTGTTGCTGCGCACGTGCCGGCGCCCGATGAGCATCAGTTCAGGCACCGGTTCCGCAAGACTCTGCGCTGCGCGGGCAAGGTCCGCCACGTACGGTTCGGGCGCGAGCTGGATGCGTCCATCGGAAGTCGCGAGCCGCCGCGACAGGCAGGGCTCGAGCGGCCCCAGGTCGACGCCGTGGGGGGATGCACGCAGCCGCGCAAGGCTCAGGCCCTCCGGGCGACGGTCCGGCGCCTCGAGCTGCTTGCGCATGGCGGCGAATCCTGGCAGCCGCGCGAGGACCCTCAGCGAACCGCGGTTCTCCTGCCCGTAACGGCCGGTGCGCAGCATCCAGTCGAGGAGACCGTCGGGCCCGAGCCGACGCGCGAGCGCGCCGCGAGCGGAGGCAATGTTTCGCTCGAAACCCGGCTGCGTACGCAGCCGCAGCGCGAGTTCGGCCAGGATCTCGTGATCGTGCATCGTGCCCGGAGGCGGCTCGAACAGAGCCGGTGCGTACTTGGCGACGTTGCGCACCGCGAATCCCGACAGCGCGATGTCGTAGTGGCCGTGCTCCAGCGGACTTGTGGGCGGCAGGACCAGGTGCGCGTGCCGCGTGGTCTCGTTGATGTACGGATCCACCGAGACCATGAACTCGAGGCCTTCGAGCGCGCGGTCGAGCTGGCGACCGTTCGGCGTCGACAGCACGGGGTTGCCCGCGACCGTAAAGAGCGCACGTACCTGCCCCGGGCCGCCGGTGAGGATCTCTTCCGCCAGGGTCGCGACCGGCAGCTCGTTACCGAACTCCGGCAGTCCCCGGACACGCGAGCGGAACCGGTCGTAGTGGCCCTTCGAACCGTAGGCGCGCGTGAGGTCCACGGCGGGCTCGGCGAACATCATGCCGCCCGCCGCGTCCATGTGCCGCGTGATCAGGTTGAGGCAGTAGATGAGCCACAGCGTCAGGCCGCCGAACTCCTGGGTGCAGGCGCCGACGCGGCCGTAGACCAGCGCGCGCGGCTCGGCGCAGATTTCCCGGGCCAGCGCGGCTATGCGCGCCGCCGGAATACCGGTCCGCGCGGCAAGCTGCCCGGCGTCGTAGCCACTGACCGCCTCGCGCAGTCGCTCGACGCCATCGACGAGCGCGCCGAGGTGCCCTGTGTCGGAAGGACCGGTCGCAAAGGCTTCCTTGAGCAGCGCAAGCAGGAGGTAGACGTCGGTGCCCGGGCGGATCGGCAGGTACTCGTCCGCGATCTGCGCCGACTCGGTGCGCCGCGGGTCGATGACAACGAAGCGCCCGCCCCGCGCCCTGAGCGCCTCCACACGCCGCTCGAAGCCCGGCGCGCCCATGATCGAGCCGCCAGAAGCCACCGGGTTGCCGCCGATGCAGACGAACAACTGCGTGCGGTCCACGTCGGGCACCGGAATCAGGAACTGGTGCCCGAACATCATCTGCGACGCCATCATGTGCGGCAGCTGGTCGACGCTCGTGGCCGAGTAGAGATTGCGGGTGCGCACCGCGCGGATGAAGTCGCCGATGCCGAGCATCGCGCCCAGGTTGTGAACGACGGGATTGCCCGCGTAGATGGCCACCGCGTCGTTGCCGTGACGCGCGCGCACCTCGCCGATGCGCCGCTCGATCTCGTCGTAGGCCTCCGGCCAGGAGACTTCCTCCCAGCCGTCTGCCCTGCGCCGCACCGGGCGGCGCAGGCGATCCGGGTCCTCGTGGATGTCCTTGAGCGCGACCGCCTTGGGGCAGATGTGGCCGCGGCTCAGGACGTCGTCGTGATCGGGCTTGATCGAGAGTACCTGCCCGTCACGGTGCTCGACGACGATGCCGCACATCGCCTCGCAGATCGAGCAGGTGCGGTGATGCAGCAGGTTTTCCGCCATCGCCGCTCTCGCTCCCCGCGCCCTGGGTCAGTCCCTGCGGCGCCGCGGGGCCAGGCCGAGCGCGCCGAAGAGCAGCAACAGCCCCGGCGCGAGCGCGCCGCCGCCCGACTTGTTCTGCTTCTTCTGGCCGCAGGTCGTGTTGCCCACAACCGTCGCGCCTGTCGAGCTGTAACTGAACAGCGTGCCCCCGCTGCACTTTCCTCCGCCCGCCGCGATGCCGACGAACGTGTTGGCGTCGAGTTGCAGCAGCGAGCCGGACGGGCTGGATCCATTGGTCCCGTCGAAGCTGTAGAGCTTCGTGAAGCCCGTGCCGTCGCGCGCGATCGAATAGATCGTGCCGAAATTGGTCGCGGTGCCACTCGAGTCGGTGCCGCCGCTGGCCGTCACGCCGTAGAGCCGGCCATCGAGTCCGAGCGTGAGTGCGCCGGACGGGCCGGCACCGTTGGCTGTCTCGAAGTCATGGGGCATGGGCACGGTGAGCAGCCCGCTCACGGGATCGAGCGAGAACAGTGTTCCGACTCCATTAGCACCGCCCGCGCTCGTCACGCCGTAGAGCAGTCCGTTCTGCCCGTCCGTGAGGCCGGACCTCGGGTTCGCACCTTCGACGTTGGTCGCCGGGCTGCCGCTCGACAGGTCCGCGAATGTGTGCACGACCTCGAACCCGGTGCCGTCCGTCCGGATGCGGAAGATGGTGCCGCGGCCATTGACACCGCCGCCGGACGCCGTGCCGTACAGATAGCCGTCGGAAGCCGCCAGCAGCCCCCCCACGGGGCTCGCTCCATCGTCGTTTTTCAGGATGCTGACGGACGGGTCCGAGGTGACCTGCCCGAAGTGGTGCAGCACCAGGAAATCCGAGTTGTCGACGGGCTGTCGGGGCTGGCGGAAGATCACGCCCGTGCCGTTCGTGCCCCCGGCACTGGTCACGCCGTAGAGGAACCCGTCGCTGCCCTCGATGAGCGCGGCCACCGGGTACGCCCCATCCGCGTTCTTCGGGCTGCCGTAGACGTTCGTCGTCGTCCAGGCCTCGAAGCGGTGCAGGATCGTGAATCCCGTGCCGTCCTGCGCAAGGCTGAATGTCGTGCCCGGGGTATCGGCAACCGTCTGGTCGCCGAGGCTGGTCGACCCGTACAGGAGCTCGTCGCTGCCCTTCAGGAGCCCCGCCTTGGGCACGTAACCCTCGGTGAGGGCAAACTGGTGCAGCGTCGTCACCGAGGAGCCGCTGACCGTCGACCGGTAGATGAGGCCGCCGGAAACCAGGTTCGACGCTGCAGTCGTGCCGTACAGCCCCCCGTCCGCGCCCTCCACGAGGCCGCCGTTCGGAGCCGAACCGTTGAACGGCAAGTTGAACGCCAAGACGGTCGACACCGCAGGCGCCGCCTGCCCGAAGGACGCAGCTGACGCCACGAGCAGCCAGGCCGCTAGGGGCACCCGGGCAAAGCGGAAATACTTGAAGGACTGCACTGGGCACATCGACGACATCTGCTTCTGGTCTCCAGGTCCCCGGCAGGCCTGCCGGACAGGGCGAGGATGCGAATTGTGCCGGATTCCGGCCACGAGCGCATGAAACCCGCCGTTGCGCGGGCCAGTCGCTAGAATGCGCCCCCTTCCCCGCATCGACAGGCGCCTGGCCTTGATCCTGCTCCGCCAACTGACGCTAGCGCGCGGCGCGCGGCCACTCATCGAGGACGCCAGCCTGCAGATTCACACCGGCTGGCGGGTCGGCCTCGTCGGCGCGAATGGCAGCGGAAAGTCGAGCCTCTTTGCACTCCTGGCCGGGGAACTGCACGCCGAGAGCGGCGATTGCGAAATTCCGCCCGCCTGGAGCATCGCCAGCGTCAGCCAGGAGACACCGTCCCTCCCCAGCCCGGCGATCGAATTCGTGCTCGACGGCGATACCGAACTGCGCTCGCGTGGAGCGGGCACTGCTCGAGGCCGACCGCGATCACGACGGCCACGCACTGGCCGAAGGCCACGCGCGGCTGGACGCGATCAGCGGATACTCGGCGCGCGCACGCGCGGCTGCGCTGCTCGCGGGGCTCGGGTTCGAGATCGACGGACCTCGAACGGCCCGTCGCGGATTTCTCCGGCGGCTGGCGCATGCGCCTGAATCTCGCCCGCGCGCTGTCGAGCCGCGCGGACCTCCTGCTGCTGGACGAGCCCACCAACCACCTCGATCTCGACGCCGTCGTCTGGCTCGAACGCTGGCTCGCCAACTGGCGCGGGACACTGCTGCTCGTGTCCCACGACCGCGACTTCCTCGACGGCTGTGTCTCGCACATCGCCCAGATCGAGTCGCGGCGCCTCACGCTCTACACGGGGAACTACTCGGCATTCGAGGAACAGCGGGCAGCGCGCCTCGCCGTGCAGCAGGCGATGTACGAGAAGCAGCAGCGTGAAGTCGCCCACATGGAGGGCTTCATCGCACGCTTTCGGGCCAAGGCCAGCAAGGCCCGCCAGGCGCAGAGCCGCCTGAAGGCACTCGACCGCCTGGAACGGATTGCCCCGGCCCACGTCGACGCCCCGTTCGACTTCGAGTTTCCGGCGCCGGAGCGCTCGCCGGACCCGCTGCTCGCGCTCGCCGACGCGGTGCTCGGTTACCCCGGACGCCCGGTCCTCGACGATGTCGAGATGTCGCTCCGGCCCGGCGCACGGCTCGGGCTGCTGGGGCCCAACGGCGCGGGCAAGTCCACGCTGATCAAGGCCATCGCGGGCGTCCTCGCGCCACTGTCGGGCGGCCGGACCGAGGGCCACGGCCTCAAGATCGGCTACTTCGCGCAGCACCAGCTCGAGCAGTTGCGGCCCGACGAGTCACCGCTGCAGCACCTCGTGCGCGCCGAGCGGCAGACGCGGGAGCTCGACCTGCGCAGCTACCTCGGCGGCTTCGACTTCCGGGGATCGATGGCGGACGCGCCGACGGGGGCATTCTCCGGGGGCGAGAAGTCCCGCCTCGCCCTCGCGCTCATCGTGCGGCAGCGGCCCAACCTGCTGCTGCTCGACGAGCCCACGAACCACCTCGACCTGGAGATGCGCCACGCACTCACGCGGGCGCTGGCCGAGTACGAGGGCAGCCTGGTACTCGTGTCCCACGACCGCGCGCTGCTGCGCACCGTGTGCGACGGCTTCCTGCTCGTCGCCGATGGCCGGGCGGTGGAGTTTTCCGGCGACGTGGACGATTACCTCGCGTGGCTGGTCGAGCGACGCGCGAGGACCGATGCCGTGCAACCGGACGCACCTGCCACCCTGGACAGGGAGGCGCGGCGCGCGCAGCGCGAGAGCGCCGGCGCGGATCGGCAGGCACGGCTCGCCCGTCGCCGCCCGCTCGCGAAAGAGGCCCGCGAGCTCGAGCGCGAGGTCGAGTCACTCGAGGCGGAGAAGCGCGGCCTCGAGGCGCGGCTCGCCGACACGGCCTTCTACTCGGCCGGAAAGCTGGCCGAGGTGCAGGCGGCGACGCGGCGCTGCACCGAGATCGGACGACGCCTGGAGGAAGCGGAGTCGCGCTGGCTGGAACTGCAGGCCGAGCTCGAGGCGATCGGCGAGGCCTGATCAGGTCCGGACGACCACCTTGCCGCGGGCGCGGCGCGCCTGCAGCGACTCGAATGCCTTCGCGTAGTCTTCCATGGGGTGCGTCTCGCCGACCACCGGAACGAGCTTGCCGGCCTCGAAGAGTGCCCAGAGGTCCGCGACATTCTGGCGCTGCACGTCCGGCTCGCGCTGGGTGAAGCTGCCCCAGTAGACGCCGACCACCGAGCAGCCCTTGAGCAGCGGCAGGTTGAGCGGAAGGCTGGGGATCTCCCCGCCGGCAAAGCCGATGACGAGGTACCGCCCGCCCCAGGCCATGCTGCGCAGCGCGGGCTCCGCGAGATCGCCTCCCACCGGGTCGTACACCACGTCCACGCCCTTGCCGCCGGTGATCTCCTTGAGGCGCTGGCGCAGGTCTTCGGTCGCGTAGTTGACCAGGTGCTCGGCGCCCAGCGATCGCGCGAGCTCGAGTTTCTCGTCGCTGCTGGCGGCGGCAATGACCGTCGCTCCCATCTGCCGGCCGAGTTGCACCGCAGTCGTGCCGACGCCGCCCGCGGCACCGAGCACCAGCAGCGATTCGCCGGGCGCGAGCCGGGCACGCTGCTTCAGCGCATACATGCTCGTGAAGTAGGTCACGCAGATTCCCGCCGCCGACTCGAACGAGAGGCTCGGCGGAGCGGGAATGACCAGCGACGCGCGCGCCGCGACCTGCTCCGCCATCGCGCGCCCGCAGGCGGCGACCACGCGATCTCCGACGCGCAGCCCCGACACGCCCTCTCCCACCGCGCTCACGATGCCGGACATCTCGGTGCCAACGACGAATGGCAGCGGCGGCCGGTCCTGGTAGAGCCCGCGGATCATGAGCACGTCCGGAAAATTGAGCGCGGCCGCCTTGACGTCGATGAGGACCTCGCCGGGCGCCGGTACGGGTTCCGGCCAGTCGCTCACGAGCGCAAGCCCGTCGATTCCGGTGAGTTCCCTGCAGATGACTGCGCGCATTTCTCCCCCAGTGCCGGCCCGTCGCCGGCCATTGAATTCGTCGCCAGGATCAGGAGCGGATCAGGTGCCGCCCGAGATCGGAGATCGAACCGCAGCCGAGCAGCATCATCGCGCGGTCCATCTCGGCCCGGAGCATTCCGAGCGCGTGACTGGCGCCGGCCTCGCCGCCGGCTGCTAGCCCGTACAGGGCGGCGCGCCCGATCAACACCGCGCGCGCGCCGAGCGCGACCGCCTTCAGCACGTCGCCTCCCCGCCGGAATCCGCCATCCACCATCACGGTGAGACGTTCCCCGACCTCAGAGGCGACCGCCGGCAGCAGCTCCACGCCGGAGACGGCGCCGTCCAGCTGCCGCCCTCCGTGGTTGGAAAGCACGATGCCGTCGGCGCCGACCTCGACCGAGCGCCGCGCGTCCTCGACGCAGAGCAGCCCCTTCACGACGAGCTTGCCGGCCCAGCGCTTGCGGATCCGTTCGACGTCGTGCCACGACAGGCGCGAGTTGATCTGCGAGAAACTGTACTTCGCGCCGATCAGCGCCGAGTACTTCCCAGGCGGCAGGAATTCCGTCAGGTTCTCGAAAGTCGGTGCGCCGGAGGGCAGCATCACCTGCGCGAGCCAGCGCGGGTGCCGCAGCACGTCGAGCTTGCTCGCGAGGCTCAGCTTCATCGGCGTCCGGTAATTGCGCTGGTCCCACTCGCGCGCGCCGAGCACCGGAGCATCGGCGGTGATCACCAGCACCTCGCAACCGGCCTCGGCCACGCGGTCGATCAGGCGATCGACGACGCTCTGGTCCTTGTAGGCGTAGAGCTGGTACCAGAGGTTGCCCTGCACGGCCGCCGCGAGCCTGCCGACCGCGCAGTTCGAAGCGGTGCTGAGAGTGAATGGTATTCCCGCCTCGGTCGCCGCCCTTGCGAGCGCGACGTCGCCCTGCGGCCAGAGCAGGCCGTTGAAGCCTGTCGGGGCAATGACGATCGGCATATTGACCTGTCGCCCGAACACCTCGGTGCCAAGGTCCGGCGGTCCCGCACCGATGAGCGCACGCGGCAGCCACGCGATCCGCTCGAACACGTCGCGGTTGCGGCGCAGCGTGACTTCGTCCTCCGCTCCGCCCTCTACGTATTCGTAGCTGAAGTTTGGAAGCCGGCGGCGCGCGATGCGGCGCAGGTCCTCGATGGTGATTGCGCGACGGAAGTCTCGCCCGGCGTAGTGTCCGCGCTTCACGGCTGCCTTGCCTCGCCCTGCACCAGTTCGGTGATCCTGAGGGCGGTCTCGAGCGCAAGCAGTCCGTCCTCGCCGGACACCACCGGCGGGCGGCCCTCGCATATCGACCCGAGAAACGCCTCGATCTCGAGCCTGAGCGCGTCGCCCTGTTCGTAGGTGCGCTCCTCGATCGAGACCTGCCCGAGCGCCGCGCCCGAACCTTCCGGCGGCTTGCGCACGACGGTGAGCACCTTCTGCTGCAGGTCGATGGACACGTAGGCATCGTCCTGGAAGAGACGGAGCTTGCGCTCCATCTTCATGCTGATGCGGCTGGCCGTCGTGTTTGCGACGCAGCCGTTCGCGTAGCGGATGCGGGCGTTCGCGATGTCGAGACCCGACGAGAAGACGGACGTGCCGACCGCGTCGATCGAGACGATTGGCGCGCGCACCAGGCTCTGGATCAGGTCGATGTCGTGGATCATGAGGTCCAGCACGACGTTCACGTCGGTGCCGCGTTCCTTGAACGGCGCCAGCCTGTGCGACTCGACGAAGCGTGGCGTGCCTAGCGTGCCCTCGAGCGCCAGGATGGCCGGGTTGAACCGCTCGAGGTGCCCGACCTGGAGGATGCGCCCCTTGCGCGCGGCGAGCGCGATCAGGCTCCTCGCCTCCTCGAGCGTCTCGGTGACCGGCTTCTCGACCAGGACGTGGACGCCGCGTTCCAGGCACTCGCTTGCGATGGCGTGGTGGACCGGCGTGGGCGTCGCGATGCTCACCGCATCCACCTCGCCCAGGATCTCGCGGAAATCCCCGACAGCGCGGCAGCCGACCTCGGCGGCGACGCGCTCGCGCGTGGCGGGGTCTGGGTCCACCACGGCCACCAGCCGCGACTGCGGCAGGGTGGCGTATTTCTGGGCGTGAAACCGGCCCAGGTAACCAACGCCGATGACGGCGGTCCGCACGGTCTGCATGCTCGCGATCATCCTCAGTGGACTATTGCGGTTCCCGCCGCCGGGACGCAGGATGCCGCAGATGAAGTCTGGACACCACACCCGGTGGCTACTCGCGGGGTTCGCCTTCGGCGCCGTCGCGCTGCCGTTCCTGGTCTACATGACGGGCGTGGAGTTGCTCGGCCCCTACAGTGGCGGTGGCCCAGGAGCTTTCTACGCTGACTTCGCCGCGGATCTCGCGCGCCTCCGGCCGGCCGCCTGGACGCTGCTGCTCGGGCCTGCCGGCCTCATCCTGGTCTGGCGCATGCTCGCGGCGTATGCCTGGAGCGACGAAAAGCAATGAATGTCGCGGGCGTGGAGGCAGGCCCTGGCTGCCGTGCGAGGGACGCCCAGGCACCTCGGCTCAGCCCCGGGTTGACCAGTAGAGCGCGACCAGCGCCGCGAGCGCGCCCCACATCGCGAACTGGGCCCGCCGCCGCCAGGGACGCTCGCGTGCCTGCCCGACGAAACTGATCGCCGCGAGAGCTGTCAAACCCGCGAAGAGCGCGAAATAGAGGGCCAGCAACGGCAGTTCAGCACGGAACTGCGGATATTCGCCGGACAACACCAGGAATACGACCAGGGTCGCCCCCAGGCCGAAGGTCGTCGCGGCGGACGATCCGAGCACGATCCCGGTGAGAACAGTGAGTGGTCGCACGGATGTCGCTGCCGCACGACACGACGGCGCTTGAGTCGCGGCCGGCGTGCCTCTAGCCTAGTTGGACAAGTCACAGAGTCGAGGTCACGAGAAGTGTATCAGGCAGGTGGTCGGGAAGAAGCATCGTCGAGGCTCCGGACGCGGGGCCGCGGCGGCGCCACGGCCTTCGCGGCCGCGGTGGTGGCCGCCTGCACGCTGCTGCTCGGCACGGCGCGCGCGCCGTCGGCCGCGCCGGGGGCGAACGGGGCCGACCTCGCGCCGACCGATCGGGAAGCCAAGGTGTCGCGCCTCGTGAGCAGCGTCTTCGAGCGCTCGCACTACCGCCAGGCTCCGATCAACGACCCCATCTCCTCGCTCGTGCTCGACCGCTACGTCGAGTCGCTGGACGGCAACCGCGGCTACTTCCTCGCGAGCGACATCGAGGAGTTCGAGCGCTACCGCTACCAGCTGGACGACGCCATTTCGCAGGGCCGGCTCGGGCCGGCGTTCGCGATCTACAACCGCTTCCAGGCTCGCAACCGGGAGCGCATGGCCTATGCGCTCGAGGCGCTGAAGACAGAGCCCGATTTCACGGTGCAGGAGTCGTTCGAGTTCGACCGCGAGCACGCGCCCTGGGCCAGCACCAGTGCGGAGCTCGACGAGATCTGGCGCAAGCGGGTCAAGAACGACGCGTTGTCGCTGATGCTGGCGGACAAGACCTGGCCGCAGGCGCGCGACATCCTGCAGAAACGCTACGAGCGTGCCGCCAAGCGCAGCGAGCAGGTGACGTCGGACGACGTGTTCGAGAACTTCATGAACTCGTTTGCGAGCGTCTTCGACCCTCATTCGAACTATTTCTCGCCGCGCAATTCCGAGGAATACCGCATCCAGATGAGCCTGTCCTACGAGGGCATCGGCGCATCGCTGCAGATCGTGGACGACTACGTGACGATCATGGAGGTCATGCCTGGCGGGTCGGCACAGGAGGGCGGCGAACTCAAGGCCACGGACCGCATCCTGGCGGTCGGGCAGGGCAAGACCGGCGAGATGGTGGACGTCGTGGGCTGGCGGCTCGACGACGTGGTGGCACCTGATCCGGGGCCCGGGCGGCTCGTTCGTGCGCCTGCAGATCCTGGGCGGCAACGCCGCGCCGGGCACGGCGGAGCACGTCGTCACCCTGCCCCGCAAGAAGATCACGCTCGAGGCACAGGCGGCGAAGAAGGAACTGCGCAAGGTGAAGCGCGGGGACAAGGAACTCAGGATCGGCGTGATCGACGTCCCGTCCTTCTACCAGGACTTCGACGCGCGCAGCGCCGGCGACGAGAACTACCGCAGCACGACCCGGGACGTCCGCCGCCTGATCGACGAATTCAAGAAGGAAGGCGGCATCGACGGCCTGGTCCTCGACCTGCGCGAGAACGGCGGCGGGCACCTCACCGAGGCGATCGGGCTCGTGAACCTGTTCGTGCCCAAGGGCCCGGTCGTGCAGCTGCGCGAAGCCGGCGGGAAGGTCGAGGTCCTCGAATCGGACGACCAGGGAGTCGCGTACGCCGGGCCGCTCACGATCCTGGTGGACCGCTTCAGCGCCTCGGCGTCGGAGATCTTCGCCGCCGCGATGCAGGACTATGGCCGCGGCATCGTCATCGGCCAGGAGACCTACGGCAAGGGCTCGGTGCAGAACCTCTACCCGCTCGACCGCTTCGCGCTCGGGCAGGACCCGGGCTACGGCCAGCTCACGGTAACCATCGGCATGTACTACCGGGTCACTGGCGACAGCACGCAGAACCGGGGCGTACAACCCGACATCCGGTTGCCCTCCCCGATCAGCCCTGAGGAAGTCGGCGAGAGTTCGCGCGACGGCGCGCTGCCCTGGAATCGCATCCGGTCGGCGAACTTCAAGCCCGACGGCTCGGTAACGCCCGTGCTCGGCGAACTGCAGCGCGACCACGACGCGCGCGTCGCGGATGATCCGGATTTCCGCTACGCCCAGGCCGAAATCGGGGCGATCGACGCCATGCGCACGGAAAAGAGCGTTTCGCTCAACCTCAAGGACCGCAAGGCGGAGCGAGAACGTCTCACCCAGGAAAGGCTTGCCCGCGAGAACACCCGCAGGACGGCGCTTGGCGAGGTGCCGCTCAAGTCGGTCGAGGAGATCAAGGACCCGCCGGACGCCATCCTGGCCGAAGCGGCGCAGATCACCGCCGACTACGTGAGACTCGAGCCGAAGTACGTGGCGCGGGCCGAGCCCGGCGGCTGACCGGGCTCGCCGGCCGGCCGGCTCCAAACGTGAATGGTGTTGTACTTGACTACAACACTATAGGCCCTTAACATTAGCGGAGTTCTGACCGACTCCAGGGCCCTCCCGTGCTCAAACCAGATTCCACGCAACGGCTCGCGATCCGTCCCCTAGTCTGGCCGGCCCTGGCCGTGGCGCTTGCCGCCGTGCTGGTTGCGGGCTGCAGCAACGGCAAGGCCAAGGACAAGGACGCGGCCGAGGCCGACAACTCGGTGCCGGTCGAGGTCCAGGCGCTCAGGCGGGCGCCGATGGTCGCCGTGTACTCCGGTACCGCGCCGATCGAGGCGCACGACGAAGCCGAGGTCGTTGCCAAGGTCGGTGGAGAAGTCCGCCAGATCTTCGTCGAGGAAGGCGACAACGTCACTGCAGGCCAGGTGCTCGCTCGCCTCGATGGCGACCGCCTGAGGCTAGAACTCGCGCAGACCGACGCGAACCTGCGCAAGCTCGAGCGCGACTACAACCGCCAGCTCGAGCTGAGCGAGAAGGGCCTGGTCGCCAAGGGCACGGCGGAGAACGCGAAGTTCGACCTCGACGCGCTGCGGGCGGCTTACGACAGCGCGAGGCTCGAACTCTCCTACACGGAGATCCGCGCGCCGATCGCGGGCGTCGTCTCGGCGCGGCACATCAAGGTCGGCAACACCATCAAGCCGAACGACCCGACCTTCCGCGTGACGAACCTCGACCCGCTCGTGGCCTACGTCCACGTGCCCGAGAAGGAGTTCCGCAAGCTCGCCCCGGGGCAGGCGGTGGACGTCGTGGTGGATGCGCTCGGCGGCGAGCACTTCGCGGCAAGCA
The DNA here is from genome assembly GCA_963706755.1 of uncultured Gammaproteobacteria bacterium. Classification (GTDB taxonomy): domain Bacteria; phylum Pseudomonadota; class Gammaproteobacteria; order Steroidobacterales; family Steroidobacteraceae; genus RPQJ01. The sequence goes on from CAVPNH010000002.1 coordinate 43,870, forward strand.
TCGCGCGGATCAGCCCGACCGTGGATCCCCAGACCGGCACGTTCAGGGCCGAGGTCGAGGTGCCTGACCCCTCGCGCCGCCTGAAGCCTGGCATGTTTGCGCGCGTCAACGTCGTGTACGAGCGGCGCGACAACGCGCTGCAGCTGCCACGCAGCGCAATCCTCGATGCGGACGGCGAGCAGTCCGTCTACGTCGTGGTCGGCGGCAAGGCACAGCAGCAACGCATCGAGACCGGCCTCGTCAACAACGGCTGGATCGAGGTCGTCAAAGGCCTCAAGGGCAGCGAGCGCGTGGTCGTGGTCGGGCAGGCGGGGCTCAAGTCAGGGACCGCCGTCAAGGTCGTGGACGACTCCGTGCCCGCCGCGGCGCCCGCCGGCGGCACGGCCAAGGCCGGTTAAGCGCGCGCCGCGCCGGCGCCGTCTCGGGGGACTTGCATGCAGCTGATCGATTTCGCGATCCGCAGACGCGTGACCATCGTCATGTGCACGGTGGCCATCGCGCTCTTCGGCCTCGTCTCGCTGTCGCGGCTGAAGCTCAACCTCCTTCCCGACCTCTCCTACCCCACGATCACGATCCGCACCGAGCTGCCGGGCGCGGCGCCGCTCGAGCTCGAGACGCTGGTGACGCGGCCCGTGGAGGAAGCGGTCAGCATCATCCGCAACGTGCGCCAGGTGCGCTCCGTTTCGCGTGCGGGGCAATCCGACGTGACGCTCGAGTTCGTCTGGGGCACGGACATGGATGTCGCGGGCATCGACGTGCGCGAGAAGCTCGACCTCCTGCAGCTGCCACTCGAAGCGAAGCGGCCACTGCTGCTGCGTTTCGACCCGTCGAGCGAGCCGGTGCTGCGCCTCGCGTTCCTCGAAACCGGCGACCGGGCGCGCGAGGAGAGCGTCGAGCGGCTGAAGTCCATGCGACGCTTCGCCGAGGACCGCCTGAAGCCGGACCTCGAGGCGGTCGAGGGCTCGGCGGCGGTCAAGGTGAGCGGCGGCTACGAGGACGAGGTGCAGGTCCTCGTGGACCAGCAGAAGCTCGCGCAGCTCGGGCTCTCGATCGACACCGTGACCCGGCGCATCCGCGCCGAAAACGTCAACCTCTCCGGCGGCCGGCTCGAGCAGGGCATGCAGCGCTTCCTGGTGCGCACGCTGAATGAGTTCGAGTCCATCGAGCAGATGGCGAACGCGATCATCGCGACCCGCGACGGGCAGCCGGTCTACCTCAAGGACGTGGCCAGCGTCACACGGGGTTACAAGGACCGCGAGGCGATCACCCGCGTGGACGGCCGCGAGGCCATCGAGCTCGCCGTCTACAAGGAGGGCGACGCGAACACGGTGCTGCTCGCCGAGGGCGTGCAGAAGCGACTCGAGGACCTCAAGAAGAGCCTGCCGGAAGGCACGGAGGTGCGCACGGTCTACGACCAGTCCACGTTCATCGCGGCGGCCATCGGCGAGGTGAAGAGCGCCGCCCTGATTGGCGGCCTGCTCGCGATCCTGGTGCTCTACGCGTTCCTCCGGGACGCACGGGCCACGCTCATCAGCGGCATCGCCATCCCGGTCTCGGTCCTGGGTACGTTTGTGCTCATGTACGCCTTCGACCTCTCGCTCAACATCATGTCGCTCGGCGGCATCGCGCTCGCCGTCGGCATGCTGGTGGACAACGCCGTCGTGGTGCTCGAGTGCATCGTGCGCAAGCAGGAACACGGCATGGAACGGGCCGAGGCCGCGCGCCAGGGCACGGCGGAAGTGGCGATGGCGGTCACGGCCGCCACGCTGACTTCGGTCGCGGTCTTCTTCCCGATGGTGTTCATCACCGGCGTCGCCGGACAGCTCTTCCGCGACCAGTCGCTCACGGTCGACCTTCGCGCTGTCGTTCTCGCTGGTCGTTGCGCTCACGCTCGCACCGATGCTCGCCGCCGGGAGCGGACACCATATCGGGGACTCGCCCGTGGCGGCCTCGGAACCGCGCAAGCCCAGCCGCATCGAAGTGCTGCTGGGACGCGTGGCCTCCATGCTGCGCGCGGCGTTCGGCTGGATTGCGCGCGCCTGCGCGCTCGCACTCGCCCCCCTGGTCCGGGTGACGCAGGCGCTGAACCGCTGGGCCGACGACCGCTACCCCGGTGCGATCCGCTGGGCGCTCGCTCACCCGGCGAAGACGATCGGTTCGGCGGCGGCGCTCTTCGTGCTCACGATCGTCCTGATCCTGCCGCGGCTCGGCACCGAACTCATCCCGCAGATGTCGCAGGGCGAATTCAACGTGGACTTGCGGCTGCCGCCGGGCACGCCGCTCGAGCAGACCGACCGCTCGATGCGGGCCGCGCAGCGGGCCAGCGCGAAGCTGGGTGACGTCGCCCTCGCCTACTCCGTTGCCGGCACCGGCAACCGCCTCGACGCCAACCCGGTGGACGCAGGCGAGAACACCGGCCGGCTCAGCATCACCCTGCAGAAGGGATCGCGGCGTGCGGACGAGGACGCCGCCATGGCCGGAATGCGGAAGAGTCTCGACGCCCTGCCGGGCCTGCAGTACCGCTTCAGCCGGCCGGCACTCTTCAGCATGTCCACGCCCCTCGAGGTCGTCGTGTCCGGCTATGACCTCGAGCGCCTCAAGGCCGCGGCCGGGCAGGTGCGCGCGAAGATGCTGGCGGACGAGCACTTTGCAGACGTGAAGACCACCGTCGAGGCCGGGAACCCGGAGATCCAGGTGGTGTTCGACCAGGAGCGGGCGGCCCAGCTGGGGCTCGCGGTGCGCGACATCGCCGACCGACTGGTGAACAGCGTGCGCGGCGAGGTGGCGACCCGCTACAAGCTCCGCGACAAGCAGATCGACGTGCTGGTGCGGAGCGTGGACACCCGCGCGGCGTCCATCGAGGAGGTTCGCAACCTGATCGTGAACCCGGGCAGCGAGCACCCGGTGACGCTGGGTTCGGTCGCCGACGTACAACTCGCGGTGGGCCCGGCCGAGGTGCGCCGAGTTGCGCAGGAACGCGTGGCCGTGGTCTCGGCGAACCTGGCGAAGGGCGACCTCGGCTCCGCAGTGGTCGCCCTGCAGCGCATCGTGTCGGAAGTCCAGTTGCCCGTCGGCACGACGGCGTTCCTGTCCGGCCAGAGCGAGGAGATGACGGACTCGTTCCGCTCACTGCAGTTCGTATTGCTGCTCGCGATCTTCCTCGTCTACCTGGTCATGGCCTCGCAGTTCGAGTCGCTGATCCACCCGTTCGTCATCCTGCTCACCATCCCGCTCGCGATCACGGGCGCGGTGTGGGCGCTGTGGCTCACGGGCACGACGGTCAACGTCGTGGCCTACATCGGCCTCATCATGCTGACCGGCATCGTGGTGAACCAGTCCATCGTGCTCATCGACGCGGTGAACCAGGCGCGCGGGCGCGGACTCTCGAAGCACGACGCGATCGTCGAGGCAGGCAGGCTGCGCCTGCGCCCGATCCTGATCACCAAGCTCACGACGATCCTCGGGCTGATGCCGATGGCGCTGGGCCTCGGTGAGGGTGCCGAGGTGCGCGCGCCCATGGCCATCACCGTGATCGGCGGCGTGCTGCTCACGACCTTCCTGACGCTGCTCGTGATCCCGGTCGTGTATGCGGTGCTCGACCGGAAGACTTACGTGGCACCCGAGGCGTCCGCTGCCGAGGCTGCCGCCACCACGGGCTGAGGACCACATGCGCCACACCCGCCTCGCGCTCAACCGGCCCGTCACGACCGTGATGGTGTTCCTGGCCGTCGTGGCGGTCGGGCTCATCTCGGGCCGGCTGCTCCGCCTCGAGTCCATGCCGGACATCATGTTTCCGGGCATGTTCGTCACCATCCCCTACCCTGGATCCACGCCCGAGGAAATCGAGCAGACCGTGGTTCGACCGGTCGAGGAGGCGCTGGCCACGCTTTCAGGGATCGAGGAACTCCAGGCGAGCGCCCAGTCCGACCAGGCGACGTTCCGCATCCTCTTCAGCCTGGACCGCGACCTTGATGCGGCTGCATTCGACGTCCGGACCAAGCTCGACTCGATCCGCAGCCAGCTTCCGGCCGCAGCCGACCGCATGCTCATGCAGACGTTCAGCCCGTCCGACCAGCCGATCGTCATCATCCGCATCTCCGCCGAGCACGACCTGACCGACCAGTACGAGATGCTGGAGAAATACCTGCAGCGCCCGATCCAGCGCCTCGACGGCGTGGCTCGGGTCGACCTGAGGGGCGTGCAGCCACGCGAGGTCCGCGTCCTCGCGGACCCCACCCGCCTCGCAACCTACGGCGTGGACGTGCGGGACCTGCGCGCACTGCTCGTGGCAAGCAATTTCTCGGTGGGTGCCGGCGAGCTCACCGAGAACGGCCAGCGCTACACCGTGCGGCCGATCGGGGAGTTCCGCGACATCCTGGACGTGCGCAACCTCCTCCTCCGCCCCGGCGTGCGCGTCGGCGACGTGGCCGACGTCGAGCTGGTCGCTCCCGAGCTGACCGAGGGACGGCACATGGGCGGACGCAAGGCGGTCGGCATCGACGTCTTCAAGTCCACCCAGGCCAACGTCGTCGAGGTCGCCGACAAGGTCGTCGCCGCGGTCAACGACGCGCGCAATGTCCCGCAGCTGCAGGGCATCCAGATCCTGGTGGTGGAAAACCAGGCCGACGACATCCGCGACTCGCTGAAGGAGCTGCGCAATGCGGGGCTGGTCGGTGCGGCGCTCGGTTTCCTCATGCTGCTCGTCTTCCTGCGGCACCTGCCGACGACGGTCATCGTGGGCGTGACCGTGCCGATCTCGCTGCTGGTCACGCTGGGCGCGATGTATTTCCTCGGCCTCACGCTCAACATCCTGACGATGATGGGCATGATGCTGGCGATCGGCATGCTGGTGGACAACTCGGTCGTGATCACCGAGAGCATCTTCCGCCGCCGGCAGCTCCTGCCGGGACACCCGGTCGAAGCAACACTCGCCGGGGTGACGGAAGTCGGCGTCGCCACCCTCGCGGGCACGGTCTGCACGACCATCGTGTTCCTGCCGCTGGTGTTCGGCGAAAAGAACCAGATGTCGATCTTCCTGGTGCACGTCGCCGTGCCGATCGTCGTGGCGATGCTCGCATCGCTCGTGGTCGCGCAGACGCTGATACCGATGCTGGCGGCACGCATGTCCGCGCCGCCGCCGGTGTCCGAGGCGTCGTGGTTCGGCCGGCTGCAGGCGCAGTATCAGCGTTCACTTGGCTGGGCGCTGGATCACCGGAAGCTGATGGCGCTCTTCACCGTGCTCATTCTCGTCTCGCCGGTGCCGCTCTTCGCGCTGAAGCTCGCCAAGTTCGACCCGTTCCCGCAGGAGGCGACCCGCACGCTGGGGCTCGCCTATCACCTCGAAGGGTCATACCCCATCGACCAGGTCGGAAAGGCGGTCCAGCGCGTCGAGGCCTACCTTGAGGCCAACAAGGAGAAATTCGAGATCGAGACCTACTACACGTACTGGGCGACGGATGAAGCATTCACCCGCATCTACCTGAAGCCCAAGGAGCAGGCAAAGCTCCCGGCCGCGCAGCTCATGCAGATGATCAGCGACGGCATGCCCGAGATCATCATCGGCAAGCCGAGCTTCCGCTTCGACGACAGCACGAGTGGCTCCACGGCGTTCAGCCTGCAGCTTTCCGGGGAGTCCACGGAACGCCTGGCCGAGATCTCACAGGAGGTCGCGCACCGCCTCTCCTCGGTCCCGGGCCTCGAGGCCGTGCGCTCGGAAGCCAGCACGGGCTCGCAGGAGGTGCAGGTCGTCGTGAACCGCGACCGGGCATCGCAACTCGGCCTCACGACCCAGGAAATCGCCATGACCGTGGCCGGCGCCATGCGCGGCGACCGGCTGCCGGAACTGCGCACCACCGACCGCGAATTGACCATGCGACTCGCGTTCCGTGAGTCCGACCGCCAGTCGGTGGAGGACCTCGCCCGCGTGCCGGTGATGCTCGCGAACGGCGGACGCACGGAACTCGGCGCCGTCGCGGACTTCGTGGTGAAGCCGAGCGACCGGGAGATCACCCGCACCAACCGCCTGACGTCCGTCAACATCAACGCCAATCTCGCGAAGGGCACGACCATGGAGGAGGCGCGCAAGCGCGTCGAGCCGATCATGGATGCCTATCCGCTGCCGCCCGGCTACGCCTGGAAGTTCGGGCGCGGGTTCGATGAGAACGACAAGGCCGTGCAGATCATGGTGCAGAACCTGCTGCTGGCCGTGGCGCTCATCTTCCTCGTCATGGCTTCGCTCTTCGAGTCGACGCTGTACCCGCTATCGATCATCACCTCGATCCTGTTCGCCATCGTCGGATCGATCTGGTTCATGACCGTCACCGGCACGACCATCACCATGATGGCGATGATCGGTTTCATGGTGCTGATCGGCGTGGTGGTGAACATCGGCATCGTGCTCATCGCGCACGTGATCGACCTGCGCGAGGCGGGACTGCCCCGCCGCGAGGCCATCCTGCAGGCCGGCCGCGACCGCCTCCGGCCCATCATGATGACCGTGCTCACGACCCTGCTCGGACTCACGCCGCTCGCCATCGGCGACGCGCACATCGGCGGCATGGGCGGCACCGGGCCGTCCTACCAGCCCATGGCGCGCGCGATCATGGGCGGGTTGGGGTTCTCCGCGGTCGTGTCGCTGCTGATCGTGCCGATGTTCTACGTCTGGTTCGATGACCTGAACCTGTGGCGCAGGCGTGTGTTTTCCAGGGCTTCACCGACGGACAAGGATTCTCCGTCCTTCACACGTCCGGCCGAATTACCGCAGGCCGTGGAGTAACCGCCGCCCTCGCCGCCCGGTGCCGCAATGCTGCCGGCCCGTGCGTGCGACCTGGCGTCGGCCGCAGGCCGCCGGAGCGTGCCCACTACTTGAGGCAGACAACGAGTCGCGCCGAGTGACTGCGCCAGTTGATGGGTATGACGATCGGCTGACTGCCGATTGGCCGCCGTGGCTCTTCGCCTCCAGCCGTCAGCACGGTCGGAACGGAGATGTGGAACTGGTTACCGAAGTCCCGGCGCGCATTACCGGCGATCGTGTTCGCCACCTCCCCGACGATGTCGCACAGGTTTTCGTGCGATACATCGCTCTCGTTCATCCTCATCAGCAGGACGGTGAGCATGCCGCGTGGCGCCGTGAAGTAGACGATTCCGTCGCGACGCCCGGAGACGGAGATCACGCCGGTGTATTCGTACAATTCCGTCGCGTCGTGAGACATCAGGTAGGGCGATCCGACCGACGCCGGCTGCTGTGCGGCGACCTCGAAGTAGCGGGTCGTTCCGTACAGGAAGGTCCGAATTGCCTGTTCGTCGAGCATCGTGCTCAGGCTCCGCCCAGAAGTTCCTGGAGCGCCTCGTTGAGCTGGCGATCGGTGAACGGCTTGTTCAGGAAGCCGTTGGCACCCTTCTCCATCGCCTCGACCGCCGTGGCCTTGTCCGCCAGCGCCGACACGATGAGGATCAGTACGCCGGGTTTCATCCGCACGAGCTCCTCGACGCACTCGATGCCGTTCATGTTGGGCATCGTGATATCCATCGTGACGACGTCGGGGTCGGTTTCGATGAACCGCTCGATCGCCTCGCGGCCGTCGCGTGCGGTGCCGACGACCTGCAGCTGGGCCAGCCGCTGTGACCGCTCGATGCGCCGACGCATGACATTCGAGTCGTCGACGATCAGCAGCCGCAGCGGCGGCATGAGGCAGGGCACCTCATGGGCAAAGCCGCTCATGACGCGCCGACCCCGCTCACGCGACGGCGTCCTGCTGCTCGTCCGTGCCAGGGAGCAGGATGCGGAACCGGGTCAGCTTGCCGGGCACTGTCGCGACCGCAATCCTGCCGCCGGCTTCCCGGACGGACTTCCACACGATGTCGAGGCCGACGCCGCGCCCGGCGTCGAGGTCGTCTCCGCCGTAGGTCGAGATCCCGGCCTTGAAGATCAGGCCGAGCGTCGACCTGTCGTCGAGCGTTTGCGCTCGCACCTCGTCGACGAGGCCGAGCGCGAGCGCCTTCTCCTTCACGAGGTCGGCCCGTATGCCGGCCCCGTCATCCTGGAAAACGAGCTCGTACCCGTGCTCCCGGGCCTTGAACTCCACCTGCAGCAGACCCGCCGGGTTCTTGCCTGCGCTGTTTCGCAGCTCGACATCCTCGATGCCGTGTACCACCGCATTGCGGACGAACTGGACCACGACATTCTGCACGACGCGGCGGTAATCACCGGGTACCAGGTCGAGTCCGGTCGTGACGAAGAGGATTTTCTTGCCGTGATTCGCGGCCATGCGGGCAGCGAGCGCTTCGAGCGTGTCGGACAGCCTGCGCGCCGGAGGCGGCGCTGGCGAAAGGGCCGGGAAAGTGGCCGGGGACGGGTCCTCCGTCGGCGTCGATGGCGCGAGCAACGATGCAGCCCGCAGGTTGTCGAGCCGGCCGAGCAGCTCCTGTATCGCCCTCAGGTGTGCGAACAGGTCGTCGAGACGCACGACGAGCGGCAGGAAATCGTTTCCCGACAGTTCCGCGCGCTCACGCAGTTCCTTGAGCCTGTCTTCGAAGGCATGGGCACGGCTCTCGACCGTAGCGACCCCGAGCGTCGCGGCGTCGCCCTTGATCTTGTGCATCTCGCGGAACAGTGAGTCGACCTTCTTGCGGAAATCGGTGTCGCTGCGCGCAGGGACTTTCAGCACGCTGTTGACCATCCGCAACGAGGCATTGCAGTCCGACAGGAACGTCTGCAGCTGGCCAGGTTCGACCTGCAGCATCGCAAGCAGCAGGTCCATCTGGGCGTCGGCGGAATCCTGCGACTGCTTGACCTCCCGGGCCAGCAGCACCCGCGACGTGACATCGCTGACGGACACGAGGATCTGTCGTACGGCGCCGTCCTGCTTGACCCGGTGGAAGTCGAACTCGAGGTAACGGGTGTCCCGCCCGGCATTGCCGTGGTCGAAGGTCACCTCGACCTCCGCCAGCGGGTTGATGCTCTTGATCAGGTTTTCGTTGGCTCTCTCACCCCAGAGCAGCTTCACGTACTTGGACGCGGTCTCGAGCGTCGCTTCGGGGACGATCCCGCTGAGCAGGTCCTCGAAGGTCAGTCCGTCGAAGGAGTCGCGCCGGAAGAGCGCCGCGAGAGCAGCCGAGTGCGTCTTCCCGATGCGGAAGTCCCTGTCAATCAGGCAAAGGCCTTCCTTCACGGTCCCCAGGATGTCGCGAGTCTGCTGTCGCGCGTTCTGCGCCGCCCGTTCCTCGCGGGCTTTCAGCCACTGGAAACGTGCGACCAACGCCAGCAGAAGGCCGGCGAAGATCATGCCGGCGATCATCAGGCGCCGCAGCGTCGCGGCACCCGTCACTGCTTCACCCTCGAGGCGGGAGCCAATGGTCGCCAGGCCGCTGACCAGGCCTGCCGCGTTCTGCCGTCCGTAGGCGAGGGCATCGCGCGTGTCGGCCATCAGCCGCTGGCCACTGACGTTGAGCTGTGTGCCGGTTCGATCGGAATCGCGGTAGGGAATCCCGCTGAAGGCGGTCACGGGCTCGAGCAGGGCGCGATACTGCGTCCAGACCTTCTCGATGGGCTGCAGCTCCTTGGAGCCCGGTGCAGCCGTCCGGCGAAGTTCGGCGATGGCCAGGTCGTACTCGTGTTTCGAGGTGGCCAGGTCGGTGACCGCGTCACCGACGTAACTGCCCGACCTCAGGCGGTCCCGGATGCCCGCCAGCGAGCGCACCATGGCCTCGGGCTGGCTGCGCTGCTCGCTCACGAGCTTCAGCGCAGCCGTGCTCTGGGACAACTCGTTGGCAAGCCGGTAGCCCGGCAGCAGCACCGTGGCGATGAAGGCCACGAGCAGTGCCAGGAATCCTGCCGGCACGGCAAGGCCCTTGAATCGATGAATGAAGTCGCTCATGAAGGCTGGTCCTTTCTTGCGCGTACGCGCGGCCGGGGTCATCGCCGGGCTCCGTCGCCGGGTTTGAATACGACTGCAATCACCGTTGTGGATTCGACTGCCCGGCCCTCGACCCGCGGCGCCTTGAAGCGCCAGCGACTGACGGCCGCCAGGACCGACTTGTCGAATACGCCGGTCGGAGTCGAGGACACGATCTCCGTACCCTGGACGCGCCCGTCCGCGTCGACGGCGACTCGCACCCGGACCTCGCCGCTGAGGCCCTTCTCCATCGCTCCCGTCGGATAGGCGGGCGCCAGGTAGTACGTGCGCTCGAGTGAAGAAGATTGGAGCGGTGCGGGGGACGGCTGCCGCGCCGCGGCGAGGCGTCGCTCGAGCCCGTCTAACCGAGTGGGTTCGACGCCGAGCCCGCGCGCTGCATCCAGGTATCGCTGGGTTATTTCAAATTCGCCCGCTGCCAGTGCGCTGCTTGCCCGCTCAACCAGTTGCGACGAGAGCGCACGGGCCTGATCCGCAGTTGCCGCGCCCGCGGGGTCTTTCGTGCGCAACGAGCCGTAGTAGAACACCGCGCTGTCCTGGGTCGGGTCGATCAGCTTTCCTTCGCTGATTCGCTGCTGCACCAGCATGGCCAGGCGCTCCGGTTCGGAAAGCGACGGCGGAGTCGGCGTCACGTCGACGCGAGTGGATGCCACCGGCACGGCGGCGAGGCCGGTTGCTGTCGTCACGCCAAGAGCACGCGCTTCCGCCAGCCAGCGTTCCATCTCGACGGTCTGCCGCTGCGCACCTGCAGTCTGCGCGCGCTGCAGGAATGCCTGCCCGAGCTTGCGGCTCGCTGCAGCCTGCGTACGCGTGTTCGGCGCCAGCTGGCTCAGTTGCGCCAGGTATTCCCTGGCGCTGTCCCCGGCGGGCTCAATGAGCCTGCCTTCCGCGATTCGGGCGTACACGAGGCCCGCGAGCTGGTTGACCCGCGCGCCGCCCTGCCGGCGGGTGATCTCGTCGCGCCAGTAGGTCGTGCGGTCGGCCGGCAACGATCGCGCCTGCGCAGCCTGCCGCACGAGCTGGCTCGCACGATCGGTCCTGCCCGCATCGAGGGCCGCGGCGATCTGTCCTTCGACGATGCGGGTTGCGGCGGACTGGACTTTCGGGTCGTCGGGTCGCACGCGCGCGAGCTGAACGACCGTGGTTGCTGCGTCGTCGAGCCGCCGTTCGGCGAGCGCCGACTGCAGACGTTCGTCCAGTACTGCGGCAACGCGGTCCAGCCCCTCGCGCGCCTCCCCGTTGCCCGGCTCCTGCGCAAGGACCGATCGGTAGTAGAGAAGCGCACTGTCGGAGTCGGGTTCCACATAGCGGCGCTCGAGAAACGCCGTTGCGGCCTTATCCAGCAGGTCTTCGACCGATCCGTGCTCGATGAGATCCGGCACGGGACTCGCCGCAACTGGCGCGGGGCGCGGGGCGACCGCGGCGGCCACGGGCTTCGGAACGGTGTCCTGCCCTGCGTGGTCCAGCAGGAACCAGGTCGCTGACATGCCCAGCACGACCAGGCCGACCATTCCGGGTACCAGCCACCGCGGCGTTCGCGGCCTGGCGGGACGCGCGGTCGCGACCGGCTCGAGCCACGGCACCGACTCGGCGGGCTGCGATGCGATGACTTGCCTGGCGGCCGGCTGAGCGTCGGCTTTCGGTGCGGACACGACGGCCCGCGAGAGCGCCTCCTCCCGGGCTCCTGCGAGCACAGCCGCGGTCTTGCCGGTCTCGACCGGAATGGGCAGCACCGCAAATGCCGCCGATCGCCGGATCGCGTGCGCTATGTCAGGTGACTGCGATGCCGGCGCGAATACGACGACGACACCGGAGTCGGAGAACGACTGCAATCGGTCTACCGCGCTGCCTGGATCCGCGGCCTCCCGCGCGTCGAGTAGAAAGACCTGGGCATGGGCGGCATCCACGTGCTCGCGAGCTGCGTCGACGGAATCCGCGAGCCGGATGCCGGTTTCGCCGTCGAGCTCCCGACCGACCTGCTCGAGCAGCGCATCGTCGCGGGTGACCGCGATGACGTCGACGCGGGACGTCGGAGCCGATTGAGCACCTGGGACGAGCGCAGGCGCCGGATGTGCAAGAGCGTGAATGGGCGTCGCGGCCACGGAACACTCCTTCTGGCTACCGGGATCGGCGAACGGCGTCCGCCACATTCCGGTCAATACAGGAGTGTAGATATGGCCTCGCACAGAAACTTGCGCCGCGTCACGGTTTGAGACTGGATACCGGGTCGCCGCACTTTTCGTGCCGGGGGTAACGGTTTTTCGGCCGCATGGCAGCCGGCGTTGGTCAGGCCGCCGACGACTCAGCGCAGCAGCACGCGGTAGATTTCGAAGTACTCTTCCAGCAGCAGGTTGGTGGCGGGCGCGCCGCCCTGCGCCGCCGCGTCCGGCGCGTGGACACTGTCCTGGGTCGGAACGGCGTCGGATTCGTCCCGGTATAACGCGGTGCGCCGCAACCGGTCCGTCCGCCCCTTGATGTCCACCAGGTCCACGGCCTGCTTTTCGAGTTCGCCGACCGACACCGCGACCTTCGCGAGCAGGGCCTCGCACTGCTCCGGCGCGCCGTAGTTCGACTCGTACACACGCCGCAGCGTCGTCTGTCGTGCGAGGTCGGCGAGTCCGTCCGCGGCCAGCCGTCCGTAGAGCCATTCGGCGCATGCGATCACCGCCAGGTTCACCGCGCGCCGCCCTTCCACGCTCAGGGATTCGAATGCGGGCGGCGGCTCCGCCTCGACCTCGTGCCGCCGGTCGCCCAGGTCCGTCACGACGGTAAGCGCAGCTTCGACGCGACCCGCGCGAATCGCGATGGCTTCCTCGAGCCGGCGTCGGCGGAAGTGATTCCAGAACCCACCCAGCGAGGTGAGCTGCTGGCGTGCGAGCTTCTGCTCGGCCTGCAGCTGGTCGGCCAGGACCCGCGCCTCGACCAGTTCGCGGTCCACGTCCGCGAGGCGGGCGCGTTTCGCACGGTCGAACTCCGCCAGCTGCTGGCGGCGCTCGCGATCCTTCTGCTGCTGCGCGAGATCGCCCGAGAACTTCTCGAGGCGCTGCGAGGCCGTGCGCCACAGCCCCTTCAGCTGGAAATAGACCAGGCTCTTGCGACCCTCCTCCGGGCGGCCGAGGTAGGCCTCGAGGGTCGCAAGCTGTTCCTCGACCCGCATGGTCGCGCCTTCCTGGAGCTTGAGCCGGTCGAGCAGGCGATGCCGATCGTCATCGAGCGCGCCCAGTTCCTTCTTGAGCTCCGCACGATTGCGAAACAGCGCAACCATGCGCTCGTCCTCGGTCGACGGTCTCCGCCCGGACAGGCGCTGGATCAGTCGGTGCAGGTCGTCACGCAGGTTCATGCACTACGCCACAGGCTGGCGCGGGCGGCGCCGCGAAACGATGGCCGCGATCGAAGCAGTAGTCGAGCCACTTGTTCAGCAGCATGTTGCGCAGCCAGCGGTCGCCGAGAGAGGCGGATGTGCGGCAGCGTATGGAGGCGAGCCCGGGGTGCCGCACCCAGCGTCCGCAGTGGCTGGCCTCCGCGAGGCGCGCGTCGTGATAGACGCGAACCTCGAGATCCGGATCGGCCACCGAACCCGGCGCGTCCTCGAAGAAATAGGTGAGCCGGAGCACCGTGGTGTAGGGACTGTGCTCCACCGTCTCGAGGTGGAGGTCACAGTCGGACGGCACGCGAGACACGCTGCGCCCGGCCAGCGCGCGCAAGTCCCCGACGAGGCCGCGCAACCGCAGGTAGTTGCTCTCGTACAGCGTCATCAGTCCGACGAAGCTCGCCGGCCGCGCCCGCCAAGAGGTCACGCACAGGCTGTCTGCGCTCATCGTTCGACTATAGCACAGGGTTTTTCCGCATCCGTGACGCGCTCCACACCCGCGCGCACCATCACGGACGCAGCCTGCGCTCGATGCCCATGCGGTCGATGATCCGGCTCGCAATCTCCTCGATCGAGCACTCGGTCGTGTTCAGGTGCGGCACGCCGTAACGCTGGAACAGCGCTTCGGCGCTGCGCACCTCGTAGTCGCACTGCGCGACCGACGCGTAGCGGCTGCCGGGCCGGCGCTCGTTGCGGATCTGCCGCAGCCTGTGCGGATCGATCGTCAGGCCGAAGAGCTTCGCGGCCCAGGGCCTCACCATCGCGGGCAACTGGCGGTTCTCGAAGTCGTCATCGGTGAGCGGGTAGTTGGCCGCAAATACACCGTACTGCATCGCCATGTAGACGCAGGTCGGCGTCTTGCCGGAGCGCGACACGCCGACCAGGATCACGTCGGCGCGCGAGTAGTCGGCCACGACGCCGCCGTCGTCCGCGGACAGCGCGAAATTCGTCGCGTCGATGCGCGCACCGTAGACGACTCGGTCCGCAATGCCGTGCGCGCGCCCCTCGCGCTCGGACGACTTCACGCCGAGCTCCCCCTCGAGCGGCGACATGAACGCGTCGAAAAAGTCGAGGAAGAGTCCGTTGCTGCGCTTCACGACCGAGCGCAGCTCACCCTTGACCAGCGTGCTGAAGACCACGGGCCGAATGCCGTCTGCAGCGGCCGTCGCGTCGATCTTTCTTACGGCTTCCACTGCCTTGTCAACGCTGGATATAAATGGCAGAGTCACCTGTCGGAATTCGAGGCCTTCGAATTGCGTAAGCAGGCTGTGTCCCATCGTTTCGGCAGTCACGCCGGTCTGGTCCGAGACGAAAAACACTGTTCTCCGGTTCATCCGCGCGACGCTCTCCACTGCTCCGAAGGCAGGAGCAGTGTTTCATTCATCCTCGGCATGTAGCAAGAGGCGACCCTTGAGCCGCTATACGATCCCGTTCGCAGGTCTGGGCCGCCACGACGTCGCGACCGTCGGCGGCAAGAATTCCTCCCTCGGCGAGATGATCGCCAACCTCGCGGCGCTGGGCGTTTCCGTGCCCGGCGGGTTCGCCACCACCGCCGATGCCTATCGGGAGTTCCTGGCCCGCGACGGGCTCGCCGACCGCATCAAGTCGGAGCTCGGGGCGCTCGACGTGGACGACGTGGCGCGCCTTGCCGAGACCGGCGCCCGCATTCGCGACTGGATACTTTCGGCGCCCTTCCCCCACGCCCTCGAGCGGGAGATCACGGAGCGCTACGAGGCCATGGACGAGGGCCGCGGGCAGGTGGCCGTGGCCGTGCGCTCCTCCGCCACGGCGGAGGACCTGCCGGAGGCGTCGTTCGCCGGCCAGCAGGAGACGCTGCTGAACGTGCGCGGCGCCGCTGAAGTCGTCCGCGCCGTGCACGACGTATTCGCCTCGCTGTACAACGACCGCGCGATCGCCTACCGCGTGCACCAGGGCTTCGACCACTCGCTGGTCGCGCTCTCCGCCGGCATCCAGCACATGGTGCGCAGCGATCTCGGTGCGAGCGGCGTGATGTTCACGCTGGACACCGACTCGGGGTTCCGCAACGTGGTGTTCATCACGGCGTCCTGGGGCCTCGGCGAGACCGTGGTCCAGGGTGCCGTGAACCCCGACGAGTTCTACGTCTACAAGCCGGCGCTGCGCTCCGGCCACGACCCGGTCCTGCGCCGCACGCTGGGCTCGAAGGCAATCAAGATGACCTACGCGCAGGGCGGCGACAGCGGCCGGCGCGTCGTGACGGTGGAGGTGCCGGAGGCCGACCGCGAGCGCTTCTGCCTCGACGATGCCGACCTCTGCGAACTCGCCCGGCAGGCGCTCGTCATCGAGGACCACTACGGCTGCCCCATGGACATCGAGTGGGGCAAGGACGGCGAGACCGGGCGCATCTACATCCTGCAGGCCCGCCCGGAGACGGTGCAGAGCCGTGCGGGCCGCACGCTGCAGCGCTACACGCTCGAGTCCCGCGGCAAGGTGCTGGTGAGCGGCCGGAGCATCGGCCACCGGATCGGCGCGGGTCCCGCGCGCATCATCCGCGACGTACGCGAAATGGCCCGTGTCGAATCCGGCGACGTACTCGTGGCCGACATGACCGATCCCGACTGGGAGCCCGTGATGAAGCGGGCCTCCGCCATCGTGACCAACCGCGGCGGCCGCACCTGCCACGCCGCCATCATTGCGCGCGAACTCGGCATTCCCGCGGTCGTGGGCTGCGGCAATGCAACCACCGCGATCCGCGAGGGCCAGGCGGTGACCGTGTCCTGCGCCGAGGGCGACACCGGCTACGTGTACGACGGGATGCTGCGATTCGACCATTCGCAGGTCGAACTCGATGCCATGCCGCCGCTGCCAGTGAAGATCATGATGAACGTCGGCAATCCGGACCGCGCCTTCGGCTTCGCGGCCATCCCGCACCGTGGCGTGGGACTGGCGCGCCTCGAATTCATCATCAACCGCATGATCGGCGTGCACCCGAAGGCGCTGCTCGGCTTCGACGGGCTCGATCCGGAACTCAAGGACACGGTCCGGCGGCAGATGGCGGGCTACGACGACCCCGTCGGGTTCTACATCGCGAAGCTCTGCGAGGGCATCGGCACCATCGCGGCGGCGTTCGCGCCCGAGCCGGTCATCGTGCGGCTTTCGGACTTCAAGTCGAACGAGTACGCCAACCTGATCGGCGGCCGACAGTACGAGCCCGTCGAGGAAAACCCGATGCTCGGGTTCCGCGGCGCCTCCCGCTACGTGGACGAGAGCTTCCGCCCCTGCTTCGAACTCGAGTGCCGGGCGCTCAGGCGGGTGCGGCGCGAGATGGGCCTCAAGAACGTCTGGGTGATGGTGCCGTTCGTGCGCACGGTGCGCGAGGCCGCGCAGGTAGTCGAGCTGCTTGCGGCGAACGGACTCGAGCGCGGCGAGGACGGCCTCAAGGTCATCATGATGTGCGAGGTGCCGACCAACGCGCTCCTCGCCGACCGCTATCTCGAATACTTCGACGGCATGTCGATCGGCTCGAACGACATGACACAGTTGACGCTCGGGCTCGACCGGGACTCGGCGATCATGGCGCGGCTATTCGACGAGCGCGACGACGCGGTGAAGGCGCTGCTGCACATGGCGATCCAGGCCTGCCGCAAGGCCGGCAAGTACATCGGCATCTGCGGGCAGGGCCCGTCGGACCACCCGGATTTCGCGCGCTGGCTGCTGGACGAGGGCATCGAGAGCATGTCGCTCAATCCGGACACGGTGGTCGAGACCTGGCTCTTCCTCGCCGGCGACGCGACGGGCTCGCAGCGCTGACGCGATTGCCTCGACACGGGCCGTTCGGTCCTGCCGGGCCCGCGGTCACGCAGCAACGCGACGATCGCCACGCTACCGGCCGTTCGGCGCCGTGCTGCCGGCCATGCCGTGCCGTAGCTGCGCTACCGGCCGTGTGGGCGTTCGGGGTGTCCTTCTGCTCGCGAAGAAACATGCTCGCTGCAGGACACCCCGAACGCCCACACGGCCTGCGTTGCGGCCGACGTCGCGACCTGCCACCACGCCAGGCGACCGCGACGGGGTCTTCTCCAGCGAGCATGTTTCTTCGCGAGCAGGAGAAGACCCCATCGCGGTCGCCGACGATGCGAGGCTTATCCGGAATGCGCCCGTCGCGACGAGTTTCGGACGGTCGTCGCGGTCGCGCTGGCGGGCTGCGCGGCTACCTGATCGCCTGACGCCCGGCGAGCGCGTGGGCGATCGTGCCGCCATCGACGTACTCGAGTTCGCCGCCCATCGGCACGCCGTGCGCGATTCGCGTGGCACGCAGCCCGAGACGCGCAGCCACCTCGCCGAGGAAGTGCGCCGTCGCCTCGCCCTCGACCGTCGGGTTGGTCGCGAGGATCACTTCCCGGACCTCGCCTTCGCCTAGCAGCTTCTCGAACGCATCGATGCCGATCTCGACCGGCCCCACGCCGTCGAGCGGCGAAAGGTGGCCCATGAGCACGAAGTAGCAGCCGCGGTAGCTCGCCGACTGCTCGATCGCCACGACGTCCGCCGGCGACTCGACCACGCAGAGCAGCGTGCGGTCCCGCGTCGTCGCGGCACAGGTCGGGCAGAGTTCCCCCTCGGCGAACATGCGGCATCGCCCGCAGTGGCCGAGTGCGCTGGAGGCGGCGGCGAGCGCAGCGGCAATTTCGCGCGCGCCATCCCGATCGCGTTCGAGCAGGTGGAACGCCATGCGCTGTGCCGATTTCGGTCCCACGCCGGGCAGGCAGCGCAGTGCCTCGATGAGCCGGTTGAGCGTCGGCGGGTAGAGCATCGCCCGGCGGCTCTCAGCCGAACGGCAGCTTGAGGCCCGCCGGCAGGTTCATGCCGCCCATGAGCCCTGCCATTCGTTGCTGCGACGCGGCCTCCAGCCTCTGCGCGGCGTCGTTGATCGCGGCGGCCACGAGGTCCTCGACCATCTCGCGGTCATCGAGCGGGACCGACGGATCGATCTGCACGCGCTTCGCCTCGTGACGGCCGTTGATCGTAACCTTGACCATGCCGCCCCCGGACTCGCCGGTGACTTCCATGGCCGCGATCTCGGCCTGCGCCTTCTGCAGGTTCGCCTGCAACTGCTGCGCCTGCTTCATCATGTTGCCGATGCCGCCCTTCATGTTGTCGTTGACTCCGGGGTAAAAAAAATCAGTTCAACGGCCGGACCGAACCCGGCTGCACCGTCGCGCCGAACGTGTCGCGCATCGCCCGCACGGCGGGATCGCCATCGATCGCCTGTTCCGCGGCCTTGAGGCGCTCGTCGGCGACCTGCGCCTGCTGGCGTGCCAGCGTGGTCTCGCCACCGGCCACCTCTCCCACGCCGATCTCGAGCCGCACGGGCTGCCCGTAGTGCAGCGACAGCGCCTGCACGAGGCGCTCCACGATCTTCGGGCGGTTGAAAGCCTCCCCCGCGGGGTCGAGCCGCAGCTTCACGACGTCCCTGACCCGGCCGACGAGCACGCAATGCGCGGCAAGCTGGCCGGCCGGCCCCTGCAACCCGAGCGCCAGTACCGTGGACGGCCAGTCGCCAGCCACAGTCGGGGCAGACGACGCGGCGGGCGCCTCGGCCGCGGCCGGGCCCGGCCGGGGCGCAGCCGCAGGGGCCGCGCCCCGCGACGGTGCAGGACCGGTGCGCGGCGCAGCGGAGGGCGCAGTCGCCGCAGGTACCGCGCCCGGGACCTCCGGCCTGAACGCCAGCATCCTGAGCAGCGCCATCTCGAACCCGCCACGCGCGTCCGGCGCGAAATCGAGGTCGCGGCGCGCCATGATCGCGATCTGGTAGAGGAGCTGCAGGTCCTCGGGCGAGAAGAGGCCCGCCAGCGCTGCGAGCACCTGGTCCTGTTCCTCGTCCTCGCCACGCAGGTCCGGCAGCGCCTTGAGCAGCGCCATGCGCTGGATGGCGGCGGCGAGTTCGCCGAGCGCCTGGTCGTAGTCCGGCGCGCGCTCGTCGAGCTGCTGCACGGCGGCCATGAGCGCGCTCCCGTCCTTCGACGCCAGCGCGTTCAGGATCGCCTCGACGTGACGCCGGTCGAGCGTGCCGAGCAGCTCCCGCACCTCGGCCTCGAGCACCCGCCCGCCGCCGAAGGCGAGCACCTGGTCGAGCAGCGACAGGGCGTCGCGCATGCTGCCCTCGGCGGCGCGCGCGATGGCCCTGAGTGCCGCCGGCTCGAATTCGACCTTTTCGGCCTCCGAGATCGCGGTGAGGCGCTCCTGGATCTGCGCCAGCGGCAGCCGCCGCAGGTGGAACTGCAGGCAGCGCGACAGCACGGTCACCGGAAGCTTCTGGGGATCGGTCGTCGCGAGCAGGAACTTGATGTGCGGCGGCGGCTCCTCGAGCGTCTTCAGGAGCGCGTTGAACGAGTGCGTCGAGAGCATGTGCACCTCGTCGATGAGGTACACCTTGTAGCGGCCCCGCGCCGGCGCGTACTGGACGTTGTCGAGGAGTTCCCGCGTGTCGTCCACCTTGGTGCGCGACGCGGCGTCCACCTCGAGCAGATCCACGAAGCGCCCGGCGTCGATGTCCCGGCACGCGCCGCATTCCCCGCAGGGCTTCGACGACACGCCTTTTTCGCAGTTCAACGACTTGGCGAAGATGCGCGCGATCGTGGTCTTGCCGACGCCGCGCGTGCCGGTGAACAGGAACGCGTGATGGATGCGGCCCGAGTCGAGCGCGTTCGTGAGCGCGCGGCGGACGTGTTCCTGCCCGACGAGCTCGTCAAAGCTGCGCGGCCGCCATTTTCGGGCCAGGACCAGGTAACTCATGCGGAGGCTCTTGCTCCCCGGGCAGCGTCAATCGTGGAGGCGGCCCGCGCCAGAATACCCCCGGCACCCGGCGTGGCCGCTACCGTTGCTCCCTTCCGGGCCTGGCGGGGTTTGCGGCTGGCCGTCGCGAGGGATCCGACGCGAGCCACCATGGAGGGCGGCGACTATACCAGTCTGGGCAGGTCGAGTCAGTCCTTGGGCACGGGCGGCGGACCGTCCGGCACGTAGGGCTTGTAGACCACGTCGCCCTTCTTCGCCTTGAACTCGGTGCGGATCTCCTCGACGAGAGCGGGGTTCTCATACAGGTCCACCATCGTCGCCGTCATGGTCTTGCAGGCGCGCAGCAGCCCCTTGTGTCCGATCGACATGCCGCCGGTCGCGACGACCGGCCAGGCGTGCCATGGCGCGCCCAGAGGCGCCGTCGCCACGGTCACACTGAGCGTCGGCACCACCCAACTCACGTCGCCCACGTCCGTCGAGTAGCCGTACGGCTCCTGGCCTTCCAGCGGCTGGATGCTCGCGTCCATCCCCCATTCGGGCGTCCCGGTCGCGCGCTGGATGGCCCTGGCGAAGGCCTGCTCTTCGTCCGTGTAGGTCGGCTGACCGATCCAGAGGAGGTTCTCCTGCACCAGGCGCTGCCCGGACTCGATCAGCAGCAACTCCCAGGACCCCGTCTGGATCTTCACCGTCGACGTGGTCTCCGTCATCTCGGCGGCCCCCGAGGCGAGCTTGCGCACGCGCCCCACCAGCGAATCCACCTCGGTCCGCTTCCAGTCGCGCAGGTAGAGCCAGACCTTCGAATACTCCGGCACGACGTTCGGCACGTCGCCGCCGGACACGATGGTGTAGTGCATGCGCGAGGTGGGATGGATGTGCTCGCGCATGAAGTTGAGTCCGACGAGGAAGACCTCGGCCGCATCCAGGGCGCTGCGGCCGTTCCAGGGGTCCGCTGCGGCATGCGCCGCACTGCCGCGGAACTCCACGGCCAGGTCCACGATCGCCTGACTCGACGTCATGTTCGACAGGGTCTGCTCCCCGGGGTGCCACGCGAGCATGACGTCCACGTCGTCGAACAACCCGTCGCGCGCCATGTAGATCTTGCCGCCCTCGTTCTCCTCGGCCGGCGTGCCGTAGAAGCGGATGGTGCCCTTGAGATGGCCCGCCGCGATCTGCTCCTTGATCGCGAGCGCCGCGCCGAGACTCGCCGCACCGAACAGGTTGTGCCCGCAGCCGTGGCCGGCCGCGCCCGGCGCAAGCGGGACCTTCTCGGGGAGCGCCTTCTGCGACAGTCCGGGCAGCGCGTCGTATTCGCCCATGATGCCGATCACCGGGTGCCCGGACCCGTACGACGCGACGAAGGCCGTCGGCATGCCGGCGACCCCACGCTGCACCTTGAATCCCTTCCGTTCCGCGTAATCGGCCAGCTCGGCCGACGACTTGTATTCGCGCAACGCGGTCTCGGCGTAGGCCCAGATCCTGTCCGACAGTCCCGTCAGTTCGGCGGCGTGCCGATCCACGGACTGCACGGCCTGCTGCTTCGTCGGGCTCGGCGTCGCGGCAGCACTTGCCGCACTCCAGGGTGCCAGCGCTGATGCCACGCACATCAGGGCCAGGCAATACCGGATCAACCGCATCATTGCTTCCCCTCCGTCTCGATTGCCGTGCTAGCCGCGACCGCGGTACGGCGCGACGCCCTGGTCGGGAATCCACAGCCCCGCGGGCGGGCGCCCGGTCTGCCAGAACACGTCGATCGGCATGCCGCCGCGCGGGTACCAGTAGCCTCCGATGCGCAGCCACCGCGGCGCGAGGAAGTCCACCAGCCTACCGGCGACGGCCAGCGTGCAGTCCTCATGGAACGCACCGTGGTTGCGGAAGCTCGAGAGGTAGAGCTTGAACGACTTGCTCTCGACCAGCCAGCGGCCCGGAACGTAGTCGAGCACGAGGTGGGCGAAGTCCGGCTGACCGGTAATCGGGCACAGCGACGTGAACTCCGGCGCCGTGAAGCGCGCCAGGTACAGCTTGCGCGGGTGCGGGTTCGGCACGCGCTCGAGCACGGCCTCGTGCGGCGAGGCCGGAATCGGGGTCGGCGCCCCGAGCTGCTCGAGCGCGGCATAGGCGCCGCCGCCCTTTCTGCGTCGGCCGGCCACGCTTCAGCCCTGCTGGCGCGCGTAGATGCGTTCCATCTCGTCCATGATGCGGTTCATCTCGCGCATCGCGGCATCGAACGGTTGCGAGGTCGTCATGTCCACGCCGGCGTCCTTCAGCAGATCAATCGGGTACTTCGAGGACCCGGACGAGAGCAGCCTCAGGTACGCGTCGCGGTGCTTCGTCGCCTGCCCGGAACTGACCGACTCCCGGCCGATCATGCCCTCGGCGAGCGACATGCCGCCGATCATGCTGGTGGCGTACTGGTAGACGTAGAAGTCGTAGTAGAAATGCGCCACGTACGCCCATTCGGACGCGTAGGTGTCGTCGATCTTCACGACGCCCTGGTCCGATCCGTAGTACTCGCGCAGGAGCTTGAGGTACAGGGCATTCAGCGAGTCCTTCGTGAGCGGCTCGCCGCGCTCGACCGCCTCGTGAATCATGAGCTCGAATTCCGCGAACATCGTCTGCCGGAAGAGCGTGGTGCGCATCGTGTCGAGGTAGCTCGACAGGAGGAACAGGCGCGTGGCGTCGTCCTTCGTCTGGTCGAGCACGTGGTGGAACAGCAGGTTCTCGTTCAGCGTGGAGGCAACCTCAGCCACGAAGATCGAGTAGTCCGCGGTCGCGAACGGCTGGTTCGCGGCCGACAGATACGAGTGCATGGAGTGCCCCGACTCGTGCGCGAGCGTGGAGACCTCATTCCACGTGCCCGTGAAGTTGAGCAGCTGGTAGGGGTGCACGCCGTAGACCATCGTGCTGTATGCCCCCGGCGACTTGCCCGTCGTGGGCATGAAGTCCACCCAGCCAGAGGCGTAGCCCTTGCGCAGCGTATCCACGTAGGCCGGGCCCAGCGTGCCGAAGGAATCGAGCGTGAGCTTCATCGCTTCCTCGGGCGTGAACTTGAGGTCCACCTTCGCGACGATGGGCGCATAGAGGTCCTCGTAGCCGAGCTGCGGCAGGCCCATGATCTTCTGCCGGAGCTTCAGGTAGCGATGCAGCGTCGGCAGGTTGGCGTGCACGTCCGAGATGAGCTGCGTGTAGACGGACTTCGGGATGTTGTAATCGAACAGCGCCGCTTCGAGCGAACTCGGGAACTTGTGCACGTCCTTGTTGAAGACGTGGGCCTGCACCTGCGAGTTCAGCGTCGTGGCAAGCGTGCCGGTGAAATCGTTGTAACGGCCGAAGAAAGCCTGGAACGCGAGGTCCCGGTCCGCCTTGACCGGGGAAGTCCTCACCCGGGTGAACGCCGAGGCATCGAGGCGCAGCTTCTCGCCTCCGGACAGGGTGATCTCCGGAAACGGCAACTCGGCGCTCGTGAACACGGACCGCACCGTCTGCCCGGCGTCGGACATGAGCCCGGCCTGCGCGATGATCTTCTCCTCGGCGGGCGAAAGCGTGTGCTGCGCCGCACGCAGGATGTCGTCGAAGAACATGCGGTACTGGCCGAGCTTCGGCTGCTCGGCAAGGAACCGGTCGACCGTCTCCTTGCCGACGGCCAGGAGTTCCGGCCGCATGAACGCGGTCGCCGTCTGCAGGTCGGTGTAGACCTGGCCCGCTTCCTGCTTCATCTGCAGCGTACGGCTGACCCGCGTGTCCTGGTCGCACAGCGCGCTCGCATAGACGTACAGCCGCTGCGCCCTGCGGTTGGCCTGCTCCCAGTCGGTCATCGCCGCGAGCAGGGTCGCAGCGGAGGTGCCGAGCTTGCCCTGCCACTGTCCGAGCCCCGGGAGCGACGAGACGAGTTCCTTCTTGGCGGCGACCCAGGCCGCCTCGTCGGGGTACAGGTCCGCCAGGTTCCACTTATATCCATCCGGGATTTCCGACCGCTCGGTCGCAAGGACCGCAGGGGCCGCGAGGACCGCCAGAGCCGCCACGAGGGCGCAAAGCCTCATCTGTCGCATCTGAACTCCATGACGGCGGGCTGCCGCGTTTGGAAACAGGCAGCTTGCCTGCAGGCCGGGGCCGCTGCAATCCGCGGACGCCCTGACGCCGCCGGCCGGGCGGACATCCCGCATCCGCTACCCATAAGGTCGGTCGAAGGATAAGATTGCTGCGCTGCAAACAGGCAGCGGTTCTTGATCGCCGAGGTCCAATGACCGCGACTGACCGGTCCGGAAAACCGCCCCGGACGATCTGCACGCTGCTCGAGGGGCGGGGCCTGCTCGAAATGGCGGCGCTGCCCGCCTGGCTGCCGCTGCTGCAGGCGACGCCGCGGGGCGACGGGCATACGGTCCTGCTCGTGCCGGGCTTCACCGCGGGCGACGCCACCCTGGTGGGATTGCGGGTCTTCCTGCGTTCGCGCGGCTACAAGGTCGAGACCTGGGGCTTCGGCCAGAACACGGGCTTCAAGCTCAAGTTCTCGCAGGCCCTGGAGCAGAAGGTTCGATACCTGCACCACCGCACCGGCGGCAAGGTCAGCGTCGTCGGCTGGAGCCTGGGCGGCGTCTACGGGTTCTATGCCGCGCACAGCGCGCCGGAATGCGTGCGCACCGTGATCTCGCTGGGCAGCCCGTTGCGCTTTTCAGTCGGAAAGCTGCAGGTCCCCGTGCTCGTGCAGGCGCTGTACAGGTATTTCGCGCACCCGCTGGGCCCGGTCGCCCACCTCTCGCACGTGCGGAGCAAGGTCCTGAAGGCCCCGCCACCGATGCCGTCCACCTGCATCTACTCGTCTACCGACGGCGTGGTCCCCCCCGACTCCGCGCAACTCGATGACGCGTTCGGCCAGCACGAAAACATCTGGGTGCCGGGCAGCCACCTCGGGCTCGGGTTCAACCCGGCCGTGATGTGGGTACTTGCCGACCGGCTGTCCCAGCCCGAAGACGAGTGGCAACCGTTCAGCCCGAAGGGCGTGCTCGGCTCCGTCTACGAGCGCCTCGCAAGCCACATGCGGACCTCGATCGCGCCCGCCGTCGCCTGATCCCTCGGCGTCCCGACCCTCAGGCGGCCCTGCGGCGCGGGGCCGCGCTCTTTGCTTTGACCCTGGCCTTGGCCTTCGCCTTCCCCCGCTTCGCCCGCCCCTTGCGACCGGCCGACAGCCGGCTGGCGAGTTCGAGGTATTCCTGGAAGGACTCGCGGATGCAGAGCGCGAAGAATTCCGGGTCGGGAATCTGCTCGCGGCACGACGTGGGCGAGATGATGACCCTGCCGTCGTAGCTCGTCACGGCGAATACGAGCCCCATGCCGTCTGAGATCGGCATGATTGCCGAGAAATACGTCATGCGCGCGCCATTGAGATAGAGGGGTATCGACGGCCCGGGCACGTTCGTCACCGTGCAGCTCGCGAGCGGCGCACGCTGCCCGACGCCGAGCGCCGACCCGGCGAGCAGGCGGGCTGAAATCGCGAGCGTCGCGGCGGGCGCGTGCTTCGTGACGTCGGTGAGTTCCTTCGCGCCGACCGCCTGCCCGATCTCCTCGGCACTCGAAGTGTGCTTGCGTATCGAACGCAGACGCCGCACCGGGTCCTCCAGCTCCGTACCGAGCGGCACGCGCAACATGCTGATGCCGCTCGCGGCAGCCACGCCGCTGTCCGCGTTGCGGATCGACACCGGCGCGATCGAGACCAGGCTCGGCCCGGGCAGTTCGTCGTGCGTCAGGAGATAGCGGCGCAGCGCCCCGCCGCACACCGCCAGCACCGCGTCGTTGATGGTCGCGCCCGGCACCAGCGCGCGGATCCTCTTGAACTCGTCGAGCGTGAAGCGCCGCGACTCGTACACGCGGTGCGGCGAGACCTCCGAGTTGAAGCGGGTGACCGGCAGCCGATCCGGATGCAACCATGCGTCGCGGAGCGTTCCGAACACCACCGGCGCCAACCTGCGCACCACCCGGGTCAGCGGTGCGGCGACCATCAGCGGCTGCACGAGGTTGTGCAGGGCCGCGCGGGCGAGCAGCGAGCCCGTCCCGGGCGGGGACTCCGGGAACCACGGTTCGGGCGGCTCCGGATGCGGCGGCAGCACCGTCGTGTCGTGCAGGAGCGTCGTGATCTCCGCGCCGCCCTTCACGTCGATGGCGGCGTGGTGGATCTTGGCGAGCACCGCGAAGCTGTCGGGAGGCAGGTCGAGGAACGTGTCGAGGCCCTCGACGAGGTACAGCTCCCACAAGGGCCTGGAGAGATCCAGCGGCCGCGCGTGTATGCGCGAGGCCTGGATGCAGAACTGCCGCCAGTCGCCGGGCTTCGGCAGCGATATGTGGCGCACGTGGTACTCGAGGTCGAAAACCTCGTCCTCGATCCAGTAGGGGTAGTCGATCTCGAGCGGGACGCGCAGCAGTTTCTGCCGGAAGATGGGCGACAGGTGCAGCCGGCTTTCGATGTGCTTCAGCAGGCCCTTGAACCGGACCCGGCCCCCGGGGGCCGTCGAGGGGTCGTAGATGTAGACCAGGGTGATGTTTGAATTGGCGTGGCCGCGCTCCGCGTACACGAATCGGGCATCTTCACCGCGCAATTGGCGCATGGCGTGCTCTCGGCTCGGCCCCAGCAGGACCGGGTCGGAGTCTAGCATCGCCCCCGTGCCGCCACCCCTGTGGATGTCGCATACTTGCAGGGCCATGGCTCGCCCGATCCCGGTGGCCGATTTAGTGTTCCTGCTGATTGACCGCGCGGAAGCGCCGGCCAACGTCGGCATCGCCCTGGTCTTCGAGCCGCCGCCGGGCACCAGCAGCGACAAGGCCCTGCGGGCCGTCCTGCGCGCCTACCGCGCCGCGCAGCCGACCTCGCCCTTCGACGTCGTGCCGGAGGTGCCCCCGCTCGGTGTGCCCCACTGGGTCGCTCACGGCCGAGCGGACATGAAGCAGCATGTGCGGCGCGAGACGCTGCCCCCGCCCGGTTCGCTCCGGCAGCTGAACGAGCGCCTCGCGGAACTGCACCGCGATCGTTTCGACCGCAGCCGGCCGCTGTTCGAGATTCACCTGATCGACGGGCTCGCGTCCGGGCAGTTCGTCCTCTACATCAAGTCGCATCACGCGTGCTGGGATGGACACTCGGCGGCGGCGCGCATCTTCGGCAGCCTGTCCACCGAACCGGGCCCACTGCTCACGGGTTTCCACGCATTGCCCCCCGCAGAGCCGCCCGAGTCGCCGGACGCCGCCGGCGGACTGCGGTCCCTGATGACGCATGCGCTGGCGCTCAAGGAACTCTACGCGCAGGTCACGAGCCGGATCACTGCCCTGCGGGCGGCCCCGGGCCGGAGCCGGGGCAACACGCCCTTCGCCGGACCGCACACGCGGTTGAACCAGCGGGTCGTCGCCGAGCGCTCCGTCGCGCAGTTCTCCCTGCCACTCGAGGAAATGCGGCGCGGCGGGCATGCCTTCGGAGGCCCCATCAACGACGTGCTGCTCGCCGTGACCGACGATGGCGTGCGGCGCTACCTGAGGGACCTGGGCGAGCGACCTGCGGAACCGCTGGTGGCGATGTGCCCGGTATCCGTGCGCACGCCAGGCGACTTCGAGGCCGGAACCAAGGCCTCGACCATGTTCGTAAGGCTCGCCGGGCCGGGCCGGGGCGCCGCCCGACGACTCACGGAGATCGTGGCCAGCTCGGCCGCGGCCAAGGCGGAGTTCCGCTCGATGTCCAAGGAGGCGACCATCGACTTCGCGCTGCTGGCATTCGGCTTGTGGCTCACCTCCGATGTCTTCGGGCTCGCTGCGTTCACGAGGCCGGTGGTGAACTTCGTGGTGTCGAACGTCGGCGGTATCAAGGGCGCTCGATACCTCGGCCGGTCGCGCCTGGTCGGCACCTTTCCCATCTCGATGGTCGCGGACCCTGCCGGGCTCAACTTCACGTCCTTTTCGCACGACGGGCGGATGGATGTCGGGATCATCGCCAACCGCGCCGCGGTGCCGGATGCGGAGTCACTCGCGCGGCATTGCCTCGCCGCGTGGCAACAACTGCGCCGGGCCAAGCCGCCTCAGGACTTGACCTTGAGGAAACCTCCGGCCCGCAAGCCCTCGCGCACGCGGCGCATGCCCGCCAGCCAGCGGCCGTAGTCGGCCGCCTTCTTCTGGAAGAACCCGAGGACCTCGGGGTGGGTGAGGATCAGGAAGCTGTCCTGCTCGATGCCGTCGGCAATCGCGGACGCCGCCTGCTCCACGGTCAGCACGCCCGGGATCGAACCCGCTGCCGTTCCCTCGTCGAGGCCCGTCATCGCAGTCGCGACGTACTGCGGGCACACGACCGAAACGCCGATGCCACGGCTACCATAGGTGATGGCGAGCGACTCTGCGAGCCCGACCGCCCCGTGCTTGGTCACGCTGTAGGCGGTGTCGCCCACCTGGCTCAGGAGTCCCGCGGCCGATGCGACGCTCACCAGGTAACCGGAGCCGCGTGCGAGCATCCCGGGCAGGACCGCCCGGCACGCGTGCACGTGCGCCATGACGTGGACCGACCACATGCGCTGCCAGTCGGCATCGTCTGCCGACAGCGCGTCGTCGAGGTCCAGCGCCTTGACGCCGAGTCCCGCATTCGACACGAGGATGTCGACCCGGCCGTATTTCGCGTTCGCGGCATCCACCAGCCTGCGCACGGCGCCGGCATCCGCGACGTCGCACTGCAGACCGAGGCCGCCGAGCTCCCCAGCCGTGCTTTCAGCGAGCCCACCGTCGAGATCGGCGACCACGACGCCCGCCGCGCCGCGGCGGACGAACTCCCGGCACACGGCCCGACCGATGCCGCGGCCGGCACCGGTGACCAGCGCGACCTTCTCCTGGATCTTCATGCCGAGGGCGTGAAGTAGCGGCCGAGTTCGATCTTTGCGATGTGATTGCGATGCACCTCGTCCGGGCCGTCGGCGATGCGCAGGGTCCGCGCATTCGTGTACAGCCAGCCGAGGCCGAAGTCGTCCGAAACGCCCGCACCGCCGAAGAGCTGGATAGCCTGGTCGACGACTTCGCAGGCGACGTTCGGCGCCACGACCTTGATCATCGCGATCTCCTTCTGCGCCGCCTTGTTACCGGCGACGTCCATCTTCCACGCCGCGTGCAGGACGAGGAGGCGCACCTGGTCGATCTTCATGCGTGCGTCCGCGATGCGCTCGCGCCACACACCCTGCTCCGCCAGACGCTTGTGGAAAGCGATCCGCGTCAGCGAGCGCTTGCACATGGCCTCGAGCGCGCGCTCGGCGACGCCGATGAGCCGCATGCAGTGGTGGACGCGGCCGGGGCCGAGGCGACCCTGCGCGATCTCGAATCCGCGGCCCTCGCCGAGCAGCAGGTTCGTGACTGGCACGCGCACGTCCCGGAATTCGACCTCGGAGTGCCCGTGCGGCGCGTCGTCGTAGCCGAAGACCGGGACCTGTCGCACCACCCGCACCCCCGGCGCGTCCGTCGGCACCAGGATCATGGATTGCTGGCGATGACGGCTCGGATTCTGCGGATCGGTCTTGCCCATGAAAATGAGGATCTTGCATCGCGGGTCGCCGGCGCCTGAGGTCCACCACTTGCGGCCGTTGACCACATACTCGTCGCCGTCGCGGGTGATGCTGGCCTCGATGTTGGTCGCGTCCGAGGAAGCGACCCCGGGCTCGGTCATTGCGAAGCCCGAGCGGATCTCGCCCTCGAGCAGCGGTGTGAGCCACTGGCGCTTCTGCTCCTCGCTGCCGTAGCGGACCAGCACCTCCATGTTGCCCGTGTCGGGCGCCGAACAATTGAAGGCCTCGGGGCCGATGTGCGAGCGGCCCATAATCTCGCAGAGCGGCGCGTACTCGAGGTTGGTGAGCCCCGCACCGTACTCGGACTCGGGCAGCCAGAGGTTCCAGAGTCCCGCTGCCCTCGCCTTCTTCTTCAGGTCCTCGACGATGCGGGTCGGCACCCACGCATTGCCCTTGCGCCGGTTCTCCTCGATCTCGGCATGGAAGCGACCCTCGTTCGGGTAGACGTGCTCGTCCATGAACGCGGCGACGCGCCGTTGCAGGTCCTGCACCTTCGGGGAATGTTGGAAATCCATCGTCGTCTCCTCAGGAAAGTTTGAGCCGCTCGACCTGGCTCCATGCCAGTTCCGCGAGCGGGCGCGCCGCGCGTCCGGTCTGCAGCGCCTCGGCACTCGAGGCATTGCCCTGCAGTGCGCGTGCCATCACGCCCTGCGCGATCGCTGCGATCCGGAACATGTTGTAGGCCATGTAGTACTCCCAGTCGCGCCCGGGAATACCCTCATGGCCCGTTCGACGGCAGTATGCCGCCACGTAATCGCGCTCGGCGGGAATGCCGAGCGCGGCGAAATCGAGCCCCGCGAGCCCGCGGAACATGCCGGGCGGGATGCGCCACACCATGCAGTGGTAGGCGAAGTCGGCGAGCGGGTGGCCGAGGGTCGAGAGTTCCCAGTCGATCACGGCACGGATGCGCGGCTCGTCCGCGTCGAAGATCACGTTGTCGATGCGGTAGTCACCGTGGACGATCCGGGTCTCGTCGCCTGCGGGAATATTGGCGGGCAGCCACGCGATCAGGTTGTCCATCGCCTCGATCTTCTCGGTCTCGGAGGCCTGGTACTGCTTGCTCCAGCGCGCGACCTGCCGCGCGATGTAGCCGTCGGTCTTGCCGAAATCCCCGAGACCCACTGCGACCGGGTCGACCGAGTGCAGCGCGGCGATCACGCGATTGAGTTCGCCGTGGATGCGCGAGCGCTCGGCGGCCTCGAGACCCGGCAGCGCCGGATCCCAGAACACCCGCCCCGTGACGTACTCCATGACGTAGAAGGCCGTGCCGATGACCGCGTCGTCCTCGCAGAGCGCATAGGTCCTCGCCACCGGCACGTCCGTCGCGGCCAGGGCCTTGATCACTCGGTACTCACGGTCCACGGCGTGGGCCGACTGGAGCAGCTTGCCGGGCGGCTTGCGGCGCAGGACGTAGCGCTGGCTCCCGGCCGTGAGGAGGTAGGTCGGGTTCGACTGCCCTCCCTTGAATTGCGCGACCTCGAGCGGGCCACCGAGCGGGGCCACCGTCGCCGCGAGCCACGCGGCCAGCCGCGCGACATCGAAGGCGTGCTGCGGCGCCACCGGCCGCGTGCTCGGAGGCGCCTCGCTCATCCCCTGCTCCTCGCCCGACTGATCGCCCGCGTCCGCATCGGCAGTCTCACTTTCCGGCCCTGGGCCGCGGCGCCACGAGTGCCGTCGGCAGGACCCTGAGCAGCAGCGCTGCGAGCGTCCACGGCCACCACGGCACGAAACGGTGGGATGCTCCGCGCTCGATCAGCCGGGCCATGATGGCCGCGCCCTTCTCGACGGGAATCACGAACGGGCGATTCGGCACGCCGCGATTCATGTCGGTGTCGATGTACCCGGGTGCGAGTTCGGTGACCGTGATCGGCTCGTGGTGCACCTCAACCCTGAGCGACTGCAGATACCGGTGCAGCCCGCCCTTGGCGGCGGAATACGCGCCGAGGAATGGCATGCCGCGCACGCTCGCAATCGAGGTGATCGCGACGATCTGCCCGCCTCCCTGCGCTCGCAGGATCGGCAAGGCCTGCTCGATGGTCGCGATCGCGCCGGTGAGGTTGGTGTCCAGCGTGCTCTTCACGAGGTCGAACTTGCCCTTGCCCACCGGCGTGTTGTAGCCCACTCCGGCGTTCACGACCACGATGTCGAGGCGGCCGAATTCTGTCGCCGCGCGTGCGAGCGCACCTGCGATGCCGTCGAAGTCCGTGACGTCGAGCGAGACGGGCAGCACGCGAGGCGCACCGAGACTGCGCAGGCGCCCGGCCAGGGCCTCGAGCTTGTCGGCGCGCCGCGCCGCGATTGCAAGGTCGTATCCCTTGCGCGCAAATTCGGCGGCGAGCGCCTCGCCGATGCCGGAAGACGCCCCGGTGATGAAGATTGATCGAGCCATCGCGCTGCCCACCTGTCCGCCTAGAACCACTCGTCCCGCATACCGAGCGTCGTGTCGTCGAGGCTCGCAAGCAGGTCAACCCCGGCGAAGGTCTCGCGGGAGTGATCGGCGAATCGCGTCCGCGCGTTGAGCCATGAGGACATGGGTACGCATGATACCGGCTGCACGAGCCGGCCGAGAGCCGTACAGTATGCAGGGTGGCCCCCTGCGCCCGGGGCTGCCGGCGTGCCCAGGCGGCGTTCATCTGTTAGCTTGCGGAGGGCATGGTGAAGACACCCAGCCTGCTCGACATCGTCAAACTCCTGCCGGCCCGCGACCTGACCCGTGCCGCGCGGGCCCTGGGCCTGACGCCGGACACGCTGATCAAGCGCGTCGGGTCGCTCGAGTCCGCCGTCGGCACGAAGCTGATGGATGCCGCGGCGAAGGCCCTCAAGCCCGGAGAGGCCGGGCGCATGATGATCGACCACGCGAGCCGGATCTTCTCCCAGGCCCGCGACTTCACGCGCGACCTCGAGGAACTGGCCGGCCTGCAGTCGCCCGAGATCGTGTTCGGCACGGACATGTTCGCCGCGGAACTGCCGCTCGGCGTGGCGCTCGGCCGCATGGCCACGGCGAACTCGCGCCTGCGAGTGCACGCGGTCGTCGGCGATTTCGAGGAACTCGCGAAGTCCGTCATGGCCGGACACATCGAGTTCGCGATCGCCGACACCACCAGCGCCGAGCGCCATCCCACGCGACTCGCGATCGAGCCGGTGGCCGAGCACCGCGTCTTCTTCTTCACCCGCCAGGGGCACCCGCTGACGGCCGCGAAGGAGCATTCGCTCGAGACGCTGCTGGTGTTTCCGCTCGCCACATCGCGTGTGCCGCACCGCATCGCCATGCACATCGCCAAGTCCATGCCGTCCGCGAAGGTGGAACGCGAAACGGGCGACCTGTCCCCCAGCCTGATGCTCGACAGCTTTGCGGTCGCGCGGGCTGCAGTGCTGGCCGGGGACGCCATCGGGCTCGCACCGCTCACGGCGATCGAGCCGGAACTGCGGTCCGGGAAGCTTGCGCTCGTCCCCTTCGACGCCCCGTGGCTGCACCTGAGCTACGGCCTCTTCTATCCGCGCAAGCGCTCGCTGTCGCGCGCGGCGCAGCTCTTCGTCACCCAGTTGCGCCAGGTCGAGACGGACATCCAGGAGCGGGAGCACCGCGCGCTCGCGCGCATGAATCTGAAGCGGCGACCGGTCCGCAAGGCCGCGAAGTCCGGGGCAGCCGGCTCCGGTCCGGCCCCGAAGCGACGACCGGCGCCGACGCGGAGTCGCAGGTGATAGCCCGCCTGGCGATCGCGCTCGCGGCCGTCCTCGTGGCCGTCGCCTCGCCTGCACGGGCCGCCGATCAGCCGGCGACCATGCGCATCGACTACTTTCACACGGGGGGCCAGGGCAGCGAGATCTACGCCGTAGACCGGATCGTCATCGAGCCCCTGCCGTGGCCGGGCAGCCCCGAGCGCACGGTGGACGACACGAACCTCGGCACCTACCGTTTCGAGGTCCGCGATGCCGCGGGCAAGCTGCTCTACTCCCGCGGCTTCGACGCCGTATACGCCGAGTGGGCAACGACGGCCGAGGCCGACACCTCGCATCGCACGTTCAGTGATTCGCTGCGATTTCCGGCGCCTCCGGGCCCGGCCAGGGTCGTGCTCCAGGCCCGCAACGCGGACCAGGTCTTCGAGACCGCCTGGCAGGTCGAGATCGATCCGTCGAGCCGGTCCATCGATCGGGCGCCCCCGGCGAAGCAGGCGCTGGTCGAGATCGAGCGCAACGGCGCACCGTCCGACAGGGTGGACGTGCTGCTGCTAGGCGATGGCTATACGGCCGCCGAGTGCGCCACGAAGTTTCGTCCCGATGCCGAGCGCCTCGTGGCGGCCTTGTTCCGCCACGAGCCGTTCAGGTCGCGGCGCAAGGACTTCAACGTCTGGGGCCTCTGCCCTCCGGCCGCGGAATCGGGCATATCGCGACCGTCCACCGGCATCTACCGGCGCTCGCCGGTCGGCGCGACCTACGACGCGTTCGGCTCGGAGCGCTACGTGCTCACCTTCGACGACCGAGCGCTGCGCGGCGTGGCGTCCTGGGCGCCGTACGAGTTCCTGACCGTCCTCGCGAACGGCAAGACCTACGGCGGCGGCGGGATCTTCGGCGCCTTCTCCACGGTAGCGGTGGACAACGACTGGGCCGACTACGTGTTCGTGCACGAGTTCGGACACCACTTCGCCGCACTGGCCGACGAGTACTACACCTCGCCGGTGGCCTACGAGCCCGTGACCCGGATCGTCGAGCCATGGCAGCCCAACGTCACGGCGATGCTCGACGCCGGCCGGCTCAAGTGGCGCGAGCGGACGGACAAGAGCACGCCACTGCCAACCTCCTGGCCCAAGGAGGAGTTCGAGGCCCGCGAACGCGAGTTCCAGGCGCGCCGCAAGCAGATCCGCGCGGAGGGCCGGCCGGAAAGCGAGATGTCGGCCCTGTTCCGCGAGGAACAGGCCTACACCACGCGCGTACTCGGAGCCGCCCGCTACTCGGGCAAGGTCGGGGCGTTCCAGGGGGCCAATTACGATGCCCTGGCCTACTACCGCCCCCAGCTCGACTGCGTGATGTTCACGCGCGACGAGGTGCCGTTCTGCCGGGTCTGCCAGGACGCCCTCGACCGGGTGATCGACCTGTATGCAGGGCGCCCGGGAAAGGACTGAGCCCGGAGCCACGTCAGGGGCGCGGCTCTCTTCCGAAACTACGTATTTCCGTTTGACAGGGCCGGGCCTATTTGGGATGGAGCAGCCGGCCGCGCGCGGACCCTCCGGCCCCGGCACGACCATTTGATCGAGGTAACGGACATGACTGCGACAGGAAGAATCTGGGCACCACTCACGGTCGCGGCGCTGGCGCTTGCCGCCTTTTCCGTCCACGCGGAGGAACTGAACTTCGAGGCGACACTCACCGGCGCAGGACAGATTCCGGAGCCGACCAAATCCAAGGCCACCGGCGAACTGAAGCTTACGGTGCACGACGGCGGCAAGAAGATCTCCTACACGCTGACGGTGACCGACCTGCAGAACGCAACCGCGGCGGAACTGCACCTCGGCGCGGCCTACATAAACGGCAAGCCGGTCGCGAAGCTCTTTCCCACGCACGGCGCAACGGCCAGGAAGGGCGCGTTCAGCGGCGTGCTCGCGGAAGGCACGATCACCGCCGCCGACCTGCTCGGGCCGTTGGCCGGCTCACCGCTCTCGGACTTCGTCGACCTGCTGCGCGAAGGCTCCGCCTACGTCAACATCCACACCAGCGACGGCGTGGACCCCCCGGAATCCGGTCCAGGCGACTATCGCGCGGGCGAGATCCGTGGCCAGATCACGATGAAGTAAGACGCGGCCGGGTCCCTACAGCCTGAACACGCGGGCGGCGTTTCCGGACAGGAACGCCGCCCGCGTCTTTTCATCGAGGCCGAGCTCGTCGAGGCCTTCGAGCGCCTTTTTCGGCGCGATCATCGGCCAGTTCGAGCCGAACATCACTTTCTCCCGGCCGTGGGCCTTGAGGTACGCGACGAGGCCCGGCGGATAGCGTCGCACCGTGTATGCCGAGGTGTCGATGTACACGTTGCGATGCTTGGTCGCGACCGCGACCATCTCCTCGGTCCACGGATACCCGATGTGGCCGCAGACGACGACGAGCTCCGGAAAGTCGATCGCCACCTGGTCGATGTAGGGAATCGGACGCCCGACCTCGGAGGGCATAAGCGGCCCGGTGTGACCGACCTGGGTGCAGAAAGGCACTCCCAGCTCGCAGCATTCGCTGTAGACCGGATAGAAGCGCGCGTGCGTCGGTGGCAGTTCCCAGAGCCACGGCAGGATGCGGATGCCCTTGAACCCGAGTTCCTTCACGCAACGGCGGATCTCGCCGACCGCGTCGCGCGGCCGGCGGATGTTCACCGAACCAACGCCGGCCAGGCGATCGGGCGCCTGCCGCACGAACGACGCGACCTCGTCGTTCGAGATGAGCGCGCCCTGCGGGCCTTCCCATGCGCTGATGAGGCTCTTTGCGACGCCGGCCTCGTCCATGCTCGCGACGGTAAGCGCCACGGGCCATTCGGCGGCCGCCGCCGCATCGTCCTGCCCGGCGCGCGCCCAGCGACGCAGCGACTCGAACATGGGCTGGCTCAGGTGACGGGCGGTCGGGTGCTGCGCCCAGGCATCGATGATCATGCGGATGTCCTCTCCGTCGCGGGTCGGCGTTGAGCGTCGCGGGGCATCCTTGCACGGCCACGGCCCGGGCGAATAGGGAGATCTGCGTAATCAACTCGCGTGTGAGCCGCTCTCGGCTTCCACTGACGTATTGTGGGCGGGACCTCGGTAGGATTTTGAGGGTCTGTACACAGAGGGTTACCCCCATGAAGGCTGCCGGGCGCGCCGCCGCACTTGCGATCCTCCTTCTGCTGGGAAGCTGCGGTGGTGGCGGCGGCGGTGGATCGCGGCAACCATCGCCACCGTCGCCGCTCGTCGTCAACAGCCTCCTCGACTCCGCCACACCGCCGCCGGGCACGACGACGCTGCGCTCGGCCCTTGCGCTGGCCACGGCGGGTCAACCCATCACCTTCGACAGGAGCCTCGACGGGGGCACCATCGCGCTGTCGGTCGTCGCGGACGAGCACACGCTGCTCAAGGGCGAGGTCATGGGCATGCGGAACGAGCCCAGTGGTCCCGTCTCCTACCTCGTCGGGTACTTCGACCGCGACTACGGGCGATCGGCGCTCGTGGCGCGCAAGGATGTGGTGATCGACGCGTCGGATCTCCCGTCGGGCATCACCCTTGCGTGGACGGGAGGGACACAGCCCGGTGCGCGCGTGCTGGCCGTCGACGGCAATCTCACGCTCACGAATGTCGCGATCACGGGCGGGTACAACGTGGCCGAGGCCATTTCGATCACCGATCCGTATCCCCAACCCTGGACCCTGGCTCGCGGCGGCGCGCTGGCGGTCTGGGGCGTGGCCAGGCTCACCGATTGCCGGCTCTACGGCAACTACGTCCAGGGCGATTTCGACTCATCGCGGGATCGCGGTGCGTTCGGCGGCGCGATCTACGCGGACATCGTGGAGATGCGGAACTGCGTCGTCAGCGGCAATTCGGTGCTCGGGGGCGGCGCAGCCGGGGGCGGCGTCTACTCCGTCGGCGGTGCCGGGCACTCCGGGACGACATCGACCATCGACCGGTCGACGATCAGCGGCAACCGTATCAGCGGCCTGTTCACTTACGGTGCCGGCGTGTTCTCGGATGGAGGCAGCATCGGCAACCGAAAGAAGCTGCGACTGACGAACAGCACGATCGCCAGGAATCTCGCCGAGCCCGCGCCGCGCCTGCCGCAGTTCCTGCTGGCCATGGGCTACTGGCGCGGCGGCGGGATCTACATGTCGAACGGCTACCTGGAGATCCAGGGCTGCACGATCGTGGAGAACAAGGTTTACGGTGTCCCTCGCACCGACAGTCTTGGCCGGCGCAACCTGGCCGGCGGTATCGCGGCGACGGTCGGCAATGCCCACGCCGTGGAGGACCTGGTCCTCGGCGACTCGATCGTTGCCGGAAACACCGTGCAGGAGGTCGGCGGCAATCTATATCCGCAGGACATCTACACGGGCTCGCTGTTCTACTTCCGGAGCGCGGGACACAACCGGATCGGCGTGCTGGATTTCACCCAGATCCTGGTTCCCGTCGGGGAGCCTGGCTGGGCCTCGCTGAGCCGCAAGCATTACCCGCAGCCGGGGGACGCGGACGGCATCCAGTTGCCCGACGTCGTCGACCTGGCGGGTGGGATCACGCAGTCGACCTCGATCTTCTCGGCCGGCACCGACACGGGCGAGCTCGCAGTGCTTCACTACCAGCCTCGGGGCAGCGCGCTGGACCAAGTGCCTTCGTCGCCTCGCAATCTCGACGAGACCCTGGCCGAGTACTCTCTGGCGGCCGGAGCTACGGACAACTTCCTCGCGATCATGCTCGGCCGGCTGGAGAGTCGGTACGCCCTCCCCGGTTTTGCGGCCAGCTTCCGAACAGACTTCGAGGCATTCCTGCAGTCGGTCGACACGGACACAGCGACCCCTGGCGTCCAGCCGTACAGGGATCCGGCCGGCAATCCGATCCTGACGCTCGCCGCTACGCGCTGGTTCGGCCCTGCCCAGACCTGGCCGACGGAACTCGAAAACCATCCATACATCCACTTCTGGCACCGGCTCGACGCAGCGGTTGCGGTCGCGCAAATCCCGGGCATGGGGCCGGAGCTGCTCGGCGACAGGTCATGGCGACTTCTGTTCTCGAGCGGCGCCCTCGCCGAGAATCCGGGCATTCACATGACGGTCAGCACTCAACCGCGGCTGGCGGTCCAGCGACTGAGCGTCGACCAGCTTGGGCGCTCGCGGCCTGCGGCTACGGCCGCCGACATCGGGGCGATCGAGGCGCCCTGAACGGGAGCCCCGGAGACGACGACGCCGCCCGAAGGCGGCGTCGCCGAGGCAAGACTGCGGACTCCGCAGTTACTTCATCGTGACCTTGACGCCGTTGGCCGAGCCGACGTTGATCTGCAGTCCCTTGTTGCGCGAGAGGAGCTTCATCACCACGCCGTTCTCGTTCTTGAGATACAGGGCGCCGGCGCCGCCGCCGAGCGTCGCACTTGCATCCCACTGCGTGTAGGTGCCCGCGAACTTGGACAGGTCCTTCAGGTCGTAGACCTCGCCCGAGGCCTCGATCTTCGTGACGCCGACGTTGGCGCCGACGGTCAGGCCGCTCAACTTGAACTCGTGGGTCTTGCCCTGGTAGGTCAGCGTGCCGCCGCCGGTGCTGCCGCCGAGGACGAGGGCGAACTGCGTCGAATCGATGGAGACGGTGCCGTCGGGCTTCTTGGCGTCCGCGGCGAGCGCGAGGCCGCCCGCGAAAAATGCCGCCACCAGAGCCAGCGCGCCGAGGACATTGCGAAAATTCTTCATGGTCAGGAATCCTCCGGGAAATCGGGGTGAATCGTGTTGGGGGGTGAACACCGTCATCTTACACGGCCTGTCGGTCCATTTTGACCAGCCCCGCCGCTGGCGGAAACGCCTTTTGTCACCATCTCGCAGGGCGCATCTGCGGAAACCGAAATGCCCCTCCCGTTCCGGTGGCCTAGACTCCCGGACCGGCGGCACTCGTCTGCCGGGGAGGGCGAACGTGACTTGCATCTTTGCTCACAGGCGGATTCCCCGCGGCGTACTGGCGCTTCCGGCGCTGTGTGCGCTCGCCTCGCTGGCCGGACCCGCGGCCCACGCAGACCCCCTGCTCACGCGCAACCAGAACCCGTTGCTGCTGCCTTTCGGCCTGCCGAATCCACTGCCCGCCCGGCTGCCGGCGGCGGATTCGGGGCGCTACGCGCTCTACGTGAACTGGTCGAACGCCGCGGACGACGACATTTCCGACTCGCACAACTTCACATTGGACGAGGAAAGCGAGGACGTGCGCCTGAGACTCGAGTACGCGTTCGCAACGGACTGGGCCGGGCTCGTCGAAATACCCTGGCGCCACCTGAGTGGCGGCACGCTCGACGGCTTCATCGAGAACTGGCACGACCTGTTCGGGCTACCGAACGGCGCGCGCGACCACATGCCCGAGGACCGGCTGCTCATCGAATATCAGGAAGGCGACGAACTCCTGCTGCAAGTCGACGGCAGCGCATCAGGAATCGCCGACGTACCGCTCGCCGTGGGATATCAGCTCAAGGCGACGGAGCAGAGCGCACTGTCGACCTGGCTCACGGTCGATGTCCCGGTCGGCGATTCGAACGACCTGCTGGGCAACGGCGCCGTGGATGTCGCATTGAGCATTGCCGGCCAGACACAACTGGCCGAGCACTGGCAGATGTTCGGGCAGGTCGACGCCGTCTGGCTGGGCCAGGGCGACATCCTTCCCAGGTACCAGGAAAGCTTCGCCTGGGCCGGGCTTGCGGGCGTGTCATGGAACGCGTGGCGCAGCCTCGACCTGACCGTCCAGTTCTACGCAAACTCGCAGGTCTTCGACATCCCGATCAACGGACTGTCGGGTGACGCCGTCGTCCTCACGTACGGCGGCACCTGGCGCACACCCGGGGGCTGGCGATTCGACTTCGGCATGAACGAAGACATCCAGGTGGACGCATCCCCCGACATGACGTTCTACTTCGCCGTACAGCGCGGGTTCTGACCGGTACGCTGCGCAACGGGCACCACGTGTCGGAGCCGGAGGACGCACCGTGATCGGAATCTGGGGAGCGCACGCACAGGCTCTTCCTGCTCGTCCTGATGCTCGTCACGTCCGCCGTGTTCGCGCTGCCGATCTTTCTCGCCCCGCTTGCGTGGGCGCGGCGGCTCGGCTGGCGGATCCCGGAGCACACCGACCTCGCCGTCTATTTCGGTCGTTGCCTCGGCGCATTCATCCTGATCGTCGAATTGCTGATGCTGCGAGCCGCGTTCACCGGGACCGGGCTCGTGTTCACCTTCCAGGTGCTGATCGCGGTCGCCGTCCTGATGACGGTCGTGCACATCTGGGGAGCGCTGCAGCGCATCCAGCCGATGTCCGAGACGCTGGAGATCGGCATGTATGCCGGACTGGGGATCCTGGCGGTGCTGTTTTATCCGGGCTAGGGAAGAGCCAGCAGGCTTGCCGCCTGGCCATTGGCGGAGAGGGAGGGATTCGAACCCTCGGAGGGCTTTCGCCCTCGCCGGTTTTCAAGACCGGTGCATTCAACCGCTCTGCCACCTCTCCACTCTGAACTATCCGCGACCCGCTAACCCCCGATCAATTCCGCGCCGCCCATGTACTTCCGGAGCACCTCCGGCACCACGACGCTGCCATCGGCCTGCTGGTAGTTCTCCAGCACCGCGACCAGCGCGCGCCCGGCGGCAACGCCTGAACCGTTGAGCGTGTGCAAGGGCTCGGGCTTGCCGGTCGCTGGATTGCGCCAGCGCGCCTGCATGCGCCGCGCCTGGAACGCCTCGTAGTTGCTGCACGATGAGATCTCGCGATACTTCTGCTGGCCCGGCAGCCACACCTCGATGTCGTAGGTCTTGGCACTGCCGAAACCCACGTCGCCGCAGCAGAGCGCGACGACGCGGTACGGCAAGCCAAGGCCCTGCAGCACCTTCTCCGCGTGGCCGGTCAATTCCTCCAGTGCCGCGTAGGAGTCTTCCGGACGCACCATCTGCACCAGCTCGACCTTCTCGAACTGGTGCTGGCGGATCATGCCGCGCGTGTCCTTGCCGTACGAACCCGCCTCGGAACGAAAACAGGGCGTGTGTGCGACGTAGCGCCGCGGCAGGGTGCTGGCCTCCAGGATCGATTCACGCACGAGGTTCGTGACCGGCACTTCGGCGGTGGGAATCAGGAACAGTTCCTGCTCCCCCGAGACGACGCGAAAGAGGTCGGCCTCGAACTTCGGCAACTGGCCCGTGCCGACGAGCGACTGCCGCGCGACGAGGTACGGCGCGTATACCTCGGTGTAGCCGTGCTCGCCGGTGTGCAGGTCGAGCATGTACTGGATCAGCGCGCGATGCAGGCGTGCAATGCCGCCCTTCAGCACCACGAAGCGCGCGCCGGAGATGCGGCCCGCCGCCTCGAAGTCCATGAGCGCGAGCTTCTCGCCAACCGCGACGTGGTCCTTCGGCTCGAAGTCGAATTCGCGCGGCGTTCCCCAGCGCCGCACCTCGACGTTCGCGGTCTCGTCGCGGCCGTTGGGCACGCTGTCGTGCAGCATGTTCGGCAGGCCGAGCACGAGTTCGTCGAACTCGGCCTGCACGGCGAGCTGCTCCTTCTCGAGGCCCTCGAGCCGGCGAGCGAGCGTCTCGCCCTCCGCAACCAGTGCGGCGATGTCCTGTCCCTGCGCCTTCGCCTGCCCCACTTTCTTTGCGTGGGCGTTGCGCGCCGCACGCGTCTCGTCGGCCGACACCTGCGCCACCTTGCGACGCTCCTCGAGCGCGCGGAAACACCCGACGTCCAGCGTGAAGCCGCGCCTCGCGAGGTTGCGGGCGACCGACTCTGGGTCCGTGCGAAGCAGCTTGGCGTCGAGCATGGTCGGACGTTCTTCCTGGCGCGAAAGCGGTGAATTATAGATGAAATAGGGGACAGTCCCCTTGAGGGGACGGTCCCCTATTTCCGCCGGCGCTCGAGCGCCTCGCGGATCTTGATCTCGAGGCCGCGATCCACGGGCTCGTAGTAGCGCGCGGGGTCCATCCCTTCGGGGAAGTACTTCTCGCCCGCCGCAAAGGCGTCGGGCTCGTCGTGCGCGTAGCGGTAGCCCTTGCCATAACCCAGCGACTTCATGAGCCCTGTCGACGCATTGCGCAGGTGCAGTGGCACGTCGAGCGTCCCGTGCTTCTTGGCGTCCTCCATCGCGGCGCCGAATGCGACGTAGACGGCGTTGCTCTTTGCGGCGCAGGCCATGAAGACGACCGCCTGCGCGATTGCGAGCTCGCCCTCGGGGCTGCCCAGCCGCTCGTAGGTCTCGCAGGCCTCGAGCGCCAGCGCGAGCGCGCGCGGGTCGGCATTGCCGATGTCCTCCGATGCCATGCGCAGCACGCGGCGCGCCACGTAGCGCGGGTCGCAGCCGCCGTCCAGCATCCGGCTGAGCCAGTAGAGCGCCGCATCCGGGTCCGATCCGCGCACCGACTTGTGCAGCGCCGAGATCTGGTCGTAGAACTGCTCGCCCTTCTTGTCGAAGCGCCGGTAGCCACCCGCCGAGACCTCGGCCGCGATCACCTCGTTGATCGTGCCGTCTCCCGCCCGCGCAAGGTCGAGCGCGACCTCGAGAAGGTTGAGTGCGCGCCGCGCGTCGCCGTCGGCGGCCCGTGACAGCGTATCGAGCGCGTCCCTGGTGATTTCGACGCGCTGCGCGCCGCCGCCGGACTCGTGCCCTAGCGCGCGCTCGAGCACGAGCTTCACGTCGTCGTGCGACAGCGAGCGCAGCACGTACACCCGCGCCCGCGACAGGAGCGCGCCGTTGATTTCGAACGAGGGGTTCTCGGTCGTGGCGCCGACGAAGCAGACGGTGCCGTCCTCGACGAACGGCAGGAACGCGTCCTGCTGCGACTTGTTGAAGCGATGCACCTCGTCGAGGAAGAGCACCGTCTGCCGGCCGGACTGCTGCTTAAGCACACGCGCCTGCTCCACGACGGCGCGCACGTCCTTGACGCCGGCCATCACCGCCGAGAGCGCCACGAACTCGGCGTCGCAGGTGCGCGCTACGAGGCGCGCCAGCGTCGTCTTGCCCGTGCCCGGCGGGCCCCACAGGATCATCGAGTGGAGGCTGCGGCCCTCGAGCATGCGCCGGAGAGGCTTGCCAGGCGCCAGCAGGTGCGACTGTCCGACAAATTCGTCGAGGCCCGAAGGCCGCATGCGATCGGCAAGCGGACGCCAGCCGCCGTCCTGTGCGCCGGTCAGCGTGGCTTCAGCCACAACTCCACCCTGCGCGCCCAGTTGCCGGTGAGCGACAGCGCCAGCAGCAGGCCGACACCGACGCCGGCCGCATTTGCGGCCATGTCCAGCGACTCGGCACTGCGGCCGAGCTGCATCACTCCCTGCGCGACCTCGAGGCCGAGACCGAGCACGAGCAGCCCCGTGACGACCATCCAGTAGCGCGAGCGTGGATACAGCCCCGTGAACCAGATGGCGAGCCCGCAATAGGTCGCAAAATGCTCGACCTTGTCGAGGTTTCCCGGCACGGGCAGCGACAGGTCCGGCGTCAGGCTCGCGTACACGATCGCGGCGACGAGGACGGCGCTCATCGCTATCCAGAACGACTGGTGACGCAAGGGGATCATTGCGGCGGCGACCCGGCGTCGCCGATGACGTCCGCGCCCTTGGGCGGCGTGAAGCTGAACAGGCCCGGGTCGAGCCGCGCGTTCAGCTCCACACTGCTGAAGTTGAGCTCCGTGCTCTGTCCCAGCTTGTCCACGAGCTGCATCGCGACGAGTGTGCCTCGACCGTCGAACGCGAGGCTCACGCGCTCGAAGTCGGAGGTGCGCTGCTTCGGCACGAGTCGGCACCAGGTCCACTCGCCGTCGCGCTCGACCGGTCCGCCCGTGAAGCTCTCGCCCACCGCGCCGGCGCCGGAGAGCAGCATGGCCGGAGTCGAGCCGAGGCCTGCCTCGAGCGGCCGCACCGTGACCTGCTCGAGGTCCGCGTCGTAGAGCCAGAGCCGGTGGCCGTCGGCCACGATCACCTGCACGTAAGGTTCGCGGTAATCCCAGCGGAAGCGGTCCGGTCGCGACAGCGAGAGCCTGCCCACGGCGCGGCTCGAGATCTGTCCTTCGCGGCTGCGCACGACCTGCACGAAATCGGCCGACAGGGTCCGAACGGTCCTGAGCCAGCGCCTCGACCCGGGCGAGCGATTCGTCCGCGGCCGATGCCGGCAGCGCCGCCGCCACGAGTACGCAGGCGAACAGGCTTCGCAACAGGGGACGGCCGGTCATGGCGGGGGTCAGTCCGATTCCGGCGGCGGCGGAGCGATCACTTCCCGGCTGCCGTTGGACTGCAGGGGACCCACGAGCCCGGCCGCCTCCATCGCCTCGATCATGCGGGCGGCGCGGTTGTAGCCGATCTTGAGCCGGCGCTGCACGCCGGAGATCGACGCCTTGCGGCTCTCCGTGACGATGCGCACGGCCTCGTCGTAGAGCGGATCCTGCTCGGGATCGCCGCCGCCCTCCTCGCCCGCCGCCGGCTCGCCCGCGAGACCGGGAATGGGCGCGGACGGACCGTCGAGAATCTCGTCCATGTAGGACGGCGGGCCCGCCGCCCGCAGCCGGCCGACGACGCGGTGCACTTCCGCGTCCGACACGAACGCGCCGTGCACGCGCACCGGCAGCGAGGTGCCCGGCTGCAGGAACAGCATGTCGCCGTGGCCGAGCAGCGCCTCGGCGCCGCTCTGGTCCAGGATCGTGCGCGAATCCACCTTGGCCGACACCTGGAACG
The DNA here is from genome assembly GCA_963706755.1 of uncultured Gammaproteobacteria bacterium. Lineage (GTDB taxonomy): Bacteria > Pseudomonadota > Gammaproteobacteria > Steroidobacterales > Steroidobacteraceae > RPQJ01. Next base: position 88,856 of record CAVPNH010000002.1, read on the forward strand.
CGATGCGCGTCGGGATGTTGGCCTTGATGAGCCCCGTGATGACGTCCACCGACGGCCGCTGCGTGGCGAGGATCAGGTGTATGCCCGAGGCGCGCGCCTTCTGCGCGAGGCGTGCGATCAGCTCCTCCACCTTCTTGCCGACGATCATCATCAGGTCGGCGAGTTCGTCGACGACCACCACGATGAACGGCAGTGGCTCGACCAGTGCGACCGAATCCCGATCGCCGCCCGGCGGCAGGCGCTTCATCTCGATCGGGTCCCGCATCGGCGTGCCGGCATCCGCGAGGTCCTTCACCTTGCGGTTGAAGCCGGCGAGGTTGCGCACGCCGGCGGCCGCCATGAGCTGGTAGCGACGCTCCATCTCCGCGACGCACCAGCGCAGCGCGTTGGCCGCCTGCTTCATGTCCGTCACGACCGGCACCATGAGGTGCGGGATGCCCTCGTACACGGAGAGTTCCAGCATCTTCGGGTCGATCATGATCATCCGCACGTGCTCGGCGGACGACTTGTAGAGCAGCGACAGCACCATCGCGTTGATCGCGGTGGACTTGCCCGAGCCCGTCGTGCCGCCGACCAGCAGGTGCGGCATGCGCGCGAGGTCCGCGACCACCGGGTTTCCGCCGATATCCTTGCCGAGCACCAGGGCGAGCGCCGAGCCCATGTCGTCGTAGGCCTTGGACTTGATGATCTCGCCCAGCGTGACGATCTCGCGCGCCTCGTTCGGGATCTCGAGGCCCATGGTGGACTTGCCGGGAATGATCTCGACGACGCGCACGCTCACGGCCGACAGCGCGCGCGCGAGGTCCTTGGCGAGGTGCGAGATCTGCGCGACCTTCACGCCGGGCGCGGGTCGCAGTTCGAAGCGCGTGATGACCGGGCCCGGATGCACCTCGACGACCTCGGCCTCGACGCCGAAATCGCGCAGCTTCAGCTCCACGAGCCGCGACATCGCCTCGAGCGCCTCGGGCGAATAGCCGCCCTTGCGCTGTGGCGCGTCGTCCAGCAGCGAGAGCTCCGGCAGCTCGGTCGTGCCCAGGCGCTCGAACATCGAGACCTGCTTTTCCTTCTCGACGCGCTCGCTCTTCTCGACCTTGGGCGCGATGGGCTCGATCCGCGGCGGCTTGCGGTCCGCGGCCTTCTTCTGCTCCTCGCGCACGATCCCCTGGCGCGCCTGCTTCACCTCGCGACCGGCCTTGACGTCGCGCGCGGTCGAGATGCGGTCCTTCGCCCACGCGATTGCCCCGAGCACGCCGCGTCCGATGCGGTCCATGACGTCCAGCCACGAGATGCCGGTGAACAGCGCCACCGACCCGAGCCACACCGCGAGCAGCAGCAGCGTCGCACCGAGCGGACTCAGAGCGCCGGCGAGTCCATCGCCCAGCAGCCTGCCCACCTGCCCGCCCGCCGAGTTAGGCAGTGACGCGCCAATGAAATGCAGCGTGGCGAGTCCGCAGCTGCTCGCGAGCGCGAGCACGAAACCGACGCCGCGCAGCACGGAGGCGCGCCGGTCGATGGGTTCGGAGCTGCGCCGTTCCTGGAACAGCGTCCAGCCCGCGAATCCCAGCATGACCGGGAACAGGAACGCAGGCGCGCCGAACAGCACGAAGAACAGGTCGGACAACCACGCGCCGAAGGGCCCGATCAGGTTTGTCACCGGGCCCGGCTGACCGGTCGAGGAAAACGAAGAATCGGCGCGGTCATTGGTCGCGAGCGCAACCAGCAGGATCAGCCCCAGCGCGCCGAACACCCACAGCGCGCTCTCGCGCAGGCCGCGGGCGACACTGGACGCGGCGTCGCGCTTCGATTCAGTCCTGGCCACCGGTAGTCACCTGAAAGCTCAATACTTTCGCGTAAGCTTATGAAGTTACGAAGATTACAGGGATGCTGCAGCAGCTTCCAGCGGGCCGTGACGGCCGACCCGGAACCGCCCTCGAGCGGATGCTTTGCCGCGGGACGGGTTTTGCTTACCATGCCGCGCCCCATCCGGTCACGGCGCCAAAGCGCGAGGGAGTATACATGAGCGGTTCCCGTCACTCGCGGCTGATCATCCTCGGATCCGGGCCTGCCGGATATGCCGCTGCCGTGTACGCCGCGAGAGCGAATCGCAAGCCGCTGCTCATCACGGGCATGGAACAGGGCGGACAGCTCATGACCACCACCGAGGTGGACAACTGGCCGGGCGACCCGCACGGGCTTACGGGGCCCGGCCTGATGGAACGCATGCGTGAGCACGCCGAGCGCTTCGACACCGAAATCGTCATGGACCACGTGAACGAGGTGGATTTCTCCCGTCGGCCCTTGCTGCTCAAGGGCGACCGCGGCGAGTACACCTGTGACGCGCTCGTCATCGCGACCGGCGCGAGCGCGCGCTACCTTGGCCTCGAGTCGGAGCAGGCGTTCCGCGGCCGCGGCGTCTCGGCCTGCGCGACCTGCGACGGCTTCTTCTTCCGCGGCCAAAGGGTTGCCGTGATCGGCGGCGGCAACACGGCGGTCGAGGAAGCGCTCTACCTGTCCAACATCGCCTCGCACGTCACGCTGGTGCACCGCCGCGACCGCCTGCGCTCGGAAAAGATCCTGCAGGACCGCCTCTTCGATCGGCAGCGCGCGGGGTTCGTGGACATCGTCTGGAACCACGCCGTGGAGGACGTGCTCGGCGACGACTCGGGCGTGACGGGCCTGCGCATTGCCGCGACCGACGGGTCGGGCCGTCGCGACCTCACGGTCGCGGGCGTCTTCATCGCGGTGGGCCACACGCCCAACACGCAGATCTTCGAGGGCCAGCTCGAGATGAGGGGCGGCTACATCACCGTGCGGACGGGCTCGGACGGCGGCGCCACGGCGACGAGCGTGCCGGGCGTGTTCGCGGCGGGCGACGTCGCCGACCACGTGTACCGCCAGGCCATCACCTCGGCGGGCACGGGCTGCATGGCGGCGCTCGACGCCGACAAGTTCCTCGAGCAGCTGGACGACGGCGCGCACTGAGCCGTGCAGCCCGCCGCCCGATGACTGTGCAGGCGGAGACGATCGAGCGGATCGCGGACATTCCGGCCGACGAATGGGACGCGCTGGATCCCTCCGGCAACCCCTTCCTGCGTCACGCGTTCCTCGAGGCGCTCGAGTCTTCGGGTTGCGTCGGCGTGGATTCCGGCTGGATGCCCCGCCACCTCGTGCTGCGCGGCGCAGGTGGGCGGCTCCTCGGTGCCGTTCCCCGGTATCTCAAGGACCACTCCTGGGGCGAGTTCGTCTTCGACTGGAGCTGGGCGCAGGCGAGCGCAGGCGCCGGGCTCGCCTACTACCCGAAGCTCGTGTCCGCCATCCCGTTCACGCCGGTGACCGGCCCACGACTCCTCATCGGCCAGAATGGCGGCGCGGATCATCGACCAGCTCTCGCGCTGGCCCTGCTGGATTCGGCGCGACGCGACGGTGCGCCCGGGGCGCAGGTCAATTTCACGACGCAGGACGAGCAGGCCGTGCTCGAGCAGGCTGGCTTTCTCGGCAGGCACGACTGCCGTTTCCTGTGGCGCAATCGCGGCTACCGCGACTTCGAGGACTTCCTCGACGAATTGCGCTCGGACAAGCGCAAGAAGCTGCGGCGCGAGCGGCGGCGTGTGGCGGAAGCCGGCGTGACCTTCGAGACCCTGCGAGGCGGTGACGTCGCACCGGACCTGTGGCGAACGGTGTTCGGCTACTCGGAGCAGACCTTCCAGCGCCACGGCAACGCGCACTACCTGAGCGCGGAGTTCCTGGGCCTGGTTGCGAGCCGCATGCCGGACGCAATCATGGTCAAGATCGCGCGGCTCGAGGGCGAGCCGGTCGCGGCGGCCATCTTCTTCCAGGACGGCCGCTGCCTGTACGGGCGCTACTGGGGCGCCGCGCAGCACGTGGACTGCCTGCACTTCGAGGCCTGCTATTACCAGGGCATCGAGTGGTGCATCGAGCAGAAGCTCGATGCCTTCGATCCGGGCACGCAGGGCGAGCACAAGCTCGCGCGCGGATTCGAGCCGACGCTGACGCGCTCCGCGCACTGGTTCGCGCATCCCGGGCTCTCCGCGGCAATCGGCCGCTACCTCGAGCGCGAGCGGGCGGCCGTGGAGGACTACGTCGCGGCCGCGGCTGCACACCTGCCCTTCCAGCGCGGGGTGGACGTGTGATCCCGTTCCTCCGGCCCGGCGACCCGCCGGACGCTTTCCCGCCCCTCGAGCAGGCGCTGCGCGATCCGGACGGGCTGCTGTGCGCGGGCGGCGATCTATCGACGGAACGGCTGCTCGAGGCCTACCGGCGCGGGATCTTCCCCTGGTACTCGGAGGGCCAGCCCATCCTGTGGTGGTCGCCGGACCCTCGCGCGGTCCTGTTCCCGGGCGAGCTCAGGATCTCGCGCAGCCTGGCGAAGACCTTGCGCAACAGGGGCTTCGAGACGCGCGTGGACCACGCGTTCGCCGAGGTCGTCGCGAGTTGCGCCGACTCCGATCTTCGCCCCGAGGGCACGTGGATCTCGCCCGACATGCAGTCGGCCTACCGGCATCTGCACGAGCTCGGATACGCACATTCGGTCGAGGCGTGGCGGGACGGACGGCTCGCGGGCGGGCTCTACGGCATCGCCCTGGGACGGGTCTTCTTCGGTGAGTCCATGTTCAGCCTGGAGCGCGACGCATCGAAGGTCGCCCTCACGCGTCTCGTCGACGAGGCCGTCGCACGGGGCATCGAGCTCATCGACTGCCAGGTGCCGACCCTGCATCTCGAGAGCCTCGGCGCCCGCTGCATCCCCCGGGACGAGTTCACAGCCCGTCTTTCACGGGCCATTCCGGACACCCTGATGCCGGGCGCATGGACCTGACGCTGCGTTGCAATACGTGGGGCCTTTATGCAGAATTCGCGCGGCCTGCGGGGGCTGCAGAGGGGCTGCATGTCGAAGGAAGATGCGATCCAGATGGAAGGCCGGGTGGTCGAGACCCTGCCCAACACGACTTTTCGTGTCCAGCTGCAGAACGGTCACCTTGTGACCGCGCACATTTCCGGCAAGATGCGCAAGAACTACATCCGCATCCTCACGGGCGACGCCGTGACCGTGGAGATGACCCCGTACGACCTGACGAAGGGACGGATCGTTTACCGGGGGAGATGAAGAGAGCGGTTAGCGGTTAGCGGATAGCGGATAGTAAGAGGGCCGGCAATGCCGGCCCTTCTCGTTCCTGCTATCCGCCAGTTGCTACTCCAGCAGCGCCGGCTCCTGCGTCGATCGCGTCTCGATCTTGAGTTCACCGTCCGCTCCGACATCCACGAGCGCCTGGCCGCCTTTCTCCAGGTCGCC
>CAVPNH010000003.1:0-228190 GCA_963706755.1 uncultured Gammaproteobacteria bacterium
TGGCCGTTCTGAGACATCTTGGAACGTCCGCTTCCCGAGACGCGCCTGACTGCTTCGGGTCAAAAGCGACCCTGTCACGACTCGCAGCTGTTCACCCACCCCACGCGAGCGAGCGCTCGCGGAATCCTAGCCGCTCGCGGCGATCTTCATGATCCGCGCCGGCGGGGCGATGCCATATCCCTGCGCATAGTCCACGCCCAGGCTGCGCAGCATGTTGATGATCTCGGCATTCTCGGCGAACTCAGCGATCGTGAGCTTGCCCGTGAGGTGCCCGATCTCGTTGATCGAGCGCACCATCTCGCGGTCGATGGGGTCGTGCAGGATCTCCTTCACGAAGCTGCCGTCGATCTTCAGGAAGTCCACCGGGAAGTGCTTCAGGTAACCGAACGACGACAGCCCGGTCCCGAAGTCGTCCAGCGCGAACTTGCAGCCGAGCTCCTTCAGCGCGGCGATGAAACGGTTGGCTTGCGAAAAGCTCGCGATCGCCGCCGTCTCGGTGATCTCGAAGCAGATCTTCGAGGCGTCGATGCCGCTCCTGTGGAACTGGTCGATCACGAACGGCAGGAACTTGTCGTCGCCGAGGCTCTGCCCGGAGAGGTTGATCGAGCAGAGCGTCAGCCGCTCGCGCTCGTCGGCCTCGGAAACCAGCCAGCGAAACGCATTCTCGATGACCCAGCGATCGATCGCCGGCGTGATGCCGTAGCGCTCCGCCGCCGCGATGAAGTTGTCCGGGGACACGATCTTCCCGGCCTCGTCCTTCATGCGCAGCAGCAGCTCGTAGTGCGCACCGGTCTCGACTTTCTGCAGTGGCTGGATCGGCATGCGGTAGAGTTCGAAGCGCGATTCCTCGAGCGCGTTGTTGATGCGCGCCGCCCACTGCATCTCTCGGCGGCGGCGCATCAGGTCGAGATCGTTCTCCTGGAAGCTGTAGACGCGATTGCGCCCGGCTTCCTTCGCAGCGGCACAGGCGCTGTCGGCGGCCGACAGGACCGCCGCCACGTCCTCGCTGTCGCCGGTGATCGGCACCACGCCCACGCTGCAGCCGAGGCGGAAGGTGCGCTCTTCCCAGATGAACTTGTAGCCGCGGATGGTCTCGCGCAGCTGCTCGGCCATGAGCAGCGCTTCCTCGAGCGAACAGCTCTCGAGCAGCACGCCGAACTCGTCGCCGCCGAGGCGGGCAAGCGTGTCGCGCCACCGGATCTTGGTCTTGAGGAGCGCGCCCACCTGCCCGAGCAGCGCGTCGCCAGCGCTGTGGCCGCAGGTGTCGTTGATGATCTTGAACTGGTCCACGTCGAGGTGGCAGAGCGCGTAGGACGTCTCCCGCGCACGCGCGCTCCTGAGCGAGCGCTCGAGCCGCGCCTCGAACTCGCGGCGGTTCACGAGGCCGGTGAGGATGTCGTGGCTCGCGTGGTAGGAGAGCTTGCGGTTCAGCTCCCGGCTCTCGCTCACGTCGTGGAACACCAGCACGCCGCCCGAGACGGCGCCCGAGCCGTCGCGGATCGGCGAGGCCGTGCTCTCGATGTACATCTCGTTGCCGTCGCGCTTGATCAGCAGCGTCGGGCGCACGGACTTGATGGCGCGCGCACGGCGAATCGCCACGGAGAGCGGGTTCTCGAGCGGCTCGCAGGTCTCCTCGTGGAAGCCACGGAAGATCTCGTCGATGTGCTTGCCCTGGGCCTCCTCGAAGCGCCAGCCGGTGAGCTCCTCGGCGACCGGGTTCAGGTACTCCATGACCAGGTGCTGGTCAGTCGTGATCACGCCGTCGCCGATGGACTGCAGCGTGATCTGCGCGCTCTCCTTTTCCTTGAAGAGCGCGTCCTCATAGAGCTTGCGCTCCGTGATGTCGAACTCGATGCCGACCAGGCGGCGCAGCCTGCCCTCGCCGTCAACGCGCGCCTTGGCACGGCTCACCACCCAGCGCCAGTCGCCCTTGCAGTGGCGCATGCGATGCACGCTCTCGAACATCTTCGTCTTGCCGGCAATGTGTTCGCGGATCATCGCCTGCACGCGGGCCATGTCGTCGGGGTGCACCAGGCGGCGCCAGTCCGGCGAGACGTTCGGGTCGTGCTCGTCGAAGCCGAGCATCTTCCGCCAGCGCGGCGAGAAATAGACGGTGTTGTTCTCGACGTCGAAATCCCACATGCCGTCGTTGGCGGTGGGCAGGGAGAGCGCGTTGCGCTCCTCGAGGCGCCCGAGGTAGCGCTGCACGCGGAGTCGCTCGAGGCCGGTGGCGAAACTCGCGCCGACCAGCTTGAGCAGCAGGTGCAGGTTCGCGTCCCAGCCGTCCCGGGGCTGCGACGAGCACAACGCCATGAACCCGCACACGCGCCCGTTCAGCGAGAAGCCGCAGACGAGCAGCGAGCGCACGCCCAGTTCGGCGAAGCGCGCGGCATCCGTGGCGAGTTCGCGCCGCGGCGCCAGCGTGTCGCGCAGCTCGAGGATGCGCAGGTGGTCGAGCTTGTGCGCGAGATGCGGAATCCGCTCGAGCAGGTCGCCCTTCATGACCTGCGGGTCGAAGGGCGCGAGAAGCCCGGTGGCGCTCGCGACACGCTCGATCACGGTCTTGTCGGGATTGAACAGCGCGATGCAGATCGCGTCTACGCCGATCGCCTCGCGCAGCGCGTCGAGGTTGCGCTTGACGCAGTTGTCGCCCGACTCGCTGGTGAGCGCCTGGAAGTCCACCGCCACCTTGGTGGCGAGGACGTCGAGACCGACCGCGGGGCGAGCACCGTTTCCGAAGACGACCTGCGTGGCCAGGAAATCCGGAGTTTCCTGCTCGTCGCCGCGTTCGGGTGTGGAACTCACCATCGCGTTGTCTCGGCCCCCCTGACGAATTCGGCTCAGTCTGTCAGCACTCTCGGCCGCATGGCGGCACTGGTCCGCAGTTCAGTTTGCTTGCTGCGCCGGCGGTTGCGGCGCATTTTGGCACAGACCATCAGGAATGCAAGCTAACTCCCTGTATTTAAAGCTACATCCGGTGGAACGTAATGACGGGCGCTGGCCCGATTGCCGGCGGCCGCGCAACGCGGGTCGGGCGCTCCGGTCACCAGGAACCAGTGCTGCTGGTTCGCGGTCCCGAGGTCCACGGCCTTCGCGTCCTTGAAACATCGTGCACGCACGCGCGCGCCCATCAAGATCCCGCGCGTGGGATCGTCGGCGAGCCACGCCGCGGCATCGTTTGCCTCGACCTCACGCTCGCCCCAGCGCGCGTGACCGAAATTGACGCTGGGACGCCGCAGTTGCAGCAGGTACTGCTCCTTCGCGCCGACCAGCGCGAGTTCGCGGATCCCGGCGCTCGCCCGCTCGACGCTGGCAGTGAACTGGCGCCCCGAGCGCACTGCGTCGATGCGCGGGTAAATGACCAGCCCCGTGAAGACCAGCACCAGGCCGAGCACCCCCGCGTAGGCGAGCCAGCCGTCGCGAACGCGCAGCGCGCCGAGCACCAGCGCGCCGCAGGCCGCGAAGGCCGCGAGCGGCAGCACCGGCGCGATCCCGTACAGGTCCGCGATGTGCCTGGCCCGTCCTGGCTGCAGGGCAAGAAACACCGCCAGGAGGCCCGCCGCCGCCGCCATCGCGCAGCCGAGTGCGAACGCGAAGCGCCGCGGCCCGCGCGCACGCAGCAGCTCGGGCAGCCAGGGCCCCGCCGCCATCGCCAGCGCCGGCACCGCCGGCAGGATATACAGCGTCCGCTTGCCCGTGCTCGTGGTGAAGAACAGCACCACGATCACGACCCAGGCGAGCAGCACTGCGACGAGCGTGAATTTCCCGCGCAGCGCCTCGCGCCAGCGCGGCCACAGCCAGGGCACGAGCGCAATCAGCGGCATCCAGAAGAGCGGGATGATCTGCACGAAGTAGTAGTAGATCGGCGCGTGGTGATGCCACGCATCCGCGTAGCGGGTCACCGTCTGGCGGAACAGGATCTCGTTGCGATAGTCGAGCAGGTCGCCCCCCGCCGACGACGCGACCATCATCGGCACGAACCACAGGCCGATCGCGATCAGCATCGAAACGGCGCCCGCGGCTCCCAGCACGCCGATGCGCGGCACGGCGGCGCGCCACCTGCGCCGCACGAGAATGGCGAACGGCACGAGCGCAAGCAGCGGCAGGAAGCCGACGCCCTTGGTGATGACCCCGAGGCCCGCGGCGGCCCATCCGGCCAGGAACCAGCCCCGGGCCGGACCGAGGCAGAGGTGGCGGAGCAGCCCGTACAGGCTGAGCGTCGTGAAAAAGCACAGGACCGCATCGATCTGCGCCTGCCGCGCCTGCCAGACGAACTGGAACGTGAGCAGCAGGACGAATCCGGTGGCGAGCCCCACCTCGCGCCCGCGCGCGCGGCGCATGAGGTCGTACGTGAGCAGCACCGTGCCGATGCCCGCGAGCAGCGAGGGCAGCAGGAACCCGATGCGGAGCGATCCGGTCGCCGCCGTGGCGGCCGCGATCAGCCAGAAGAAGAGCGGCGGCTTGTCGGCGTAGAGGTCGCCGCCGATGCGCGGGAACAGCCAGTCGCCCGACCGCAGCATGTCCTGGGCCACGAGCGCGAAGCGCGGCTCGTCGGGCGCCCAGGGATCACGCAGCCCGAGACCGGCGCCGATGAAGAGGAGCGCGAACCCGAGGAGCCACAGCACGTCGAGCGCCACGTCGCGGCCGGAGTCACGGCCGGGACGCAGCAGGCGATCGAGGAGCGTCGGCGCGGCGTCGGCGGCGGCCGCGGCCACTCAGGTTTCCTCGCTGACCGGAACGCGCTTCGACGCGCGGCGAATGAGCCACATCACGCCGAAGAGATCGACGATGCCGACCCAGAGCCGGTTGTGCAGGCCGTACTTCGACTTGCCCCGTGTGCGCTCGCGGTGGTTCACGGGCACGGAGACCACCTCGAAGCCCTCGCGCTGGAAGAGCGCCGGCATGAAGCGGTGCATGTGATTGAAACGCGGCATGTCCATGAAGACCGAGCGGTCGAACACCTTGATGCCGCAGCCGGTGTCCGGCGTGCCGTCGCCGAGCAGCCCGCCGCGCACGCCGTTCGCAACCCGGGACGACAGGCGCCGCAGCCAGGTGTCGCGCCGCGTGGTGCGGTTGCCCATGACGAGGCGCAGGCGTGGCGACTTCGATGCGCCGACCGCGTCGAGCAGCCTGGGGATGTCCGCGGGATCGTTCTGGCCGTCGCCGTCCAGCGTCGCGATCCAGGGCGCCCCCGCGTCACGCACTCCGGTCGCGATCGCGGCGCTCTGGCCGGACCTCAACGAGTGACGGATGAGCCGGATCTCGGGCATCCCGGCGCCACGCGCATCGCGCACGGCCTGCGCGGTCCCGTCGGTGCTGCCGTCGTCGACGAAGATCGTCTCGAACCGGCAGCGGCCGGCGAGCGCGGCGTGGATCTCACGGGCCAGCGGCTCGACGTTGTCCTGCTCGTTGCAGACGGGGATGACGACGGAGAGGTCCAGTCCCTGCGTCGAACTCGTACCCTGGGATAAAACCAATGTGGGGACTCCGCTGCACCGGACGCTAGTATAGTCGCTTCGAGTCGGCGCGCGCGCCTGCGCGGGCTGCGCCGGAGGACACGGGATGAGCGATCAGGACACCGGGCCGGAGCAGGAGGAACTGCGCAACACGCTGTACCGCAAGGTGACGCGCGGCAAGCGCCGACTGACCCGCGGCCGCATGTTCGTATACCGCGTCGCCGTGGCCTTGGCGTACCGGCTCGGCCGGTTCCTGTGGTGGTCGGTCCGCATGCAGGATCCCATCGGGCTCGAGCGAGCGCGCGAGGCGGTCCGCGAGAGCCGCGCCGTCATCCCCGCCTACTGGCACCAGCACATGCTCTTCGGCGTACGGGCACTCCTGGACCTCGAGCCCGAGGGACTCAAGCTCGGGTTCCTCATCAGTCCGTCCGTGGACGGCGCCGCGCCGTCCATGCTGGTGAAACGCATCGGCGGTCACGTGATCCGCGGCTCGTCCACGCACACCGGCGCGCGGGCGCTGCGCGACTTCTACGAAACCATCGTCAAGCAGCAGATCTCGCCGGCCATCACGCCGGACGGCCCCATGGGCCCGCTGCACGAATTCAAGCCGGGCGCGGTGCTGCTCTCGCAGCTCACGGGGAAGCCCATCCTGCCGGTGAGCGTCGCCGCGTCGCGCAGCTGGCGATTCAGGACCTGGGACCGGTTCGAACTGCCGCTGCCGTTCAGCCGCGTGGTGATCGCCTACGGCGAGCCCGTGCGCGTGCCGCGCGTCCTGAACGCCGAGGGACTCGCCCGCATGCAGGTGGAGATGGCGGAGAGCCTGCAGGCGCTCAACGCCGAGGCAAACGCGACCCTGTCCGCCCGACGCGCGGACTGACGCCTCGACCAGGTCCGCGATGCTGGTGCACCCGCGCCCGCAATTCTGGGAGAATTCGCGCCGTACCGCCCCGCATGCCGAATCGAGGAACGATGCTCAAGTACCAGACTCTTCCGCAGGCGCTCGACGACCGCAGCCGGGGCGCAGCCGCCATCACCTACCTCGAAGGCGAAAACTCCGAGAAGGCCCTCAGGCTCGTGGACCTGCGCCGGCGCGCGCTCGGCATCCTGCGCCACCTGCAAGCGCTCGGCGCGCGGCAGGGCGACAAGCTCATCCTGCACGTGGCGAGCAACGAACAGTTCGTGGACGCGTTCTGGGCCTGCCTGTACGGCGGCATCGTGCCGGTGCCGGTCGCGGTCGGCATCAGCGACGAGCACAAGCACAAGTTGCTGCGTATCGCGCGCCAGCTCGGCTCGCCGTTCCTGTACACGGACCGCAAGCTCAGGGACCGCCTGGCTGCGTTCGCCTCGGGCGTCGACGCTGCGGGGCCCTGGGCCGCGCTGGAGGCGCGCACCTTCCTCGTGGACCAGCTCGACGACATCTCGCGCGAGGGGGCGCCCGCCAGGGTCTCGACCGACGACGTGGCGTTCATCCAGTTCTCCTCGGGCTCGACCAGTGAGCCCAAGGGCGTCGTGCTCACCCACGGCAACATCCTCGCCAATGCAGAAGGCGCGCAGCAGGCTGCACGCCTCGACGACCAGGACGTCTCGTTGAGCTGGATGCCGCTCACCCACGACATGGGCCTCATCGGCTTCCACCTGATGATGGTCTACGCGGGCACGCGCCAGTACCTGATGCCGACGGACCTCTTCGTGCGACGCGCGCTCCTGTGGATGAAGTTCGCCTCGGCCAAGCGCGCGACCCTCACCTCCTCGCCAAATTTCGGGTACCGGCATTTCCTCAAGGCGCTGGGCGACAAGACGCTCGAGGGCGTGGACCTCTCCAGCGTGCGGTTGATCTTCAACGGCGCCGAGCCGATCTCGATCGACCTCGCGGGCGAATTCCTGGACCGCATGGCTCCCTATGGCCTGCGTCGCGATTCGATGTTCACGGTGTACGGGCTCGCGGAAGCGTCGCTCGCGGTGACGTTTCCGGAGCCGAGCACGAATTTGAAGTTCATCACCGTGGACCGCCGCTCGCTGGGCGTGGGCGCGACCGCGCGTACGGTCGGCGCGAACGACCCATCGGCACTCAAGCTCGCCTGCGAGGGACGTCCGATCCCGTACACCAGCGTCCGGCTGCTGGACGACGCGGGAGGCGAAGTGGGACCGGACTGCGTGGGCCACATCCTGATCCGCGGCGACAACGTCACGCGCGGTTACTTCGAGAATCCCGCGGCCAACGCCGCGGCCGTCTCGCCGGACGGCTGGGTGCGCACGGGCGACCTCGCGCTCTGGCACGACGGCGAGCTCTACGTCACGGGACGGTCGAAGGAAATCATTTTCGTCAACGGCCAGAACTACTACCCGCACGACCTCGAGATGATCCTGCAGCGCGAGCCGGGCCTCGAGCACGGCAAGGTCGCGGCCGCGGGCGTGCGCAGCCCCGGCGCGGCCACGGACGAACTGGTGCTCTTCGCCGTGCTGCGCGGAGACATGGCCGAGTTCGTGCCCATCGCCGCGAAGGCCGTGCACCTCGTGAACGAGCACGCAGGCGTCGAGGTGACGCGGGTCGTGCCCATCGCACGCATGCCCAAGACCACCAGCGGCAAGCTGCAGCGCAGCGCGCTGGCAGAGGCCTATGCGAACGGTGAGTTCGCCGCCGAGCTCGCAGCCTTCGACGCCGCCTGGGCGGCCGCGCACGCCCATGGCCGCGCCGCGGCCGGCGGAATCGAGCGCGAGATCAAGGCCATCGTGGACGACGCGCTCGCGGGCAAGCACGTGGACGTGGACGACAACCTGTTCGAAGTCGGTGCGAGTTCGCTCACGCTGATCGAGATCCACGAGAAGCTCGACGAGCTCTACCCCGGCGCCGTGGACCTGACTGAACTCTTCGACTTCCCGACGGTGTCGCAGCTGGCGAAGCACCTGGAAGCCAAGCTGGCCCAGAAGGCATAGCGGATAGTGAATAGCGGATAGCTGATAGCAAGAAGGTCAGAGCGGCAACCGAGGCTCCTCTGACTATCCGCTATCCGCTAATCACTATCCCCTGTCCGTTTCCGTTCCTCTCCATACACGCCCCGCTGCAGCTTCCAGCGCCGGTGCGACCACCACCAGCCCGCGGGGTCGTCCCGGATCCAGGCCTCGAGCGCCCGGGCGTAGCGATTCGTGACTTCGCCGCCCGGCAGCTTCTCGCCCGGCTCGTTGAGCGGCAGGTACTCGAGCGTGTAACGGCCCCGGGCGAGCCTGTTCATGCGGACGAGGATCACCCGGGATCGCAGCGCGCGGCCGAGGATTTCGGGGCCCATGTAGAAGGCCGTGTCCTGCCCGAGGAACGTGCACCAGTGCTTCTCGGGACTGGTCCGCGGCACCTGGTCTGCGATGAGCCCCACGGCGGCGGCCTCGCGGAATCCCGCCAGTTCCCGCAGCACGGACTTCGCCGGCACGAGCCGCGCCCCGAACCGGGCGCGCCGGTCCTTGAGCCACGCATCCACCCGCGCGTTGCGCGCCGGCTTGTAGAGTCCGACGAATCGCCCTGGAAAATCCAGCGACACTCGCAGCAGCATCCACTCGAAGTTCGCGTGGTGCGCACCCACCAGGATCAGCGGTCGCGATGTACCGTCGGCGGGCAGCGCCTCGGGGTTCACGAACGTGACGCGTTCCTTGAGCTCGGCCTCGTCGAGGGACGAAACGTAAAGCGCCTCGGCAACCAGCTCGCCCTGCCGTTTCGAGAATTCGCGGGCCGTTGACTTCACGCGGTCGGCGGACCACCCGGGAAACGAGCGCGCCAGGTTGCCGCGGATGACGGAACGGCGCAGGCCGAGCACGCGATAGGCCAGCCAGGCCGCGAACGCCCCGACCGCGTAGCAGAGCCGGAGGCGGACGCCTTCAGTCATACACGCGCCTGGTGCGCTTCCAGCGGTTGTAGGCCCAGAAGTACTGGGCCGGGCGCGCACGCACCGAGGCCTCGACAGCGCGCACGTAGGCCTCGAGCGTCCGCTGCGGATCGGCGCGCTCGCCGGGCGCGAGCAGCGGCACGAAGCGGGCGACGTAGTGGCCGCGGGCCTCGCGGCGCATCTCGATGAATATCGGCTGGTAACCCATCCTCGCGCTGATCCAGCCGGGGCCAGCGAAGAACGGCGTCTCCGTGCCGAAGAAGCTGATCCAGTTCTGCTGCTCGTTGCCCGGGGCCGGGGACTGGTCAGCGACCAGCGCCAGCAGCCGCGCCGCGCCGCGCCGCGCGACCAGGTGATTCACCACCTGCTTGGCCGTCACCATGGTCGCGCCGAAGCGGCTGCGCATGGCGGTCAGCTCCACGTCCGCGCGCGCGCGGCTCGCCGGCTTGTAGGCCGCAGTCAGCGGCACGCCGAAAGCGGTCGAGCAGCGCAGCAGCAGCCACTCCCAATTGCAGTGGTGCGCCGTGAGCAACATGACCCGCTTGCCATCGCGCAGCAACGCTTCGACGGCCTCCGTGTTTTCGAGGCGCAGGCGCTTGACGAGCTCATCCGGCGGGATCCGTACGCCGTGCACGGCCTCGGCGACCAGTTCACCGAGATACGCGTAGAACTCCTTCGCCACCCTCGCCCGCTCGGCCTCCGTGGCGTCGGGCAGGCAGCGGGCGAGGCCCGAGCGCACGTAGCCCCGCCGCCAACCGACGATGCGGGCGAGGAACGCGGCCGCGCCGAAGACCGCGTACAGCACGGGCAACGGCAGGAGCGAAAGGAATCGCAACACGGATCAGATGGTGCCGGAGGAGGGACTCGAACCCCCGACCCATCGCTTACGAAGCGATTGCTCTACCAACTGAGCTACTCCGGCAGGAGGGGCGCGAAGTATACGGATTCGGCCGGGGGTCGTGAAGATCTACTCGGTCCGCCGGATGCCGATCACGACCGTGACGCCCGCCATCTCGGTACCGGGGGGCAGCGGCGGCATTTTCGCGAAACTCAGGTCCTCCGGGCGAATGTCGAGCATTTCGCCGGTGTCGAGGTCCTGGAAGTGGTGGTGCGGCACCATCATCGAGTCGTAGACGCAGCGCTCGGGGTCGGCGTGGATCGGCCGCACCAGGCCCTGCTGCACGAAGAGCTTGAGGGTGTTGTAGACGGTTGCCTTCGAGACCCGCCCGGGCGCCCGCCGCAGGGTCTCGAGGATCTGCTCGGCCGTCAGGTGCCGGGGCCCGGCGAGCAGGATCTCGGCGACCCGCAGGCGCTGCGCCGTCGGGCGCACGCCATGCCGCTCGAGGATTGCCCGGGCCTGCGCACCCGCGCCGCCGGCCGGAGGGGATTCGCTGGACATGCCGGCGAATTATACGTCCGGCCGCGCCCCAGGCGCGCATTTCGGCGTGAATCGGGCACAAAGACGCACTGAATCCCTCCCCCATCCGCCCCTAGTCTCCACGCCCGGGGAACACAGACTGGAGCGGGCCATGGAACGGCCACCGGGATTCACCCTGCCTGAACTCATGTTCTCGATGGCGATTGTCGCCGGGCTCGTCGGCTGGGGCGTGCCGACGTTCCGCGGTCTCGCGAGGAACGCGGCCCGGACCAGCGAGGTCAACCTGTTCCTCCAGGCCGTCTACCTCGCGCGCAGCGAGGCGATCAAGCGCAATGGCGTCGTGAGCCTGTGCCCGAGCCAGGATGGAACCTCCTGCGCCGGGAGCGCTGCAGCCTGGGGGCGCGGCTGGATCGTGTTCGTGAACCTCGACCGCGACTCGCCGGCCGTGCGCGATGCCGGTGAGGACCTGCTGTACGCCTACCCGGCGTGGACGGGCGGCAGCGTGGTCGCCAACCGCGCGACGATTTCCTTCCGCGCCTTCGGGCAGAGCGGCGTCACGGCCACGTTCACGTTCTGCGACGACCGCGGCAGCCGGGACGCACGCGCCGTGATCATCAGCCAGACGGGCCGCCCGCGCGTCTCCGACCGCAGTTCGTCCGGAACCGCGCTCAGCTGCGCCTGACATGCGTATCGACTCCATGCAGAACGGCGCACTACCTTGCGGGTTCACGCTGGTCGAGGTCCTCGTCGTCATGGTCGTGATGGCCGTGGGCCTGCTCGGGGGCGTGGCCCTGCTGCTGGACGGAGTGCGTGCGAGCCGCATCGCCATCCAGCAGACGGGGGCCGTGAACCTCGCGGCCGATCTCGGCGACCGTATCCGGGCCAACCGTGCGGCGGGCCAGGCTTACGCCCTGGGCGCAGGCACGGTGCTGCCCCCGCCCGCCAAGGCCTGCCTCGCGACGGGCGAGTGCGATACGCGAGACGTCGCCGCACGCGACCTCTACGAGTGGCAACAGGCCACGCTCTCCGCCCTGCCCGGCGCCAGGACCAGCGTGCGGGTCGCGCCCGCCGCGGCACTCCCCGCGAACGTCTACCAGATCCTGATCGAGTGGACGCAGGCCGGCCGATCCACCCACGCGCAGTTCGCCCTGACGGTCCAGGCATGAGCGCGAGCACGACCCGCCATCGCCGGGGCAGGCTCGACGCAGGGTTCGGGCTGGTCGAACTCATGATCGCGCTCGCCATCGGCGCATTCGTGATCTCGGGCTCGATCGCGATCTACCTCGAGGCACGCGACGTGCGTGCCGCGCTCGACACCAGCGCGCGGCTGCAGGAGATCGCACGCTACGCGATGGCGGCGATCGAGGCGGACGTCCGCATGGCGGGCTTCTGGGGCCTCACCAGTCGGGCGGAGTCCGTCACTGCGAATCCGTCACTCACCTTCCCGGCGAAGTGTGGCGGGACCGCCTGGATCACCGCGGCCCGGCGCTATGTGGACGGCTCGAACAACGCCTACCTCGCCACGGCGAATTGCGCGGCACTCTCCGGCGGCGCGCAGCCCGGCACCGACGTGCTCGTCGTGCGCCGCGCGAGCGCACAGCGCATCGCGCCGCAGCGGCCCACCGTTGCCGCACCGAACCAGGATCGCGTGCTGGTGGTCACCAGCCACTCGGCCGGGCAGGTCTTCGTGCCCATGTACGTCGGGAACCAGGTCCCCGCGGGATACGCCACGAGCGACGTCGCAGGCCAGGCGCCGCAGGCGGACACGCGCGCGCTGCTCGTGAATGCGTACTACGTGAGCGCCGGTTCGAGCACGTCCCCGGACTACCCGGCGCTGCGCCGGAAGACGCTGGCCGCCGGACCGGACGTCGCCGACGAGGAAGTGATTGCGGGAATCGAGGACCTGCAGTTCCAGCTGGGCCTCGACACCGACGGCGACTCGGACGCGGACCTGTTCGTGAATCCCGGGTCGGTGCCGGCCAACGCCCGGCCGGTGTCCGTGCGCTTGTGGCTGCGCGTGCGCGCGGAGTCACGCGACCCGGCCGTCGGGCGCCAGCAGTTGCAGCCATATGCGGACCGGGCAGCAAGCCTTGTCACGGACTCGCACCTGCGACTGCTGGTATCGAAGACGCTGCAGATCAGGAATGCGCGATCGTGATCCACCACCCTGCCAACTTCGCTACCGCCTGCCGCAGCGATTCGACGCGCGCCAGGCGCTGGCAGCGCGGCGTCGCCCTTGCCGTCGCCATGCTGCTGCTCCTGGTGCTGACCCTGCTCGGAACGACCGGCCTCGTGACCGCGGTTCTCGAACTCAGGATGGCGGGCAACACCCGCCAGCAGGAACGAGCCTTCGCAGCGGCGGAGTTCGGCATCGAGCAGGCGCTGCACGCGCCGGGGCTCACCACGTCGTTCACCTACTCGAACCCCCGCGTCGTGCCGGCCTCCGGCGCCGCCCCTGTCGTTCCGGGATCGACGCCGGACGCCTACTCCTACCGCCTGTACTTCGACACCAGCGCGACACCTGTCCGCGGCACTGACGCGGACGCCGGGCTCAAGGCCTATCACTTCGTGGTCGAGGCGACGGGCACGTCGACGCGGGGCGCGACGGACACGCACGTGCAGGGCTTCTACGTGCTCGGGCCGGACCCTGCGCCCGCAACATTCACGCCGCCCGCCTGCGCGCCGGACTGCGACGATCCCGCCGCCTACGAGCCCAGGCGCAGCTTCTGGCTGCAGAAGAACGCGGAATAGCATGAGCACGACAGGATGCATGCGCCTTGCGCCCGCCGGAATCGCGGCGGCCCGCAACAGCGAGGGCTTCACGTTGATGGATCTCGTGGCAGCCCTCGCGATTGCGGGGCTGCTCGCCTGCCTTGCGGTTCCGAGCTATCGCGCCCACGTGGTCCGCGCGCACCGGGCCGATGCCCGCTCGGCCTTGCTCGCGCTCGCGGCCGCGGAGGAGAGCTATTACCTGGAGTGCAACGGCTACACCGCCGTGCTCGACGAATCCCTGGACACGAGCTGCAGTCCGCAGAACCTCAGGTTTCCGGCCAGTGCCGGGCATGGCGACTACGCGCTCGTGGTGACGTCCGCGGACGCGACGGGCTGGGCGGCGGCGGCGACCGCGGTCATCGGCAGGCAGCAGGCAGCGGACGAGCGATGCCGCGTGTTCCGGCTCGACAGCACGGGCGGCAGGACCGCGATCAGGGCGGACGGTATCGCGAACGACGAGGATTGCTGGCGCAGGTAGCGGGCGAACTGTCCGGCACACCCCGCGAGGCTCAGGACTCCGGCGCCCGCCCGACCCGCAGTTCGCGCGGCAACGCGAACACGACGTTCTCGGCGCGGCCGGCGACTTCCTGGGCGTCGTGGCCGCCCCACTCGCGCAGCCGGGCCACGACCCGCTGCACCAGCAGTTCGGGTGCCGACGCGCCCGCCGTCACGCCCACGAACTCCCTGCCCTCGAACCACTCGCGCTTGAGATCGTCGGGCCCGTCCACGAGGTAGCCCGGGATCCCCGCCTTCTCCGCGATCTCGCGCAGGCGGTTGGAGTTGGAACTCGCCTGCGAACCCACGACAATCACCACGTCGCAGCGGGCCACGAGCGACTTCACCGCGTCCTGGCGGTTCTGGGTCGCGTAGCAGATGTCTTCCTTGCGCGGGGTGGTGAGCGTCGGGAACCGCAGCTTGAGCGCGTCCAGCACGCCGGCGGTGTCGTCGACCGACAGCGTCGTCTGCGTCACGACGCCGACGCGGGACGGATCGCGCACGTCCAGTCGCTGCACGTCCTCGACGTCCTCGACGAGGCTGATCCGGCCGCCTTTCGCCTCGTCGAACCGTCCCATGGTGCCCTCGACCTCGGGGTGGCCCGCGTGGCCGATGAGGATCACCTCGCGCCCGTCGCGCGCGAACCGCGCGACCTCCATGTGCACCTTGGTCACCAGCGGGCAGGTCGCGTCGAAGACGCGCAGGCCGCGCCGGTTGGCCTCGTCCTGCACGGCCTTCGAGACGCCGTGAGCGCTGAAGATCACGGTGGCGCCGTCCGGCACCTCGTCGAGTTCCTGCACGAACACCGCTCCCAGGCCGCGCAGCCGGTCCACCACGAAGCGGTTGTGCACGACCTCGTGGCGGACGTGGATCGGCGCCCCGAAGAGCTCGATCGCGCGCTCGACGATGTCGATGGCACGGTCCACGCCGGCGCAGAAGCCACGGGGATTGGCGAGCAGGATCTTCAACTGGCCACGCTCCGGGCTAGGCCCGCTTCTCGCGGAAGGCGTCCACGATCAGCAGGACGGCGCCGATGGTGATCGCGCTGTCGGCGATGTTGAACGCCGGGAAGTAGGCCGCGCCCCAGTGGACGTGGATGAAGTCGATCACGTAACCATGGATCACGCGGTCGATGACGTTGCCGATCGCCCCGCCGAGGATGAGCGCGAGGGCGAGCGGCAGGAGCTTGTCGCCGCGCGGCGCTCGCCAGATCCACGCGACGAGCATCACGCTCACCGCCAGGCCGAGCACGATGAAGAACGGGCGCTGCCAGCCCGAAGCGCCCGCGAGCATGCTGAAGGCCGCGCCGGTGTTGTGCAGCAGCGTGAAATCGAGCACGCGCAGGACTTCGACGCGCTCGAAGAGCTCGAAGAACCGCGCGACCAGGAACTTCGTCGCCTGGTCCAGCCCGATCACGGCGAGCGACAACCACAGCCACGCCGCCGGGTGCGTGCGCTGCAAGGGCGCATGCTTGCGCCGCTCGGCCCCGCCGGGTGCGCCGGGCGCGGCCACCTAGGCGTACCTCCGCGTTTCACCGGGACCGTCCACGTTCGAGGCACAGCGCTCGCAGAGCTCCAGGTGCGCGGCCACGTGGCCCACGTCCTCGCGCTTGTGCCAGCAGCGCACGCACTTCGCCGCCGTCGACGCGCGCACCTGCAGCCACACCCCTGCCTCGCCCTCCGCGTCCGCGCTCACCGCAGCCTCCGGGCGCGCATCGGCCGCATGGACGCGGGCACCGGAGGTGATGAGCACGAAGCGCAGCTCATCGCCCAGCTGATCCAGGGCCGCGCGCGTCCCAGGCTCGGCGTAGATCTCGACGATTGCATCCAGCGGCGCGCCGATGGTGCCCGCGACCCGCAGCCGCTCGAGTTCGCGGAGCACCGCGCCGCGCACCTGCAGCAGCCGCGCCCAGTCCACGGGTGCTGCCTCGGCCGGCAGCGCCGGCAGATCCGCCCAGGTCGAGTGGAACACCGACTCGGCGCGCGGCCCCGGCATGTGCCGCCAGATCTCCTCGGCCGTGAACGACAGGATGGGCGCCAGCCAGCGCGCCATCGCCTCCGCGATCCACCACATCGCCGTCTGCGCCGAACGGCGCGGCAGGCCCCGCGCCTGCGTCGTGTAGAGGCGGTCCTTGATCACGTCGAGGTAGAAACCACCCAGGTCCACGACGCAGAAGTTGTGCACTTTCTGGTAGATGACGTGGAAGTCGTAGCTGCGGTACGCGGCGACGATCTCCTCCTGCAGCTCGCGCGTGCGCGCCAGCGCCCAGCGGTCGAGCGCGACCATCTGGTCCGTCGGCACGGCGTCCACCGCCGGGTCGAACCCCGCCAGGTTGCCGAGCAGGAAGCGCGTGGTGTTGCGGATGCGGCGGTAGGAATCCGACATCCGCTTCAGGATCTCGTCCGACACGCTGATCTCGTTCGCGTAGTCGGTGGACGCGACCCAGAGCCGCAGCACGTCGGCGCCGAGCGTGCTCACCACCTTCTGCGGCAGCACGACGTTGCCGAGCGACTTCGACATCTTGCGGCCCTTCTCGTCCACGGTGAACCCGTGGGTGAGCACGCCTAAGTAGGGCGCGTGGCCCTTCTGCGCGACCGACGTCAGGAGCGAACTGTGGAACCAGCCGCGATGCTGGTCCGAGCCCTCGAGGTAGAGGTCGGCGGGCGTACGGATCTCGGGGCGGCTTCGCGACACGCAGTGGTGCGAGAGACCCGAGTCCACCCACACGTCCATGATGTCGGTGACCTTCTCGTAGTCGCCGGCCGCAGCGCCGAGCAGGCTCGCCGGATCGAGGTCGAACCAGGCGTCGATGCCGTCCTTCTCGACGAGCGCGGCCACGCGCTCGACGAGCGCCGGCGTGTCCGGATGCAGCTCGCCCGTCTCGCGGTGCGTGAAGAGCGCGAGCGGCACGCCCCAGGTCCGCTGCCGCGAGATGCACCAGTCGGGGCGGCTCGCGATCATGCTGTAGATACGCTGCTCGCCCCAGTCGGGCGTCCACTCGACCTTGCCGATCTCCTCGAGCGCCTTGGCGCGGAGTCCGGCCTGCTCCATGCTGATGAACCACTGCGGGGTCGCGCGGAAGATCACCGGCGTCTTGTGGCGCCAGCAGTGCGGATAGCTGTGGCGGTAGGCCTCGTGGTGCAGCAGCGCGCCCTTCTCGCCCAGCACCTCGACCACGTGCTCGTTCGCGTCGAAGACCTTCTCGCCGGCGAAGATCGGCGTCGAGGGCAGGAAGCGCCCGTCGCCGCCGACCGGGTTGTCCACCAGCAGGCCGTACTTGCGGCCCACGACGAAGTCTTCCTGGCCGTGGCCCGGCGCCGTGTGCACCGCGCCCGTGCCGCTGTCGAGCGTGACGTGCTCGCCCAGGACCGCGGGCACCACGCGGTCGTAGAACGGATGACGGAACTCGAGACCCTCGAAGGCTGCGCCCCTGGCGCGCCCGAGTTCGCGGGACGAGGCCACGCCTGTGCGCGCGAGCACGGCGGGCGCAAGTTCCGACGCGAGCAGCAGCAGTTCCTCGCCCGCACCTGAATCCGCGGCGTACAGCGAGTAGTCGAACTCGGGGTGGAGCGCGACGCCCTGGTTCGCGGGCAGCGTCCACGGGGTCGTGGTCCAGATCGCGACGCTGGCGCGCCCTGCAGGCAGGCCCGCCACGCCGAGCCGCCGCGCGAGGTCCGCGCGATCCACGACCTCGAAGCGCACGTCGATGGACGGCGATGTACGCTCCTCGTATTCGACCTCTGCCTCGGCGAGCGCCGAGCGGCAGTCCAGGCACCAGTGCACGGGCTTGTAGCCCTTGTAGAGGTGGCCATTGCGGATGATCTGCGCGAACGCGCGCAGCTGCTCCGCCTCGTAGGCCGGCGCCAGCGTCAGGTACGGGTTCGCCCAGTCGCCCATGACGCCGAGGCGGATGAAGTCCCTGCGCTGCACCTCGATCTGCTCCATCGCGAAATCGCGACAGGCCTGGCGGAAGGCCTTGGCATCCAGCGCCTTGGCCGCGCGGCCGCGCGTCTTCTCCACCTGGTGCTCGATCGGCAGGCCGTGGCAGTCCCAGCCCGGGACGTAGGGCGCATCGCAGCCGTCGAGGCCGCGCGCCTTGACGATGATGTCCTTCAGGACCTTGTTGACCGCGTGGCCGATGTGAATGGCGCCGTTCGCGTACGGCGGCCCGTCGTGCAGGATGAACTTCGGGCGGTCGGCCGCGATGGCACGCAGCTTCTCGTACGTGCGGTGCTCCTCCCACCACGCGAGCATCTCCGGCTCGCGGCGCGCGAGGTCGGCCTTCATCGGGAAGGCGGTCTCGGGGAGGTTGATGGTGTGCTTGTAGTCGGCCATCGGGGGAGCGGGTGAAGGAAAGCGGATAGTGACTGGCGGTTAGGGGTTAGCGATTAGCCGGAACGAGCCGGCTGGCCGCAGGTGGCGGATCGCGAATATTGAAGGAAAGGCCCGGTTTTCTCCAGAGCGCGCGTGCCGCGCGCCCGGCCAGGCTGAATGCCCGGGTTAGATCCCCAGGACGGCGCGGGCGTCCAAGGCGTCGCGGTGCATCTGTTCGACCAGCGCGTCCAGTGACTCGAACCGCCGTTCGTCGCGCAGCCTGCGCACGAAATCGACGTCCAGGTACCGGCCGTAGAGGTCACCGTCGAAGTCGAAGGCGTGCACCTCGAGCAGCGGCTCCGTCCCGGCAATGGTCGGGCGCGTGCCCAGGCTCACGACGGCAGGGTGATCGCTGAGCCCGCCCCCGCTCACGCGCACCGCGAAGACTCCCCAGAGCGGCACGACCTTGCGGTGCAGGGCGAGATTGGCGGTGGGAAACCCCAGCTTGCGACCGAGCTGCTGGCCGCGGCGGACCCGGCCGGCCATGCGGTACGGGCGCCCGAGCAACATCCCTGCTCGCTCGAGGTCGCCTCGCCCGAGTGCCTCGCGCACCAGCGAGCTCGAGACGCGCTCGCCGTCGACCAGGAATCGGCCGACCTCCTCCACCTCGAACCCGCGCCTCGCGCCGGCCTCGCGAAGCATCGCCACCGTGCCTTCCCGGCGGCGGGCAAAGTGGAAATCGTGCCCGACCACCACGTGACGGGCACCGAGTCCGCGCACCAGCAGGCGGTCGATGAATTCCTGCGCGCCCATGCCCTGCATGCGGCGGTCGAAGGCGAGCACGACCGCGCGATCCACGCCATAGAGCGGCAGTGCCTCGACCTTCTCGCGCAGCCGCATCAGGCGCGCGGGCGCGGCCTCTCCCTCGAAGAACTCGCGGGGCGTCGGCTCGAACGTGACCACGGTCGCGGGCAGCCCGAGGCGGCTCGAGTGCCCACGCAGCGTCGCGAGCATGTGCTGGTGCCCGCGATGCACACCGTCGTAGTTGCCGATCGTCACCACGCTGCCGCGGTGACGATCGCAAAGGTTGTGAAGTCCGCGAACGAGTTCCATCCGCGCTATCCGGTGTGCGGCGCACTTGCCGTCGATGCCCGGCCGTCAACCGCAGGCCTCATGCCTGCGGTCCCTCCGCACGTGGCGGGATCGGGCCGACCGAGCGCACGCGCAGCTGCGAGACGCGCATGCCGAGCAGGTACAGCGTCGCGAAATAAATGGCGGCCCCGCCCGCGACCAGGACGAAGGTCCACTCCATGCGCTCGAGGGTGCGCATCGCCATCCAGCGCGCGGTGTCGCCGGCGACGAACCACAGGAAGATCCCCATCAGCACGTTGCCCGCGAGCACCTGCACGAGCATGCGGCGCCAGCCCGGCGCGTGATGCAGGACGTGGGCGCGGCGGAGCCCTCGGTAAAGCATGGTGGCGTTGTACCAGGCGGAGATGCCGACGTTGAGCGCGAGCAGCGCGTGCAGCCCCGGCCGGTTGTCGTAGAGCGCGAGCGGCAACACGATGCACAGGTTGAGCGCAATGTTCACGGCGAGCGAGCGCACCCCGATCCGCATTGGCGTGCGCGTGTCCTGTCGCGCGAAGAATCCCGGCGCCAGCACCTTGACCAGGCTGAAGCCCATGAGCCCCGTCGCGTAGGCCATGAGCGCAAGCGAGGACATGCGCACGTCCTCGGCGTTGAACTCCCCGTACTGGAAGATCGCCACCGTGAGCGGTCCGGCGAGCACGATGAGCGCGACCGTCGCCGGTGCGACCAGGATGATCGTGAGCCTGAGCGCCCAGTCGAGCGTCGCCGCAAACCGTTCGATTGATTCCGACGCGTGGTGCGCCGCGAGGCCCGGAAGGATCACCGTCGCCAGCGCCACGCTGAACACCCCCAGCGGGAACTCCATGAGGCGGTCGGCGTAGTACAGCCAGGAAATGCTGCCCGTCATGAGGAACGACGCGATCAACGTGTCGAGCAGCAGCGCCACCTGCGAGACGGACGAGCCGAAGATCGCCGGCAGCATGAGTCCACCGATCTTCTTCACGCCCGCGTGGCCCCAGTTCCAGCGCGGGCGGCGCAGCAGTCCGAGCCTCACCATCGCCGGCAGCTGGAAGGCCAGTTGCACCGCGCCTGCGACGAATACGCCGACCGCGAGCACGATGCCAGGCTGCGCGAACCGCGGCGCGATCCACGCGGCGAACGCGATCATGACCAGGTTCATCAGCGTGGACATGAGCGCCGGGACGCTGAAGCGCTGGTAGCTGTTCAGCACGCCCGAGGCGAGCGAGGCGAGCGAGATGAACAGCAGGTACGGGAAGGTCCAGCGCAGCATGTCGACCGTGAGGTCGAACTTGCCGGCGTCGGCGCGGAAACCGGGCGCGAACAGCAGCACGAACACGGGCGCCGCGACGATGCCGACGATCGTCACCACCGACATGAACCAGGCCATGGTGCCCATGGCGCCGTCGACGAGCTCGCGGACCTCGTCGTGGGTCCGCTGGACCTTGTACTCGGAGACCACCGGCACGAAGGCCTGCGAGAACGCGCCCTCGGCAAACAGCCGCCGCATGAAATTCGGGATCTTGAAGGCGACCAGGAACGCGTCCATAAGCACGCCCGCGCCGAACATCCGCGAATAGACCATGTCGCGCAGCAGGCCCGTGACCCGGGACAGCAGGGTCAGGCCGCCGACGATGCTCGTGCTGCGCGCGAAGCCGCCGCTCACGCGGGGGCCCCTGCGACGTTCGCAGGAAGTGTGGTCTGGCAGGCGGTCATGCGGGGCGAACTATAGCCGGGGACATCCGGGAAAATGGGGACATTCCCCTATTTCCCGAAAAATGGGGAATGTCCCCATTTTCCCGGATGTCCCCATTCTTCTTGACCTTGGGGGTTCCCGCCGCCAAAATATGCGGCTCTTTTACCGACCTCGCCGGCCCAGTCGCCGGCACGCAGGAGACCGAGTCCGTGGCCAACATCAAGTCCGCAGAAAAGCGCGCCAAGCAGGCCGTCAAGCGCCGCGCCCACAACATGGCTGCCCGCTCGAAGCTGCGTGGCTCGATCAAGAAGGTCCTGAACGCCATCGGCGCCGGCGAGAAGGCCGAGGCCACCGCTGCCCTCAAGGCCGCCCAGCCCGTGATCGATACGATGGTGACCAAGGGCATCATCCACGCCAACAAGGCTGCCCGCCACAAGCGCGAGCTGAACGCCAAGATCAAGGCTCTGCCCGCCAAGTAGGCGCCCGCCCGGAAGCAGACGAAAAAGCCGGCTTCGAGCCGGCTTTTTCATTGGAGTATTGGTAGATCAGTCCGCAGCCTGCCGGCGGGTCGCGGGCACGCGCCCGCGCTGCCTCGGCGTCAGCCCTCGTCCTGGACTGCCCCTGCCTGCGCCTCGGCTGCGACCTCGTCCAGCCGCCGCATCACGGCCTGGCAGAGCTCCCGGGTGCCGGCACGGGTCGCGCCGGAGATGCGGAACACCGGTCCCTTCCAGCGCAGCCGCCGCACGATCTCCCTGCAGCGCTTCTCGCCCTCGGCAGGCGGCATGAGGTCGATCTTGTTCAGCACCAGCCAGCGCTCGCGGGTCGCGAGCTCGGGGCTGAATTTCTTCAGCTCCGCGGCAATTGCGCGAGCGTCCGTGACGGGGTCCGACTCGGGGTTCGGCGGGGCGATGTCCACGAGGTGCAGCAGCAGGCGCGTGCGCTGCAGGTGCTTCAGGAAGCGGATGCCGAGCCCGGCTCCCTCCGCCGCACCCTCGATCAGCCCCGGGATGTCCGCCATCACGAAGCTCTTCTGCTCGCCCACGTAGACCACGCCCAGGTTCGGGTGCAGCGTCGTGAACGGGTAGTCCGCGATCCGGGGCCGGGCGGCCGAGACCACGCTGATGAGCGTGGACTTGCCCGCATTGGGCAGGCCCAGGAGCCCGACGTCCGCGATCAGCTTGAGCTCGAGCCGGAGTTCGCGCTTCTCGCCGGGATAACCCGTCGTCGCCCGGCGCGGGCTGCGGTTGGTGCTGCTCTTGAAGTGCTGGTTGCCGAGCCCGCCCTTGCCGCCCCGGGCGACCAGGATGCGGTCGCCAGCGTGGGCCAGGTCACCAAGCGTCTCCTCAGTGTCCACGTCGTAGACGACCGTGCCCACCGGCACGACGATCTCGAGATCCTCCCCGCCCCGGCCGCTGCAATCGGCGCTGCCGCCCGGTTCGCCGTTCTGGGCCTTGAACGTGCGCATGTAGCGGAAATCCGCGAGCGTGTTCAGCCCGGCCTCGGCCCTGAGGTGGATGCTGCCGCCGGTGCCGCCATCGCCGCCGTCCGGGCCGCCGAACGGTATGAACTTCTCGCGGCGGAAGCTCACCATGCCGCGGCCGCCGTTGCCGGCGTGGACCTTGATCGTGGCTTCGTCGACGAACTTCATGGCGGAAGCGGTTAGCGGTTGGTGACTGGCGGATAGTGAGGAAGACGGAGCCGGAAATGCAAAGGCCCCGGGGGTGCCGGGGCCTTGCAGTGCGCCGGTTGCGTGCCGGATCAGTTCGGGGTGGGCTCGACGCTGACGTGCACGCGCTGTTCCACGCCCTTGCGCTTGAACTGCACCTTGCCGGTGGCGAGGGCGAACAGCGTGTGGTCCGTGCCGACGCCGACGTTCTCGCCCGCACGGTACTGCGTGCCGCGCTGGCGGACGAGGATGTTGCCGGCGAGCACGCGCTGGCCGCCGAACTTCTTCAGGCCCAGTCGCTTGCTCTCTGAATCGCGGCCGTTCTTGGTACTGCCGCCTGCTTTCTTATGTGCCATGGCTAGACTCCTCGAGGGTCGGGGCTCAGCCCGCGATGCCCGTGATCTTCACTTTGGTGTACTGCTGGCGATGCGTGCCCTGCCGCAGGTAGTGCTTGCGGCGACGGAACTTGACGATCGTCACCTTGTCGGTCTTGCCGTGCGACTCCACCGTGCCCGTGACCTTGCTGCCCGTGACGTAGGGCTTGCCGACCTTGATGTCAGCGCCCTGGCCCACGACCAGTACCTTGTCGAACTCGACGGCAGCACCCGGCTCGCCCACGAGTTTCTCGATCTGGACCACGTCGCCTTCGGCGACGCGATACTGCTTGCCGCCCGTCGCAATGACCGCGTACATAAACTTGAATACTCCACTGGGGCCGGGGACAGGCCCCGGCAGAAAGACGCGGGAGTTTACGTGCCTGGGCCGTGCGAATCAAGCGCTTAGGCGCAAATTGGCATTCCCTCCGCTGCCCCCCGCCGGGTACCATGCGGCGTCGATTTTTCGGGGGTTCGTGGCGGGAATGCAACTGGAACGGATCAGGGAGCCGGTCGTCGAGGACCTGCGGGGCATCGACCGCGTGATCGTCGCGCGTCTGGCGAGCGACGTGGCACTGGTGAACCAGGTGGCCCAGTACATCATCGGGGCCGGCGGCAAGCGCCTGCGCCCCCTCGGCGTGGTGCTCGCGGCGCGGGCCTGCGGGTACGAGGGCGACCAGCACCAGGTCGCCGCGGCCATCATCGAGTTCATCCACACCGCCACCCTGCTCCACGACGACGTCGTGGACGGCTCCGACCTGCGCCGCGGCCGCAACACGGCGAACCACGTCTTCGGCAACGAGGCGAGCGTGCTCGTCGGCGACTACCTGTACTCGCGGGCCTTCCAGATGATGGTCGACCTCGGCAACCTGCGCATCCAGGAGGTCATGGCGAACGCGACCAACACCATCGCCGAGGGCGAGGTGCTGCAGCTCATGAACGCGCACGACCCTGACACGACCGAGGAGCGGTACCTGGACGTCATCTACCGCAAGACCGCCAAGCTCTTCGAGGCCGGGGCGCAGGTCGCGGCGATCGTGGCCGGCGCGACGCCCGAGGTCGAGGCGGCGATGGCGGACTACGGCCGGCACCTCGGGACCGCGTTCCAGCTGGTGGACGACTCCCTGGACTACAGCGCGGACCAGGCGACGCTCGGCAAGAACGTCGGGGACGACCTCGCCGAGGGCAAGCCCACGCTGCCGCTCATTTATGCAATGGCCCATTCCTCGCTCGAGGACACGGCCCGGCTGCGGGTGGCCGTGGAGAACGGCGGCCTCGAGGAACTGGACACCGTCACCCGTGCGATTGAATCATCGGGGGGGCTTGAGTACACTGCTCGGCTCGCGCGGCGCGAGGCGGACCTCGCCATCGACGCCCTTGGCCGGCTTCCCGAGTCGGCGTACCTGGGCTCGCTGCGCGCACTGGCGGATTTCGCGGTCGGTCGTTCGTACTGACCCGGAGCCCGGCGACAAGGCGACGGGATGTAGCTCAGCCTGGTAGAGCACTACGTTCGGGACGTAGGAGTCGAAGGTTCAAATCCTTTCATCCCGACCACTCCTAGATCTTCAGCACCTCCGCGTTACCCGACTGCGCCGCACCTGCCGCCATGGCGGACAGGAACCGTGAGCGCAGCGCGTCCGACATCAGCGCCTTCTTGACCGGGCTGAGCCTGAGGAAACCACCGACGATGCCGCGCATCGCCTTGTGAGACAGGCGATCGGGCTCGTCGAACAGCTGGTTCTGCAGCGTGCCGCGCTCGAGGCACTGCAGGATGACGCGCTCGAACGTCGTCTCCGGATGGATCACGTTCCGCTCGCGCTTGCGCATCGCGATGGCATCCGGCTCGCAGACGAGGCTGCAGACACCGCAGCCGATGCAGGCACTCTCGTCGATCACCGGCATGAACATGCGCTTCTTGCTCGCGCTCTTCGGCTCGGGCGTCAGCGTGATCGCCGAGACGTGACACGCCCGCGCACATTTCTGGCAGCCGTTGCAGTCTTCCATGACCACGTGCGGAACGAGGGTCGACGAGACGATGGCATTGGGGTAGCCGTGCTTGTTGATGCCTTCGAGCACGCTGCAGCAGCAGCCGCAGCAATGGCAGACGAACGAAGGCTGGTTCTTCACGTTATCGGCGGAGAAGACCAGCTTCAGGTCCTTCGAGCGCTGCACGACGTCCTTCATCTCGTCGCGTGAGATCTCCCGGGCCATGCCGTGCCGCACGAGGTACTGCGCGCCCGCTCCGAAGCTGGTGCAGGTCTCGAGCGGCACCTTGCAGACCTGCTCGCCGGCATGGTGCTTCTTGTGCCGGCACGAACACACGCCCAGCGAAAAATAGCTCGCTTCCTCGACGATGTGGTCCAGTCGCTCGTAGTCGAGGATCTCGACGTGGTCGCCGAGATGCTCCAGGTGCGGCAGCGCCCTCAAGGGCATCACCTGCTGCCCGTCCTTGAGGTTCGCCGCGTAGAACTCGCCGCTTTCCATGTAATCGAGGAACAGGCGCGATATCCGGCCGATCTCCGGGTCCGAGTCCTTCATGCGCATCATCGTGAATTCGAAAAAGCCGATGACGAACGGTGCCGGCATGTAGCGGTAGGTGTCGCCGAGCTTGATGTCCACGACGAGCCCCTTGTCGCTGAGCCTGGCCAGCGTCGGCTCGATCTCCTTCCGGTCACGGCCGGCCAGCTTCGCGATGCGGTCGACCGTGGACAGCGTGAACGGCATCCTGACGATGAGTTCCGCGTCCTCTGCGGAGTAGAGTTCCCGCAGGATCGCGTGGAATGTCTCGGTCTGCGGCGTCCGCACGGTGAGACTGTCGATCTTTTCTCCGAGCTCCCCGAAGATGTCCTTGCCGACGATGTGACCCATGGCGCCCCCCGGTCTGTTGCCTCGTCTGGAGCGGATCTACTGTCACTTCTCAGGGGCCGCCGGAATACGTACAAGTGGCAGTCTCGCTTGCGTAGGATTCGCTGCGCTCGAGTTACCCCTGCGCAAAGGCCGGCGAGCCTCCCACACCCTCCACGACGATCGGCGTCACGTCCGGCAACTGCTCCACGCACCTCGGGCCCATCAGCATGGACGGCGTCTTGAATCCCGACGACTCCGGGTGCGAGAGCAGATGCGTCACGGCCATCAGCACGCCGTCCACGCTAAGGCGATAGCCGTTCGGGCACGAGAACTGCGCCCGTCGCTCCTCTCCACGCCCGTTCCGCGCGATGCCCACGAGGTGCGAGACCTCGTTCTCATACGCCGACTCGGGAGGTCCCTTCTGCGTGGCCGAGACCACGCGCTGCAGCACTCGAACGACCGCAGGGATCCGCAGCAACGGCCGGAGCGGCCGCATCATGCGCACGCTGCGAGCCATGGCCGCGCTGGCCGGAATGTAGACCTCGACGTTCGGAATCCCGGTCGAATAATACGCAGCCGCGACGTCCGCCCACGGGATGTTGAAGGCCTCGACCTCGCCCCGTCCGTCACCGAAATCGAGCCTTCGGCGCCGGGAGAAATACGGGATCTCGACCAGGCGTCCGTTCTCGCGCACCCGCGACATGCCGCGCCCGACGCCTTCGAGCGCCGTGTTCAAGGTACCCGCGCTCAGGTCGTCGAGGCCGGTGAACCCGAGCACCAGATGCGTCGCGTCGGGCAGCGACTCCTTCAGTGTCGCGGCCAGGCAATCGGTCGGGATGATGTCGAAGGCCATGCTCGGGCAGAGCGCCACGCCGGCCGCGCGCGCCTCATCGTCCCGGGACGCGAGCGCCTCGAGGACCTCGATCTCACCCGTGATGTCCACGTAGTGAGTGCGAGTGGCGACGCAGGCGTTGGCCATCGGCGCGCTCGTGGCCGAGAACGGCCCGGCGCAGTGGGCCACGACGTCGACATCGCGAAGCGCCGCCCGTGTCGCCGCTGCATCCGCGAGGTCGAAGATGCAGGACGACAGCCCGAGTTCCGCAGCAATCGCACCGATCGCCGCGGCATTGCGACCACCGAGCACGGGCGTGAGTCCGCGCGATCGTGCAGCGCGCGCGATGCGGCTGCCGGTGTAGCCGTTCGCCCCGTAGATCAGCCAGCGTCCGTTGGTGTTCGCCATCCTGGAATGCCCTCCGCCGATTCACCCTGCAGCCACACCCAGGCTCGCGCGGGCAACAAATCCTGCCGCGATGCGGTTAAGCTAAAGTGCACGCGAGCCCGAACGAGAATACATGAACGAAGCGCGCACCGGATCGGCACGGATCATCGACGGCAAGGCCAGCGCCGCACGGCTGCGCGCCGACGTTGCGCGCCGGACCGCGCTGCTCGCCACGCGCCACGGTGTGACGCCCGGACTCGCGGTCGTGCTGGTCGGGAGCGATCCCGCGAGCGAAGTCTACGTGCGCAACAAGGGCCGCCAGACGCTCGAGGCCGGCATGCGCTCGATCGAGCGGCGGCTGCCGGCGACGACGTCCGAGGGTGACCTGCTCGAACTCATCGCGAGCCTGAACGCGGACCCGGCAGTGCACGGAATTCTGGTGCAGCTGCCGCTGCCGCCCCAGATCCGCGAGACTGCCGTGATCGACGCGATCTCGCCGGCGAAGGACGTCGACGGCTTCCACGTCGTCAACACGGGCCTGCTGGCCGCCCGCGGCGCCGGGATCGTCCCCTGCACTCCGCTCGGCTGCATGATGCTGCTGCAGGAATACGTCGGCGACCTCGCCGGCTTGCACGCGGTGGTCGTCGGCCGCTCGAACATCGTCGGCAAGCCGATGGCGCAATTGCTGCTCCGCGCGAACTGCACGGTGACGATCGCGCACTCCCGCACGCGCGACCTGGCGGGGGTCTGCCGCAGTGCGGACATCCTCATCGCCGCGGTCGGCCGGCCGCGCATGGTGCAAGGCTCGTGGATCAGGCCGGGCGCCGCCGTGATCGACGTCGGCATCAACCGGATCGACGTCGCGACCCCCGAAGGTCCGAAGCAGCGACTGGTTGGCGACGTCGATTTCGAGACAGCCGTGCAGGTGGCGGGCGCCATCACGCCGGTGCCGGGCGGCGTCGGGCCGATGACGATTGCATGCCTGCTCAGCAACACGCTTGCGGCGGCCTGCGCCCAGCGCGGCATCGATCAAGGGTCGCTGGAAAGTTAGCACGCGCGGCACGCCAACAACGCCGCACCCACTGCAGACACGGAAGCTCATGAAACCCATTACCGACGTCGCCGCCTCGCTGGGCATCCATCCGGACGATATCGAGCCCTATGGCCGCTACAAGGCCAAGCTGGCCCTGACGGCATTCAGGGACCGCCCCCGGCGCGGCAAGCTCGTGCTCGTCTCCGCGATCACGCCCACCCCTGCCGGAGAAGGCAAGACCACGACGACGATCGGCCTGGTGCAGGGGCTCGCGAAGATCGGCGTGCGGAGCGCGGCGGCGCTCCGCGAGCCTAGCCTTGGCCCGGTGTTTGGCATGAAAGGCGGTGGCGCCGGCGGCGGCGCCTCTGAAGTGCTGCCGATGATGGACATCAACATGCACTTCAATGGCGACTTTCACGCCATCACCAGTGCGCACAACCTGCTCGCCGCCATGGTGGACAACTGCCTGCACAACGGCAGCAACACCGCCGGCCTCGACCCGCGCCGCGTGACCTGGAAGCGCGTAATGGACATGAACGACCGCGCGCTCCGCGACATCGTGATCGGCCTCGGCGGCCGCACCGAGGGCATCCCGCGCGAGACCGGGTTCGACATCACCGCGGCGAGCGAAGTAATGGCAGTGCTCTGCCTTGCGGACGGCATCCCGGACCTCAAGGCGCGGCTCGGCCGGATCGTGGTCGGCTACACGGCCAGCGGCCAGCCGGTCACCGCGCGCGAGATCAAGGCCGTGGGCGCCATGGCGGCGCTGCTTGCCGAAGCGGTCAAGCCGAACATCGTACAGACCACGGAAGGCGTACCGGCCTTCGTGCATGGCGGACCCTTCGCGAACATCGCGCACGGCACCAACAGCATCGCCGCCACAAAGGCCGCGCTCTCCTACGCCGACCTCGTCGTGACCGAGGCCGGGTTCGCGTTCGAACTCGGCGCGGAGAAATTCTTCGACATCAACTGCCGCTACGGCGGCTTCGCCCCGGTGTGCACGGTGCTGGTAGCGACCGTGCGTGCGCTCAAGATGCACGGCGGCAAGCCGCTGGCCGAGGTTGGACAGCCGGACGTTCCTGCCATGCTGCGGGGTCTCGCCAACCTCGAGAAGCACGTCGAGAACATCCGCAAGTTCGGCCAGCCCTGCGTCGTCGCAATCAACCAGTTCCAGGCCGACTCCGCCGAGGAGGTCCGGGTCCTGGAGGAACACTGCAAGTCGCTCGGCATCGAGGCGGTGGCGGCACGTCCGTTCACCGAGGGCGGCCGGGGCTGCACCGAGCTCGCAGCAGTGGTGCGTGACCTTGCAGCACGCAGCGAGCCTCAGTTCACCCCTCTCTACGACTGGAATGCGCCGATCGAGCAGAAGATCGCGATCGTGGCCCGGGAGATGTACGGCGCCGAGGCAGTGGACTACACGACACGGGGCAGGCGCGACCTCGAACACCTGGAAAAGGCCGGGTTCGGCGGTCTGCCCGTCTGCATCGCGAAGACGCAGCAGTCACTCTCGGACAACCCGACGCTGCTCGGCCGCCCGAAGGACTTCCTCGTGACCGTGCGGGAAATTCAGCTCGCCGCGGGCGCCGGTTTCGTGGTCCCGATCACGGGCGAGATCATGCGCATGCCGGGCCTGCCGAAGGAGCCGATGGCCAACCGGTTCGACTTGACTGACGACGGCGAGATCGTCTTTCAAAGGTAGCGGACCGGCCGCAAGTGGCGAACGATCGGCGACCCTGGGGCGCAAAGTGGTAGCCTGCGCGGAGGCGGCTTCAGGGGGTCGTCGGAACATGTCCCGGCAGCTGGTCACGAGAGCCAATCTCGACGTCGGACCGACGCAGCACGTCCGCGTGCGGACCGTGCGCGGCGCCAGCGTCGAGTCGCGCGAAGACCTCGTGGCAGTCGAGGCGCCGCTCGAGATCCGCGTCGCACTCCTCGGCGACGAAAGTCCCGGACAGGCCGTCTCGGTCACCATGCGCACGCCGGGCCAGGACGTGGAACTGGCACTGGGGTTCCTGCATGGCGAGGGCGTCATCCGCGCCCGCGGCGACGTGGCATCGGCGCGCGAGTGTGGCTCGGAGGGCAACGTCGTCTGCGTCGAGCTGTCGCCTGGCATTTCCCTCGATGCCGCGCGCCTGCAGCGCAACTTCTACGCGACCTCGAGCTGCGGGGTCTGCGGCAAGGCCTCGCTCCAGGCACTCGAGGGCATGCTCGATTCAGGGCCGGTCGACCTCGCCCTGCGCGTCCGCGCCGAACTGCTGAGCTCGCTCCCCGGCATCGCGCGCGCCGCCCAGCCGGTCTTTCGCGACACCGGCGGCCTGCACGCGGCGACCTTGTTCGACGCGGACGGCAATCTGGTCGCCGCCTGCGAGGACGTCGGCCGGCACAACGCGCTCGACAAGCTCGTGGGCTCGATGCTGCTCGATGACGCGCTCCCGCTTTCGTCAAGCGTGCTGCTGCTCAGCGGTCGCGCGAGCTTCGAACTGCTGCAGAAGGCGGCAGTCGCCGGCATTCCCGTGGTCGCGTCCATCGGCGCCCCCTCGAGCCTCGCCATCGACGTCGCCGAGCGCACGGGCATCCTGCTCGCGGGCTTCCTGCGCGGCGATTCGTTCAACGTGTATGCGCACGGGGAGCGGCTGCTGTGACGACCGAGTCCACGGCAGGCCGGATCGATTCGGCTACGCGCGACCAGATCGTCACGATCGTCGCCCGCCATGCGCAGCAGCGCGCGCCCCTGATCGAGATCCTGCACGACGTGCAGAGCACGCTGGGATTCGTGCCCGACGGCGCCGTCCCGCTGATCGCCGGTGAACTGAATCTCTCGCGCGCCGACGTGCACGGCGTGCTCACCTTCTATCACCATTTCCGCAACAAGCCCCCGGGTCGTCGCGTGGTAAAGCTTTGCCGCGCGGAGGCCTGCCAGGCCATGAACAGCCGCGCGCTCGAGGCGCATTTGCGTCAGCGGCTGGGCATCGGCTTCGGCGAGACCACAGCCGACGGCGAGATCACGCTCGAGGCGGTGGATTGCCTCGGGCTCTGTGCCTGTTCGCCGGCCGCGATGGTCGACGAGGAAGTGCACGGACGCATGACGCCGGAGCGGCTCGATGAACTCCTGCGTGCGGCCGGCACGAAGGTGACGCCATGACGGTCACCGTGTGGGTCCCGCGGGATGCCGGCGCGCTCGCGCTTGGCGCCGAGGCGAACCGCCCGCAGGCTGGTTGCAGCTGCACGCGCCGCCGGAACTGATATTCGCCTGCGTCGCAACGGCTCGCGTGGCATGTACTGGCTCGAACCGCTGGTCGAAATCGAGTGCGGCGCGGGTCGCATCGGCTACGGCCCGGTGAACGAACACGACGTCGACGGCCTCGTGGCAGCCGGCATGCTGCGCGGCGAGCCTCACGCACTCTGCATCGGCCCGGTGGACGGGCACCCATGGCTCGCCTCGCAGCAGCGCCTGACGTTTGCGCGCGTGGGCCGGACGGAACCTCTCGACCTCGGCGAGTACGTCGCGAACGGCGGCTATCGCGGCCTCGCGCCGGGCGCTCGAGATCGGCCCGGCCGCGACCGTCACGACGGTCGTGGATTCCGGGCTGCGCGGCCGGGGCGGCGCCGCGTTCCCGGCTGGCGTGAAGTGGCAGACGGTTCTCGACCAGCGCGGCGCCGAGAAATACGTCGCCTGCAATGCCGACGAGGGAGACTCGGGCACCTACTCCGACCGCATGCTCATGGAAGGCGACCCCTACTCGCTCATCGAGGGCATGACCATCGCCGGTGTCGCGGTCGGCGCGACGCAGGGCTACATCTACCTGCGCGTCGAGTACCCGCACGCCCGCGAGACCCTGCACGCAGCGATCGCTGCGCGCCCGGGCCGCGGGCTACCTCGGTCGCGACCTGATGGGCAGCGGCCTCGAGTTCGACGTCGAACTCCGGATCGGCGCCGGCGCCTACATCTGCGGCGAGGAGACCTCGATGCTCGAGAGCCTCGAGGGCAGGCGCGGCGAGGTACGCGTGCGTCCGCCGCTGCCCGCGCACAAGGGACTGTTCGGCGCGCCGACCGTCGTCAACAACGTGATCACGCTCGCGACCGTGCCGTTCATCCTCGCGGAAGGCGCGACCGCCTACCGTGACCATGGCCAGGCGAACTCGCGCGGCACGCTGCCATTGCAGCTCGCCGGGAACGTGCTGCACGCGGGACTGGTCGAGCGCGCCTTCGGGCTCACGCTGCGCGAACTCCTCTACGACTACGGCGGCGGCTCGGCAAGCGGCCGGCCGATCCGCGCCGTGCAGGTCGGCGGACCGCTGGGCGCGTACCTGCCCGCGTCGCAGTTCGACACGCCGCTCGAGTACGAGGCATTCGCCGCGATCGGCGCGATGCTCGGCCATGGCGGCGTCGTGGCCTTCGACGACACGGTCGACATGCTGGCGATGGCGCGCCATGCGCTCGTGTTCTGCGCGCAGGAGTCCTGCGGCAAATGCGTGCCCTGCCGGATGGGCTCGGTGCGCGGCGCCGAGGCGCTGGATCGCGTCGCCCGGGGCGTGGACCGCGATGGCAACCTCGCGCTGGTCGAGGAAATCTGCGACACCATGACGCACGCCTCGCTGTGCGGGCTCGGCGGCATGGCGCCGGCCCCGGTGCTGAGCGCCATGAAGCACTTCGGGGAGGACTTCCAGCGACCGGGTCCTGGGAGGTGATGTGTACTCCATAGACCATCGCGACCTGGGCACGCCCGCCTCCGCCGCGACCGAGCAGGTGACGCTCGAGATCGACGGCCACGCGGTGTCCGTGCCGGCCGGCACGTCCGTCATGCGCGCCGCCGCGCTCGCGGGCACGCAGATTCCGAAGCTCTGCGCAACCGACACGCTCGACGCGTTCGGCTCCTGCCGACTGTGCCTGGTCGAGATCGAGGGACGTCGCGGCTATCCGGCGTCCTGTACGACCGCAGTCGCACCCGGGATGAAGGTGCGCACCGATTCGCCGCAACTCCTGAAGCTGCGCCGCGGGGTGCTCGACCTATACCTGTCCGACCACCCGCTAGCCTGCGACACCTGCCCCGCCGATGGACATTGCGAACTGCAGTCGGTGGCAGCGCAACTCGGCGTGACGGGATCCCGCCTGCCCGCCGGCGGCGCCACTCAGCGCGGCGCGTCCGCCGACACCAGCAACCCGTACTTCACCTTCGACCCCGACACCTGCATCACCTGCTCGAGGTGCGTGCGCGCCTGCCGCGACGTACAGGGGACCTTCGCGCTCACGATCGAGGGCCGCGGCTTCGCGTCGCGCGTCTCGGCCAGCCAGCGTGAAACGTTCCTCGGCTCGGAGTGCGTATCCTGCGGCGCCTGCGTCGAGGCCTGCCCGACCGCCGCGCTGACCGAGAAGTCGCGGATCGCGCTGGGCGCGCCGACGCGCGTGGTCAAGACCACCTGCGCCTACTGCGGCGTCGGCTGCTCGCTCGAGGCCGAGGTCAAGGACTCGGGCGTCGTCCGCATGGTGCCCGACCGGGACGGCGCGGCGAATCACGGCCACGCCTGCGTGAAGGGCCGTTTCGCCTACGGCTACGCGACCCACGCCGACCGCGTGCTGCACCCGATGATCCGTGAGCGGATCACGGATCCCTGGCGCGTCGTGTCATGGGACGAAGCGATCGGACGCGTCGCGAGCGAATTCCGGCGCATCCAGGCCGCCCATGGGCCGGGCGCGGTCGGCGGCATCACTTCCTCGCGCTGCACGAACGAGGAAACGTTCCTGGTGCAGAAGTTCGTGCGCGCGGCACTCCACACCAACAACGTGGACACCTGCGCCCGCGTCTGCCACTCGCCGACGGGCTACGGGCTGAAGAGCACGCTCGGCGAGTCCGCGGGCACGCAGAACTTCGCCTCGGTCATGCACGCGGACGTGATCGTCGTGATCGGCGCCAACCCGACCGACGGCCACCCGGTGTTCGGCTCGCAGATGAAGCGCAGGCTGCGTCAGGGCGCACGACTGATCGTCATGGATCCGCGCGAAATCGACGTCGTGCGCTCGGCCCACGTCGCGGCAGACGTGCACCTGCAGCTGCGGCCGGGCACCAACGTCGCGATGATCAATGCACTGGCGCACGTCGTCGTGACCGAGGGCCTCGCGAACGACAGCTTCGCCGAGGAACGCTGCGAGGTCGATTCCTGGCGCCGCTGGAAAGCCTTCGTCGCCGAGCCCCGCAACTCTCCCGAAGCCACCGAGGCGATCACCGGCGTGCCCGCGGCACTGGTGCGCAAGGCAGCGCGCCTCTACGCGGCCGGGCCGAACAGCGCCATCTACTACGGACTCGGCGTCACGGAACACAGCCAGGGCTCGACCATGGTCATGGGCATCGCGAACCTCGCCATGGCCACGGGCAACCTCGGCCGCGAGGGCGTGGGCGTGAGCCCGCTGCGCGGCCAGAACAACGTGCAGGGCTCCTGTGACATGGGCTCGTTCCCGCACGAGTTCAGCGGTTACCGCCACGTGTCGGACGGCGCGACGCGTGCCCTGTTCGAAGACGCCTGGCGGGTCCCTCTTTCAGGCGAGCCGGGACTGCGCATTCCGAACATGTTCGAGGCGGCGCTGGACGGCAGCTTCCGCGGGCTCTACGTGCAGGGCGAGGACTTCGTGCAGTCCGACCCGAACACTCGCCACGTCGTTGCGGCGCTGTCGGCCATGGAATGCGTGGTACTGCAGGACCTGTTCCTGAACGAGACCTCGCATTACGCGCACGTGTTCCTGCCGGGGTCGTCCTTCCTCGAGAAGGACGGCACGTTCACCAACGCCGAGCGACGTATCTCGCGGGTGCGCAAGGTCATGGAACCGCTCGCCGGCCTCGCGGACTGGGAAATCACCCTGCGGCTCGCGCAGGCGCTCGGCTTTCCCGTGCACTACGACCACCCCTCGGAGATCATGCAGGAGATCGCGCGCCTCACGCCGACGTTCCGCGGAGTCACTTACGAAAAGCTCGAGCTGCTCGGCAGCATCCAGTGGCCCTGCAACGACGCCGCGCCGGAGGGCACGCCGACCATGCACGTGGGCAGCTTCGTCCGCGGCAAGGGCAAGTTCATCGTCACCGAATACGTGGCCACGCCCGAGCGCACGACGAGCCGCTTCCCGCTGCTCCTGACCACGGGCCGCACGCTATTCCAGTACAACGTCGGCGCGCAGACCCGTCGCACCGCAAACCTCGAATGGCAGTCCGAGGACCGCCTCGAGATCCACCCGGACGACGCCGAGACCCGGGGCATTGCCGACGGAGACTGGATCGGCATGTCGAGCCGCACGGGCGACACGGTGATGCGAGCGGTCCTGTCGACGCGCATGACGCCCGGCGTCGTGTACACGACGTTCCATTTTCCGGAGTCGGGCGCCAACGTCGTGACCACCGAGTACTCCGACTGGGCCACCAACTGCCCGGAATACAAGGTGACTGCGGTGGAAGTCGTCAGGGTCGAGAATGCGGACGCCTGGCGCACGCGCAGGCGCGCGGAGCGCACAGAACGGGCGGCCCCGGTCGGACGAACCCCGTAGCCTGAGCCGCCAGCGAAACGCCATGGACATCGAACGACTCGTCGCAATGGCCAACGACATCGCCGCGTTCTTTGCCTCAGAACCGGACCCGCAGGCGGCGGCCGAGCAGGTGGCGAATCACCTGCGGCGCTTCTGGGAGCCGCGCATGCGAACCGCGATCTGTCGTCACCTCAGCGAAGGCGGTGCCGGCCTGAGCCCGCTCGCGCGACGCGGCATTCAACGCCTTGCAGAGGCGCCCTGACTTCCTGCCTGGGTCGAAGGACACGACTCAAGCGAGGCCATCAGATATCGTTGCCGGTTCGGCGGCACAGGGAGCCGGGGTCGTTCGGCAAGGCCCCAGGACCCCCAGCTGCGAATGCTTTGCATTGGCATTTGTCATGCGGGCAGCTGCGGTGGAATGTCCGGACCGAAGGGAGTACGTTCGGCCCGAATACGAAGAGAAAGAAAGGGTCGTGCGACCGTTACTGCGAATTGTGAAGTCAAGTAGATCACCTTGCAGTAACAGGCGGGTCGGCCAGACAGGGACTATCGGTATCCGGCAAACACGGGCATGGGGGTGTTTGCAGAGCTTGGACTGGGGACCAGGTGCGAATCTGATTAGGTGAGAGAGTGTCCGGCACCTGCCGTCGCGGCAGGCTTCGGTCGTGTTTCGATCGCAGTTGGTTCGGCCCGGCCTGCGGGCGCCTCCTTGATCCCAAGGAGCGACCATGGCTATGCGCGTCGTCCACACCTCCCGCAACACACTGCGGCTCGTTCTCCTTGGATGCATTGCCGCCTTGGGTGCGGGTCCGGTGTTCGCCGCACCCGGCGAACTCGACAACGGCTTCGGCAACGCCGGGCGTGTCAGTTGGCAATTGAACGATTCGGACGGCAACCCGATCGATGCCCGGGTCAAAGCCGTCGCCCAGCAGGCCGACGGCAAGTTGGTAATGACCGGGTCGGTGACGCGGAACGACATTCCCGGTGACTCCGCGGCGCACATCTGGGTCGCGCGTTACAACACGAACGGTACGCTCGACGCCACCTTCGACGGAGACGGCTGGACGTCCATCGACTTCGCCGGCGGTCAATCGGATGACCAGGGCTTCGCGCTGCTGATCCAACCCGACGGCAAGATCGTCGTTGCGGGGCAGACCACGGACTGGCAGAACACGGGCCTCGTCGACATCGCGCTCGTGAGGCTCACGGACACCGGCTCGCCCGATACCGAGTTCGGCGCCAACGGACGCGTCGCCCTCGACACGGGCGGTACCTCCATCGATCAGGCGAATGGCATCGTCCGGCGGACCGACGGCAGCCTCGTCGTGGCCGGCACCACCTATCACAACGACGTCCTCGACATCGTGTTCGCAGCCGTCACGGCGACGGGCCAGCCGGACAATACGTTCGGCACGCAGGGCATCACCTATGTGACCTTCGGGCCGGGTGCCAACCAGGGCGTCAATGCCCTGGTCCGGCAGTCCGACGGCGGCCTCGTGGCCGCAGGGTTCGGCCCGGGCAGCGGCGTGACCACCATGGCGCTGGTCCGCCTGACCGCGGCGGGCGTGCTGGACACGACCTTCGATGCGGATGGACTGAAGATCGTGGATTTCGGCCAGGTGGACGCCGCCGCTACTTCGCTGGTGATGCAGTCGAACGACAAGATCCTCGTCGCCGGTTACGCGTACACCGCGGGCGGCAACTTGACGGCCCTGGCCCGGCTGGAGACGAACGGAGACCTGGACACCACCTTTGGCGGCACCGGCACGGTCCTGAACGACCTGGGCCCCGATTGGAACTTCGAACAGGCGGCCGGCGTGATCGTGCAGCCCGACGGAAAGATCGTCATTGCCGGCAACTTCTACCCCGTCATCAACTCTCGAGCCCAGGACCTGTTCGTCGCGCGACTCGAGTCCAACGGCGCGGTTGACACGACGTTTGGAAACCAGGGCGTGGCGATCGCGGATTTCGGCGGACGAGCGCAGTCGTGGCCGCACGTGTCGTCGGTGACCGCGTATGCACTGTTGCGGCAGTCGGACGGCCGGCTGGTCGCGGCCGGGCAGGACGCCTACGGGGCGGCCGTGTTGGCCCGGTTCGACAGCGCGGGGGGCGGGTCCGGGGGCGTGCTGAGCTTCCTGGAGACCGCTGCCAACGCCGAAGAAAATTCAGGAACGGTGACTTTCGCGGTGCGGCGTACCGGTGGTGCGACGGGTCCCGTGAGCGTGAATGTCCGCGTCGGCGGCAGCAGCGGCTATTTCATGGCCGGTGCCGGCTGCGATTTCGCGCTGGGTACGGCGACACTCACGTGGGCTGACGGCGACTACGCCGACAAGTCGATCAGCGTTACCATGATCGACGACACATATCAGGAGAGCTACGACAGCTTCCAACTCCAGTTGTACAACGCAGTAGGCGCCGCCCTTGGTCTGGATACCATGGACGTCGGCATCAACTATGACGGTGGCGACCTCGTGCTGCCCACGATGGGCACGATCTCGATCGAGCCGACCAGGTCTGTCGGCGAAAGTGCGGGTTCGGTGACCTTGACAGTTACA
Organism: uncultured Gammaproteobacteria bacterium; assembly: GCA_963706755.1. Lineage (GTDB taxonomy): Bacteria > Pseudomonadota > Gammaproteobacteria > Steroidobacterales > Steroidobacteraceae > RPQJ01. Next base: position 38,292 of record CAVPNH010000003.1, read on the forward strand.
CGCACCGGCGGATCGCAGGATTGCGCGGTGGTCGGCTTCGTAACCGACAATGGGACCGGCTTCCTGGCCGCAACCGCCGGCAGCGACTACACCGCCACCGGTGGCATCGTGCAGTTCAACGACGCAGACTCGGCGCCCAAGCAGATCACGGTGCCGATCCTCAGCGATACGGTCGGGGAAGCGGACGAGCAATTCTGGGTCAGGCTCCAGTCGGCCGACTCTGCGCTGCTCTTCAATAGCAACACGATCGGCATGGTCACGATCCTGGATAACGACGGCGGCTTCGCCGGACAGATCAGCCTGTCCGGCGACAGCCAGGACAATGAGGCGGACGGGGCGCAGGGCGGACCGATCACCTTCGTGCGTCAGTCGGGCTCGAACGGCGCCGTCAGCGTCGACTACACGATTACCAGCGGCACCGCCACGGCGGGCAGCGACTTCGTGGCCACCAGCGGCACCATCCCGTGGGCGGCGGGCGATACCTCGAACAAGCAGATCTACGTCCAGATCATCGACGACCTGCTGGAGGAGTCTGCCGAGACCTACCTCGTGACGATCTCGAATCCGCAGGGCGGCGCCATCCTGGGCGCCCCGACCCAGGTGACCCAGACGATCCTCGACAATGACACGAAATATCCCGGGGATATTTCGTGCTTCGTCAGCCAGAACCCAGTCTTCGAAAGCAACCTGAACGCGTTTGTGTATGGCCTGCGCCAGAACGGCCGCGACGGACCGGTGACGGTCGACTACACGACGACCAGTGGTACGGCGACGGCGGGCGCGGACTTCACGACGACCAGCGGCACGCTCCACTGGGCGGACCAGTCCGGTTGTACGCCGGCGCCGGGCTATAGCTGCAGCGGCGACCCGCAGCAGTACATCGAGATCCCGCTGATCGACGACACCGATCCCGAGGGCGACGAAACCTTCGCGGTGACGTTCTCCAATCCGGGCGGAGGAGCCACTCTTGGCGCGAACGCATCGTGCACGGTCACGATCTACAGAAATGATCCGCTGAGCGGCACCATTACCGTCACGAGCCCGAACCCGCAGGTCGGCGAAGCCGCCGGCAACGCCACAATCTCGGTCGCGCGCACTGGCGGGACGCAAGGCGCAGTCACGGTCGATTTCCGGACGATCTCGAACACCGCAACGAACGACGTGGACTTCACCATCACCAGCGGAACGTTGAGCTGGGCCAACGGCGAAGGCGGGACCAAGACGATCACGGTTCCGATCCTCGATGACGCGCTCGTGGACCCGAACGAGAACTTCTACGTTCTGCTGGAGAACGTGACGCCCGGCGCAATTCTCGATTACACGTATTGGTTCGCAGTCGTCACGATCATCGACGACGAGAACAACCCGGGAACGATCGCCGTCCCGGCGACGCCGATCAATGTCGTTGAGAACGCGGGCACGGCCACGCTGAATGTATCGCGAATACTGGGGGCCAGCGGTGCGGTGAGCGTGAACTACACGACGGTCGCAGGCACAGCGCAGCCGCCGGGTGATTACACGACGACCTCTGGAACGCTCAATTGGGCGGCCGGCGTCGGCGGTGTCAGGCCGATCACCATCCCGATCACCAACGACGTGGTCACCGAGTCGCCCGAAAGCTTCACGGTGCACTTCAGTAACGCAACGGCCGGTGTGTTGCTGCCGAACGCCGACGCGACTGTCAATATCGCCGACGACGACGATCCGGGCGACATTTCGATGAGCCTCTCGACCGTCTCGGTCAGCGAGACCGCTGCGACGCTCAGCATTACGGCGACGCGCAGCACGGGCAGTTCCGGGGCCGTCAGCGTCAACTATGCGACGGCGAACGGCACGGCCACGGCGGGTTCGGACTACACCGCGGCGAGCGGCACGTTCGTGTGGGTGAACGGCGAGCTGGGACCGAAGACCGTCCCGATCACCCTCATCGATGACGCGCTGGAGGAGCCGGACGAGACCTTTGCGGTCAACCTGTCCAACCCGACGGGTAGTGCGCGGCTGCAGCAGGCCAGCACGACGGTCACCGTCCTCGACAACGACGCGAATCCCGGACAGCTGCGCTTCGCCGTGTCTTCACGCTCCGCCAGCGAGGCCGCTGCCACGGTGCAGATCGACGTCGAGAGATTCGGCGGCTCGCTGGGTGCGGTGAGCATCCAGTATGCGACGGTCGCTGGCACGGCGCTCGCACCCGGTGACTACACGTTCACTTCCGGCACGCTCAACTGGGCGAACGGCGACACCACCACGCATTCGTTCAGCATCCCGGTCGTCAACGACACGATCTACGAGACGGACGAGAGTTTCACGGTCATCCTGTCCAATCCCGGCGGCGGGGCCGTCCTTACGACGCCCTCCGTCGAGACCGTGACGATCACGAACGACGATCCGCCGAACGGCATTCTTGCCTTTGCCATCGACAGCGTGACGGTGACCGAAGGAGGGCAAGCCGTGTTGCAGGTCACGCGCACCAACGGCAGCGGCGGACCCGTGCAGGTCGACTACGCGACGTCGAATCAGGGCGCGACCGCGCCGGATGACTTCGTGACCGCGACGGGCACGCTGACCTGGGCCAATGGCGATACGACCTCGAAGACGATCACCGTCAATACGGTGGACGATGCGGTGGACGAGCCCACGGAAACGTTCCTCGTCACGCTGACCAATCTGTCCGGGGGCGCCTCGGCCGGATTGACGCACGCGACGGTTTCCATCACCGACAACGACGTCGGCCCCACCGGCACGCTGGCCATGACGGCCGCGGCGGTCAGCACCAATGAGTCCTCGGGCACCCTGAACCTCGCGGTCCAGCGCACGGGCGGCTTCTCGGGCGCAGCGACAGTCAACTTCGCCACACAGGACTTCACGGCCCTCGCAGGCAGTGACTACACGGGGCAGAGCGGCACGCTCAACTGGGCGGACGGGGACACCGCGCCCAAGGTCATCGCGCTGGCAATTGCCAACGACACGCTGGATGAGCCCGACGAGACCTTCAACGTCGTACTGTCCGGCGTCACCGGGGCGACGCTCGATCCGACGGCCACGACCACGGTCGTGACGATCCTGGACGACGACCTGCCGCCTGTTCCGGGAGTGATCTCGGTGGTTGGCCCCCTCACGGTCAACGAGAGCGCCACCGGGGTCATCTTCAACTTCAGCCGCGCCACGGGTGTCGATGGCGCCGTCAGCGCCGACTACGCCACGGTAGCAGGGACTGCGACTGCAGGTGCCGACTACACGGCCCGCACCGGGACGCTCAGCTGGGCGAACGGCGACTCGACATTGAAGACCGTCACGGTGCCGATCCTCGAGGATGCGATCGACGAGCCGAACGAGACGTTCGCGATGACCCTGTCGAACCCGACAGGCGACGCGACGCTCGGAACGGCCAGCGCCTCGATGCTGATCGTCGACAACGACGTCTCCGGTCCGGGCACGCTGGGCATCGTCGCGAACGTGACCGTGCTCGAGACCGTGGGCGACGCCATCGTGTCGGTGCAGCGCACCGGTGGATTCACCGGCGCTGTCAGCGTCAATTACTCGGCCATTCCCGATACGGCGCTTGCGGGGCAGGACTTCAACGCGGTCAGCGGTACCCTGAACTGGGCCGACGGCGAAGGCGGTGTGAAGTTCATCACGATACCGATCCTGAACGACGCATTGTCAGAACTGACCGAGAGCTTCGGCATCTCGCTCACGGGCGCGGGCGGTGGCGCAACGATCGGCGCAGGGACGGGTTTCGTGTCCATCCAGGACGACGATAACCCCGGCGTGCTCGCGTTTACGCAGACGGCGCAGCTCGTGAGCGAGACCGCCGGCTCGGTGACGTTCTCCGTTGCGCGGACCAGCGGCAGCGAGGGAGCGGTGAGCGTGGCGTTCGGTACCGCGGCCGGCAGCGCGACTGCGGGCAACGACTATACCGACGTCTCCAGCACCTTGAACTGGGCCGACGGCGATTCGTCGAACAAGTCCATCACCGTGCCGATCCTCGACGACGCGCTGGTCGAGCCCGACGAGACCTTCACCATCACGCTTTCCGGTGCCACCGGCGGCGCGTCCATCGGGACCGCGGACACGGCGACAGTGACGATCCAGAGCGACGAGATCCCGGTGCCCGGCACTTTGCGCATGGTGAATGCGGCCGTCAGTGTCGGCGAAGCGGCCGGGACGGTCAGCGTTTCGGTCGAGCGCGTGGGCGGCTCTGACGGGGCCGTCGCCATCGACTATGCGACCCTTATCGGGACGGCCACTGCGGCGGACTTCACGCCGACCAGCGGCACGTTGAACTGGGCGAACGGCGACACGGCGATCAAGACCATCAGCGTGGCGATCACCGACGACACGGCGTACGAGGCCGATGAGGCCTTTGCGGTCACCCTGTCGAACCCCGGTGGCGGGGCGATTCTGGCCAGTCCGAGCACGACGGTGACCATCCAGAGCGACGACGTCGCGGTGCCGGGCACGCTCGGCTTTGCCGCCGTCACCGTGTCGGTCAACGAACCGGCCGGTACGGCCTTGCTGTCCGTGGCGCGGACCAGCGGGTCTGACGGGGCCGCGAGTGTGAACTATGCAACGGGCTTCGCCACGGCGACGGCGGCCGACTTCACTGCCACCAGCGGCACCCTGAACTGGGCGAATGGCGATTCGGCAGCCAGGACCATCACGGTGCCGATCACCAACGACACCCTGTTCGAGGCCGACGAGGCGTTCACCGTCATGCTCTCTGGCGTGAGCGGCGCGACCCTCGGGTCCGCAGCGGCCACGGTCACCATCGTGAGCGAGGACCCGCCGCTGCGCGGCACGCTTGCCATGGCGACTGCGGCGCTTACGGTCGATGAGACTGCGGGCACGGTCACCGTGACGGTGAACCGCGGCGGCGGCGCCGACGGTGCGGTCGGCGTGAGCTACGCCACCGCGGCCGGCAGCGCAACCGCGGGCAGCGACTACACCGACACGTCCAGCACCCTGAGCTGGGCGGACGGTGACGCGGCACCGAAGACCTTCACGGTGCCGATCCTCGACGACGCGCTGTTCGAAGCCGACGAGACCTTCACGGCCTCGCTGTCGGGCGCAACCGGCGGGGCGGCGCTCGGCGCCGCGACCACCACCGTGACGATCCAGAGCAATGAAGCGCCCATATCGGGCACGCTGCGGATGGCGACCACGGCGGTGAGCGTGAACGAGACGGCCGGGACGGTGAGCCTGACGGTCGAGCGCATCGGCGGCGTCGACAATGCCGTCGGCGTGAGCTACGCGACCACGACCGGCACGGCCGGAGCCGGCGATTTCACCGCGACCAGCGGTACGCTCAACTGGGCCAACGGCGACGCGGCATCGAAGACCATCACGGTGCCGATCACCAACGACACGGCGTTCGAGGCGGACGAGACCTTCGCGGTCACGCTATCCGCCGCAACGGGTGGCGCGGCGCTCGGCACGCCGACGACCACGGTGACCATCGTAAGCGAGGACCCGCCGTTGCGCGGCACGCTCGCCATGGCCTCCGCGACCGCATCGAGGGTCGAGAACCTCGGCAGCGTGACAATCTCCGTGAACCGGACGGGCGGCACGGACGGTTTGGTCGGCGTGAGTTACGCGACCGCATCGGGCACGGCCAATGCAGTGGACTTCACCGCGACCAGCGGCACCTTGAGCTGGGCGGACGGCGACTCGGCAGCCAAGCCCATCACGGTGCCGATCACCAACGACGCGCTGTTCGAACCCGACGAGACATTCACGGTTACGCTGTCGAACGCGACGGGCGACGCCACGCTCGGCGCCGCGACGACGACGGTGACCATCGTGAGCGAGGACGCGCCACAGCGCGGCACGATCGCGATGACCAGCACGGCCGCAGTGGTGAACGAGGCCGCTGGCACGGTGACGATCTCCGTCAGCCGTTCCGGCGGCACCGACGGCACGGTCGGCGTGAACTACGTGACCGTGGCGGGAACAGCGACGGCTGCCGACTTCACCGCGACGAGCAGCGCGCTCAGCTGGGCGGACGGCGAGTCCGGCACGAAGAGCTTCACGGTTGCCATCACGAACGACGGGGTCGTGGAGAACGACGAAGCTTTCGCGGTCACGCTGAATACGCCGACGGGCGGTGCTGCTCTCGGTGCGGCGAGCACCACGGTGACGATCCAGGACGACGACATCCTGCTGGTGCCGGGCGTGCTGGGACTGACGCAGTCGGCAGTGACGGTCAGTGAGACGGCCGGCACGCTGACGCTGACCGTGACGCGATCCAACGGACTCGCAGGAGCGGTGACCGTGGACTACATCGCAGAGAACGGTACAGCGGTGTCAGGCGCCGACTTCTCGCCGGCATCGGGCACCCTGACGTGGACCCAGAGCGAGGGCGGTTCGAAGAGCATCACCGTCAACCTCATCAACGACACGACTGTGGAGACTGACGAGACGTTCACAGTGACGTTGTCCAACCCGCAGGGTGGCGCCGGACTGGGAACCAGCACCGTGGCGGTCACGCTGCAGAGCGAGGACATCCCGCCGGACACGACGCCCGATGCGTTCAGCTTCAGCGACCAGACGGGCCTGCCGCCGAACGCCGAAGTACAGTCGAACGAGATCACCGTGGCCGGCGTCAATGCGCCGGCGCCGATCAGCATCGTGGGCGGCGAGTACTCGATCAATGGCGGTGCATTCACCGCCACGGCCGGCACGGTGCCGAACGGGGCGCGGGTGCGAGTGAGGGTCACGGCGTCGATCAATTACTCGACGACGGTATCGGCCACGCTGACCATCGGCGGCGTGTCCGACACGTTCAGCGTGTTGACGAGGGCCGCGACCACGGTGACGAAGGTCCGTGCCAAGAGCGGTGGCGGTTCGTTCGGGTGGCCTGGCGTCCTGCTGGTCGGGGTGCTCTTCGCAGCCCGCCGCCGGCGGCGTGTGTCAGCCGCCATCGGCGCGCTCATCGGTTGCGTCGCGCTGTCCCAGGTCGCGCGGGCCGACGGTGACGGTGTGTATCTGGGCGTCGGGGCGGGCGCAAGTTCCCTGGACGTGAGCACGGGTGAGGTCCAGCGATCGCTGGAATCGATTACGGGGTCATCGATCACGTCAATGAAACTGGACGAACAAGGGACGAGCTACCACGTCCGTGCGGGATACGAGTTCACGTCTGGTTTCGCCGTTGAGGCCGCCTACCACGACTTCGGCGACCTGGAGGGCGACATCACCGCGGAGGTCCTGGATCCCCAGGAGTTCGCGAACGACCTGGCAAAGGCGTTCCCCAGCAATGTGCATGGACCGGCGATGCTCGTAAGGATCAGCTGGCCGTTCGCGGAGCAGTGGGCCCTGCGCATGCGGGCCGGCGTCATGCGGTGGAAGTCGGACGTGGACGTGAAAATCGTATCCGGGGGATCCGGGCACTTCGACGCCAGCGACGAGGGGTCGGATTTCATCTGGGGCAGCGCCGTGTCGTGGCAACCGACCAGGCGCTTCGAGGTGGCGATCGAGTATACGGAGGTCACCCTGCCGGACCCGGTCAGCAGCGTCGAGCTCAGCCTGACCTGGCGGCCAGGCTGGTTGTCACGTTGAGGGCTTGGCGACCGGAGTGACCGGGGCGCAGGTGTCGTACACGAGCCAGCCCAGGGTCTCCTCGACACCGCCGAGCACCCGCTCGTAGCGGCGGCACTCAGCCATCTTCGGCGAGGCCGGCGCGGGCACGAATGTTGGATTGCCTTCGCCCGGCAGCGTAGCGGCGAACGATGGCAGGCCGGAGAGCGTGTCGAACTTCGAGCCGTCGGCGAGCGCCACGCACTCGAAGCCATTGCCGTCCTCGGCACGGATGCGCACGCCGACCTTCCCGCCGCTCATGCTCCAGGCCTTGCTGACGCCTAGGCCCTTGCCTGAGACGGAACGAAGGCACGCGAGCATCCCGGGCATCACCTCGCGCAGCCTGCCCGACCAGTCGGTCTCGCCCTTGTAGTCGAGGCGAAGCACGGACACGTCCAGGTAAAGCGGGCTCGCGTTCGGCGGCCGGCGCAGGACCACGTCCACGGGGAAGGCATTCGCCGACGCCGCGACTGGCGCGAGCGCGTTACCCGCGAGATAGGCCGTCCCCTGCATGGCCGCGCGTGCTCGCAGCACATACGGGTGACCGGACCGGACCCGGGCGGTTTCGTACTGCAACGAGAACGGCGTTTCCCCGGCGGCGCCGGACTCGAGTTTGCCGGTTGCGATTGGCGCCGGCGCTTCCTTCGCGGACGTCAGCTCGGCGAGTTCCAGTTCGAGAGGCATCCCGGCCGGCATCGACTGGCCTGGTGCAAGCACCAGGACGCCAGAGATCCTGCTCGTCGCTGGCTTGCCACCCGGGTCGGCGCCCTTCTGGCCACAGCCGGTGATGGCGACGGCCGCGAGAAGCGCGGCCGCCAGCGGCGCGACATGTCGAGCAGCGGTTTTCACTATACGGATGCTAGCATCACCAAAGCCCACCTTGCATCGATCACCGAGGCCACCCATGCCCGCAACCTGCCAGCGCATCGTCCTTGCCAGCCGCCCCACGGGGCCCGTGACGCCGGACAACTTCCGCCTCGAGACCGCGACCGTTCCGGAGCCCGCCGACGGACAGGTGCTGGTGCGCGTGCATTACCTCTCGCTGGACCCCTACATGAAGGGCCGCATGATCGAGTCGAAGTCCTACGCCCAGCCGCACCCGATCGGCGAGACCATGATCGGCGGGACGGTCGGCATCGTGGAGAAGTCCCGCAATCCGCAGTTCCAGGAGGGCGACGCCGTGGTCGGCGTGCTGGGCTGGCAGGAGTACGGCCTCTCGGACGGGCGCGGCATCCGGAAGGTCGATGCAAGCCGAGTTCCCATGTCCGCCTGGCTCGGCGTCCTCGGCATGCCGGGCGTGACCGCGTGGTACGGGCTGAATCGCATCTGCGAGCCGAAGGCCGGCGAGACGGTACTCGTCTCGGCTGCGAGCGGCGCGGTCGGCAGCGTCGTGGGACAACTGGCAAAGGCGGCCGGCTGTCGTGCAGTCGGAATTGCGGGCGGCCCGGAGAAGTGCGCCTACGTCGTGAATGAACTCGGCTTCGACGCCTGCATCGACCACCGGCAGCACGGGGATCTCAAGTCCATGGCGAAGGCAATTCGCAGCGCCACCCCGAACGGCGTGGACTGCCTGTTCGAGAACGTCGGCGGCGTCTGCCTCGACGGCGCGCTCGCCTGCATGAACGCCTTCGGCCGGATCGCGCTGTGCGGACTCATCGCGGGCTACGACGGCGAGGAGATCCCGATCCACAACACGCGCATGCTGCTCGTGATGCGCCTAAAGCTGCAGGGCTTCATCGTGGGCGAGCACATGGATGCATGGCCGCAGGCGCTCAAGGAACTCGGGGCCGGCGTGGCCTCGGGCCGCATCAAGTACCGCGAAACCGTCGCCGAGGGCCTCGCCGCCGCACCCGACGCGTTCATCGGCATGCTGCGTGGACGGAATTTCGGCAAGCAACTCGTGAAGCTCGCCTGATGCACCCGGCCGCAACGGTCGTACTGCTGCGCGAGACCGACGGCAGGCTCCAATCGCTGATGATGCGCCGGGGCGCCGGGCTCTCCTTCCTGGGCGGGATGTGGGTCTTCCCCGGCGGCCGGCTCGACACGGCCGACCAATCGCCGGAGGCGCTGGCGCGCGTCTTCCCGGATGCGCGAGGCACCGCACCGCCGCAACTCGCGACGATGCAGGGAACGGCCCTCGACGCACGCGAAACCGCCGGCCTGCACGTCGCCGCCTGCCGGGAAGCCTTCGAGGAAGCAGGCGTGCTGCTCGCCTGCACCGCGTCCGGCGACGCCTGCGACGCCGCGACGGTCGCACGCCTCGGCTCGCGGCGCGACGAGGTAACCAGGGACGCCACCGCGTTCGCGCGCATGCTCGAGGCCGAAGGTCTCTTCATCGACACGCGGCCGCTGGTCTACTGGTCGCACTGGATCACGCCCTCGATCGAACCGAAGCGTTTCGACACGCGGTTCTTCGTCGCGCCTCTGCCGCCGGACCAGGCCGCTAGCGCCGACCTCTCGGAACTCACCGAGCACGCATGGCTCGAACCCGCGACCACCGCAGGCGCGCTCGAGCGCGGCGAGATCAGGCTCGTGCCGCCGACGCTCCTCACGCTCGAAGACCTTGCCGAGTGCCACGCCCGGCACGGTTCGCTCGCGGCGATGCTCGCGGCGGAAGCGGGGCGCGAGACGCCCCCGGTGATGCCCAGGATCGCGGTGGCCGGCGATGGGATCCAAGTCGTAATGCCCTGGGACCCGGGCTACGCCGGCATTCCCGGCGAAGGCTGCGAGGCGGCGATCGAATTCCCCGTGCACTTCACCCGCTGCCGCGGGAGCCACGCGATGACGCGCGGCCGGTAGCCGCCGCTCAAGCGAAGGCCCCGGAGCCGTTGGACGCCGGGGCCTCGTGCCGCCTCGCGGGCGGCGATACCTGCGCGCTCGAGCGCTACTTGGCCGGTGACTGTCCCGGAACCACGCTCTCGACCGCGCTCTCGACCGCGTCGCTCGCCCTTTGGAACAGGTCCTTGGCCTGGTCCACCACGGTGGCCGCGGACTTCTCGGCCGAGTCCTGGGCCCTGGCCACGGCGGCTTCGGCCTGCTTCACGGTCGCGGCGGCCTGCGTCTTCACTGCCTTGACCGTCTGTGCGACCTTGCGCTCGGCTTTCGCAGTCGTCCTGGTGACCTGCCTTTCGGCCTTCGCGACGGCCTTCTGCGCCTTCGGCGGCAGTTTCTTGACGGCCTTCCTGACCGCAGCCTGCGCCTGCTTCGGCGCCTTGCGAACCGCGGCGCGCGCGGCCTTGGCCTGCTTCGTGGCGCGCGCCGGCGCCTTCTTGATCGCCTTGCGGATCGCATCCTTCACTTTGGCGAACCGGCTCTTCGCCTTTGCCGCGGGCTTCTTCTTCGCGGCAGCCTTCTTCTTCCGCGCCGGGGCTTCCTTCTTCGACTTGCGCTTCAAGTCGGCCGAGTGCGCCCGCTTGTAGGTCTGGATGTCCGTGATGCGCCCCTTGGCGTCACGCTTCGCGTAGAGCTTCTTGCCCTTGCTGCTGCGGTGCGTCGTGCGCCGCGCTTTCTTCTTCGCTGCCATGGAAAACCCCTCGTGTGTACGGTGACGCGGCGGCTGCCGCGCGATGCCGGTGTTCCCGATGGACGCTAGTGCAGCGTCACCCCCGAGTCAACAAGGGAAACCTGCAGTCAGCCCGATCCCTGCAGGCCCTGGGAGATGCCGTTCACCGAGGCGACCAGCGTCTCGAAGAGACCGCGATCCTGGCGCCCGGACTCACGCCAGCGGCGGAGGAAGTCCACCTGCACGAGGTGGAGGGGGTCGACGTAGGGATTCCTGAGCCGGATCGATCGCTGCAGTGTGGGCTCGGATTCCAGCAGCTGCCCGCAGCCCTTGATGGCGAGCAGCCGCTCGGCGCTCACCTGGAACTCGTCCCCGATGGCGGATGCAAAACGGCCGTGCTCCGGCCTGGCCAGCTGGTCGTAATGGCGGGCGATGCCCATGTCCGCCCGCGCAAGCATCATCTCGATGTCGTCGACCAGGGATCCGAAGAAGGCCCAGCCCGCGTACATCTCGCCCAGCACTGCCGGCCCGAAACGCTCGACCGCCGCCGTGAACCCGGCCCCGCATCCGAACCAGCCGGGCAGCATGTGGCGGCTCTGCGACCAGGCGAAGATCCAGGGAATCGACCGCAGCGACTCGATGCCCCCGTCGGCCGCGCGCGTCACCGGCCGGGAGCCGATCTGCATGCGCTCGATCACGTCGACCGGTGTGACGGCCTGGAAGAACTCGAGGAAGGCCGGATCTTCGTGCACCAGCGATCGGTAGCTCGCGCGGCTGGCCTGGGCGATCAGGTCCATCGCCTCGCGCCACCGCGGTTCCACCGACTCGGGACCGTTCACTCCGGCCGTGGCCAGCGCGACGGCGCTGACGGTCTGTTCGAAGCTGCGCAGCGCGAGCGGCCGGAGACCGTAGCGCTCGTTGATGCTCTCGCCCTGCTCCGTGACACGCAGATGGCCGCGCACGCTGGCCGCCGGCAGGCTGCGGACCAGCGCGTCGTTGCGCCCGCCGCCGCCGCTGATCGAGCCTCCCCGCCCGTGGAACACCTGCAACTGGACACCAGCGGCGTCGCAGGCCGCGGCCATGGCCTCCTGGGCGGTCCGCAGTGCCGAGCGGGACGCGACGATGCCGACCGACTTGTTGCTGTCGGAATAACCGATCATCACGACCTGGCGGTTGCCGCGCCCGGCCAGGTGCGCGCGGTAGACGGGATCGGCCAGCAGCCTCGCGACGATCTCCCCCGCCTGCTCGAGGGCGGCCGCCGATTCGAAGAGCGGTGCGACGTCGAGCGGTACCTGTTCTCCCGCCCCCCCGGCCAGGCCGGCCCAGCGCGCGAGCAGCAGCACCGACAGCACGTCGTCCACGTCCCGCGCGAGGCTCACGACATAGGAACCCACGGCACGGGGACCGAAGCGGTTGCGGCAGAACTCCATCGCCTCGAACACCCACAGCGCCCGCTTGCCGGACGGCCCGGGGTCGTCGAAGGGCGACTCGTCGCAGGCAAGCGCCTGCTCGAGGCGCGCCGTGCGTTCGACCGACGAGCGGCTCCCCCACTCCGGGTCGCCCAGCGCGCTCCCGACGATTTCGCGGTGCACCAGCGCGTTCTGGCGGACGTCGAGCGTCGCGAGATGGAAGCCGAACGTGCGCACCCGGCGCAGCATGCGCCGCACGTTGAAGAGCCCCGCATTGTGCCCGCGGTTCTCTGCGAGGCTCCGCGCGATGAGTTCCAGGTCGTCGATCAGCTGCTCCACGCGATCGTACTGGCCGGAACGACCGTCGTAGGTCGCCCGCAGGCGCTCGGCAATCTGGGAGAGCAGCGTGCGATAGGGCATCCGGTCGTGGCTCGCCGGGCCCGGACCGGCGCCACCCGGCAGCAAGCCGCGGTAGGCCTCGATCCGGGCCGTGACCGCGGGCGAGATCGTGATGCGGGCCTCGCTCTGGCTCAGCTTCTCCGCCAGCGTCTGCGCCTCGCGGAAGTACCGACTCACCACCAGCCGGTGGTGACGGTTGCAGCTCTCGCGGATCGTCTTGGCGTGCACGTCCGGGTGACCGTCCATGTCGCCGCCCACCCACGAGCCGAAATTGATCATCACCGGGACGTGTATCCCCTCCGCTTCCACGCCGAAGACCTTGGCGAGGGCCGCTTCGACCTCCTCGTAGAAGGCGGGGATCACCTCGTAGATCACCTCGACGATGAAGAACAGCACGTGCTCGCGCTCGTCCGCCACGGTCAGGCGCTCGCGCGAGTTCCCGGCCGTCTGCCAGCCCGTCGTGAGCTCCGTTCGCACGCGCTCTGCGGTCGCCCGGCGCTCGCCCGGCGTGCGCGTCGGGTCCAGCCCGTCGATCATGAGGCGCGCGATGCGCTGCTGCTGGCGAAGCAGGGTTCGCCGCGTGGACTCCGTCGGGTGCGCTGTGAGGACCGGTTCGACGCTCACCCTCGAGAGCAGGTCCATGACCGCCCCGAACGTCATGCCGCTCTCACGCAGCCGGACGAAGCACTCCTCGAGCCCGCCGGGCTGGGGAACGCTGCTGTCGATCATGTACTCGCGACGGCGGCGCACACGGTGCACCTTCTCGGCCGTATTCACCATCTGGAACCAGACGGTGAACGCACGGACCAGTTCGCGCGCCTCGACCGCGGAACGCCCCTGGGTCCTCACGAAGAGCTCGACCGAATCCTCGGCCTCGCCGAGCCGGCGGCCGATTGCGGCCCGCCGGTCGCCCTCGACGAGGTCGAAGAGCGCGTCGCCGCACTGGTCCCTCAGGACCTCGCCGACGACGCGGCCCATCGCGTGCACGTCGTCGCGCAGCGCTGCGTCCTTGGTCTGGAAAAAGATGCCTTTGCGGGCCATGGCCGCCGGGTTCGTTAGGGTGGGCTTGTCAGCGCGGGTCGGTGTGCGCCCGTAGAGGGCTCGACGGTGGCGGCATACAGGTCTTGAATCCTAGCAGAGTCGGCACGGCGGCCCCTGGTTGTCGCGCCGCAATGGCCGCGCATCGCGCTATCATCGCGCGCCCGTCGATCGAGAGGAACCCCGCTTGAGCCCCGCCCTGCCCCTCGCCGGCATCCGCGTCCTCACCTTCGAGAACTTCGGCGCGGGACCGTTCGGATCGCTCTACCTCGCCGACCTCGGCGCCGAGGTCGTGAAGATCGAGAATCGCGACCAGGGCGGCGACGCGACCCGCGGCATGGGACCGTTCTTCCTGGGCGAACACGACAGCCACTTCTTCCAGACTTTCAACCTGAACAAGAAGAGCGTGACGCTGAACCTCAAGCTCCCCGAGGGCCAGGAGGCGTTCCACAGGCTCGCGCGCACCGCGGACGTCGTCATGAACAACCTGCGCGGGGACCAGCCCGCAAGACTCGGGCTCGACTACGCCACGCTCGGCCCCGTGAACCCGCGGATCGTCTGCGCGCACCTGTCGGCCTACGGGCGCGACAACGAGCGGCGCGGCTGGCCCGGTTACGACTACCTGATGCAGGCCGAAGCGGGCTACCTGCACCTCACGGGCGAGCCCGGTACGGCGCCCGCGCGCATGGGGCTCTCGATCGTGGACTACATGACCGGCATCACGACCGCCGTAGCCGTGCTCTCCGCGCTCATCCGCGCCATGAAGACGGGGCGCGGCGGCGACGTCGACGTGTCGCTGTTCGACGTCGCCCTGCACCAGCTCACCTATCCGGGCAGCTGGTACCTGAACGAGGGGCACCGCACGGAGCGGATGCCGCGCAGCTCGCACCCGTCCACGGTGCCCGTGCAGCTCTTCAGGACCGGCGACGGCTGGATCTTCGTGATGTGCATGACCGAGAAATTCTGGCAGGGTCTGGTCGCCGAGATCGGCCGCGCGGACCTGGCCTCCGACCCGCGCTTCGCCACGTCGGCCGACCGGCGGCAGAATCGCGATGAACTGACCCGCGTGCTGGACGAGGAATTCTCGCGCGGCACGACGCGGCAGTGGCTGGACCGCCTGCAGGGACTCCTGCCTGCCGCCCCGGTCTACGACCTGCCGCAGGCGCTCGACAATCCCTACGCACGCGCGGTCGGCATGGTGCGCTCGCTGCCGCATCCGGCGCGGCCGGACTTCCGGGTACTCGCGAACCCCATCAAGCTCGACGGCGAGCGGCTCCCGGCCCGCCCCGCCCCGGCCCTCGGCGAGCACACCGAAGACCTGCTCCGCGAGGTCGGGTATTCGGACGCCGAGATCGACGCCCTGCGCCGGAAGGGCGCCGCCTGACGAGGCCTTGCGGCGGCGATCCACAAGACCGGGCAGTTGCCGCGCGGGTCCCGACTACTGGCCACCGCCCGATGCGAAAGGCGTCAGCATGTCCAGGGCAATGCGCCACTGCTGGCCGTCGCGGCGCCAGACCCTGATGTAGGCGGCGTGGGCGCGCGGCGACGACGAGTCCCCGCCCGCCTCGATGACACCATAGCTGTACCCGAAGTCCGAATCGGGATCCGCACTCACGAATTGCGGGCGCGCGTCGCTGCCGCGCCCGTACGCCGCATCGACGGCCGCGTTCGCTTTGAGCGGCCCCGGCTCGGCGTCGTCCCGGTAAGCCAGCGCGCCTGCGACGGCCGCGTGGCCCAGCGCGGCGGCGAGTCCGTCGGAACTGATCGCCTCGTTCAGGTCCCGCTCGGCCTCCTGCAGTTTCGTCGCGCCACCGCCGGCGCGGCACCCCTTCGCCTGCGTCGCGGGCCAGAGGTCCGAGAACGCCGGCTGCAACGGCGACGCTGAATCCCGCGGCGGGGCATGGTCGATCCCGTTGTCCAGCACCACGCGCCAGCGCCCGTCCGGCTGACGCCTCCAGATCGACAGGTAATGACCCGCCGCGGAACCGCCCCCCTCCGGACTCGAGTACGTCCACGGACCGCTGGTGACCGCCCACTCGCCGGTGCAATCCGCGGCCGTCGCGGAGGGCGTCCACAACAGGCGGCCGTTGCCCTGCTCGTGCGTCGCGAGCCAGTCACGCGCAGGCACCGCGCCGGGCCGGAAGACGACCGCGTCGGCGGCGAGGAATTCCAGGAATGCCGCCTGCTGCCCGCGCTCGGCCGACGCGGCGGCAAACGCCACATCCTCCGCCAGCGCCGCATCCGCCGAATCGGACGCCGATGCGCCCGGCAGGAACCCGGCCAGCACGGCGAGCAGCGCGATTCGCGATCCTGTATGCATGGCCTCACCACCTCGGACTCGACGGCTCCGAGCATAGCCTGCGCGGCCGGCCAAAGCCCACCCGTATTCTGTTAAAGTCCGCCCGTCATTCCCCCCACCCCTAGAGTGAAAATGCAGAGACTCACCGCGCTGCTGGCCATCACCCTGACACTGATTCTCGGAAGCTCCGCCACGCTGGCGGACGAGAAGACCGACAAGCGATTCGAGGACTCGCGCCTCGTGTTCGAGACCTTCACCGGCATCTCCGAGCAGGCGATACCGGGCTGGCTGCTCCAACGCGCGTACGGCATCGTCGTCGCGCCCAATGTGTTCGAGATGGCGGTGGTGGGCGGCGGACGCGGGGGCCGCGGCGTGTTGTCCGTGCGCAACCCCGACGGCACCTGGAGCAACCCCGTTCTCCTCTCGCTCGCTGGCGGCA
The DNA here is from genome assembly GCA_963706755.1 of uncultured Gammaproteobacteria bacterium. GTDB lineage: Bacteria > Pseudomonadota > Gammaproteobacteria > Steroidobacterales > Steroidobacteraceae > RPQJ01. The sequence goes on from CAVPNH010000003.1 coordinate 54,950, forward strand.
GCTTCGGGTTCCAGTTCGGAATGCAGATGACGGACGTCGTGCTGGTCCTCATGTCCCGCCAGAGCGTCGAGGGGATCAGCGGCGGCAAGGTCATGCTGGGGGCCGACGCGAGCGTCGCCGCGGGTCCGGTCGGACGCACGGCGTCGGCCAATACCGACGCGACGTTCAAGGCGCAGGTCCTGTCCTACTCCCGCAGCGAGGGCGTGTTCGCCGGCATCGCGTTCGAAGGCACCGTACTGTCGGTGGACGACGACGCGAACGCGAGCGCCTATGGTGTGGCGGGCATCCTCCCGTCACAGATCCTCGATGGCAAGGCCGGCACGCCGCCCCCGGCTGCAATTGCATTCACGGCCGCGCTGACGCGTGCGACGAACCAGGCCGCAGCAGCGGCACAGGCCGCGACGCCTGCTCCGGCGCCGGCGCCGGCCGCCGCTCCGGCGGCAACACCCGCGCCTGCGGCGCCGAAGGCGGGCTCGCCGGCCCAGACCTACCCGATGGAAGACCCGCAGCCGGGCGCACCGCCGCCGCCCTGACCGCCTGATCGAGCGCCGCGCGACCGCGAGGGCAGCCCGTGAGATTCCTGAAGTACCTGGCCTGGTCGGCCCTGGCGCTCGCGGCCGTGCTGCTCGTCGTCGGAGCGTTCCTGCCGACGTCCGCCCACGTCGAACGCTCGACCCGCACGACGGCAAGCCCGGACACGGTGTATGGCATCGTGGAGGGATTTCAACGATTCAACGAGTGGTCGCCCTGGGCGGGGCTGGACCCCCAGGCGCGTTACACGTTTTCCGGGCCCGCGACCGGCGTCGGGGCGCGCATGGAATGGTCCAGCGACAAGCCGGAGGTCGGTTCGGGCAGCCAGGAGATCACTGCCGTCGAGCCCGGCCGCAGCGTCACGATGCGCCTCGACTTCGACGGGCAGAGCGCGGCGACCTCGACCATGGTCATCGAGCCGGAGGCCGGCGGCAGCCTGGTGCGCTGGTCCTTCGACACCAGTTACGAAGGCAACTTCGCGATGCGGTACTTCGGGCTGTTGTTCGACGGGATGATCGGCGCCGACTACGAAAAGGGCCTGTCGAAACTCAAGTCGATCGCCGAAGGCGCATCCGCACGAGGCGGGTAAATCGGCCTCGAAATCCCGCGGCCTACGAGCCTGCCGGGATGACGCTCTCCCCTTCCAGCCGCGCCACGATGACGGCGCAGCAGGCGTCGGCGAACACGTTCACCGTGGTGCGCGCCATGTCCAGGATCCGATCGAACACCAGCAGCACCCCGATCGCCTCCGCCGGCAGCCCGACCGCGGTGAGGATGATGGCGATCGCCACCAGCGAGGCGGCGGGAATGCCCGCGATGCCCATCGACGTGATCAGCGCCAGCACCACGATCGTGAACTGGTGACCGAAGCTGAGATGCAGGCCATAGGCCTGCGCGATGAACATCGCCGCGGCGCATTCGTACAACGCGCTGCCCGCATGGTTCAGCGAGGCGCCGAGCGGCATGACGAAACCGGTGATCCGGCTCGACACGCCGACCCGCTTCTCCACGCAGTCGAGGCTCATGGCCAGCGTCGCCGACGACGAGGCGGTGGAAAATGCCGTCAGCAGCGCGGGCGCCATGGCCGGGTAGATGGGCCACGGATTGACGCGGGCCACCAGCTTCACCAGCAGCGGCAACAACAGGAATGCGTAGACCGCGAGTCCGGCGAGCACCGTCGCGCTGAACAGCAGCAGCGGGCCCGCCGCGTCGAATCCCGTCTTGGCCACCGTGCGGGCCGCGAGCCCGAACACGCCGAGCGGCGCGAGCTTCATGACGAACTCGGTCATGCGCATCATGACCTGGAATACGCCCTGCCAGAAGCCGATCACCGGCTTCGCGTGCGCGGGCTCGAGGCGGGTGAGGAAGTAGCCGAACAGGATGCAGAAGAACACCAGGCCCAGGAGCTTGCCGCCCATGGCCGCCTCGAGGATGTTCGGCGGCACGATGCCGAGCAGCGTATCGACGAGGCTGCCCGCGCCGCGGCTCACCTTGTCGGCCACGTCCGCCGAGTTCGCCTCGAACGCCAGCTGCGCGCGCACCGGCTGGCCGTCCGCAATTCCGGGCTTGACGACATTCAGCATGACCAGCGCGACGAGCACGGCGAGCAGCGTCGTCACGACGTAGAAGACCAGGGTCTTGCCGCCGAGGCGGCCCAGGTCGCGGCCGGATCCCAGCCCGGCGACGCCACTGATGACGGAGGCCGTGATCAACGGCACCACCAGCATCTTGAGTGCGTTGACGAACAGCGTGCCGATGAAATCGAAGACCGAGACGTAGGTGACGCCGAAGATCGCGCGGTCGGCGCCCGTCAGGTAGCCGACCAGCGCTCCCAGGCCGATGGCGAGGAGAATCTGCCAGTGCAGCGGCAGGCCACGGGAGGGCCCGGTCGCGGCGGGCGCATGCCCGGGATCGATTGTCGACATTGGTATTCCTTTGAGGATCGCTAGCGTACCTGAGGCGCGTAAGAAATCCCGCATCCTCCCAGGCCACAATAGCCACCTGGATTCTTCGCGAGGTACTGCTGGTGGTAGTCCTCAGCGTAGTAGAACTCGGGCGCCGGCAGGATTTCGGTGGTGATCGCGCCGTAGCCCGCTGCGGCAAGCCTCGCCTGGTACGCGTCGCGGCTCGCCTCAGCGAGTTTGCGCTGCACATCGTCGCTGACGTAAATCCCCGACCGGTACTGCGTGCCGGCGTCGTTACCCTGGCGCATGCCCTGTGTCGGGTCGTGTGATTCCCAGAACACCCTGAGCTGGTCCCCATAGCCGATCTGCGTCGGATCGAATACCACCCTCACGACTTCGTTGTGACCCGTGCGCCCGGTGCACACTTCCTCGTAGGTCGGGTTCGGAGTCAGGCCCGCCGCGTAGCCTACCGCGGTGCTGTAGACACCGGGCAGTGTCCAGAACTTGCGCTCCGCGCCCCAGAAACAGCCGAGCCCGAACATCGCGAGTTGCATTCCCTCCGGAAACGGCGGCTCGATGCGATGACCATTGACGAAGTGCCGCTCCGGCACGCGCATGCGGTCCTTGCGGCCGGGGAGCGCCTCGCCGGCGGTTGGCATGACGGATTTCCGCGAACCCCAAAGGCTCATGTCGATCGTCCCCTCAGCGCGCCCGGGACCGCAGCGCCTCGGCCAGCCCGCCCCAGATGGACGGGTCTCCGAGCACGACCGAGCAGCCATCGATGATGAACTGCACGCCGATGCAGATCATGAGGAAGCCCATCAGGCGCGTGAGCGCAACCATGCCCGTGGCACCGAGCACGCGATTGAACCTCTCCGCCGCGCGCAGCACGGACCAGGAGATCACGGCGACCGCGAGGATGCCGGTCGCTATGCCGAGGAAGTCCGCGATCCGGTCCCAACCGTGGCGCGACGCCGCCTGCGACGACAGGCTCATGACGACCGCGAAGGTGCCGGGCCCGCTGAGCCCCGGCATCGCGAGTGGCGTGAACGCGATGTCGTGACGGATCTCGCCGGGCTGCGGCACCTTGCCCGGCGCCGCGGCGGCGCCGGGAAACAGCATGCCGAAGCCAAGGAACGCCACGATCATGCCGCCCGCGATGCGCATGCCCGGGATCGAGATGCCGAAGAAGCTCATGATCAGGCTGCCCGCGACCAGGAAGCTCGACATGAGCACGAAGGTGTAGATGCACGCGCGGCGAATCTGCCGGAGGCGTTCCTTCTCCGGCAGGTGCGACGCGACGGAGATGACGAGCGGAACCGCACCGAGCGGATTCACGATCGGCAGGATCGCGAGCAATGCACCCGCCGCGTAGCCGAGGAATGTCATGAACCATGCCATCAGGGTGATCCCGCCGGACTCGGCCGCGCGTGCACGGACCGGGCGCCCGAGGCCTAGCCGGCCTGCGGATCCACGCGCTCGAAGTCGAGCGTGGGCTCGTCGCCGCGCCGGAAATAGACATAACGGCTGCCCATGTCCCTGAGCGCGCAGTCACGCTCGGCGCGCGTCGCAAACCAGTGCTCCCCTTGCCAGTCGTCGCCCAGCAGGTTGCGTAACGGGTCGCCCTTGCGCAGCCGCACGCGAATCCCGAACGGGCGAGCCTCGGGCAACGGGGCGCGAAGGTTGTGTTCGTGGCAGGTGGCCATGGTGTCGTGGCAGGTCCAGTCCGGCGGCGATTCTATCGCGAATCCGCAGCCCCGCTCCTCAGAACGTCTTGCCGAGCAGCAGGTACAGGGCCGCGTCGCCCTCGGCAAACCCGGCGGCGAGATACAGCGGGCCGAACGGCGTCTCGGCCCCGAGGAACGCGCTGCCCCCGATCCTGAGGTCGCCGAAATCCACGGCGTCCTTCGACTGCCACACGTTGCCGATCTCGAACGAAGCACCCAGGTACGCCGGGAACTCGAAGAGTCCGCTGCCGCCGCGGCTGATGCGGCGATAGACGATGGTGCGGACGATGCCGTACTGGGTGCCGATCAGCGCGTCCTGGGGCAGGCCCGACAGGTTCAGGAAGCCGCCGAGGGTGAAGAGCTCGGTCGGCGAGACGACGCGATTGTCCAGCGCCGATCCCGCCTCCATGGACAGCACCAGGCTGTTGCGGTCACGACTGCGCGCGAAGATCCAGCTTGCCTCGACGATGTCTGGCGTTCGCGCTCGCGCCCAGCGCCTCGCTCTCCGACTGCCAGCTGGCGCGGAACGCCTGGCCGTGCTTCGGGAAATACGCGCTGTCGAGGCGGTCGTAGCCGAACTCGACGTAGGCGGCGCCGAGGTCGAAGTCTTCGGCTCGGAAGGACCGGCTCGCCCACCATCACGTGGCTGCTGCCCGTTCCACGCCGGAGGCCGGCCCTCACCTCGCCCCAGTTCGCGAGTTCCGCGCCGACCGCGAACAGGAACTGGGTGTCGCGAATGCGGTACTGCGCCACCCGGTCCCCGTCCTGGACGATCTGCAGGGTCTCGAGGTCGTAGTGGAAGGCCGGCGCCACGAAGAACTCGGTCGCGAGCGACAGCGGCTGGAAGAGCTCCGCGCGGAAGTGCGGGTCCTCGCCGAGCTGCGCGTCGAACAGCAGTTCGCCATCGAGCCTGTTGACGCCGGTCATCAGCAGCCGCGCACCCGCGTTCGCGTAGGTTCCGCCCTCGTAGTCGCTCTCGATGCTCATGCCGAAGCGCAGGAAGTTCGGGCCCCAGGACTTGCGGCGCAGGTCGATCTCGAGTCCCGCGCTCGTCGTCGTCGCGCACGACGCGGTAGTCGACCGCCTCATAGCGATCGAGGCCGTACTGGCCGTAGGCCCGGCGCTGCAGTTCCTTGGTGTCGAGCGGCTTGCCGGCCAGGTCGCCGAACACCGCCTCGATGCGCTGCGCGTCCTTCTCGGAGTGCGGCCCCGGGCGCACGAAGGCGACCCGGACATTCGGGTCGACCGCGCGCGACCGCGAGGCGACGTAGCTCGCGTATTCGGCCGGAGACAGCGCCAGCGATGCGAGCTTCGGCTGCTGCTTCACCGCGGCGAGCCTCGCCCGCAGTGACGACCTGCGGCATCTTCGCGAAGTCGATCGAAGTCATGCGGCCGAGTTCCGGCTCGACGAGGACGTCGCCCGCCTTGAGCATGGCGCGCGAGCCGGCCGTGCCCCGCCGAACCATGATCGCGACCATCTGGTTCGTCACGTCGAGCGGCGTCTCGAGCCCGCTCGCGTCGCGCGAGCGGGAAGCTCACGTCCACGGCAATGATCACATCCACGCCCATCCTTCGGGCGAGGTCCACGGGCAGGTTATCCACGAGGCCGCCGTCCACGAGCAGTTGCGACCGTCGATCTCCACCGGCGCGAATACGCCGGGCGCCGACATGCTCGCGCGCAGCACGGTGGCGAGGTCGCCCGAGCGCAGGATCACGGGGTCGCCGGTCTCGAGGTCGGTCGCGAGGCCGCGGAACGGGGTCGGCAGCATGTCGAAGTCCTGCACGTCCGCCACGCGCATCGTGGCATTGCGCAGCACCTGCGTGATCTTCTGCCCCTGGATGAGGCCGAGCGGCAGCACGACGCCATCGTCGGCACGGATGCCGAGCCCGCCGGTCGCAAGGAAGCTGCGGTCGTCCTGCTTGCGACGATAGACGAGGTCCCTGCGCGGGGCGCGGTCGCGCAGCAGGTCCTGCCAGTCGAGGGAGCGGAAGACGCCGGCAATCTCGATCGCCGCTGAGGCCGGCGGCGTAGAGCCCGCCCACCACCGCGCCCATGCTGGTCCCCGCCACGGCGTCGATCGGCACGTGCATCTGCTCGAGCGCGCGGATCACGCCGATGTGGGCCGCGCCGCGCGCCCCACCGCCGCTCAGCACGAGGCCGATCTTCGGGCGTCCGATGCCGGGCTCCTGCTCGTCGTCGGCCTGGGCGACTCCCGGCCCGGCCAGCCAGGCGACCGCCATGGCCGCCATCAGCACGATTCGGATCTGCATCTGCATCGCTCCGGAGACCTTGCTGGCGATACTAGCAAACGCGGCGGCGCCAGCCGGGCGCGACCGTGGGTGATAATCGCGTGCGCCATGTCGAACGGGGTCCCATGACACACGAGGCGCGGAGCGCACGCCAGGAGCCACGGCGCGCGGCGCGCGCACGTCGCGTGCGCGGCGCTGGCAGGCCGCCGCACAGTTAACGGCTGCCTTCGCCTCGACCCGGTAGCTCGCTCGAGGAGGTCGTCGTAACGGCGACGCGCAGGCCGGAGCCCGCGCTCGACGTGCCGCTCAGCATCGGCCGCGTGGGCCAGGACGCGATTACGCTCGTCGGCGCGACGCACCACGCGGAGATCCTGAACCGGATTCCCGGCGTGATGATCCAGCAGGGCAGCGGGCAGGAGAGCCTCACGGCCATCCGCTCACCCGTGCTCACGGGCGCCGGTTCCTGCGGCGCGTTCCTGTTCCTCGAGAACGGGGTGCCGGTGCGGCCCGTCGGCTTCTGCAATGTGAACGTCCTCTACGAGGTCAATACCGAGCAGGCCCGCGCGGTCGAGGTGCTGCGCGGCCCGGGCAGCGCGCTGTACGGATCCAATGCGATGAACGGCACGGTGAACGTGCTGCAGCCGTGGCCGCAAGAGCGGCCGCTCATGGCCGCGAGCCTGGACGGCGGCCCGTCGAACTACTGGCGCGTGAAGCTCGCAGGCCGGCAGGACGGGCGAGCACGCCGAATTAGGCGTGGCGGGCTTCTACGCCAACGACGGCGGCTGGCGCGCGATGTCCGGCTACCACGAGGCGAAGTTCAACGCGACCGCTCGCCGGCGACTGGGCCGGCGGCCCGGCGCGGGTGGATCTCGCCGTGCACGAACCTGGACCAGGAGACCGCGGGTTCATCACCGGCAAGGATGCCTACGAGAGCTGAAGCTCTCCGAGTCGAACCCGACGCCCGGCGCTTTTCGCGACGCGAGTTCGGTGCGGCTGACCGGCCTGGTCCAGCCGTCCATCCCGGGCGGCGCCACGCTCGAGCTGCGCCCGTTCCTGCGCAGCTCGCGCACCGAATTCCTGCAGCACTTCCTGCTCGGCCAGCCGGTCGAGAAGAACGGGCAGGAGAGCGGCGGCCTCATGACCAGCCTGGCGTGGGGCAACGTCCTCGACTGGTCGGTCATCACCGGCGTCGACCTCGAACTCGGGTACTCGACGCTGAAGGAATTCCAGGAAAACCCCACGACCGGCGGCACGCCCCCGGCCAATGCGATCCGGCCGGCAGGACTGCACTACGACTACGACGTGCACTCCAACGGTGGAGTCGATGTACCTGCAGGCAGAGCGTCGCGTCCTCTCGCGCTTGCGGATCGGCGCCGGGCTTCGCGCGGAATGGGTGACCTACGAGTACGACAACCGGATGCTGGACGGCAACACGGACGACCAGGGCGTGCCCTGCACGCCGTGGGCTGCCTCTACAGCCGGCCCGCCGATCGCACCGATCATTTCTACGACTGGACGCCCAAGCTCACACTGTCCTTCGAGATCACGGCCGAGCTCGTCGCCTACGCGAATGCGTCCCAGGGTTTCCGTCCGCCGGAAATGACCGAGCTCTACCGGCTGCAGCGCACGCAGCAGGTCGCCGACCTCGAGCCCGAGGAACTCGACTCCCTCGAGCTGGGACTCAAGGGCTCGTGGCCGCAGTTCGACTTCGCGCTGGCCCTGTACGACATGGACCGCAGCGGCGTCATCCTGCGCGAATCGAATGGCTACTACGTCGCGAACGGCCGAACGACGCACCGCGGCGTCGAGTACGACCTGCGCTGGCGCCCGCTGGCATCGCTGGAATTATCCGCTGCGGGCACCTACGCGCGTCACCGCTACGACTTCTCGCGGCAGGTGGATGGCGGCGAGACGATCAAGGCGGGCAACGACATGGACACCGCCCCGCGGGAGATCGGACGCTACGGCGTCGACTGGCGGCCGCGCCAGGCGCTCGAGTTCGAGGCCGAGTGGATGACGGTCGGCGACTACTGGCTCGACGCGGCCAACCTCATCGCTACACCGGCTACGGCCTCCTCAACCTGCGCGGACTCTGGCATGTCGTACCGCGCTGGACGGCCGCGCTGCGCGTGACGAACGCACTGGACCGGCGCTACGCGGACCGTGCCGACTACGCCTTTGGCACCTACCGGTATCTTCCCGGCCGGCCGCGCGCGGTCTTCGCCGAATCGCCTGGGAGATGTGATTCGATCCTGCGCGGTGATACGGCCGCGAGCCGGTGTCGATCCCGGTCAGGCGACCCGGCGCAACGCCTCCCAGCGCCGCGGCTCTTCGCCGAACCAGTGCAGGGAACTGGCGAGCGACGCCACCTCGCCGACGATGACCATCGCCGGCGAGCGCAGCCCACCGCGCGCCGCGAGGTCGTCGAGCTCATCCAGGCGCGTGAGCGTCACGCGCTGGTCCGGGCGCGACCCGTCCTCGACCACGGCGACAGGCGTGTCGCCGCGCCGACCGTGCGACACCTGAGCTTCGTGCCGACCACGGGGAGCTCCGCCAGCCCCATGTAGAAACACAGTGTCTGCCGCTCCGCGGCCAGCGCGGCCCATTCGCGGGAATCGGCAGTGATTCGCTGCGATGCGCGGTGACGAACTGCACCGATTGCGCGTGCTCGCGGTGCGTGAGCGGGATTCCGCTGTACGCGCCGCAGGCGGCCGCGGCCGTGATGCCCGGTACGACCTCAAAGGGAATGCCGTGCGCCGCGAGGAACTCGAGTTCCTCGCCTCCCCGCCCGAAGATGAACGGATCGCCGCCCTTGAGGCGCACGACCCGGCGCCCGGCCCGCGCGTGCTCGAGCATGAGTTCGTGGATCCGCTCCTGGGCCACCGACCGGCCGCGTGCCTGCTTTCCGACCTCGATGCAGGGTCGCGTCACGGCGCGCGAGCGCGAGCACCTGCGTCGGACACGAGGCGGTCGTACAGGACGACGTCGGCCTCCTGCAGCGACCTGAGTGCGTTCAGCGTCAGCAGCCCGGGGTCGCCCGGACCGGCGCCGACCAGTGCGACCGAACCGGCCTCCGCCGCATTCGGCCGTTCGAGCTCGCGCGCGAGCCATCGCTCCGCGTGGTCACGGCGCCCGCGACGCAGGTCGAGTGCCGCGCCGCCGCGCAGGGCGCACTCGTAGAAGCGCCGTCGCCGGGCGACGTCCGGAAACGCGGCCTTGATACGGGACGCGCCAGCCCTCGAGCAGCGCCGCCAGCGATCCCACGGACTCGTCCACCAACGACTCGATGCGCTCGCGGACCAGTCGCGCGAGCACCGGGGCCGTCCCGCCGCTCGACACTGCGATGACGAGAGGCGAGCGGTCAATGATGGCCGGGACGATGAAACCCGAGAGCTCCGCGTCGTCCACGACGTTCGCCAGCAGGCCCACGGCGCGCGCTGCAGCAGCGACGCGCGCATTGACCTCGTGGTCGTTCGTCGCCGCGACTGCCAGCACTGCACCGCGCAGCTGGCGGCTCGTCGAAATGCGTTGCGATCCAGATCAGTGAGGCTGCGGCGGAATGGCCGCGGTCCGTGCCAGTTGCGTCCTTGGCCAGCCGTCGCGGACAAGCCACGCGCTCAACTCGGGTGCCACGACCTCGACCTGCGCGCCCGCCTCGAGCAGCAGGCGGACCTTTCGCTCGGCGACCTCGCCGCCGCCGACCACCAGCACCCGGCGACCGCGCAGGTCCGCGAACAGGGGGAAGTACTTCACGCCGCCTAGCCCTCGAGCCCGTGGATGCCGCACTCGCGCTTGAGCCCGAAGAAACGCGTCGCCTCGGGGTCTCCCGCCTCCGCCAGCGTGCGCGTCGTGTGCCAGTCGCCGATGGACACGTAGCCACGGTGCCAGAGCGGGTGATACGGCAGGTCGTGCTGCGCGAGGTACTTGAAGACCTGCGCGGTCGCTCCAGTCGAGGATCGGGTGGAACTTCCAGCGGCCATCTCGGTGTTCGAGCGGCCGGATCGTGCTGCGCGAGCGCGTCTGCTGGCGGCGCAGGCCCGCGAACCAGCTGCCGACGCCGAGTTCGCGCGAGCGCTCGCTGCATCGGCTCGCCCTTGCGGAGATCGTTGTAGCGGTCGATGCCGTCCACACCCTGCTCCCAGAGCCGGCCGTGCCGCGCCTCGAGCCAGGCTGGCGACATCGTCGGCTGGTACACCTTGAGGTTGAGCCGGAGCCGGAGGACGAGCTCGTCGATGAAACGGTAGGTCTCAGGGAAGAGATAACCCGTGTCGACGAGGATGACGGGAATGTCCGGCGCGGCGCTGCGTCACGAGATGCAGCGACACGGCCGCCTGCGCGCCGAAACTCGACGAGAGCGCGTGCCGGCCCGGCAGGTGCTCGAACGCCCAGCGCACACGTTCCTCGGCGCCCATGCGTTCGAGCGCCTCGTTGGCCGCGTCGAGCAGCGCCGGCTCCTCAATCGCGCCGATCCGCGTCGAACCCGGAGCTGCTCACGCCCGCGCTCCCGCAGCCGCGCCGACGATGGCCGGCGCGCCACGTGAAGTCGCCGAAGCGTTCGCCCGGCTGCGCGTTCCGCCGCAAAACGCGCGAACGCGGCGTCCAGCGCGGCGAGGATCGCGGCCTCGTCCACGTTCTCGAGGTGCAGGCGTGTTCAGCCTCTGCCCGCGGCCGTCGCCGCCCAGGTACAGGTTGTAGCGCCCGGGCGCCTTGCCGATCAGCGCGATCTCGGCGAGATACGGCCGTGCGCAGCCGTTCGGGCAACCCGTGATGCGCAGCGTGATCGGCTCCTCGCGCAACCCGTGCGCGGCCAGGCGCTCCTCGACCCTGCGCGACGAACGACGGCAGGTAGCGCTCGGCCTCCGCCATCGCGAGGCTGCAGGTCGGCAGCGCCACGCAGGCGAGCGCGTCGCGGTGCAGCGGCGTCGCGCGCGCGTGCGCATCGAGCCGCGTGGCGCACGACCAGCGCGTCGATGAATGCGCGCTCGGACGGCGCCACGTTGGCGATGATCAGGTTCTGGTTCGGCGTGAGGCGGAAGTCGCCGCGGTGCAGGCGCGCGATCTCGCGCAGGCCCGTGAGCCGCGATCCGGCGGCGCGTGTCCGCAACGCGGCCCGACTCGATGCGCAGCGTCAGGTGCCAGCGGCCATCAAAGCCCTCGGTCCATCCGAAGCGGTCGCCGCTCGAGGTGAACTCGAACGGCCGCGCAGGCTCGAGCGCGAAACCCTGCCGACGGGTGATCTCCGCCACGAACCAGTCGAGGCCGCGGTCGTCGATGGTGTACTTGAGGCGCGCGTGCCGGCGATTCGTGCGGTCGCCGAAGTCGCGCTGCGTCGTCACCACCGCTTCCGCGACGGCGAGCAGCTGGTCCGGGCTTCACGAATCCCACTACGTCCGCGAGCCGCGGATAGGTCGCGGCCTCGCCGTGGGTCGCCCCGAGGCCGCCGCCCACCATGACGTTGAATCCCTCGAGCTCTCCGTCCTCCACGATGGCGATGAAGCCCAGGTCCTGCGCGAACACGTCCACGTCGTTGACGGGCGGCACGGCAATCGCGGCCTTGAACTTGCGCGGCAGGTAAGTCGGGCCGTAGATCGGCTCGACCTCGGGGGTGCCGCGCGACCTTCTCGCCGTCGAGCCAGATCTCGTGGTACGCACGGGTGAGCGGCAGCAGGTGCTCGGAGAGACGCTTCGCCCACTCATGCGCCGCCGCGTGCGCGCGCGACTCGACCGGGTTCGGGCTCGCGAGCACGTTGCGGTTGACGTCGCCGCAGGCGGCGATGCGTGTCGATCAGCGTGGCGTTGATGGCCGCCATGGTCGTCTTGAGCTCGGTCTTGATCACGCCGTGGAACTGGAAGGCCTGGCGCGTCGTGATCCTGAGGGTGCCATTGGCGTAGCGCTGCGCGATCTCGTCGAGCGCCAGCCACTGGCGCGGCGTGCACACGCCGCCCGGCAGCCGCGTGCGGATCATGAAGCTGTACGCGGGCTCGAGCTTCTGGCGACGTCGTTCGTCGCGAATGTCGCGGTCGTCCTGCTGGTAGCTGCCGTGGAACTTGATGAGCGCCGTGTCGTCCTCGCGGATCGCACCGGTCAGCGGGATCGGCCAGGCTTTCGACCAGCGTGCCGCGAAGCAGGCGGCTCTCCGCCTTGATGCGCTCGATGGGTGTGAGCTCGGCCATGGTCAGTACACGTCCCGGAGGTAGCGGCGCTCGTCCGTGAGCCTGCGGAGATAGGCCTCGGCGCCGTCGCGATCGAGGCCGCCGTGCTGGACGAGGACGTCGGTGAGCGCGGCGTGCACGTCCGGCGCCATGCGCTCGGCGTCGCCGCAGACGTAGACGCTCGCACCACCCTCGAGCCACGCGTAGAGCTCGCTGCCCGCCTCGCGCAGCCGGTCCTGGACGTAGGCGCGTCCGGTGCCGTCCCTCGAGAAGGCGAGATCCACCCGGTGCAGCAATCCCTTGCGCACGGCCTCCTGCCACTCGGCCTGGTAGAGGAATTCGCTGTCGAAGTGCCGTGCGCCGAACACGAGCCAGTTGCGGCCCGAGGCGCCCTGCTCCGCGCGCTGCTGCAGGAAGCCGCGGTAGGGCGCCACGCCCGTGCCCGGGCCGATCATGATCACGTCGCGCGAAGAGTCGGCCGGCAGGCGGAAGCGCTCGTTCGACTCGATGAACACGCGCGCGGTCTCCTCCTCGCCCGTGAGGCCCGCGAGATGCGTGGAAGCCGCGCCGTAGCGGCGCTCTCCGTCCGACTCGTAGTCGATGACCGCGACCGTGATGTGGGCTTCGTCGCCCACGCAATCCTGCGACGACGCGATCGAATAGAGGCGTGGGGCAAGCGGCCGCAGGGCCTGCACCAGCTCCTGTGCCGTCCACGCCGCAGGCCAGCACTTGAGCACGTCCACGACCTGCCGGTCCTTGAGGAGACTGCGCAGGCGGGATTCCTGTCCGGGCGCAAGCGCCAGGGCGAGCCCCGCGTCCCCCGAGCGGCGCGCGTGCTCGGCGAGGAAAGGCCGCGTCAGGCGCGTGATCTCCCGGCCGGTCGCGAGCCACTCGCGCAGCGAGCCCGACCTGCCGTCGGCTGACACAGCCTCGCTGCCGTCGACCCCCAGCGCCGCAAGCACGGCGTCCACGACCGCCGGCGGATTGTCGTGCCACACGCCGAGCGCGTCGCCGGGCTCGTAGCGCAGGCCCGAGCCCTCGAGCGAGATCTCGAGGTGACGCACGTCCTTCGTGGCAGACCTGCCGGTGATGCGCTGGTTGCCGACGAGCCTTGCGACAAACGGTTGCTCCCGGCTGTACTGCGGCTCAGCCGGGAGCGGACGCAGGCGCGTGACGGTCGCGAACGGCGGCGCACCGAGGTTGTCGCGGGCGGCGGCCACGAGCTGCTCGAGCCAGGGCCCAGCCTGGCGCTCGAAGTCCACGTCGCAATCGATCCGCGGCAGCAGGCGACGCGCGCCGAGCGAAGCCAGCCGCTCGTCGAGCTGCCGGCCCGTCTCGCAGAACCTCGGATAGCTCGAGTCGCCGAGCGCGAGCACCGAATAGGCGAGATTCTCGAGCCGCGGGGCGCGCTTGCCGGTGATGTACTCGTGGAACGACCGTGCGTCGTCGGGCGGGTCCCCGTCGCCGTGGGTGCTCACCACGATGGCGAGAAACCGCTCCTTCGCGAGGTCCTTGAGCGAATAGTCGCGGGCCGCGTAAACGCGGACCGCGAGTCCGGCCGCCTCCGCCGCGCGGCCGAGCCGCTCGGCGATGCGCTTGCCGTTGCCCGTCTGGGACCCGTAGACCACAGCCAGTCGCGCCGCCGGTTCCTGCCGCGCAGCCGCCGCCGCGGCGGGCACGGGTGGCAGTTCGGCCGCGGCGCCCGCCGCCTGCAGTCGCGCATGGGCCATGCCGGCCGCAAAGCCCGAGAGCCAGTGCAGCGAGGATGGCTCGAGCCCCTCGACCACTCGGTGCAGCAGCGCGCTGCGCTCGGGGTCGAGCGGACTCGGCGGGAGGACAGCAGCGGAACTGGGCGTCATGGCATCGCCTCGAACGGGAGTGCGAGGGATGCTGGCAGTGCGGGCCGCCACGCGGAAAGGCCGGGTGGTTATTTGGTCATGTCCGCGCCCGCTCGGCGGGCGCCCGGCGATGGCGCGGACCCGCTGCAGGCGGCGTCTAGGAGTCGGCCGGCTCGGGTGCCATCACGAGTACGGCACGTCCGCAGCGAGGGCAGGACTGCACATGCTCGAGTCTGGGTTTGAACCAGCGCCGCCCACATTGACAATGAATCTCATAGATGACCTTGCTGGTGCCGCGTACGACGTCGTACTCGAGCACCTCGGGTTCATCGGATTCATTGCGGGCCGGCTCGGCGATTCGCGCCCGGTAGGGGCAACACGGCTCGTCAGGGATGTCGACCCAATCCACATACGCGACCGGCCGCAGCCGCTCGCGAATGTCTCCCAGCCAGCTTCTGATGCTCATGGCGCAAACCGCCGTCGCGACCGGCCAGACTGGACCCGCCAGTGGCTGCCCGCCTCGTCGCCTCAGCAGAACCAGCAACCCCGCGTGGAGGCGGGAGCGGCGACGGCACCTTCCCTCAATTGCCTACCGCAATTATACGCCCGCTATCGTTCAGGCCGGGAAGAACTCGATCGGCTTGGTCGTGGTCATGGTCGCCACGTCGCGAGCCTCGAACCTGAACATCTTCACCCTCGCGATCAGCTTGCGCTCGAGGTCGGCGTCGCCGAGCTCGCTCGAAACCATCCGGCAGTCCGTGACTTCCCCGGACGGGGCGATCGTCACCTCGAGCACGACCTTGCCCTGCAGGGCGGGGTTGTCGCGCAGCGCGCGGCTGTAGATCGCGTAGATCGCCGACTTGTTGCGGTCGAAGACGAGCTCGATTTCCTCGCGCGTGCGGGCCGCCTTGCTGCTGTGGCCGGAGCGCTGGGCCTCGGCGCCCGGCGCCGCGTCCACACCCGAGGACACTCTCGAGGTCGAGACACCCTTGAGGCCGGCGGTCCCGCCGCCGAATCCGCTGCTCGACCTGCCGACGGTGATGCCGCCGCTGCCCTCGCCCACCCGGGCGGTCAGCAGCGCACGATCGACACGGGTCTTGTCGCCCGCACCGGCATTGAGCGGCTTCGCGTCGGGGTTCGAGTCCACATTGAGGTCGCGAAGTTCCGCCAGCTGGTCCGACAGCGCCAGCAATCCGGCTGCCGCGGCCTTCTTGCGAGGATCGGGCGCCGGCTGCGCCTCGGCCACCGGCGCGAGGACGGGTTTCGGGATCTCAACGTCGGGGCGTACCACCGGTTTCGGCGGCGGAAGCTCGACCTTGGGCTCCGGCTTGGGCTTCGGACGCGTGAGCAGGAATTCCACGATCCGCTCCGGGACAGCCGGCTCCAGCGACTCCGGGCGCGGACGATCGGGCAGCAGCGGAATCACGATGCCGAACGCGATGAAGATCCCCAGGGCCGCGCCGACCACGCGTCGAAGGCGGCGCTGCTCCGCCTCGGACGGCGTCCAGGGCAGGTCGAAGACGCGGAAATTAGCGACGGTCGTGGCGGTCATGCTGCGGTCACCCTCATGCTCCGGCGCTCGCCATGAGCACCTGCTCGCGTTCGACGACGGCGAGCGATACCTTGCTGTAGTCGGCCGCCGAGCAGCTCGCCACGACCTTGCGCAACACCGCGTAAGGCAGCGACTTCTCGGCCATCACGGTCACCTCGCGCTGGTCGCCGTTGCCAGACAGCACGTTCGCGGCCTGGCGGCCGAGCGCAGCCCGCAGGGGCTCGACCACCGGATCCTGCGTCGCGCCGACGTCCGCCACCGACACCACGGCCTCGCCGTTCACATACAGCATGTCGCGCGTGACCGTGACGACCGTGGCCTCGCGCGGCTTCTGCTCGGAGACGGACATCGGGATCTTGATGTTGCGCGAGTTCGGCAGGATCTCCGTGTCCGCGGCGTGCACCAGCAGGTACACGACCAGGATCATGAGCATGTCGATCATCGGGATGAGCGTGAGTGGCCCGTGCCCCCCTCCGCCTTTGCCGTGGCGCGCGTGCCGCTTGAGCCCGGTGCGGATCATGTCGGCGCATCTCCGAGTGAAACCTGCGGGAAGAGTTCCGTGCGCACGACCTTCGCGCCATCCGCGCTCTGGCGCATGCGCACCGCATCCATCACCTGCACGATGGTGTCGTAGTCCACGTCCTCGGCGACCAGCAGGGTCACGTCCTTCTTCTCGGGGAATTGCGCCTTCAGCCGCTCCAGGTAGGCCGAGAGCCGCACCACGTCCTGCCCAGAAGCAACGGCCGGGACGCTCGTGAGCACGCCGGTGTTTCGATCCGCCACCTCCAGGCCGCCGCGCCGCACGATGACCTCGAGCTCGAGGGTCGGCACCTGTGCAGCCGCCCTGGCCCCCGGGCCCGGCAGGTGCACTTCCAGGATGCTCGTCTTCGAGAACACGGCCGTGAAGATCAGGAAGAACGTGAGGATCACCATCACGTCCAGCATCGGCACGATATTGATGTCGTTGCGGCCGCGGTAGCGCGCGTGGTTGCGCTGCTGGCGACGCGCAAGCGTGGAGTTCCTCATGCGCGCGCAGCTCCTCGCAGCTCGTCGCGCTCCCGGACCCGCGCAGCGGCCCCCGGCGCGGCCGCAGCCGGCTGCGATGTCTCGCTACGGCGCTCCGTCACGGTGTTCAGGAACTTGATCGTGGCCACCTCGAGGCTGTCCACGAGTTCCGTGGTCTTGGTCTCGAGGTACATGTGGCACAGCAGCAGCGTGATCGCGAGACCGAGGCCGAGCGCGGTGTTGTTCATCGCGACCGAGATGCTGGCCGCGAGCAGCGAAGCCTTCTCGGACGGATTGACGCTCGCCACTGCGGCAAAGGCGTTGATCAGGCCGGTCACCGTGCCGAGCAGGCCCATCAGCATGCCGATGTTGGCGAGCGTGGCGAGGTAGTGCGTCCGCTTCTCGAGGCGCGGAATCACCTCGATCAGGCTCTCCTCCATCGCCTTCTCGATGTCCTCGCGCCGGCGCGCGGTCGAGATGCGCGACATGCCGTAGCGCATGATGGTTGAGAGCGCCGAGTCGGTGTTGTCCGCCACTTCCATGGCCTTGCGGAAGTTGCCGGCCTGGATGAGCGGCGCCAGTTCCGCCCAGAGCCGGCGGTTGTTGCTGGAGACCCGGTTCAGGTAGATGAACCGCTCGATGGCGACGGCGAGGCCGATCGCGAACACGGCCGCGATGGGGTACAGGAACACCCCGCCCTGCTTGAAGAAGTTGACGATCATGTCGATGGCGTTCATGGCTGGATGGCTCCGGGGGTAGGACTGGACTGCTTGGAAAGGATGGGTGAACTTTGCGACGTCAGGTCGCGGAAATATGTGACTTCGCGCTCGAATTCGGCGCGATCCACGGGCGCGAGGACTTCCTCGATCAGGCTGCCCATGGGCCGGTCCGGGCCGCCGGGCGGTTCGGCCACCTTCCAGGGAACGATGCTCATCACCTTGGGCAGTTCACGGTTGCCGGTGATGGCGGTCGGGTCGAGCTGCAGCCGGTCGAGCGCCCGATGGTCCGGGCCCGCGACCGCGACCTTCGCGGGTGCCGGGTGCTTCGCTGCCGGCGGCTCCGTTGCGTAGGCCCCGAGCGGCACGGTGAGTGCGATGGCGAGCAGGGCTGGCAGGTGGTGTCTCATGGTTGCGCCTCCGCCGTGCGGGAAACCTGGCCGAGCCTCGTGCGCAGCTCGACGAGCCAGGGGCCGGTGTCGGGATCGGCTCCGCCGGTCAGCAGCTGGTACTGCTCGTAGTGCCGCAGCGCGGCTGCCGGGTCGCCGAGGTAGAGATCGAGCAGCACGCCCAGGTTGCGCTCCGGCGTCGGATAGGCCGGCGCCAGGGCCACGGCCCGCTCGTAGGAGGCGCGCGCCTCCACGAAGCGCCCCAGTCGTCGGTTCGCGACGCCCTGCATGTTGAGCGCGACCGCATTCGTGGGGTCGATCGCAAGCGCCGCCTCGATCTGCGTCGCCGCGCCGGCTGCGTCGTGCGCGTCGAGGGCGGCGCGCGCCGCGGCCAGCGACTGGACGACCTCAGGAGGAGTCGCCGGCGCCCCGTCCGGCGCGTCCAGGAGTTCCTTCCGGTCGTAGCGCGCGGGCTTCATCTCGGCGAGCGCGTCGTAGCTGCGCCGCACCCACTGGTCGTAGATTCCCTCGGCCGCGCGACGCGCATTCGTCTCGTGGATGCCGATGGCCTTCTCCTCGAACGGATAGGCCTGCTCCTCGAGCAGCAGGTCGTACTGCTCCAGCTCCTCCGCGTTCAGCCCGCCCGGGCGGTCGGAGGCGAGCAGCGCGCTGCCCAGGTCGCGGTAGAGATCGGCCATCGAGTAGCTGACGGCCGTCGTGAACTCGGCGATGCCGTAGGCAGCGACGCGGGAATAGGCGGACAGCGCGGCTTCCATGGCTGCCTTCTTCCTGGCAAGCGAGCGATCGAGCGGAATCACGAGCCTCACGGCCCGCGCAGCCGTATCGAGCGGCCGCGCCAGCTCGAGAGATGCCTGTGCGGCGAGGAAACGCGTGCGCTCCGACCGGGCCGTGCCGGCTGTGGCATCCGCCGCGACCAGCGCCTCGAGCCAATGCTCACGCGCGACGCCATCGCCGGCGGCCGCGGCCAGTTCCGCAAGCTCGTGTCGCGCCTCGATCGCGACGTCCGCAGGCAACGGGAATCGCTGGACGTAGTCCGCATAGACACGGCGGGCCGACGGCGCGTCGTCCGCGTCCGCATAGAGTTCGGCGGCCTGCCACAGGGCGGTACGGCGCACCTCCGCGTCTTCCGCCTCGCGAGCGGCCACTCGCTCGAGTTCGACCGCCGCATCATGCTTGCGCCCGGCCTCGAGGTAGGCGACCGCGAGCTTGCGTGTTACGTCGGGCTGCAATTCGTGCTGCGGATGCGCGGACCTGAAGCGCTCGAGGACTTCGGCGGCGGCCGCCCACTGCTGCGAAGACATGAGCAGGGCCGCAGCGTCGTACTCCGCCTTTGCGCTCGCGGCAGACGCCGGGGCGACTGCAGCCACGCGCAGGTATTCCTGCACGGCGCCATTTACGTCGCCGGCCGCCTGCTTCGCCTCGGCCTGCCGGTAGACGGAAGCCGCCAGTCGATCCGTGACTTCGGTCGTCTCCGGATCGCCGGATGGCAGGCGCGCCGCAAGTTCCGTGTAGGCCCTCTCGGCGTCCGCGTACCGGCCCTCGTCGAAGTAAGTGTGTGCGAGCACGGTCCACGCGACCCGCTGCTGGCTTGCATCGGCCCGGGCACCGAGCGCGAGGACCTGCTGGGCCACGGCCTCGGCACGTGTGCGATCGCCCGAATCGAACAGTGTCCGGGTCGTACGTGTCAGCACGGCCGGTGTTTCCGGGTGCTGCGGAAACGTGTCGGCGAATCGCAGCGCGGAATCGATGGCGCGTGCCTGCAGCGCGGCGCGCTGTGCCTCGGGCGCCTGCGCCCCGGCCTTGTCGTAGGCGACGAGCGCCGCGTATCCGGCGCGTGGTGCCTCCGGGCTCGACGCGTAGGAATACGCGGCGCGCTCGTATTCGGCTGCGGCTTCCTCGTAGCGTGCGCCGTCGAACAGCAGGTCCGCGAGCAGCAATCGGGTTGCGGGGGCCTGCGGCGAGGCGTCGAATCCGTCGAGGTAGTCGCGGTACCAGCGCACCGCGATGTCGCGGTCGCCGGCGGAGCCCTTCTGCGCAAGCGCATGGTGGTATCGCGCCAGGTCGAGCAGGTCGGCCTGGACGGCGGCGCTCACCGCAGGATCGATGTCGGGGGCGCGCGTGCGCCAGTATTCGCTGTGCGGGCCGTACTGCTCGACCAGCTGGCGCTTGCCGTCCAGCACCAGGGTCGTGAAGCCGCCCTTCGCGTACGCGTCGGTGGCCCGCACGATCATGAGCGGAGCCTCTGGATCCAGCGGTCGTCGCGACGCAAAGGCCCGATAGGCCTCGGCACCGTCCTGGAAGCGTTCCTTCTCGACGTACAGGTCGCCGAGCGCCCCGTACAGGCGCGCCTCGTACGGCGCGGGGCCGTGCTCGTCCAGCGCGGCCCGCAGGGACTGCGACCCTTCGCCTGCGGCGAACGTGATGGCCAGCGCCCGCAGTGCGTCCGCACTGAGCTCGTGCTGCGCGCGCGACAGGTCGGACGCCGCCCGAACGCGTCCCGCGTCGACCAGCACGTTGTCCAGCAGCAGCAGGAACGCCGCATTGCTTTCGGCGTCGCGCGACTGCTTGAACAGCGACCAGCCGCGCTTGTAGACCGCCTGCTCGTAGAACGCGGACCTCGGCCCCTGCGCCTGGACCGAGGCATAGGCGCGCTCGGCGTCCGCATAGCGCTGCTCGCTGAAGAAAGCCTCGCCGCGCCTGAACTGCGCTTCGTCGAAATGAGCGCTTCGAGGATAGCCCTCGACCAGCCGGTCGAGCACGGCCAGCGCCTGGTTCGTTTCCCCGAGGCTCTCGTAGGCACGCGCGAGCTGGTAGAGCACGGCATCCGTCCCGGCCGCGTCCGGCTGCTCGGTCAGCAGCTGCTGGTAGGCCGCGATGGATTCGCGGGTCGCAGTCGTCGCAGCCTCCGACGTCGCGCCGTCCTGGGCCCGGAGAGTCTCGGCCTCCGCAAGACGCAGGTCACCGAGCCGTCGCAGCGCCTGCGCGCGCATGCCGGGATCGGCACCGGGGATGCGCAGGAAGTCCTCGTAACTGCGGGCCGCCTGCCCCGCCTCCGCCTCGACGGCCTCGTCACGGTGTATGGGCGCGCTGCGCTTCGCGAGGTCGCCGAGCGTGGCCGGCTCCTGCGACTTGCGGGCGGCGTCCGCCGGCGCCGACGACACCAGACAGGCGAGCACGGCGACTGCAATGCGCGCGCTCACTGCCGCACCCCGGCCGTGGCCCCGTCGTAGATCGCGGCGAGCGCGAACTGCGCCTGCGTCGCATAGCTCGCGAGGCGACGCTTCTGTGCCTCGAGTTCATGCACGGCGACGTCCGCGAGCACGCGCTCCTGGGCGGCGCGCGCCGCGTCGATGCGCGGGCCGATCCGGTCTACGCGCACGGCGGCTTCACTCACGCGCGCAGCGAACGCGGCCGTATCGCGCGGGGCTGTTCCCCCGGCGATCCCGACCCGCTGCACGCGGTTGCGAGCCTCGGCCAGCAACTTGCCGGTCTCGCGCAGGTCCACCTGCACGCGGCGCAGCCGGGCCTTGTACGCCTCGTCCATCTGCCACAGCAGCGCGCCTTGCAGGACACGCGCACGCTCTGCCAGCGCATCGCGCCGCGGGCCGGCCGGCAGCGCGTCGATCCGGGCCTGCACCTCGCCGAGCGTGCGCCACTCGCGCCCCTCCAGGTCCGTCGCGAGACCCGCAACGTCCCGGCTGGACACGATGGCCGCCACCCGCTGCTCCAGCGCCACCTGCCGGCTGCCCAGGCCGTCGAGATCGGCGCCTTCCAGCGTCGCGATCCGGCGTGGCTCCCGCTCCATGGACGCCTGCTCGCGTGTCGCGACCATCTCGTCGAAGGCGGACAGCGACTCGCGCCAGCCGGCCAGGTTGCGCTGCATGATGCGCAGGTCGCGGTAGTTCTTGAGTCCTTCCTGGAATTCGTGCGACGCGAGCAGGTGATAGAGGTAGCGGGTCTGGGGAGCGTCCGGGAGCTTCTGCAACTGCCAGAACCAGCCGACCACGTCGCTGGCCGGAGCTGCGGCCAGGACCGAATCCAGGAACCCGCCGGCGCGAATCGCCGCGATCGATTCGTCGATGCGCCGGCTTTCGTCCGCGTAGGCCTTTACCGCGAACCGGTACTGCTGCGCCGCCTGCCCGTTCGACGCAAGCTGCGCGTAGGCATACGGCACGGCGAGATAGGACTCCTGGACGGCCGAGTCCAGCAGCCGACGCTCGCGAAGTTCGAGCCACGGCACGAGCGCGCGGTCGGGATGCTGCGCACCGGATTCGGCCCAGCCGAGTCCGAGCAATGCACGGCTGGTGAACGGGCCGTCCAGCCTGACGCGCGCGAGCGCGGCGGCAGCTGGCTCGGCCTCGCTGCTCTGGAGCATTGCGTAGCCAAGCGCAAGATTGGCCCGGTCACGCAGCGACCGCTCTTCGTCGGTGGTCGCCGGCATGGTGCCCACGACCTCGAGCCAGCGCCGGCCCTGCGCGGCGTCGCCGGACCGCACGAGGGCGACACCGAGGTTGAACTGCGCGAATGGCGCCCAGTCGTCGTCCGCGCCGGCGGCCTGCAGGGCCGATGCCGCCTCGGCATACCGGCCCTGGGCCATCAGCACGTTGGCGGACAGCAGTCGTCGCTCGGACTCGAGCGCCCCGGGCAATGGCGCGTGGATCTGCTGCAGGCTGTGCCAGGCCTCCTCGTAGTAGCCGCGCTGGTAGCCGATCCGCGCGAGGTAGAAGCGGGCCCGGTCGCTCACCGACTGCGGCACGGATCCGGCCAGCAGGCGGTTGAAGATGCGTGTCGCCTCGGCGTGCATGCCGAGCGAGAGATACAGTCCACCCGACAGCAGTTCCGCTTCCGCGTCGTGATGCGGCATGCGGCCCAGGTCGTGCGCTGCCTCAAGTCGCACGAGCGCGCCGAAGTAGTCGTCCTGGAAGAAATGGAACAGGACGTCCCCGTAATCGAGGTCTCGGACCTTGCCGGGCGGCGGCGAGTCGGCGTCCTTCGCGGCCGCACGCGCCCCGGTCGAGGCGCACGCGCACACCGCGAGGACTGCCACGGTCATCCAGCCGCGCCCGCGCCGGGAGATCGTCTTCATGCTGTCTCGGGTTCGGCTCATTGATCGGCGGCGGAACCGCCTAGTCCCACTGGCGCACGACGAACTCCGGCTGCATCGCGGCCTCGCGATCGCTGATGCGGAGCTCGACATACTTGGCGCCGACCGTCTTCTCGAAAGACAAGGACGCACCACGGCGATAGTCGACGTCGTGGGGACCCTTGCCGGTGAAGAACGCCACCAGTTCGTGCTTGCCGGCCTTGAGGTTGCCGAGATACAGCTTCTGCACGCCGCCGCGGTGCAGGGCCTGCACCTCGCGCTCCGTGTACAGGTAGTTCGAGACCTCCTTGTCGTCGAGCTTGAGCGTCACCGAGTCCAGCTTGAAGAACTCGCCGACGTTGAGGGACAGGAACACGGCGACCTGGGTGCTCGACGGATAGAGAATTTCCTCCTCGAGCTTGAACAGGTCGCGATTCAGGTCCAGGAGCTGCTTCTTCAGGTCCTGCACGTCCTGGTCGACGACGCGCGTTTCCTGCGCCGGATCCTCGGCGCCGGCGCGACCCGTGACCAGGGTGCCTCCGGCGACGAGGAGCATGGTCGCCCACGCGAGCCATCGCGTGCGGCCGGATTCCGGGGGCTGTCGCATCATTGGCCGATCTCCTCGAGCACACGGTTGAATTCAGTCTTCGGGGCCGGGGCAGACGCCCAGCTGCCACGCACGATCCCGTCGCGGTCCACGACCAGCGTCAGCGGCAGGGTCTCGACGTCGTAGAGACGCCCGATCGCCTGGTGGGCATCGACCAGCGTGGGAAACTTGAGGCCAAGGGATTGCGCGATCGACGAGGCCCGGCCGGCGTCGCCGTCGAGGCTGACGCCGAGGACCACGGGCCGGCCCGCCTCCGGCCCCGCCGCGAAGGCGTTCAGCTCCGCGAGCACCGACGGGCACGATCCGCACCAACTGGCCCAGAAGGTCAGCACGACCACGTCGCCCCGGTATTCGGACAGTCGCAGGTTGCGGCCGTCCGTGGACTTGAGCACGAAGTCCGGCGCCGGCGACCCGCTGGAGAGCGTTGCCGACGAGGCCCGCGCAGCCAGCGAAAACGCCAGTGCCGCTGCGACTGCCGCCGCGAGGACGAGCGTCTGTATCAGCGCCATTACGCGGGCGCGCGCGAAGTAATTTCTGCCTCGCATCCTGGCAACCCCGCTGTCATGGGTGAGACCCGAAGACCGGAAGCTTTGCGTCCCCGCCTTTCAGCGGGTTTGCCCTTTTCAGTCGAGTGAATCGTTGTCTGGCGCGCGCCGCCCTGTCAATTCGCGGGGCGTTCGGCAGCTCCCAGGCGGCACTGCGTCACAAAACGCCCGCCGGCGCCTAGCTGCGGGGCTCGAGTCCCGGCGAGTAGAAGATCTGGCCCTCGTTGTCGACGATGACCGCCTCGACGCCTCCGACGCGCCGCACGTAGTCCATGCCGCGCTCGACCCCGAGTATGAACACGGGCTTCGTGAGACCGTCCGTGTGCGTCGCCGTCGGGCCGATGACGGTGACGCTGCGCACGGCCGCCGGAGACTTGCCCGTGCCCGGCACGAGGATGTGGTGGTGCCTGACACCGTCGTGCTCGAAGTAGCGCTCGTAGTCGCCAGAGGTCGAGATCGCCTCGTCCTCGAGCGGAATGCGCGTGACCACGACGCCGTCGCGGCGCGGGTCGCGGATGCCCACGATCCAGGGCTTGCCCAGCCGGTCGCCGAGCAGTCGCGTGTCCCCGCCTGCATTGACCATCGCGTGCTCGATGCCGAGCGCGCGCAGGATCTCGACACCACGATCGACCGCCCAGCCCTTGGCGAAACCACCCAGGTCGATGCGCATGCCGGGCTTCAGGAAGCGGATGGTGCGCGCCTCGCGGTCGAGCCGCAGTTGCCGATAGTCGACCGACGGCAGCGCGGCCGCGATCTGGTCGTCGGTCGGATGAAGCTGCGCGCGGTAGTCGTAGAGGTAGCCGACGCTGGCGTAGGTGACGTCGAAGATGCCGTCGCTGAGGCGCGAGTATTCCAGCGACTTCTCCACCACGTCGATGATGTCGGCATCGACCTGCACCGGCCGTTCGTACGCGTGCGCGTTGACCTGCGAGAGCTGGCTCCCGGGCTTGTAGGTGCTCATGAGCTCGTCCGTGCGGTGCATGTCCGCCATGACCGCGTCGATGCCGCGCTCCGCCAGCTTCGGATCCGTCGCCCAGAGCTGCACGGCGACCCGCGTGCCCATGATTGCTTCCTCGCGCTCATGCCACGCACCGCGCGCCCCGGGCGGCGCCGGGGACGCGGGAAACACGGGCCTGGTCATCGAAGGCTTACCTCGCAAGCGAAAGGGTGCGTGCGCAGAGCCTACTGGCCGGGCTTGCCGATCTCAATGCGTTCAGGGTCGCCGGGGCGCCTGCGCCTCGGCGAACAGGCGGCGCAGGAACTCGCGCACCGCGGGCAGCGACTCATCCTCGGGCATCAGCCGCTCGCGCACCAGGACGTCGGCAATGTCGCGCAGCGTCCGCCGGCCGTCCACGAGCGACGCGACGAAACTGTGGACGCGCATCGCGAGCGCCTGGCTCTCGACCTCCGGCAGCAACGGCACCGCCACGTCGTCGCGCTCGAGCCAGTGGGGCGCGTTGCGGTGCTGCGGCGGCGGTTCGACCCGCGAGCGCAGGACGGCGCTGAACGTGACCAGTCGTTCCATCCGGCCGTGCCGGCTGGCCGGGGACACGAGGTACGGCACGACCTCCTCCGTGATCTCCACGTCGCGGAAACCGGCGGCGTCGAGAAGCTCAGGCAACTCGTCGCTGGAATAGCAGCGTGCCGGATCGCCGTGCTGGAAGAAGAGCGACCCGCTGTTCACCCAGCGGCCACCGGGCCGGAGCCACTGGTTCAGCCTGGCCGCAAACGCCGCAAAGTCCTCGTCCAGGATGTCGATCAGCCACGGCGTGACGACGGTGTCGAAGGCGCCCTCGGCGAAGGGTGCCCGGGACGCGTCGGCCACGACCGGCCACAGTCCGGGCGGCGCGGGCGCCGGCGCGTGAAGATCGCGCAGCACCGCGTGGCAGCCCAGGTCCCGCGGCGCCAGCGGGAATTCATAGAGCTCGACGTGCTCTCCCGCGAACATGCGCCGCGCGACGATCATCATCAGCGGGTTCAGGTCCGCGGCGATCGTCGAGACGGGACGGCGACGCAGGTGCAGGTCGTAGGCGAGCCGCCCCGCCCCGCAGCCGAGCACCAGCGTCCGGCCCGGATTCCCGGGGCCGAGCGCACGATCGACCGCCGCATAGGCTGCCTCGTTCTCCGCCGCTCCCCAGCACCAGTCGCGGTGCAGGTTGGCGTAGTAACTGGCGAGCCCCTGCCCGGCCGGGAGCGGCGACGCGAGCGCACGATAGGTTTCGGGCAAGGCCGCCGCAGCGGCCACCTCGAGTGGCGCCAGCAGCGACGACAGGCGCCGCGCATGGTCGCTGCAGGCGCTCGACAGGAGCTTCAGTCGATTGCGCGCCACCGCCCGGGCGACCTCCGGCCTCAGCGCGGCGCGGTAACGGGCTGCCTGGGCTTCGAGCTCGGTCGTGAATGCGCGCATGCGCGTGCGCCATTCGCCGAGCGTCACCTCGGGCTCGGCAAGGAGCCAGGGCACGCCGTCCACGAGCGGAAAGCGCGTCCCGCACGATTCGCAGCTTACGATTGTGCCCGGCGCGAGCCGCCCGCCGCAGCGAGCGCAGCAGAGCAATGCCCAGTGATCGGTTTCCGGCGCCTTTTCCAAGCCACCCGAGTCTAGCCGATCCGGCCGCTCACGATCGGGTTGAACGCGATCAGGCTGTCCTGCAGCGCCGACGAGCCGAGGCCGTGGCCGGGGAACTTCTGCCCGAACTGGCCCTGCTCGCCGTGCAGCGCCATGTAGTTGAGCGCCACCGTCTCGACCAGCAGGTTGACGTTGTTGGCCGCCGGACTGGACGCCGTCTCCACGGACGCATCAGATCGGAAATAGCCGATCTGCTGGTGCCGGGCCGCGCCGGCAGCGCCGGTGTTCAACAACTGCGGCCGCCCCTGCGGGTTGTACACCAGGAAGAACGACGCGGCGGTGGACTGGTTGTCGCTGGTCCACATGAACTTGCCGCGACCGTCGACGCTGTCGTCCACCTGGCCGCTCGCCGAGATCGAGCCGTCCGAGAACACGTAGAGCATCAGCGGCATGCCGCGGCGCGCTGCGTACTCCAGGCATGCACCCATGCAGCGCCCTGCACGCAGGTCCCGCAACTCACCGGTGGCGCGTCCCTGGCCGTGGTAATCGTAGCCGCCCATCGTGATCGTGCCGGCGCCAGCGTAGCCGGACAGCACCATCTTCATCACCGCGGCGGTCTTGCGGAACTCGTCGTCGCCGTTGTACTCGGCCGCACTGAAGATGCCGCCGGCGCCGACGATGTCCTGGTCCAGGTCCGGGTTGAGGCTGGTGGGGTCGCCGAAGCGGTCCACGACATCGGCCGCCTTGACGTAGCCGCAGTTCACCAGGTCGCGCACGACTTCGTTGCGTGTGACCGTAGTCTTCTTCGGGTCCGCCCAGGGCTGCTTGGGATCGACCATCTGCAGCTTGCGACTGCTGATGCGCTCGACCGATTCCATCACGGCCACGGTGTCGTCCACGCTGAGCAGGCTGGCGAGCTGACCCGTGTCCACGAGCCCGGTCACGTCACTGGCACGGTCCACCTTGGTCGGGCGCACGGACAGGTCGATCAGGCCCGCCGGCGCCATGGAGTTGCCGCCGGAGTCGGAGGCGCGCGAACCGACCAGGGTCGCGAGCGATCCGTCGGCACCGGCCCTGTAGATCCCGTACATCGGGTTGTGCGGATTGTTGCCGGTGTCGTTCTCGGACCGCGCCGCGATGACGGCGCCATTGATCGAGGCAGCCGTGGCCGGCGAGACGCGATCCATGATGCCGCGCAGGAATGCGCTGTCGGAGTGGAACGCGAGACCGAGGCTGGTGTCGGTGAAGCTCGTGCCGGTCGCCGCGTTCGTCATGCCGGGCAGCATGTCCCCGGGCAGGCCCATCTTGCCGTAGCCGGCGGTGCTCAGGAAATCGAGTTGCCCGCCCGGCCCGCCGATCAGCACGTTTGATCCGACCATGTTCGCGCCGCCCGCGAGGTCTATGCAGATGAACGGGATCTTGCCCGCGCCCAGCACCTGGATGCCGCAGCTGCTGCGCAGCGCCTGCAGGTCCGGCGAGAGCGCGGCCATGGCCGCGCGCGGATCGGCGAACAGGCTGAAGATCGTGGGTGCAACGACCGTGCCGAGGCCCGCCGTCAGTCCCTGGGCGATGAAATCGCGGCGCGTGACCGGCCGTTTATGGCCAAGGGCATGCCGGATCGGTTCGTTCAGGCCCAGTCGGCGTGGGGGTGTCTTGCGAATGATCATGGTTCGTTACCTGGTGCGTTCCTTCAGGCGCCTCAATTGATCAGCGTGACCGCACTGCCGAGCATGGCCGCGCAGGTCGCCTTGACGACGGTCGGCGTGCGCCCGGCCGGGCAGCTGTTGCCGCAGGCCGTGAGCCGCGTGATCAGCGAATCAAGCTCGTTGCGCACATCGGTCGGATTCGGGTCCGTCCCCATGTTGGTGAGCATCATGCGACCGACCAGCGAGTCGACCACGATCCCCCGCCCGCCCGACCCGAATGCGATCGTCGGGGCGGCATTGAAGTTGAAGCCCGGGAAGTACGCAGCGCGAGCCGACGTGTCGTCGACGAGCGTGTTGCAGTACTGGATCGAAAGCTGGGCGATCGCCACGGGGTGCCCGGAGACGAAGGTGTCGATGCTCTCGACGGTCGGCAGTCCCTGCTTCACCGTGTCGAACGTGGTCCTCACGGCGGGCGTCTGGGCGCTTACGCCGGTCAGCCTGGACATGGTCGCGTTGATCCTGTCGAACACCCGCAGGCCGATGTCGGCGGCACGGCGCACGTCGGGGGGAGGCCCCGGGGCGAGCGGCACCGGATCCGTGCGGACGTTGGTGTGCGTACCGAGCACGTCGAAGGTCAGGAAGAACTCGTCGGCGTCCGGGCCCTTCTGCAGTGCAATGACCGTGCCGATCGACGACAGCCGCTGGCCGAGCGGCCCGTACTCCGAGTCCGTGATGTTCGTGTCCAGCGTCCTGTACGCCTGGCCGACATCGGGTTCGGTGCCGTTCACGCCGATGCGCAGTCCCGCGATGGGGATGGTGCCGGGCCGCGCCGCGGGATCCAGGCTGATGAACGTGGGCTTGTCGAACAGGTAGCTGTAGCTGTCGAACTGGCTCACTTCGAACATGATGTAGGCCTGCGGCACGTCCACGAGGTGACTGATCGAGAAGAGCACGTAGTACTTCTCGCCGACGCCGGCCTGGAAATTCGCCTGGATCTGCTGGTCCGTGAGAGCACGGTTGTACACGGCGACCAGGCGGAAGACACCCTGGAACTGCCGGTCGCCCGAGACCTCGTTGCCCAGCACGAACGCAAAGGTGTTGTCCCAGTCGGCGATGGTTCCGCCGGCCGCAGGGTCGGCATCGCCGGTGTAATCGCCGTTCACGTAGATCCGCCGGCCCTTGACGGGATCGTAGGTCACGACCACGTGCTGCAGCGTCGCCTGCAGGTCTTCGTCCGCGGCGGCGGTCGTGAGCTTCGGGTCGCCGGCCTGGTCGGTGCTGCTGGACCGGTTGTAGAAGTCGTAGCTGTAGAGCGTCTGCCCGAGCATGAAGTTGCGCGTCGTCGTGCCGCCGGAGTAGGAGACGATGCGCGCGTCCTCCTGCGCGACGTTGCCCGGCGCGACCCAGGCCTCGATCGTGTACTCGCCGGTGGCCGCGATGAGGTCATGCAGCTTGCGGCTGGCGGCGGTCGAACCCTGCGCCTTGCCGCTGCGAACGTTGATGCCCCAGCCACCGACCCAGGTGACGTCGCCGGACAGGTTGAGGTTCAGCGCCGGCTCGACGCCGCTCGTGTCGTAGGCGACGCTGCCCCTGCCGGTCTTGAATTCCCACAACCCGATCTGGTTCGACGTGTAGCGGTTCCCGCCGCTCGCGACCGTGCCGTCGTACATTCCCAGCGCCTTCGAGAGCACCAGCGACGCGTCCACCTGCGTGGCAGGCACCTGCCCTGCGAAGGCACGGATGGCGGCTTCCATTTCGTCGGCATTGGCGGCGCAGTCGTCCCAGCAGTTGTGGAACTCGTTGCGCAGCCTGAGCACCAGTCGCGACTGGTCGGGCCGGTCGAGGTCGATCTTGACCTTGACGGCTGCGTAGGCCTCGTTCAGGTCGCCCGAAGCGAAGAACGGCGACTGCGGGCTCGCCGACGTCGGCGCGTGGCAGCGAGCGCAGTACTGCCTCACCACCGGGTACACCGTCGTCGCGAAGATCGCGGGCGATGCCGGGAATGCCCTGCTCGCGCCCGGGTCCCTGATCACCGGCGGCTTGAGCACGACGCCCTGGATGCCGCCGCCCGCCGCCGCGCCGGCCCAGTTGCTGATCCAGGTCGTCAGGATGTCGGCGCAGGCCGCGGCGCTGGCGAGCCAGCAGTTATGGCCGCCGGCGACCTTCTGCACCATGCGTGAATCGCGCGGCGACGAGAGCGTCACGACGCCGTTGGCGGCGGCGTAGGCGAGGTTGATGTCGTCCTGGCGCACGAATTGCGGCGCCTGCCCACCGGCCACGTGGCACTTGCCGCAACGATTGTCGGCCTTGAGGTTGTCCCAGACGTTGATCTTGAACGCCTGCACGTCGGCCGTGGCGGGCGGCGGGCCGCTGTAAGCGGCGGGCGTGCCGCCAGAGGTGACGGGGTTTGCGTTCGTCTGGGCGCCGCCGCCACAGCCGGCGAGCAGCAGCGTGGCGGCGCCGACGGCGGCGGCACGAATCGTCCAGGTTCGCAGTGTCGTGGTGTTCATGGTGTTCCCTAGTCACCCATGCAATACGTGGCGGCCTCGGCGAACACACGCTTCAGCTGGTAGCCGCTCGCCTTGAACGAGCCCGTCATCGCCTGGATCTTTGCCCGGTCCTGCGCGTCGCTCGGATCGCGGAAGCAGACGCTGCGGAAGACCTTCTTCACCTGGCAACCGGCGAACGCGTCCGTGTGCGCCAGCTCGAGCCCGAGCGACTTCGCGCCCTGGCCGCTCCCCGGCAGGGACGGATCCCAGCCGAGCAGCGAGTTGCGGCCCTTGCGCCAGTAGTTGTCCCAGCGGTCGTCCGGTGTCGAATAGCCGGCCGGGAACGTGTCCTTGTTGTGGAAGTACTTCGGTCGCACGATGCCAGCCGTGTACACCAGCCGTCCGGCGCTCTCGTCCCAGTCGTGATAGGCGAAGGCCTGGACCATCGGGTCCATGCCGCTGTGACAGCCGACGCAGTTGTTGAGGAACAACCGGCTGTCCCCGCCCGGGCTCCGGCTCACGTCCTGGCGCACGCGATCGGGCGGCCGGGTCGTATCCGACACCTGCTCCATGTCCGTGCACAGGTGATTGATCAGGGTGTAGCGGAACATCGCGCGGTTGGTACCGGCGATGAAGAACGCCTGCGCGGCCGCCCGTGACGTCATCACGCCGGCGGTCGCGCCCGGCGGCAACCCGTTCATCGACGACTGGGTCGTCTGTGCCAGCACGTCCTTCAGGCTCGCGCCCTGCGCCTCGAGGGCCGCGTAGTGATCGTTGTTCGACGGCGAATACGCCGGCACGCCGGAGGCGCCGCTGCCGACGTAGAGGATGTCGTCGTACAGGACCCGGTCGAGAGAAACGTCGTCGCGAACCATGCCGATCACGGTCGCAACGTAGTCGTTCAGCGGCGCGAAGACCGTCTGTTCCTCGTTCGTCCACGGCATCACGAAGTTCTTGAGCGTCACGTCGTAGAAGGCGCGGTCCTGCATCGCCGTGTAGGCGGCGTCGGTCGGGCGGCCGGCGGCTATGTCGCCCGCCATCGAGGTGAGCACCGCCTCGCTGGGCGGTACGCCGGCGAGACGGTCGTGCAGGCGCTTGGCCTGCGTGCGTGAGTCGGCCAGTGCAGCCGCGCCCGGCAGCGCGACGAGCACGATGCATGCGGCCGTCGCGACCGTGCGCAACCTGGCAAAACCAAACCCTGCGAGCGTCCTGAGGCGCATGCCGACTATCCCCCCCGACCGGAACGTCCGGTCGCTGGCTGTGGAATGTGGGCGTACCCGACGCTCTCGCCAAGCGACGTACGCAGTATTGAGAACGGACTCACACAAACGCAGCGGCTTTATGGAGCCGGCGACGGCATGTGAGAAAAGATCGCTCGCGAGGCGCACCACTGCGCCCGCTCGATTCAACTGAGGAACCTCGGATGTACGATGCGTTTCGGGATCTCGCCCAGACCCGGCGGTGGCGCGGCCGGCTTTCGGCTGCGCTGGTTGCGACCGTCCTGGCAGGCTGCACCAGCAGCGACGGCGGCGGTGGAGTCGGCCCCGGCGGTGGCCAGGGGCCGGATCCGATCGTGCTCGACTTCCCCGTAGCCTACGTGAAGCGACCGGTGCCGACCGGTGCCGCGCTCGCCGTCGACGCGCGCGAGCTGCTCGATTTCGACCCGGGCGGCGACCTGTACGTGCGCGATCGCGCGTCGCCGTCGTCCGCCGAACGCAACGTCACCGGGCCGGTAACTCAGGGGAAGGGCGACGTGCGCGACGTGGAGCCGTCATTCGACGGGACGAAGCTGGCGTTCGCCCTGCACCGACCGCTGCAGGACGGAGTGGCCCCGGACGAGCAGCCCACCTGGGAAATATG
Source organism: uncultured Gammaproteobacteria bacterium (assembly GCA_963706755.1). Taxonomy (GTDB): domain Bacteria; phylum Pseudomonadota; class Gammaproteobacteria; order Steroidobacterales; family Steroidobacteraceae; genus RPQJ01. Next base: position 87,832 of record CAVPNH010000003.1, read on the forward strand.
GGAATACGTCGTTGCGACCCGCGAGCTGCGCCGCGTCGTCGCATCCGACATCGTCGCCCGACAGGGCAACGACGTCGCACCGGCCTACCTGCCGGATGGCCGCATCGTGTTCAGTTCGACCCGGCAGCGCCAGTCGAAGGCCATCCTGCTCGACGAGGGGAAGCCGCAGTTCGAGGCCCAGGACGAGGATCGCCGCGAACCCGCATTCGTGCTGCACGTGATGACGACCGACGGCGGCGACGTCCACCAGGTCTCGTTCAACCAGAGCCACGACCTCGATCCCGCGGTGCTGGACGACGGTCGCATCGTGTTCAGCCGCTGGGACGGGGCGCCCGGACACAATGAATTGAGCATCTACGCGATGCGGCCGGACGGCACCCAGCTCGAGCTGCTCTACGGCGCGAACAGCCACCAGACGGGTACGGACGGCTCGGACATCCAGTTCCTCGATCCACGCCCGATGGGCAACGGACACCTGCTCGTGCGCGCCCAGCCGATGGTCGCGCCGGAACGCGGCGGTGAACTGCTCGAAGTCGAGGCCTCGAACTACGTCGAGAACACGCAGCCGACGGCGGCCAATGTCGGCGTCCTGTCGGGCCCGGCGCAGAAGCCGGCGACGATCAACGTGGTACGCACGGTCGCGGGGCCATCTCCCGGCGGCCGCTACCAGTCGGCGTTTCCGCTGCGCGACGGCACCGGCCGCCTGCTGGTGAGCTGGACGCAATGCCGCCTGCTCGAGGGCACGGCGATCGTCCCCTGCACGGCCGATCGCCTCGCGGCGGCAGGCGCGACCCCTGCCCCGCCGCTCTACGGAATCTGGATGTACGACCCGTCGAACAACACACAGTTGCCCGTGGCGCGCCCGGTCGAGGGCGTCATGTACACGGACATCATCGCACTGCAGCCGGTCGCGCTGCCGCCGGTGCTGCTCGACCGCGTGGCGGGCGTCGACTTCGATGCGGACCTGGAATCGGAAAGCGTCGGGATCCTCGACATCCGCAGCGTCTACGACGTGGACGGCGTGGATACCGCGCCCGGTGGCATCGCCGCCGTGGCGGACCCGGGCCGTACGCTGGCCGCACAACGCCCCGCCAGGTTCCTGCGCATCGAAAAAGCCGTCAGCCTGCCGGACCGCGACGTGCGCGACTTCCGTGGGAGTGCGTTCGGGGTCACCTCGGCTTTCGGCATGCGCGAAGTGCTGGGTTACGCGCCGATCGAGCCGGACGGCTCGGTGCGGGTCAAGGTGCCGGCCAATGTCGCCCTGGCGATCTCGGTGCTCGACGCCAACGGCCGGCGCATCGGCCCGCGGCACGACAACTGGCTGCAGGTCCGCGCGGGGGAGGAACTCCGCTGCAACGGCTGCCACGACCCCGACAGCGGCCTGTCGCATGGCCGCAGCGGGCTGTTCGATGCGGCCTACGCCGGCGCCGCGACCACGGGCCTGCCGTTCCCCAACACGAATCCGGCATTCTTCGCGGATTTCGGCGAGACCATGGCGCAGGTGCGCGCGCGCATCAGCTGCCAGACCGACTGCGCAGCCCTGCTTCCGAGCACGAACGTCGAATTCGTGGACGTGTGGACCGACCCGGTCGCGGCGGGGCGCGCGCCGGACGCGCCTTTCGCGTACAGCTATACCGACCTCGCGACCAGGGCGCCGACGCCCGTACCATGCGTGACGGCCTGGCAGGCAGGCTGCCGGATCACGATCCACTACGAGCAGCACATCCACCCGCTGTGGAACCGCCCGCGCGTCACCCTGGCGGCAGACGGCGTGACGGTGCTCGCCGACAACACGTGCACGAACTGCCATTCAAGCCGCACGGCGGCCGGCGCGGCGCAGGTGCCACCCGGCCAGCTCGAGCTGACCGACGGTGCGTCTGCCGACCAGCCGGACCAGTTCCACGCCTATCGCGAACTGCTGGCCACGGACAACGAGCAGGAGCTCGTCGGCGGCGCGCTGCAGGACCGCCTGGTGCAGGTCGGGATCGATCCCGTCACCGGCCAGCCGCAATTCGCGCCGGTGCCCGTGGCGCCGCCCCTCCAGGCGGGCAGCGCCAACGCTTCTGTGACCTTCTTCTCGATATTCGCTCCGGGTGGCACCCACGCGGGGCGCCTCAGCGCTGCAGAGTTGAGGCTCGTCTCAGAATGGGTTGACGGAGGTGCGCAGTATTTCAATGACCCGTTTGCCGCGCCGGTCAATTGAGGCAATGCACCCGTTCCTGATCACTGGCCTTCTCCTGCTCGCATCGCTGGTTCCGTCCGGAGCCGGCGCGGCAGCCGTCGAGAGCGTCATGGTGCAGGACCCGTACATCGACCTGCACAGCGGCCCCGGCCGCGGCTACCCGGTCACCCAGGTGGTCGAGCGCGGCGGCAGCGTGGCGCTGCTGCGCCAGCGCACGGACTGGATCAAGGTGCGCACGGATCGTGACCGCGAAGGCTGGGTGCATCGCAGTCAGCTCGAGCGGACGCTGACCCCGGGCGGTGCCGAGGTTCAGCTCGCGGGCCCGGGTCCGGAGTCCCGCGTCCAGCACCGCTGGGAGGTCGGCGTCGGCGCCGGCGACTTCGACGGCGCGGACACCGTGGCCGTCACGGCGTCGTATGCGCTCACCGAGTCGCTGTTCGTGCGCGCCGATGTCTCGCAACTGCTCGGCTCGTACTCGACCGGCTGGCTGGGCACGGCGGGCATCGGCCACATCTTCATGCCGCAGTGGCGAGTGTCGCCCTTCGTCTCGATCGGCGGCGGCGTCGTCTACGTGGACCCGAACGCGACGCTGGTCCAGACGAGCAACCGCACGAACACCGTGGCCTACGCCGGCGCCGGTCTTCGCGGGTATCTCAGCGACCGCTTCCTGCTGCAGGCCGAGTACCGCCAGTTCGTGATCTTCATGGACACCAACGACAACGAGGTCATCAACGAATGGACCGTCGGCTTCACGCATTTCTTCTGAACGCCGCGGTCGTCGCAGGCGCCATCGGGGCACCGTCCGCAGTGCTTGCGCAGGACACGGTCGGCGCGGCCGCGGACGCCCCGCAGGTCGTCGAACCGCGCGTCGCACGCCGCGACGTCAGTACCCCCGCGATCGACACCGAGAACTTCGAGGCGGGCCTGTTCATCGGCACCGTCAGCATCGAGGACTTCGGCTCGAGCTTCCTCTACGGCGGGCGCATCGCCTACCACTTCACCGAGGACGTGTTCGCCGAAGCGTCCATCGGGTCGGCCAAGGCCGGCACGACGAGTTACGAGGACCTGAGCGGCTCAGCCCAGTTGCTCACGAACAGCGAGCGGCAGTACACCTACTACGACCTTGCCCTGGGCTGGAACGCACTGCCCGGCGAGGTGTTCCTGGGCGGCAAGCGCGCAATGCCGAGCGCCGTCTACGCGACGCTCGGGGTCGGCAGCACCCGCTTCGGCGGCGACGATCACTTCACGCTGACGCCGGGCGCGGGATTCCGCCTGCTCGTGACCGACTGGCTCGCCGCCCACCTGGACGCCCGCGACCAGATGTTCGACAGCGACCTCCTCGGCAAGACCAAGCTGACCCATAACCTGCAGTTCAGCATCAGCCTCACGGCCTTCTTCTGACCGTGGAGTAATCCATGCGCCATCTCCGATCCCTCGCCGCACTCGCACTCCTCGCCGTCCTCGCGACCGGCGCACGCGCCGCGGCACCTGACTTCACTCTGCCGGCCCGCGACGGAGGCAAGCTCCGCCTGAGCGAACTCAAGGGCCAGGTCGTCATGATCAACTTCTGGGCGACCTGGTGCGGGCCGTGCCGCCAGGAGATGCCGCTGCTGCAGCAGATCCAGGCGAAGTACGAGCCACTGGGCTTCACCCTGCTCGGCATCAACGTCGAGCCTGACAGTGCCGAGGCCCAGGCCTGGCTCGCCAAGGTCCCGGTGAGTTTCCCGATCCTCTTCGACCGGCAGAACCAGGTGGCCGAGTCCTTCGGCGTCGAGGGCATGCCGAGTTCCGTGTTCATCGACCGCTCCGGCAACGTGCGCTACGTGCATCGCGGCTACAAGCCCGGCGACGAGGCCAAGTACGCCGACATGGTCCGGAGCCTGGTGAAGGAATGACCCGCATGCGCTACGCCCGATGCTCCCTGCTGGTGTTGCTCGCCTGCCTCGCCGGCTGCAGCGGCGTCGAGCCCTGGGTCAAGCCCTATGAGCGCCAGAACTTCGCGGACCTGGTCATGATTGCCGACCGCGACCCGGTTTCGCTGGCCTACATCGAGCACGTCTACGAGGCCCGCGAGGGCGCCCGCGGGGCCCTCGGTGGTCACGGCGGCGGCTGCGGCTGCAACTGAGCATCGCCATGAGTCACCTTCGCAAGGACATTTCATCGTTGCTGGCGCTGGCGCTGGCATTGCCCGCGCCCGCCAGGGCTGCCGTCCTGCCGGACGACCGCGCCGACGCGCTCTACCACCGCTACGAAGGCGGCGGTGTGACGGTGGACGGGCCGTCCTTGCTGGTGCGCAAGAAGTTCGGCGAGAAGTTCTCGGTGGCCGCCAACTACTACGTGGACATGGTCTCGAGCGCGTCGATCGACGTGGTCACGCAGGCGAGCCCGTACAAGGAAACGCGACGGCAGGCCAGCCTCGCAGCGGACATGCTGAACGGCAAGACCCAGTATTCGCTCGCGTACACCAACAGCGAGGAAGACGACTACACCGCGAACACCGCGTCGTTCGACCTGAGCCAGGACATGTTCGGGGACCTGACGACCGTCTCGCTCGGCTTCAGCCGCGCATGGGACGAGGTGCGAAACAACACCGACCCGGCCTTCAAGGAGCCCGTCGATCGCTGGAGCTACCGCCTGGGCGTCGCGCAGATATTGACGCCCGAGCTCATGATGGGCCTCACGTTCGAGACCATCACCGACGAGGGCTACCTGAACAATCCGTACCGCTCTGCCCGGTACAGGGATCCTGACGACACCACCAGCTACCTGTGGGAGCCGGAAATCTATCCGCATACGCGAACCAGCAACGCCGTGTCGGTCACGGCGGACTACTACCTCTGGTATCGCGCCGCGTTGCACGGCATGTACCGTTACTACACGGACACCTGGGGCGTCGGCGCGAATACCGCGCGCCTCGGCTATACGCATCCGATCGGCGAACGGTGGATCCTCGAGGCCGACTACCGCTGGTACGACCAGTCGGCGGCCGACTTCTACTCCGACCTGTTCCCGTACGAGGATTCGCAGAACTTCGTGGGGCGCGACAAGGAACTGAGCACGTTCCAGAGCCAGATGGTCACCGTCGGTGCCACCTGGCGATTGCCCCCGTTCGAGTGGGGCGGGATCGAGCGCTCGACCGTGAACATCTTCTACGACCACGCGCTCTACGACTACGCCGACTTCCGCGACATCCCCAAGGGGGGTGCGGCCGGCCACGGAGCCCCTGTATCACTTCGGCGCAGACGTGCTGCGGGTGTTCTTCTCGATCTGGTTCTAGTCGAGCGCGGCCTCGATCCGCTCGCAGAGGCGGCGCAGCACCAGGAGCCGCGCGTATCGCTTGTCGTCCGCCGGGATGACGTGCCACGGGGCGTGCCGGGTGCTCGTGCGCGCAAGCATGTCGCTGGCGGCGCGCTGGTAGGCGGCCCACCGCCCGCGATTCGTCCAGTCCTCGGGATCCACCTTGAACCGCTTCAACGGGTTGCGATCGCGCTCCCTGAAGCGCGCCAGCTGTTCCCCGGGACTCACGGACATCCAGAACTTCGCGACCACGAGCCGATGCTCGGTGAGCTGCCGCTCGAACTCGTTGATTTCGGCGTATGCGCGCTGCCAGTCGGGCCGTGCCGCAAATCCACGGACACGCTCCACGAGCACGCGGCCATACCACGAGCGGTCGAAGATCGTGTAGTTGCCGCGCGGCGGCAGGTGAAACCAGAAGCGCCAGAGGAAGGGACGCGCGATTTCCTCGGGTGACGGCGCCGAGATCGGAACGACGCGATACTGCCGTGCATCGAGCGCTGCGGTGATGCGGCGGATGGCCCCGCCCTTGCCCGCCGCGTCCATGCCCTCGAACGCGACGACCACGGCCCGCTTCGCGAACCGGCTGCGCCGCGACAGCAGCGCGAGCCGGCCCTGCAGTGCCTCGAGTTCGCGCTCGTAGTCCTCCTCCGCGACTCGCGGGCCGCGGTGCCCGCCCGACAGCGCGGCGCGGCCGGGCCCGGGCCGCGACGCCGCCAGCGTCACCGGGGCAGCACGCCCGATCCGGCCCTCGATGCCCGCCAGCAGCACCCGGCCCACTTCGAGCGCCCGGTGCTGCCGGTCCGTGCCGTCGACCAGGTGCCAGCGCGCGGCCGGCTGCTCGGTCACCTCGAGGCAATGCTCCAGCACCCGCTCTACGCGACGGAAGTGCCGGGCCAGCCAGAGGTCCTCGCGCGTCACGCGCCAGCGCGTGCGCTTGTCCTCGCGGAGCTTTCGGAGCCGGCTGCGCTGCAGCTCCGGCCCGACGTGCAGGTGCACCTTCACGACGGCGACGCCGTCGGCCACCAGCATCCGCTCGAGCGACCGGATGCGCTCGGCTTCGCGGCGCACGAGGTCCGCGGGACGCGCCGGATGGAGCGACCGGATTCGCGCAGGAAGTCACCGTACCAGCCGGCGTGCAGGATCGCGATGCGGCCGCGCGGCGGCATGACCCGCCAGTACCGCCACAACGGCGGCCTCTGGCGTTCGGCCTCGTCCGGCTCCCGAAAGCCGTACACCGTGACGAACTTCGGATCGAGCCACCCGAGCAGCTCGTTCACGGCCTCGCTGCGCCCTGCGCCCGGGATGCCGGTGACGATCAGCGCCACGGCTCGGGCGCCGCTCTTGCGCAGTTCGAACTGCGCATCCAGCAGCCGGTCCTGCAGCTTCGGCAACTCGTGCTCGTACTCGAGCTTCGTCAGCCGCCGACCGCTCAGGACCTCGTGCAACATCGGGGCCATTACTCCTGCGCCTGCGATCCGTTTCCTGCTATCCGCTATCCGCTATCCGCTATCCGCCGGTCACTAACCGCTCTCCCCTCGCAAAACGCTGGTCACTAACCGCGTCCTCGGCACCTGCTGCGTGATGCAGTGAACGTTGCCGCCGCCGAGCAGGATCTCGCGACCCGGCGACGCCGACGACCTCGCGCTTCGGGAAGAGGGACTTGAGCTTGCGCATCGCCGCCCCGTCCCGCTTCGGGTCGAGCAGCGGCACGACCACTCGACGGTTGCCCAGGTAGAAATTGACGTAGGAGCCGGCGAGCCGCGACCCGGCCTCGCGCGGCTGGGAGCCCTCGGCCGCGTCGATGCCCTCGGCCTCGGCCTTCGTCATGTGCAGCGGGCCCGGCTGCACGAGCTTGTGCACCTTGAACCGCCGCCCGCGTGCATCGCGTGCCTGCCTGAGCCGCTCCCAGCGCGTCGCGGGAAATCTCGTACTGCGGATCGCGTCTGTCGTCGGTCCAGGTGAGCACGACTTCGCCCGGCCGCACGAACGCGCAGAGGTTGTCCACGTGCCCGTCGGTCTCGTCCAGGTGCACGCCCTTGCCCAGCCAGACGATGGTCTCGACGCCGAGGTAGCGCCTGAGCAGGCGCTCGATCTCGCGCGCGCGAGAGGTGCGGGTTGCGATTGCGGTTGAGCAGGCACTCCTCGGTCGTGATGAGCGTGCCCTGCCCGTCGACGTGGATCGCGCCGCCCTCGAGCACGAAGGGCGCGCGGTACCGGTCGCAGCCCTCGATCTCGATCACCTTCTGCGCGACGGCTTCGTCCCTGTCCCAGGGAAAGTAGATGCCGCCGTCGAGACCGCCCCAGGCGTTGAACATCCAGTCCACGCCGCGCAGCCCGCCGCGCCCATTCACGACGAAGGTGGGACCGACGTCGCGCATCCACGCATCGTCGCTCGAAAGCTCGACGACACGCACGCCGGCCGGCAGCCTGCGGCGCGCGTTGTCGTACTGCGCGGCGGAGACGCCGACCGAGACGGGCTCGCTGCCCGCGATCGCTGTCGGCGACCGCCACGAAAGCCTGCTGCGCCGGCTTGGCGCCGAGGCGCCAGTTGTCCGGGCGCTCGGGCCACAGCATCCAGCAGCCGGCGTGCGCGCTCGAATTCGCCGGGCATCCGGTATCCGTCGCGTCGCGGGTCGCTCGAGAGGGTGCGGGTCACTTTCCTGTTCTCCATGTGCCCGTGCGGCGCCGCAGGCGGGCGATTCGACGCGGCGTCAGTACGCTTCAGATCCTGGCCCGGGCCAGCCGCAGCGCATTGCTGATCACGCTCACCGAACTCAGCGACATCGCCGCCGCGGCCGCGGCCGGCGCGAGCGAGCATCCCGCGAGCGGATACAGGGCGCCGGCCGCCAGCGGCACGCCGAGGGAATTGTAGCCAAAGGCGAACAGCAGGTTCTGGCGGACGTTCGACATCGTTGCGCCTGCGAGCCGCAGCGCGCGTGCAATGGCCCGGAGGTCGCCGCTCATGAGCGTCACGCCGGCCGTCTGCTTCGCGATGTCGGTGCCCGTTCCCATCGCGATGCCGACATCGGCCTCGGCGAGCGCGGGGGCGTCGTTGACGCCGTCGCCCACCATCGCGACCCTGCGCCCGTCCGCGCGCAGGCGGCGCACGACCTCGGGCCTTGCCGTCGGGCATCACGCCGGCATGGATCTCGTCGATGGCCGAGCATCTGCGCGACGGCACGCACGGATCCCTCGTGGTCGCCCGACAGCAGCACGACGCGCAGGCCGTGGCGCTTGAGCTCCTGCACGGCCTCCCAGGCCTCGGGCTTCAGCGGGTCGGCGATGCCGAGAATGCCGATCGGCACGTGGTCCACCGCGACGAAGACCGCGGTCTGGCCGAGTTCCCGCAGGCGCTCGGCCTCGGGCTCGAGCGCGCCGACGTCCACGCCCGCGTCGGCCATCAGCCGGGCGTTGCCCACGGCGACCCGGCGCATCTGCACGACGCCCGTCGCTCCCGCACCGGGCATCGCCTCGAAACCGTAGGTGCGACCCAGTCGCAACCCTCGCTCGTCTGTGCCGCACGAACGATCGCGGCCGCGAGCGGATGCTCGCTCGCCTGCTCGAGGCTGGCGGCGTAGCGCAGCAGCTCCGACTCGGCGATGTCGTCCACGGGAAGGATGCTCACGACCTCGGGACGCCCTGCGGTGAGCGTGCCGGTCTTGTCGAGCACCACGGTATCGACGTCCTCGAGCGCCTGCAGCGCACCGGCGTCGCGGAACAGCACGCCCGCCTGCGCCCCGCGGCCCATCGCCACCGTCATGGACATCGGCGTGGCGAGCCCGAGCGCGCAGGGGCAGGCGACGATCAGCGTGCTGACGGCGACGAGCAGCGCGTTCGCGAGCCGCGGCTCCGGCCCGACGAACGCCCAGACGAGCGCGGCGACGACCGCGACCGCGATGACGGCGGGGACGAACCATGCCGACACGCTTGTCGGCGAGGGCCTGCACCGGCGCCCGGCTGCGTTGCGCCTCGGCGACCGCCTGCACGACGCGCGCGAGCACCGTCTCCGCGCCGACGTGCGCGGCGCGCAGCACCAGCGACCCCTGGCCGTTCAGCGTGCCCGCCGATGACCGCGTCCCCCGGCGCCTTGTCGACCGGCAGCGACTCGCCGGTGACCATGGACTCGTCCACGGCACCGCGGCCCTCGACGACCACGCCGTCCACCGGCATGCGTTCCCCGGGGCGCACGCGCAGCTGGTCCCCGACCCTGCGCCTCGGCCAGCGGGATCTCGATCTCCTGCCCGTCCGGGCTCGATGCGTCGCGCAGTCTTCGGCGCGAGGTCCATCAGCGCGCGCAGCGCGGCACCGGTGCGGCCGCGGGCGCGCAGTTCGAGCACCTGCCCGAGCAGCACGAGCGTGACGATCATCGCCGCGGACTCGAAATAGAGGGCCGCCTCGCCGCCGTGCCGGAACGCATGCGGAACGGCCGCCGGGCACGAGCGTCGCGACGGCGCTGTATGCATAGGCCGCGACGACGCCGAGGCCGATCAGCGTGAACATGTTGAGCTGCCGCGTCGCGAGCGAGCGGGCACCGCGCACGAGCAGCGGCCAGCCGCACCACAGGACCACGGGCGTCGCGAGTGCGAACTGGGCCCAGGGACCGCCCGTCGCGCCACTCAGGCTCGCGGGCAGCCAGCCGGCCATTCCCGCCATCGCAAGCGCGAAAAGCGGGGCCGTCAGCGCCAGCGAGACCAGGAAACGCCGCCGCATGTCCCGAAGTTCGGGATCCTCGCCGTCGCGCCGCCACCGGCATCGCCGGCTCGAGGGCCATGCCGCAGCGCGGGCAGGCCGCCGGGCACCGGGCTCTCGACGCCCGGGCACATCGGGCAGACATAGAGCGTCTCGCCCGGCCGCAGCGCCCTGCGACCGGCGGCACTGCCTTGCGCCGCTGCCTCCTGCGTGGCAGCAGTCGTGTCCGGCATTGCCGCGACCGGTACTGCGGCTCCTCGTGGCAGCAATCGTGCAGCAGGCGCCGCAACTGCGTGCTTGGCGGCTGCGCGTGGCAGCAATCTTGCCCGGCCCGGTGTTTCAGCCGGTGCCTTGGCTTCGGCGTGGCAACAATCGTGTGTCGGGTCGTTCATGCGGCTAGTTTACCGCCGGCCGCAGCCTCCAGCCGTTCACGATCAGGTAGAGCGACGGGATGATGACCAGCGTCAGGACCGTCGCCGACACCATGCCGCCCACCATCGGCGCCGCGATGCGCCGCATGACCTCGGAGCCGGTGCCCGACCCCCACATGATCGGCAGCAGGCCCACGATGATGGTGATCACCGTCATGAGCTTCGGCCGCAGCCTGAGCAGCGCGCCCTCGACGATGGCGTCCCGCAACTCCTGCGCGCGTCGGCTCCGTCCTTCGCTCGCGGCTCGCGCCCGCCGTTCCGCCCACGCGTGCTCCAGGTACATGACCATCACCACGCCCGTTTCCGTCGCGACTCCGGCGAGTGCGATGAAGCCCGACCGCCGCCGCGATCGAGAGGTCGTAGTCGAGCAGGTAGAGGAGCCAGACGCCGCCCACCAGCGCGAACGGCAGCGCGCCGAGGATCAGCAGCACGTCGCGCGGCATTGCGGAAATTGAGGTACAGCAGCAGCACGATGATCGCGAGCGTCAGGGGCACCACGACCTTGAGCCGCTCGACGGCGCGCTCGCAGGTATTCATACTGGCCGGACCAGCCGAGGCTGTAACCGGGCGGCAGCTTCAGCTCCTTCGCGATGCGCTGCCTTCGCGTCGTTCACGTATCCGCCGAGGTCGCGGCCCGGGAGGTCCACGAACACCCAGCCCGAGGGGCTGGCGTTCTCGCTCCTGATCATCCCCGGCCCATCCGCGACCTCGACCCTGGCGACGTCGGCCAGCGTCACGTTGGCGCCGGTCGGCGTCACGAGCGGAAGGTCGCGCAGGCTCTGCAGCGAATCGCGGAAATCCTGCGGATAGCGCAGGTTGATCGGGTAGCGCTCGAGCCCCTCGACCGTGTAGCTCACGGTCATGCCGCCCACGGCGCTGCCGACGATGTCCTGCACGTCCTTGATGTTCAGGCCGTAGCGGCCGGCCGCGACGCGGTCGATGTCGACGTCGAGGTAGCGGCCGGTCGGCGGTGCGCTCCGCATAGACGGACGTGGTGCCCGGCACCTTGCGAAGGATGTCCTCGATCTGCCGACCGATCGTCTGGATGGTGCGCGAGGTCCGGCCCCATGATCTTGATGCCGACCGGCGTCCGGATCCCGGTAGCCAGCATGTCGATGCGCGTCTTGATCGGATAGACCCAGGCATTGGAGACGCCCGGGAACTTCACCAGCGCATCGAGCTCTGCCTTCAGCTTGCTCCGGCGTCATCCCGGGCCGCCACTGGTCGCGCGGCTTCAACTTGATCGTGGTCTCGAACATCTCGATCGGCGCGGGATCGGTGGCCGTCTCCGCGCGACCGGCCTTGCCGAACACGCGCTCCACCTCGGGCACGGTCTTGATCAGCTTGTCCGTCTGCTGCAGCAGCGAGCGTGCCGCGTCGGTCGAAAGCCCGGGCAGCGTGGTCGGCATGTAGAGCAGGTCGCCTTCGTCGAGCTCCGGCATGAACTCGGTGCCGAGCCGCGACGCGGGCCACAGCGTCGCGAACACGAGCACGGTCGCGGCCAGGATCACGGTCCAGGGCGCCCGCAGCGCGAACTCGAGGAACGGCCGGTAGACGGCCATCGTCGCGCGATTCACCGGGTTGGCGCGTTCGGGCCGGATGTTGCCGCGCACCAGCCAGTAGATCAGCACCGGCACCAGCGTGATCGAGAGCAGCGACGCCCAGAGCATGGCGTAGGTCTTGGTGTAGGCCAGCGGCGCGAAGAGCCTGCCCTCCTGCGCCTCCAGCGTGAACACGGGCAGGAACGAAAGCGCGACGATCATGAGCGAGAAGAACAGCGACGGCCCGACCTCGCGGCACCCGTCGTAGATCGCCTTCATGCGCTCCGCGCCCTCCAGCACGCCGCGCTCGAGCTTCTTGTGCACGTTCTCGATCATCACGATCGCCGCGTCCACCAGCGTCCCGATGGCGATGGCGATGCCGCCGAGCGACATGATGTTGGCGTTGATGCCCTGCAGGTGCATGACGATGAATGCCGAGAGCACCGCGATCGGCGTGACGATCACCACGATCAGCCCCGAGCGGGCGTGATACAGGAATACGAGGCACACCAGCGCCACGACGATGAACTCGTCGACCAGCTTGCGCCGTAGATTGTCGACCGCGCGCTGGATGAGCGCGGAGCGGTCGTAGGTCGTGACGATCTCGACGCCTGCCGGCAGGCTGCCACGAAGCTCCTCGAGCTTGGCCTTGACGCGCTCGATGGTCGCGCGCGCGTTGTCGCCGTTGCGCATCACGATCACCCCGCCCACCGCTTCGCCCTCGCCGTCGAGTTCGCCGATGCCCCGCCGCATCTCGGGGCCGATCCGCACCTCGGCGACGTCGCGCAGCAGCACGGGCGTGCCGCCCTTCGTCGCCATCACGGGGATGCGCTCGAGGTCCTCGATGCTCTTCACATAGCCGGTCACGCGCACCATGTACTCGGCCTCGGCCATCTCCACCACCGAGCCGCCGATCTCCTGGTTGCCGGCGCGGATGGCCTGCTCGACCATCATCAGCTGGAGGCCGTAGCCGCGCAGCCGCAGCGGATCCACGACCACCTGGTACTGCTTGACCATGCCGCCGATGGTCGCGGCCTCCGCCACACCGTCGAGCGCCTGCAGTTCGAACTTCAGGAACCAGTCCTGGATCGAGCGCAGCTGCGCGAGGTCGTGCTTGCCGGTGCGGTCCACCAGCGCGTACTGGTAGATCCAGCCGACGCCGGTGGCGTCCGGGCCGAGCGCCGGTCGCACGCCTTCCGGAAGCCTTGCCGTGGCCTGGCTCAGGTACTCGAGCACGCGCGAGCGCGCCCAGTAGGGATCCGTGCCGTCCGCGAAGAGCACGTTCACGAACGAGTCGCCGTAGAACGAGTAGCCGCGAACCGTCGTCGCGCCCGGCACCGACAGCAATGCCGTCGTGAGCGGATAGGTCACCTGGTCCTCGACCACGCGCGGCGCCTGCCCCGGGTAGGGCGTGCGCACGATCACCTGCACGTCCGACAGGTCGGGCAGCGCGTCCACCGGGGTGCTGCACGAACGAGTACGCACCGACCGCCAGGTCAGCAGGACGGACAGCAGGATTACCAGCGCGCGGTTTTCCAGCGAGGCTCGGATGATCGCGTTGATCATGGGCATGGCCTCCGGTCAGTCCTGCGCCTCGTGGGCCGCAGGTGCGACGGCGGGCGGCGAGTCTCCGCCCAGCCGGCCGAGTCCCGCGCGCAGGTTGGCTTCGGAGTCGAGCAGGAACTGTCCCGCGACGACCACGTTCTCGCCGGCCGCCAGTCCTTCGCGCGATCGCCACCCGTTCGCCGCTCTCGCGCCGGCCACGACGCGACGCGGCGCGAAGCGCCCGCCGCCGAGCGCGATCACGACGCGATCCTCGCTGCCGGTGCGGATGAGTGCGCTGCGCGGGATGTTGACGACCTCGCCGCCGCCGGTGCCGACGAGGCTCACGGACGCGAGCATGTTGGGCCGGATGCCTGCCGGCGGGGAGTCGAGCGTGATCCGCGCCTTGACGGTGCTCGTCTCCATGTTGAGTTCCGGGTACACGTAGTCGACGTGGCCCGCGACACGCTCGCCGGGCAGCGACGGGAAGCGCATTTCCGCCGCGGTCCCCGTCGCCGACCCATGCGGACTGCGCCTCGGGCACCTCGGCGATCACCCAGAGGCTGCCGAGTTCGGTGATCGTCATGGCGACCATCTCCGGCGTGACCATCGAGCCCTCCTTGAGCTCGATCTCGGTGACGACGCCGGAGATCGGCGCCGTGTAGGCCACGCGGCCCGAGGCCTTGCCGTCTTTCTCGAGGCGCGCCGGCCGTGCCGGGATCGAGGCCGAGCGCGCCAAGACGATCCTTCGAGGCGTCGATGAGATCGCGATTGCCGATCTTGAGCGCGTCCAGGTATTCCTGCTGCGCGCTTCGAGCATCGGCGAGTAGAGCGTGAACAGGACCTGCCCCGCGCGCACAGTCTCGCCCATGGTCCGCACTGCCAGGCTCTCCACCCAGCCCTCGGCCCGCGGCCGCACCTGCCGCACGCGCGCGCTCGTCGAAACCCACGTAGCCGACGGTGTCGACCGCCGCGGCAGGGCATCCCATGACGGCGGGTTCGGTGCGCACGCCGAGGTTGTTCACGACCGCGGGCGAGATGCGGACCTCGGGTCCCGCCGCGTCCGCGAACACCGGCACGTAGTCCATGCCCATCTCGTCCTTCATCGGCACGGGCGAGGTCCGGTTCGGGTCCATGGGATTGCGGTAGAAGAGGGGCTTGCGCGGTCCCTCACGGTGGCGGCGGTCGGATCGCCGGCCTCGGCGGCCGGACCTGGCTCGAACTTCACCAGCGTCATGCCACAGATCGGACACGCTCCCGGCGCGTCGCGCACCACGTCCGGATGCATCGGACACCGGTACTTCGGGTTCATGTGTTTCTGCGCGTGTTCGACGGCGCTGTCGTCCGCCGCGGCACTCGCCGGCTCCGAGGCCGCGGGCGTCCCGTGCTGCCGGCTGCAGCCGGCGGCGACCAGCGCGACGAGCGCTGCGGCGACCGCGGCGATCTGGGTGCAGCTCCGCCATCTGCCGTCCGATCCGCTGATCACGACCCGCTGTCCTGTTCATGGCTCTTCTCCCGCCAGGTAGTCCACGTCGTACTGCGCCTGCGCGCGATCTGCCGACATGCGCAGGTGCTTCAGGTTGGTCTCGAGCGCGACACGACGCGCGGTCACCACGTCGTCGATCATCGCGCGGTTGTTGCGATACGCGAGCAGCGCCGCCTGCACTGACTGGTCGGCCAGCGGCACGAGGTCGTTCTCGTAGAAATTCTCGAGCTGGCCGGTACGGTCCGCGACCGCCCAGGCCTCCTCGAGCATCGCGCTGCATTTCGCGCTGGTGATCGGTGTGCATCTCGTGCAGGCCCTGCGCCTCGGCGCGCGCGGCGGCGACCTCCCGGTCCTGCCGGTTGCCGCGGAAGAACGGCAGGTCCACGCTGCACCATGGCCGTCACCATGTCGGAACGAGGCTCACCGTCCGCCATCTCGCCGCTGCGGAATCCGTAGCTCAGGTCCAGCATCCAGCCCGGCCGCCTGGACTGCTCGGCGAGCTGTACGGCGGTCTGCGCGGCCTCGATGCGCAGCTCGTAGTCCTGCTGCGCCGGGTGCTTCGCGAGTCGCGCCTCCAGTTCCGCAAGCGGCGGCAGGGCACGTCCGCGCCGGCAGCGTGAACGGCCCGGCCCGCGCCGCGTCGTCGTCGCCGAGCCAGCGCACGAGCTGCGCCCGCCGCATCGCCTGCGTCGCGGTCGAGGTCGAGCTGCTGCTCCTTCAGCATGGCGACGTCCAGCCCTGCCTGCAGCACCTCGAGCTGCTTGCCTTCGCCCGACGCGTACCGGGCGCGGGCGGCAGCGCGCATCTGGTCCACCCAGGACGACTGGCTCGCGAGCTGCTGCCGCGCCGCCTCGATGTAGGCGAGTTCCACCCACACGCGGCGAACCTCTCGCTGCACGGCGCGCCTGCTGTCGCCCGCGGCCGCCTCCGAAGCGGTGGCGGCCTGCTCCATGCGCCGGCGCGCCAGCTCGCGCGTGCGGCCCGCCGGGAATTCCTGGGTCACGCCGACCTCCACCATGGTCATGTCCTCCGGCCGTGAAGCTGAAGCCGTCGGTGGGGACGTTGACCGCGCCGACGCGCAGCCGCGGGTCCATGAGCTGCCCCTCCGCGATGGCGCGTTCGCGCATGCCGGCGGACTCGGCGCGAGCTGCTGCAGCACGGCGTCGCGCGCGATCGCGAGTCGCTCTGCGGCGCGAGGGACAGCGCGGGTCCGCGCCCGAGGCTGGCGCTGCCACCAGGCAGGCGACCGCGAGCAATCCGAGCGCGAGGACCGCGGAAGAGTCGTGTGTGATTCAGCCGGCCTTGTTCAGGTGCCGGGCATTCCTGTGCCATGAGAGAGCCTCCCGGGCAGTGGGAACATCGAACGCGTCCTTGGCGGACGTGGGCCGGGAGAGGCTCTACTCGAGGTAGCGGCAGAAACTGACGGACAGGATGGGTACGCGGGGAACGGGGTCCGAAGGAGGGACGCCGGCCGAACGCGGAGAGTGACCTCGACTGCGTCACGGGCTGCACGACCAGCACGGGGCAACGCCAGGAACAGCGACGCGGCAGCGCGCGCGTCCAGCTGCGGTTGATGCGGGTACGCGCAGCCGGCCTCGCCGTCACCCGGAGGTGCCGGCACGTCGCCCGGTGGGCAGTACGGGCAGTCGTGGCTCGCCGGGGCGTCGGATGCCGCGTGCGCCATGACGCAAGGCAGCGCCGCCGCCTGCAGCCACGCGAGGCAGAACAGTGCCAGCACGGCCCTTGCCAGGGCGCGCTGACGTCGTCTGACTGCATGCAGGATCGAATCCACTCGCGCTGGCACCTCGTATCGCGAGGCGAACGTAGCGCGATCAGGCCGCAGTGGCAAGGAAAGCCGCCACCGGCGCCCGCGATTTGCGGGAAATCACCAGAAATCAGTCACAATTGCCCGGATGTCACGCTGGCTCACCGCAGTAATCGCCCTGACCAGCCTGGCCGCCTGCCAGGGCCGCGATCCGGACGCGACCTGGCTCGATACCGCCACCGAGACCGTCGCGCCAGCCGCGGCCGGCAGCCGCTACCCGCACCTGGCCGCGAGCCCCGAGGGCACGCCCGTCATGAGTTGGCTGGAGCCGACGGCGGACGGCGGGTTCGCCCTGCGGTACTCAGCGTGGGTCGGTTCGAAGTGGACCCGTCCCGGGATCGTGTCGAGCGGCCGCGACTGGTTCGTCAACTGGGCCGACTTTCCCTCCGTCGTACCCCTGGGCCGGCGCGCCTGGGCAGCGCACTGGCTGCAGCAGAAGCCGGGAGACGCCTATGCGTACGACGTGCGGATCGCGGTCAGCGCCGACGGCGGCGTAACGTGGTCCGCGCCGCTCTCACCGCACGACGATGGCACGCCCACGGAGCACGGGTTCGTCTCGCTGTTCGGGACCGACGAATCCCTGCAGGCCGCCTGGCTCGATGGCCGCCACACGTCCGGTGAGCACGATCACGAGGGCGGCACGGCCGGTGCGATGACACTGCGAACCGCGGGGATCGGAAACGACGGCCGACTGCTCGGAGCCGATGACGAGATCGACGCCCGTGTCTGCGACTGCTGCCAGACCAGCGCAGCACTCGCACGCGAAGGCCCGGTGCTCGTCTACAGGGATCGAGGCGAGGACGAGACGCGCGACATCGCGCTGGTGCGCCGCACGGCGGACGGCTGGTCGAGCCCGATTCACGTGGCGAACGATGGATGGAAGATCCGTGCCTGCCCGGTGAACGGGCCAGCCGTCGACGCACGCGACGATGCAGTGGTCGTCGCGTGGTTCACGGCACCGGACCTACCGCGCGTGCGCCTCGCGTTCTCCGACGACGGCGGGCGCACGTTTTCGAGTGCATTCGAGGTCGCATCCGGCAAGGTCGCGGGCCGGGTGGACGTCGTCCTGCTGCCCGACGGCCGGGCGGTCGTGAGTTGGCTGGCGGAGGTCCCGGGCGGGGCGGAGATTCGTGCGCAGCCATTCACTCGCGCCGGGCCGGCCGGGATGACGTCGGTGGTCGCGCACGCCGACGTGGCGCGCGCGTCGGGCTTCCCGCAGATGGCGCGGGCGGGCGACGGCCTGCTGTTCGCGTGGACACGGTCAGGGGAATCCTCTGGGGTGCGCGCCGCCTGGGCACGCCTGCTCTGAGGGTCGTGGCGACCCCGTCCCGGGCGCAGCCTTGTGCTACGATTCAACCCCTATTTTCCCAGTCTCGGCGAACCTCCGGAGCTCGACAGATGTCCAGCAGCGCTCAAGCTTGATGTGCCCGCACGAGGGCCAGAAGATCACCATTTCCAACGGCCGCCTGCAGGTCCCCGACCAGCCGATCGTCCCGTTCATCGAGGGCGACGGCACCGGGGCCGACATCTGGCGCGCCTCGGTGCGCGTGCTCGACGCCGCCGTCGCGAAGGCCTACGGCGGCAAGCGCAAGATCCACTGGATGGAGGTCTACGCCGGGCAGAAGTCGAACGACCTCTACAACACCTGGCTGCCGGAAGAGACCGTGCAGGCCTGCCGTGACTACCTGGTCTCCATCAAGGGCCCGCTCACGACGCCGATCGGCGGCGGCATCCGCTCGCTGAACGTGGCGCTGCGCCAGATGCTCGACCTCTACGTCTGCCTGCGCCCGGTGCGCTGGTTCAAGGGCGTGCCCTCCCCCGTGAAGGCGCCCGAGAAGGTGGACATGGTGATCTTCCGCGAGAACACCGAGGACATCTACGCCGGCATCGAGTTCGAGGCGGGCAGCGCCGAGAACGAGAAGTTCAAGGAACTCTTCAAGCAGTCGTTCCCGAAGCTCTACGCCAAGATCCGCTTCCCGGACAGCTCCGGCATCGGCATCAAGGCCGTGTCACGCGAGGGCACGCGAGCGACTGGTGCGGGCCGCCATCCAGTACGCGATCGACAACAAGCGCAAGAGCCTCACGATCGTGCACAAGGGCAACATCATGAAGTTCACGGAGGGCGCGTTCCGCAACTGGGGCTATGCGCTCGCCGAGCGCGAATTCGCCGCGCAGACCTACACCTGGGACCAGTGGGAGCGCACTCGCGCCGAGAAGGGCGAGAAGGCGGCCAACGCCGAGCAGGACGCGGCGAAGAAGGCCGGCCGCATCATCGTCAAGGACGCGATCGCCGACATCACGCTGCAGCAGGTGCTGACGCGGCCCGAGGAGTTCGACGTCATCGCGACGATGAACCTCAACGGCGACTACCTGTCGGACGCGCTCGCCGCGCAGGTGGGCGGCATCGGCATCGCGCCGGGCGGCAACATCAACTACATGACCGGCCACGCGGTGTTCGAGGCGACGCACGGCACGGCGCCGAAGTACGCGAACCTCGACAAGGTGAACCCGGGCTCGGTGATCCTCTCCGGCGAGATGATGCTGCGCTACATGGGCTGGTACGAGGCCGCCGACGCCATCATCACCGCCATGGACCGCACCATCGCGCAGAAGACCGTCACCTACGACTTCGCGCGACTCATGGAAGGCGCGACCGAGGTCAAGTGCAGCGAGTTCGCGCGACGCGATGATCGGCAACCTGTAGGCGCGCCGCAGACCGGGACCTGAGCGACGGAAGGAGGCAATTGAGCCGACGGTCGCCGAAGGCGCGGACGCGCGACGAACTGATCCGCGAGTGCGCCCAGGCACTGGTCGACTCCTTCGCGGAATACAACGCGGAGTTCCGCGCCGATCACGCAGCGCGCGCGCCAGCGCTTCGAGGACCGCGACTGGCGTGGCAGCCAGCGCGACGCGGTCGAGCGCATCGACCTCTACAGCAGGTACGTCGCAGGCGGCGGTCGAACAGATGCGCCACGAACTCGGCGAGGACGTTCACGAGCGCGCCGTCTGGTCGAGCATCAAGCGCCGGTTCGCCGAGATCATCGACCCGCTGCCGGACAGCGAGTTTCCCAAGACCTTCTTCTCGTCCGTCACGCGCACGACGTTCGCCACCGTCGGCGTCGACCCGGCGGTCGAGTTCGTGGCACTCGACATGGATCCGCTCGGCAGCGTCACGACCCACGTCGAGACCAAGGTCTACGCGAACCGCGGATCGGTGGACCTGCTGGTCGAGGAACTGCTCGCGGACTTCCGCTTCCACACCCCGTACCGGGACTTCGATCTGAGCGTGAAGCGCGTGGCCGACGAGATCAAAGCGTCGCTCGACTCGGGCGGAGAGCGACGCACCGATCGAGCGGCTCGAGGTCATCAAGGAAGTCTTCTACCAGATGACGCGGGCGTACCTGGTCGGCCGCATCAGCGGGCGGGGCTGGACGCTGCCGTTCGTCGTGGCGCTGCGCAACCAGGAGAGCGGCGTGCTCGTGGACGCCGTCATGCTGGACGAGAGGCACGGTGAGCGTGCTCTTCAGCTTCACCCGATCGTACTTCCACGTCGACCTCGCCCACGTGGGCGAGGTCGTGAAGTTCCTCAAGGAGATCCTGCCGCTCAAGAAGGTGAGCGAGCTCTACACCGTGCTCGGGCGCGCCAAGCAGGGCAAGACGGAGCGATTCCGCGAGCTCTTCCGGCACCTGCAGCGCTCCGACGACCAGTTCGCGCTGGCGCCGGGCGAGAAAGGGCTCGTCATGGTGTGCTTCACGCTGCCTTCCTTCGACGTGGTCTTCAAGGTGATCCGCGACAAGTTCCCTGAACAGAAGAACATCCAGCGCCAGGACGTCCTCGAGAAGTACGACCTCGTCTTCAAGCACGACCGCGCTGGCCGGCTGGTGGACGCCCAGGAATTCAAGCTGGTGACGCTGCCGAAGGCGCGTTTCGCGCCCGAGCTGCTGCAGGAACTCCTCACCGAGACGTCGAATACCGTCCGCGACGACGGCGAGGAACTCGTGATCGGCCACATGTACGTCGAGCGCCGCATGACGCCGCTCAACCTCTACGTGCGCACCGCGACGCGCGACCAGGCGGAGAAAGCCGTGCTCGACTACGGGCAGGCAATCCGCGACCTCGCGGTCACCAACATCTTTCCCGGCGACCTGCTGCTCAAGAACTTCGGCGTGACCCGCCACGGCCGCGTGATCTTCTACGACTACGACGAACTCTGCCTCGTGACCGACTGCCGCTTCCGCGAGATCCCGGAGGCGCAGCACGAGGAAGACGAGATGATGAGCGAGACCTGGTACTACGTGGCCGAGAACGACGTCTTCCCGGAGACTTTCATCAATTTCCTCGGCTTCGACCCCGAGCTGAAGAAGGTCTACCTCGACGCGCACCGCGAGACGCTGACCGCCGAGTGGTGGCGTGGCATCCAGCAGCGGCTGCGCGAAGGCGACCTGCTCGAGGTCCTGCCCTACCACAAGCACCGCGTACGCGTGTTCAGCAGCATGGTATGAGCATGAGCATGAGCAATCGACCGCCCGCCTGGCTCGTGCTGCTCCTCGTGGTGCTCGCGTTCGCGTTCCAGGGGACGCGCGCCATCTGGGAGCCGGACGAAGGCCGCTATACGTCGACCGCGCTCCACATGCTCGGTAGCGGCGACTACCTCATACCGACCATCGATGGCGAGCACGCGCACCTGACCAAGCCGCCGCTCACGTACTGGGCGCTGGCGGCGAGCTTTGCGACGCTGGGCAGGAACGAGTGGGCCGCGCGCTTGCCGGGGGCCCTGGCATTCGTGGCCACGGGCCTGCTCGTTTTCGGCCTAGGTCGGCGCTTCTGCCCGGCGCGGCCGTGGCTCCCGGCGCTCGTGTACGGGCTGTCCCTCGCGCCGTTCATGGGCGCGAACGTCGTGTCCACGGACGTGCTTCTGGTGCTCTTCGAGACCGCCGCGATGTACGCGTTCGTACGCGCCTGGCCGGCCGATGGCCCGCTCGAGCGCCGCTGGGTCCGTGTCATGTGGCTCGCCTGGGGCCTGGCTTTCATGACCAAGGGCCCGCCCGGCCTGCTGCCGCTCCTCGCGGTGGTTGCGCTGCTGGCGTTCCGGGACCGTCCAGCGCTCCGGCGGCTGTTCGATCCGCTGGGCCTCGCCACGTTCGCCGTCGTAGCCTTCACGTGGTTCGGGATCGTGATCGCGCAGGACCCGACGCGGCTCGGCTACTTCCTTGGCTACGAGGTTTACGACCGCGTCTTCACGGCCGCGCACAGCCGCAACGCCGAGTGGTACGGCGCGCTCGAGGTCTACGGGCCGGTGTTCCTTTTCGGCGCCCTGCCCTGGTGGCCGATGGCGCTCGTGGCCGCGGGCGGGCCGCGTCGGTCGCGGGCAGACCTCCGCGCACGACTCGCGGCGCGGGACCGTGACTGGCTGCTGCTCGCCTGGTGGCTCCTGCTGCCGCTGGCCGTATTCTGCCTCGCACGGTCCCGGCTGCAGCTCTACGTGACGCCGCTCTTCGTGCCGCTTGCGTTGATGATGGCGCGCCCGTTGGCGAAGTGGGACTGGCTCGGCCCCCGCAAGCTCGCCTCGATCGCGGGCCTGACCGCGATCGCGCTGCTCACGCTCAAGGGCGTGGCGGGCCACGTGCACGTGAGCCGTGACGCGCGCAGCATGGCTGCGGCGGTCCGCGGGATTGTCGACCCGCGCGGAATCGACAGGATAGTGTTCGTCGGGATGCGGCCGTTCTACGGCCTCACCCTCTACCTCGACGTGCCCGTCGAGGGGGTGATGATCACCAGTCGCGGCAAGGAGCACTCGAAGTTCGTCGCCGAGGAGGATCTCTGCTCCGAACTGGCGAGCCGCGAGAACAACGTGTACGCGATGAAGGAAAATCGGGCGGCCGGCTTCGATTCTGCGGTGCAGCGCTGCGACGGAATGCGGGCGACGCGCATCGGGCATTTCGAGGGGGACGGGAACCGCATCGCGTTGTTCACCGTCGAATAGGCGCTGGCCGAAGGAATCGCCTTCGGCACGCCAGACGGGCTCCGTCCTGCGGAGCGGTCGCCACGGAATTCATTGCGGCCCAGGGGCCCACGGGAGGAGAGTTCGATGCGGACACTGCCAGTACTCTCGCTGACCATTCTGCTCACCTGCGCCGGCGTCGCTTCGGCACAGGACGCCAACATCACCCTTCCCGTCCCCGAACTCGAGGGAATGCTGGGCAACGACCCGTTCACCATCGTAAGCGCCGAGATCAGTCGCCCCAAGGCCAAGGGCGACATCACGCTCAAGGCCGAGGTGTCGTTCGGCGGCAAGCCGCCGATCCGGTTGAAACTGCGCAAGGCCGAGCCGGGCGCCGAGAGCTTCAACAACGTTCCTCGTTACGATCTCGCGGCCTACGAGCTGCAGAAGCTCTTCCTCGACCCGCCGGAGTACGTCGTGCCTCCGACGTCCCTGCGTTTCGTCCCGCTGCCTGAGTTCCAGAAGTATTCCTCGCAGGTGAAGCGCACGTTCACCGGCGCGGACGAAGTGCTCTGCGTCCTCCAGTACTGGCTGCAGGACGTCAAGGTCATCGCCGACGTGTACCTGCCGACGCTCCTCGCGACGGACTCCGCCTATGCGCGTTACGTTGGGCAGATGAACATCCTCACCTTCCTCATCGAGCACGGCGACTCCAACGTAGGCAACTTCCTGATATCAAGGGCCGAGGTTGGTCCCCGCGTCTTCTCCGTGGACAACGGCGTCGCGTTCGCCGCGGGCGAGAGCGACCGGGGACGCCTGTGGGCGGACCTCCGAGTGGACCGGCTGCCTGCGGACGCTGTCGAGCGGCTGCGCCGCATCACGCCACAGGCCCTGCACGAGCGCCTGGACGTGGTCGCGCAATGGAAGCTCGAAGACGGCCGGTTCGTCGCCGAGCCGCACGGGCCGGCTCTCTCCACGAATCGCGGCGTCCGGCGCGACGGTGAGACGGTGCAGATGGGGCTCACCCGGGTCGAAATCGAGCGACTCTGGACCCGGCTGCGCCGCCTGCTGGAAATGGTCGACGAGGGCCGAGTAAAGACTTTTTGAGGGCCTGGTGACATGAGAGGACCCTGCATCCACGATCTGCGTCACCGCGCGACGCGCATCGTCCGCGCCGCGCTCGCGGCCACCGCAGTGCTCGCGGCCACCGCAGTGCCGCTCGCTCCTTGCGCGCAGGCCGCGGGCGAAGCGCCGCAGGTCGAGTGGAAGAACGTCGAGCGCGTGGTCGCGTTCGCAGACGTGCATGGCGCGTACGCCCAGCTCACCACCCTGCTCCAGTCCCAGGGCGTCGTGGATGGCGACCTGCACTGGAAGGCGGGCAGGACGCACCTCGTCAGCCTCGGCGACCTGCTCGACCGGGGCGACGACTCGCGCAGGGTCCTGGACCTCCTGATGCGCCTGCAGGTGGAGGCGCACACGGCAGGCGGCATGGTGCACGTCGTCGTCGGCAATCACGAGGCGATGAACGTGCTCGGCGACCTCCGCTACGTGAGCCTCGGCGAGTACGCGGCGTATGCCACCGACGAGGACGCAGCGACGCGCGACGCGCGACGGCGGGAGTTCCTGGCACGCGGCCCTGGCAGGACGGACGCCGACTTCGAGCGCCTCTTCCCGCCGGGCTATTTCGGCCACCGCAGGCTGCTGGGCCCCGATGGCCAGTATGGAAAGTGGCTGCTGGCGCAGTCCGCGATCATCGTCGTGAACGACACCGTGTACATGCACGGCGGGCCTTCACTCGTCCTCGGCAGCCGAAGCGTCGCCGAACTCGATCGCGACTATTCGGCAGCGATTGCTGCCTACCTCTCGGCCGAGGCGGCACTGCGAGCCGCAGGCCTCACCGTGTTCGAGGACGCCTACGGAAAGCGCGCCGAGCTCGCACAGGCGCGCCTGGACGCGATGCCGGCGGGCGACGCGAAGACAGCACTCGCGCCACGGGTCGCGCGGTTCGCCCAGGCGGACGACGACCCGCTCCTCGGCCCCGCCGGACCCAACTGGTACCGGGGCGCCGCGCTCTGCAACGAGTGCGCCGAGGCCGACGTGCTCCGGCCTTTCCTGCGGCAGGCCGGCGTGAAGCGCGTCGTCGTCGGCCACACGGTCGCAAGGAACGAGACCGTCGTCTCGCGCTTCGACGGCGGACTCGTGAAGCTCGACGCCGGCATGAACCAGGCCTTCTACCATGGCCGTCCCGCCGCGCTCATTTCGGACGCCTCGGGCTCGCGCGTCGCGTACGCGAGTCCGACGGTGGCGCCGGCCGACGTGCCCGCCGAGCCTCTGTACCTGAGCTCGCCGGTGGTCGACGAGGACACGGTCGCCACGATCCTGCGCGACGGCGAAGTCCAGCCGGTCGAAGCCTGCGCGCCCGGCGTGCTCCGGGTGCGCGTGACGCAGAATGGCCGCAGCGTGGACGCAATCTTCGAGGCAGCCTCGAAGGACACCGTCGACCGGGAACTCGCGGCCTACGGCCTCGACCGCCTGCTCCGGCTCGGTCTCGTGCCTGCAACCGTGGCACGCACCTACGAGGGCGCAGGAGGCGTGCTGCAGGGCCGCCCGGCCAGTTGGGCGAGCGAACAGGACCGCCAGAACATTGCAGCCGGGACGCGCGCCGGACTCACCTGCCAGGCAATCTCCATGGCCGCCAGGGATGCACCTGCGCGCAGGCCGCTGGCCGCCGGTGCGGTGCCGCCCCGCCTGCCCGCAGGCGGCTACTGCGACGTAAACGCCGAGTTCCAGCTCGCATATGCGTTCGACGCGCTGATCGGCAACCAGGCCCGCACCCTCGACCGATACCTCTACGACCTCGACCCGACCCTGCAGGCGCGCGGACTGTCTCTGCTTCTGACAGGGCACGGCTCTGCCTTCGGCACCGGGACGAAGTTCCCCGGGCCATTCGAGACGGCGCTTGCGAAGACCGGACCGGAGATGCGCTCGCGCCTCGGGCGACTGGACGCCGCGAGCGTGAAGTCGGCGATCGGCCGGTGGATCGGCGATCCCGAGATCAAGGCACTGCTCGCACGCCGCGACCGGATCCTGGAACTCGCGCAGTCGCCGGCCGCACGCTGAGGGCCGGCCCTCAGCCCCTGCGCAGGACGGCCGAGCGAACCACGAAGCTGCTCCTGGCCGTCAGGCCATCCACGTCGCTCGCAACGACGGTCACCGTGAACTCTTCCACGCAGTTGTGCGGGGGCCTGCCATCGAAGCAGTGCCGCGCCGAATCGAAGCGCAGCCAGCCGGGCAACGGGCGGCCGTCCGAAAGGCACGCCGACAGGTACAGCACGTCGCCCGGATCCGCGTCCACGAAGGACTCCTCGTGCACGAAGTGCTCGAGCGACGCACCTGGAAAGTACTCGAGATCGTCGATCGGCCGGTTCGCCTCGGGCGCTGCATTCATGACGCTCTCCCGGGCCTTGCGCGCGAACTCCCGGCCGATCGCGATCGCGAGGCCGATCCATACGAGCGCGAGCAGCAGGTTCAGCGCCGCGAAGGTGGGCGCCTCCCATCCCAGCCAGTTGAGGCCGACGTAGACGACGCCAGCCTGTATCAGGTCGCCGATGCGCCAGAAGAACGTGTCTATGGCGGTCTTGCCTTCGTACTTCGCGTCCCGGTCCACCGGCAGGAACAGCGCCTGCCGCGTCGTGTTCATGAGCGAATAGTCGGTGGCGTTCTCCGCGATCTTCACAAGGCGGATCAGGGTGAAGATCGGCACGAAGCCGATGAGCAGCGGCGACAGCGCGAGCAGCCCGTAGCCGATCGCCACGACTACCGGTGGATGACGAGCGCGCCCTTCACACCCACGGTCCGGTAGATCCGGGCCACCAGGAAGAGCTGGATCGTGAGCCCGACCACCGTCGTCCAGAACTGGTAGCTGCCGTAGAACTCGGCGATCAGCACGCCCGGGTCGAGTGCGCCCCCGCTCGCCGCGGTGCGGGTCGCCGCCGCAAGCTGCACGTAGTGGGCCAGGATGAACTCGCCCGTCGTGTTGATCCAGTTGAGCAGCACGACCAGCAGCGCCACCAGCAGCAGGTAGCGGTCGCGCAGCACGAGGCCGATGCCGCCGAGCAGCTTCGGCAGCGCCTTGCCGTGCTCGGCCGCGATCGCCCGGGAGCCCTCGGGAACCGCTGCCCGCTCCGGCCCGATCAGCCACAGCGTCGCGAGCAGGAGCAGCGACGAGGCGATCATCAGCCCGACGGGCGTGAGCGCCGCCACGGCTAGCTGGGCGGTCTTCGCGCCGGCCAGCGCGCCGACGTTGGCGCCGACCATGATGACGGGAAACAGGCGCTGCCCGCTCTTCACGTTGAGGCTGTCGGCGGCGAACGCCCACAGCTGCGACACGACCATGATCCCGTAGATGCTCGCCCAGACGAAGAACACGAAGGCGACGGAAATCCCCGACCACGAGGCGGCCGCGAACAGCCAAAGGTTGACCGCGAAGAACACCGTCACGGCCCGCAGGAGGCGCGCCCCGTCGAGCCTGCGCCGCACCAGCCCGTACAGCGGCACGAGCATCATGAGCACCAGCGCCGTGATCGCGACGCCGTAGGAGCGCACTTCCGCCGAGTACTTCGTGAGCATCAGCGCTTCGCGCAGCGCCTTCACGACCTGGTACGAGAAGAGCATCAGGAACGCGTGCGTCGCGAACATGAGGACGCCGCGGCCCTCGCCAGGACGCACGCGAGTGAACAGCGTCAGCAGGCGCTCGAACGGAGTGAGACCAGAGCGTCGCGTGAGCATCAGGACCTCTTGGGAGCCATGGGCCCGAGCTGCGGATCCGCCAGCAGGAGCTTGCGGGAATAGCCGAGCTCGAGCGCGTGGGCAATCGCCTTGACGGCGGCCCCGCGGTCATTACGGTCCGCCTGCGTGAGCGCGATGTACATCTGCGCGTACATGTCCTTGTCGCCGATCAGCTCCGCGCGAGCCAGCGCGCGCGCCGAAGCCTGGGGGTTCCCAGCCCGGCCGCTGTAGTAGGCGAGCGCGGCCCATACCGCTGCTTCCGTCGGATCGATCTTCAAGGCACTCTCCGCCAGGCTGCAGGCCCTCCGGTAGAGCTGGACCGCGTCCGGACGGCGGCCGGGGACCTGCCACAGGGCGTCCGCGAGCGCGCTCACCACCGAGTGGTCGTCCGACGCGAGTGCCTGCGCGCTTTCATACTGGCTGACGGCCTCCGGGAATCGCCTCTGATAGTAGTACAAGGTACCGAGATTGGAGTGCGCGGAGCGCGTCGGCTCGATGGCCAGCGACTTCTCGAAGGTACGGGCCGCCTCGTCCAGCCGCTCGTCCATCAGCAGCGCCGCACCGAGATTGTTGAGCGCCGACGCATTGCCCGGGGCGAGCTCGGCGGATCTTCGGTACTCGGCAACCGACTCCCCGATACGGCCCGCGCGGAACAGGAAGCCCCCGAGGGCGTTGTGCGTGCGCCAGTAGGCGGGCTCGACCTCAATGGCCTTGCGGTAGCTGCGCTCGGCGTCCGCGCTCCGTCCCTCGTCTTCCAGGGCTTCCCCGAGACCCATCTGCACGTCGGCGTCGCGTGGGCGAACGGTCGCCAGCCGCGCATAGACGGCCTCCGCCTGCTCGTGGCGACCGCTTGCGAGGTACAGCCGCCCAAGCGCCATCTCTGACTCCTCGCGCGAAGGCTCGAGTTCGAGCGCCTTGCGGCAGGACTCCTCGGCCGCCGTCACGTCGGCAGTGGCCTTCGTCCGGTTGTAGCGCTGCAGGTGCACCTCGCAGAGACCCGCGTACGCGCGCGCCAGGCCGGGATCGAGCTGCAGCGCCTCGTGAAAGAGGCCGCCGGCCCTGTCGAGTTCGCTCAGCGTTCCCGCCGCGCGCAGCGCCGACGTGCCGGCCAGGTAGAGGTCGTAGGCCGCCAGGTTGGGCACGCCTTCGCGCTTCAGGCGGCGCTCCGCCTCCGGTGTCAGCACGACCTCGAGCGCCTTGGTGATCGACCGCGAGATGTTGTCCTGGATGGCGATGACGTCGGCCCAGTCGCTGTCGTAGGTCCCGGCCCAGAGGTGGTAGCCGGTCAGGGTGTCGATGAGCTGCACCGTGACCCGCAGCTTGTCCTTGTCGCGTCGAACGCTGCCCTCGAGCACGTTGCGCACGCCCAGCGCCGCGCCGATCTTCCTCACGTCGACGCTCTGGCCCTTGAACTCGAATGCCGACGTCCGCGCGGCGACGCGCAGCCCCGGGATCTGCGCGAGCTGCGCCGAGATTTCCTCGGCGAAGCCGTCACCCAGGTAGCCGCTCTTCCCGCCCGAAGTCATGTCGACCAGCGGCAGCACCGCGACCGAACGCTGGTCGAGCTCGGCGGCCTGGAGCGCCGGACCGCTCGCCTCCCCGATCGATCGCCACCAGGCAAATCCCGTGACGCCCGCCATCAAGGCGACGCCCGCCACGAGCCACGGCGCGATGGCCTTTCGCGCCCTCGGCAGCGGCACCCGCGCTGTGTCCCCGGAATCGAGCACGATGCCGGCCGGCGTGATCTCGTAGGACCACGCCAGCATCCCGATGATCGGGATGCCGATCACCGCGAGGATCGTGAGCGCGGTAATCCACCAGTCGGGGAAGTGCAGCGGCTGGAATGTCACCTGCGCGACCTGCAGCACGATGAACATGCCCACGAGGTACGCGGAGAGCACCTTGAACACGCTGCGACGCCGCAGCTCGGAGATGAACTTCTGGGCGCTGGCAGCCCAGGGGCTGCCGATCACGACCGCGGCAGGGTCGATCGCCTTGATTGTCGCGCCCGGCATCTCGAGCGGCTCGAAGTGCGCGATCAACGCGTATCCGCGCCCGGCCACCTTGACGATGTAGCGCGGATTCTCGCGCGTGTCGCCAAGCAGCCTGCGCAGGTCGCGCACGGTCGCCCGGAGCATTTCGTCGGTTGCGTCCTCGTGGGGCCACGCTCCGTCAAGCAGGACCTGCCGATCCACGACCTCGCCGTGCCGGGCTGCAAGGATCTGCAGGATCCGGGCGTGGTGGGGAGCGAGCGGATGGGAGCGGCCGTTACCTGTGACGCGGCCGAGCCGCGGCTCGACGACCCAGTCCGCCAGCCGGAACCCGCCCTCGAGGTCGTTGGCATCCATGACCATTCGACTCTGGAGTTCCCCTCTTGTGACTCTGGATCATAGCAGAGCCAACGCCTGCCGCAGGTCGTCCACCAGGTCGTCCGGATCCTCGATTCCGACGGACAGCCGAACGGTGCCGGGACCGATGTCGGACCACGCGCGCTGCTCCGCCGTGAATCCGCGCGGCTGCTGCATCGCGGGCGGCACGACCAGCGATTCCGTGGAGCCGAGGCTCGAGGTGAGCTCGAAGAGTTCGAGTGCCTCGGCAAAGCGCGTACCGGCCTCGAGCCCCGCGGCGAGATCGAACGTGACCATGGTTCCGAAGCTGTACATCTGGCGCGTCGCGAGCGCGTGACCGGGGTCCGTCCGCAGGCCCGGGTACCTCACCCTGGAGACCGCCGGATGCGATGCGAGGAATTCCGCGACACGCGCGGCATTGCGGCACTGGCAGTCCCAGCGCACGAAATAGGTCTTGAGGCCACGGAGGATCAGGTAGGCCGCGTGCGGGTCCAGCGTGGGGCCCAGGCGCGTGAAGTCGTCGCGCATGGCATCGATGAGTTCACGCCGGCCGATGATGGCGCCGCCCATCACGTCGCCGTGGCCGGATGCGAACTTGGTCAGGCTGTGGGCGTAGAGGTCCACGTCGAACTGGCCGTGGTTGTGCAGGCCCGCGAGCGTGTTGTCGAGCAGCGTCAGCGCGCCGTGCGCGCGCGCGAGCCCGGTGACGCGCTCGAGGTCGGCGACCTTCAGGACGGGGTTGGTCGGGCATTCGAAGACCACGACGCGCGTCGGCTTCGTCGCGAGCGTCCGCTCGAGCGACGCGTAGTCGGTCACTGCGAGCATGGTGGCCGACACGCCATAGCGAGCGAGGGCACGCTGGATGAACCCGCGCGTCGGCTGGTACGACTCCGCGAAGTACACGACGTGATCCCCGGCCTTGAGCAGCGCGAACAGCGTGGTCGAGATTGCGGCGATGCCCGACCCCGTGAGCAGGCAGGCGTCGCGCTCCTGCAGGTCCGCAAGCGCGACCTCGAGCTGCGTCAGGGTCGGGTTCGAGACGCGCGAGTAGTAGTAACCCTCCCGTTCGCCACCGAAGTACTTCTGGGTCTCGGCGACGTCGTCGAAGGTGAACTTGACCGACTGGTAGATCGGCGCGACCAGCGGCCGGTTGTCGGGCGGCAGTGGCACGCCAGGCAGGTGCGTGACCCGCGTGCGCTTCTTCATTTCAGCTCGAACGCGTCGGCGTCGAGGTCCGCCGGGAATTTCACGCGATGGGCCCGGAGCGATTCCATGTCGAGCACGGCCGTCTCGACCCGGTCACCGCCTCCCTCGCTCGAGAGCGGCTGCCCGAGGAAGTCCAGCGCGACGCTGTCGCCCGCGTAGCTCACGGCGTTGCCGTCGCGGCCGATACGGTTCACGCCCGCGACGTAGCACAGGTTCTCGATCGCGCGGGCCCGCAGCAGCGCCGCCCACGCGTGGGCACGGCGTGCCGGCCAGTTCGCAACGTAGAGCAGGAGGTCGTAGTCGCCGCGGCTGCGACTCCAGACGGGGAAGCGCAGGTCGTAGCAGATGAGCGGGCAGACGCGCCAGCCCTTGAGTTCCACGGTGAGCCGCGAACCACCCGCAGCGTAGTGCTCGTGCTCGCCCGCCATGCGGAACAGGTGCCGCTTGTCGTAATGGGCAAGCGACCCGTCCGGGCGGGCCCACACCAGGCGGTTGAAATGACGGCCCTGGTCGCGGACGATCAGGCTGCCGGTGATCACGCAGCCCATCGCCGCCGCTTCCTCGCGCATCCACCCGACCGTCGGCCCATTCATGGACTCGGCGAGTGCCCCCACGTTCATGGTGAATCCCGTCGAGAACATCTCCGGGAGAACGATCAGGTCCGTGTGCCCCGCCAGCCCCCGGAAATGTTCCGCGAGCCGGTGGCGATTCGCGGCCGGGCCCTCCCAGGCGATCTCGGACTGTACGAGCGTGACCCGCAGATGTGGATTCATCGATCCAATCTCCTCAGCCGCTCGCCAGCGGCGTCAAGTGTTGCCTCGCCCTTGGCGAAACAGAATCGCACGACCCGGGCGGGCAGAGCATGCGTTGAAAATACCGATATGGGGATCGCCGCGACGCCGATCTCGCGCGTGAGCCAGCGGGCGAACTCGACGTCCGGCAGTTCGCTCACCGCGGAATAGTCGGCGAGCTGGAAGTAGGTTCCCGCCGTGGGCGCGAATCGCAGCGGCGTTTGCGACAGCAGGCGGCAGAAGTGATCCCGCTTCGCCTGGTAGAACGCGGGCAGCTCGAGATGGTGCGCGGGGCACTCCACGAGGAAGTCGGCGAGACCGGCCTGGATCGGCGTCGCCACCGCAAACTGCACGAACTGGTGCACCTTGCGGAACTCGGTGGTGAGTGCGGAGGCGCCACGCAATAGCCGACCTTCCAGCCCGTGGCGTGGTAGGTCTTGCCGAAGGACGACACCACGAAGCTGCGCGCGGCCAGCTCGTCGTGCCCGAGCACGCTCGCATGCCCCCGCCCGTCGAACACCATGTGCTCGTAGACCTCGTCCGACAGCACGCGGGCGGCCGTGGGGCGCAGGATCCGGGCCAGCGCGTCGAGATCCGCCTGCGACCAGACCGCGCCGCTCGGGTTGTGCGGCGAGTTCACGACCACGAGTCGCGTGCGCGGCGAGATTGCGTCGGCGACTCGATCCCAGTCCACGGAGAATGCCGGCGGCCGGAGCGGAACGCGCACGACCCGCCCACCGGCCAGTTCGACCGCCGGTTCGTAGGAATCGTAGGCCGGCTCGAGCAGGATCACCTCGTCGCCGGGCCGCACCACTGCCTGGATCGCGCAGAAGAGCGCCTCCGTTCCGCCCGAGGTCACGGTGACCTCGTCGCCCACCGACACGTTGCGTCCATACAGGTCGCGGATCTTTTCCGCGATCGCCTCGCAGAGTGCCGGCCAGCCCGCCATCGGCGCGTACTGGTTGCGGCCCGCGCGCATGTGTGCCGCCACGAGGTCCACGAGGCGCGCGGGCGGGTCGAAGTCGGGGAATCCCTGCGACAGGTTGATCGCACCGCACTCGGCGGCGAGCCGCGACATCACGGTGAAGATCGTGGTGCCGACGCGCGGCAGCTTCGATTCGATTGCGGGACGCGTCACGCTGCGCACTCGACCGGCTGCGGGACCGGGAGGGCCCGGGAGGCCGTCGCGCCGCAGGGACGCGGCGCGCGAGCCTCCAGGGATGGATTCACGGCGTGCCTCCCGGGCCCTGCCCGGGCCCGGAGCCGGCATGCACAGCCGCCATCGCCGCACCGATGATGCCGGCGTCGTTGCGGAAGCTCGCCGGCACGATCTCGGCGCGGCTCGTGAGCAGCGGGCCGAAATAGTCCCAGTTCTCCGTCACGCCGCCGCCGATGATGAAGAGGTCCGGCCAGAGCAGCATGTGGTAGGCCGCGAGCACCTCGTTCACCGCCGCAGCCCACTCGGTCCAGCCGAGCCCCCGGTCGGTCCTGACCTTTGCCGAGGCGCGGTGCTCCGCCTCCTCGCCCCGCAGTTCGAGGTGGCCGAGTTCGGTGTTCGGCAGCAAGCGACCGTCGACGAAGATCGCGCTGCCGATGCCGGTGCCGAACGTGAGCACCATCACCGTTCCGCCGCGCCCCCGGCCCGCGCCGAGCGTCATCTCCGCCACGCCCGCCGCGTCGGCATCGTTGAGGAACGCCACTGGACGGCCGATCCGGGCCGCGAGCAGGCCCTGCACGTCCGTGCCGATCCATCGCGGGTCCACGTTGGCCGCCGTCCAGGCCCTGCCCTGCCGGGTGACCGCCGGAAACGCGAGGCCTACGGCGCCGGTGGAGGGAAGTTCACGCGCCATGGATGCAAGCTGGTCGAGCACCTCGGCCGGGGCGGCGCCCCCGGGCGTAGGTCGCCTAAGGATGGCTCCGGCAATCCCGCCAGTGCCCGGGTTCACGAGCCCGGCCTTCACGAAGGAACCGCCGACGTCGAAGGCGAGCACCGGCGACTCCTGCATGCGGTGTCAGCCCTTCTTCAGGCTCTCGATCATCTGCTGGTTGGCCGCAAGCGCCATCTGTGAGTCGCGATCGCGGATCTTCTGCTGCCGCGTCATCGTGAATCCGGCGATCGCGACCCCGATGGTGACGACGCCAACCAGGATCGTCGCGAGTGCGTTGATGTCCGGGCTCACGCCGAGCCGCACCTTGGAAAAAATCACCATGGGCAGCGTGGTCGAGCCCGGCCCCGCGACGAAGCTGGTGATCACGAGGTCGTCGAGCGAAAGCGTGAAGGCGAGCAGCCAGCCCGACAGCAGCGCCGGGAAGATGATCGGCAGCGTGATCAGGAAGAACACCCTGGACGGCCGCGCGCCCAGGTCCATGGCGGCCTCCTCGAGCGAGTCATCCATCTGCGACAGGCGCGACTGCACGATGACCGTGACGAACGCCATGGTGAACGTGATGTGCGAGATCACGATGGTGGTCATGCCGCGGCCGGCCGGCCAGCCGATCAACTGCTCCATCGTGACGAACAGCAGCAGCAGCGACAGGCCCGTGATCACCTCGGGCATGACGAGTGGCGCGGTCGTGAGGCCGGACAGCAGCGTCCGGCCCCGGAATGGCCCGAAGCGCGACAGCACCATGCCCGCAAGCGTGCCGAGGACGACGGCGAGCGTCGCCGAACTCGCCGCGACCTTGAGGCTGAGCCACGCCGCGCCCAGGATCTGGTCGTTGTGGAGCAACTCGCCGTACCACTTGGTCGAGAACCCCGCCCACACCGTGACGAGCTTCGACTCGTTGAACGAGTAGACGATGAGCGAGCCGATCGGGATGTAGAGGAACGCGAATCCCACGATCAGCGCGAACAGCCGGAACCACGAGCGGCCCTGCATCATCGGTGCAGCCCTCCGCCCGCTTCCGCGTCCTGGGCACGCTGGTAGTACATGATCGGGATCACCAGGAACATGAGCAGCGCGATCGCGACCGCGCTCGCCACCGGCCAGTCACGATTGTTGAAGAACTCTGTCCAGAGCACCTTGCCGATCATCAGCATGCCCGGATCGCCTAGCAGCGAGGGAATCACGAACTCGCCGACGGCCGGGATGAACACCAGCAGGCAGCCCGCGATGATGCCCGGCACGGAGAGCGGCACCGTGATCTTCATGAAGGCCTGCCACGGCCGGCAACCGAGGTCGGAAGCCGCCTCGAGCAGCGTCAGGTCCATCTTCTCGAGGTTCGCGTACAGCGGCAGGATCATGAACGGCAGGTACGAGTACACGATCCCCACGTACACGGCGAAGTCGGTCTGCAGCATGTGGATCGGCTCGTGGATGATCCCGAGCCACATGAGCAGGTTGTTCAGCAGTCCGTTGTTCTTCAGGATGCCGATCCACGCGTACACGCGCAGCAGGAACGACGTCCAGAACGGCAGCACCACCATCAGCATGAGGATGTTGCGCGTGGACGGGCTGCTGCGCGCGATCGAGTAGGCGATCGGATACCCGATGAGCAGGCACAGCACCGTCGACACTCCCGCCACGAAGATGGAGTTCAGGTACGCCCGCCAGTAGAGGTTGTCCTCGACCAGGAAGGCGAAGTTGCCGAAGTTGAGCTGGATCTGCAGGGCTTTCTCGGACACCCAGTGGATCAGCGGCTGGTAGGGCGGCATCGAGATCTGCGCGTCCGAGAAGCTGATCTTCAGCACGATCACGAACGGCACCAGGAAGAACAGCAACAGCCACAGGTACGGCACCGCGGTGACGAGGTTGGTGCCCGTCAGCCCGAGGCGCTTCATGACCCGCTTCACTTCGTCACCACCACCGGGCTCGTGGAGTGCCAGCTCAGGTAGACACGCTCGTCCCAGGTGACCCTGTCGTCGACGTGGCGGTAGACGTTCGGCTGGGTGACGCGCACGATCTTTCCGGAGTCGAGCTTGAGCAGGTAGATGGACATGTCGCCCATGTAGGCGATGTCCCTCACCACGGCGCTCGTCCAGTTGTCGGGCGTCGCGGGCTTTTCCCGGCCGAGCAGGATCTTCTCCGGCCGCACCGCCGCCCAGACGGTCGCCCCAGGCGCGGAGCTCACGCCGTGGTCGACGTAGACCGGCGTGTCCAGGTCGTCGCACTGGATGCGCACGTACGACGGCTCGTCCTCGACCAGCCGGCCCTCGAACATGTTCACCGAGCCGATGAACTCCGCGACGAAACGGGAGCTCGGGTACTCGTAGATTTCGCTCGGCGTGCCGACCTGCACGATCTCGCCGTGGTTCATGAGGCCGATGCGGCTCGACAGCGTCATCGCCTCTTCCTGGTCGTGGGTCACGACGACGAACGTGACGCCCAGCGTTTCCTGGATGTTGATGAGCTCGAACTGCGTGTGCTCGCGCAGCTTCTTGTCGAGCGCCGCGAGCGGCTCGTCGAGCAGCAGCAGCTTCGGCTTCTTGACCAGCGAACGGGCGAGCGCCACGCGCTGCCGCTGGCCGCCGGACAACTGGTGCGGCTTGCGCTTGGCGAACTGCCCGAGCTTGACGAGCTCGAGCATCTCCGTGACGCGGCGCGCGATCTCGGACTTCGCCAGGCCCTCCTGCTTCAGCCCGAACGCGACGTTCTGCTCCACCGTCATGTGCGGGAAGATCGCGTACGACTGGAACATCATGTTGACCGGCCGCTCGTAGGGCGGGATGGCCGTCATGTCCACGCCGTCGATGAAGATGCGGCCCGCCGTCGGCCGCTCGAAGCCCGCAAGCATCCTGAGCAGCGTCGTCTTGCCGCAGCCCGAGGCGCCGAGCAGGCAGAAGATCTCCTTCTTGTAGATGTCGAGCGTGACGTCGTCGACGGCGACGAAGTCGCCGAACTTCTTCGTCACCTTCTCGATGCGCACGTAGGGCTTCGCATCGGGATCGGTCCACGGCTCGAACTTCTGCTGGGTCGCGCGGGGTGAGGTGGCCATGGGATCTCGTCGTTACGTGACGTAGCGTTTATAGCCCAGCCGACGACCAATGGGTAGGCCGGAAACGAGGCGGGGCGGCCGGAGGAATGCCCCCGACCGCCCCGCGGTCCAACCAGGCCCCGGTGAGGCTTACTTGCCGGTCGTGAAGCGCGTCCAGGTGCGGTTCAGGAGCCGCGTGAAATCGGGGGACCGTGCCAGGTTCGGGAACAGCTTGGCCATGGTCTCGGGTGGCGGATAGACGCCCGGGTCGTCGCGGACCGCGGGATCCAGCAGCGCCACCGATGCGGCATTGCCGTTCGCGTAGTGCACCAGGTTCGAGTTCGCGGCCGCCACCTCGGGCCTCATCATGTAGTTGATGAAGGCATGGGCGTTGTCCGGGTGCGGCGCATCCGCCGGGATCGCGTAGTTGTCGAACCAGATGATGGTGCCATCCTTCGGAACGCTGAGCGCGATCTCGACTCCCTGACCGGCGTCGATGGCGCGCTGCTTGGCCATGAGGATGTCACCGCTCCAGCCGAGCACGACGCACAGCTCGCCGTTGGCGAGCGAGTCGATGTACTGGGAGCTGTGGATCATGCGGATGTAGGGACGGATCTTCATCAGCAGGTCTTCAGCCAGCTTCAGGTCGTCCGGGTTCTCGCTGTTCGGATCCTTGCCGAGGTAGGCAAGCGCGACGCCGACGACCTCATCCGGCGCGTCGAGGACGGAAATGCCGCAGTCCTTGAATTTGGCCGCCCACTTCGGATCGAAGAGCAGGGTCCAGCTGTCCACCGGCGCCTTGGGATCGATCGCCTGGACTTTCTTGACGTTGTAGCCGATGCCGTCCGTGCCCCACATGTGGTTCACGGCGTACTGGTTGCCCGGATCGTGCCGCTCGAGCCGCTGCAGGATGTTCGGGTCGAGGTTCTTCCAGTTCGGCAGCTTGGATCGGTCGAGCTTGCGGAACACGCCGGCCTTGATCTGAATTTCGAGGAACGAGGCCGACGGAACCACGACGTCATAGCCCGTGTTGCCCGCGAGGAGCTTGGTCTGCAGCACCTCGTTGTTGTCGAAAACGTCGTAGTTGACCTTGATGCCGGTTTCCTTTGTGAAGGCCTTCAGCATCTCCGGGTCGATGTAGTCCGACCAGTTGTAGACATTGACCACCTTCTCCTCGGCAGGAGCGGCGGCCGGAGCCTGCGCGGAAGCGGCCGGAGCCTCTTCCTTCTTGCCGCAACCCGCGAGCGCGATCGTGGCGGCCAGGCCGACGAGCCCGGCGCGGATGGTGAGTTTCATCGTGGCATTACCCCGTGTTGACGATGTACATGGGAGCTGCCCGCGGGCCTGCCCCCTTCAAGCCATGTATAGCGCACCGGCAGGGTCAGGACAAGGAATCGACCGCCACCGGATGCCCCCCGGGACGAGCCTACAGCCGGCCCTCGGTCCGGCAGCGCGCCAGCGTCAGGTCCAGGCAGCGCCAGGCCTTCTCGGCGAGTTCGTCAATCTGCTCGCGGCTGATCACGAGCGGCGGCGCGATGATCATGGTGTCGCGCACCGCCCGCATGATGAGGCCGTTCTGGAAGCAGAAGTCCCGGCAGATCCCGCCCACCTCGCCGCGCTTGTCGAAGAACCCCCGGCTGCGCTTGTCGCGGACGAGTTCGAGCGCCCCGATCAGGCCGATCGAGCGCGCCTCGCCCACCAGGGGATGCTGCGCAATCTCCCGCCACTTCGCAGCGAGGTAGGGCCCGGTCTCGTCGCGGGTGCGCAGCACGAGGTTCTCCTGCTGGATGATGGAGAGGTTCACGCTCGCCACGGCGCAGGCCACCGGGTGGCCGGAATACGTGTAGCCGTGGGCGAACTCACCGCCCTTCTCGATCAGCACGTCCGCGATGCGGTCGGCGACCATTACCCCGCCGATCGGCAGGTAGCCCGAGGACAGCCCCTTGGCGATGGTCATGAGGTCCGGCCGGATCCCGTACAGGTTGCTGCCGAACCAGTGCCCGGTGCGGCCGAAACCGCAGATCACCTCGTCGGCGACGAGCAGGATCCCGTGGCGGTCGCAGATGCGCTGGATCTCGGGCCAGTAGGTGTCGGGGGGAATGATCACGCCGCCCGCCCCCTGGATCGGCTCGCCGATGAAGGCCGCCACCCGGTGCGCGCCGAGTTCCTCGATCTTTCGTTCCAGCTCACGCGCCGCCTTGAGACCGAACTCCGCCGGCGACAGGTCGCCGCCCTCCCCGTACCAGTACGGCTGGCAGATGTGGACGATGTCCGGGATCGGCAGGCCGCCCTGCTCGTGCATGAAGGCCATGCCGCCCAGGCTCGCCCCGGCCATGGTGCTGCCGTGGTAGGCGTTCTGCCGGCTGATGATGACCTTGCGCTCGGGTTGCCCCATCAGGTCCCAGTAGCGGCGCACGAGGCGCACGACGGTGTCGTTGCCCTCGGAGCCCGAGCCCGTGAAGAACACCCGGTTGAACTGGGGCGGCGTCAGGTCCACGAGCTGCTTCGCGAGCTCGATCGCCGGCGGATGGGCCGTCTGGAAGAAGCTGTTGTAGTACGGCAGCTCGAGCAGCTGGCGATAGGCCGCCTCGGCGAGTTCGCGCCGGCCGTAACCCACGTTCACGCACCACAGGCCCGCCATGCCGTCGAGGATGCGGTTCCCTTCGGAGTCGTAGAGGTACACGCCCTCCGCCCTCACGATCACCCGCGCGCCCTTGGCGTGCAGGAACTTGTAGTCCGTGAACGGGTGCAGGTAGTGCTGGCGGTCGAGTTCCTGCCAGGCAGCGGTGGTACGGTCGGCGACGTAGGGGGCTGAGGTGCGGGTGGGCATGGGTTTAGAGAAAGCTGTTAGTGACTGGCGGTTAGCCTAGACGTTCAGCAGCAGGTGCTCCCGCTCCCACGAGCTGATCACCTGCAGGAACGTGTCGAGCTCGCTCTCCTTGACGGCCGTGTAGGCCAGCACGAAGCGCTCGCCCAGCAGGTCGATCAACTGACGGCAGTCGCGGAGCAGGCGTACGGACTCCTCCAGGCTGCGCGGCAGGCCGAACGGCAGGTCGTAAGCACTGCCGGACACCGGCTCCGACGGCTTCAGCCCCTCGATCATGCCGAGGTAGCCGCAGGCGAGCGAGGCCGCGAGCGCGAGGTAGGGATTCGCGTCCGCGCCGGCGAGCCGATTCTCGACGCGCCGGTTCTCGGCGTTGGAGATCGGCACGCGCAGCCCCGCGGTGCGGTTGTCGTAGCCCCACTGCGTATTGATGGGCGCGAGATGCCCCAGGATGACGCGGCGGAACGCGTTCACGTTTGGCGCGAACAGCGCCATCGCCGAGGGCAGGTACTTCTGCAGCCCGGCGATGTGGGAGAAGAAGAGCTGGCTCGGGTTTCCATCCTTGTCGCTGAACACGTTCTTGCCGGTCTTCGAGTCCACGATGCTCTGGTGGATGTGCATGGCGCTGCCGGGTTCGCGCGCCATCGGCTTCGACATGAACGTCGCGTACATCTTGTGGCGGAACGCCGCCTCGCGCGCCGTGCGCTTGAACATGAACACCTGGTCCGCGAGCGACATCGCGTCGCCATGGATCAGGTTGATCTCCATCTGCGCCGCGCCGTCCTCGTGGATCAGCGTGTCGATCTCGATCTCCTGCGCCTCGCAGAAAGCATAGACGTCGTCGAACAGCGGGTCGAACTCGTTCACCGCCGCGATGCTGTAGGACTGGCGGCCGATCTCCGGGCGGCCCGAGCGGCCGACCGGCGGCTTCAGCGGATAGTCGGAGTCGATGTTCGGCTCGACCAGGTAGAACTCGAGTTCCGGCGCGACGATCGGCTTCCAGCCCTTCTGCGCGTACAGGTCGAGGATGTGCCTGAGCACGTAGCGCGGCGCCATCGTGACCGGGCGGCCGTCGTGATAGAAGCTGTCGTGAATGACCTGTGCGGTCGGCTCCGCGGCCCAGGGCACGACGCGCGTCGTGGCCGGGTCGGCCTT
Organism: uncultured Gammaproteobacteria bacterium; assembly: GCA_963706755.1. Classification (GTDB taxonomy): domain Bacteria; phylum Pseudomonadota; class Gammaproteobacteria; order Steroidobacterales; family Steroidobacteraceae; genus RPQJ01. The sequence goes on from CAVPNH010000003.1 coordinate 128,793, forward strand.
CAGCACGATGTCGATCTCCGACGGGCTGATCGCGCGGTCGTCCTCCGGGTACTCGCCGGTGACCGTCTGCAGGAAGATGCTCTCGGGCATGCGCATGCCCTCGTCCTCCGCGAACTTCACCGCCGGCATCACCTTGCCGCGGGCGATGCCCGCCATGTCCGGCACGATGGCCTCGACCTCCGAAATGCCGTGTTCCTTGAAGAATTGCTGGATGGGCGTGCTCATGATCGACTTCCTTTTGCGTGTTCCCGCGCCGCCCTTCCAAAGGCGGCGAACAGGGCCCGCGAGAACGGGTTTTTCATCACCTGCCACTCGGGGTGCCACTGCACCGCGAGCGCGAATCCTGGGGCGGAACTCACCCTGAAGCCCTCGATGAGGCCGTCCGGGGCGCGCGCCTCGACTTCGAGGCCGGCCCCGAGCCGCTCGACCCCCTGGGAGTGGAGCGAGTTCACCATGACGCGGTCGGCGCCGGCCACGCCGCGCAGGACCCCGCCCGGCACGAGTTCCACCTCGTGCACCGGCGCGTACTGCACTTCGAGCGGCGCCTTCTTGTCCTCCCGGTGGTCGCTCTTGCCGGGCACGTCCTGCACCTTCTGCCAGAGCGTGCCGCCGTAAGCGACATTCATCTCCTGGAACCCGCGACAGATCGCGAAGAGCGGCATTCCGGACGCCACGACGCGCGGGATCATCGGCAGCGTGGTCGCGTCGCGGTGCGGATCGTGCATCGTGCCCGGATCGCTCTCGGTCCCGGCGTAGTGGTGCGGCTCGACGTTCGACGGGCTGCCCGTGAGCATGATGCCGTCCACGCCGGCCATGATCGCGTCGAAATCCACCTCGTCGCCCAGCGACGGAATCAACACGGGCACCGCGTCGGCGGCGTCCGCAACGGCGCGAATGTACTTCTCCCCGACGCAGTGGAAGGGGTGGGGCCCGAGGATCCGGCGATCCGCGGGAATGCCGATCAATGGTTTGCGCTCAGCCACGTTTAATATCCTAGACAGCCCGATCTGGACCGCCGGACGAGTGCATTCCAGATTAAACCACAGCCCCGGGGTGATCGTCGCCAAGCACCGCAAAAAAGATACTAATAATCATGCGGAACATTGGGTTGCGTGCCTCTTGCAACGTCGAGTCGAGCTTGCCCGCCCGGGTCCGCTGAGGCTATGCTCGGTCGCGGGGCGCGGGCACACCGTCGCTAAATCCTAAACAATGGGGGTCCCATGCCGCAGTTCGCGGAATTCGAGCAGGCGCGTGCCTGGCTCACGAGGCATCCGCAGGTGCGCGCCGTCGACCTGCTGCTGCCGGACCTCATGGGGATCCCGCGCGGCAAGCGCGTGACGGTCGCCGAGCTCGAAGGCGTGCATCGCAACGGGCTGTTCCTGCCCGCGTCCATGTTCGCACTGGACGTGCTCGGCGGGACGGTGCAGGCCACGGGCCTCGGATTCGACGAGGGCGACGCAGACCGCGTCTGCCTGCCGCTGCCGGGCTCGCTTGCGACCGTACCCTGGCTCGGCGACGAGATCGCGCAGATGCAGGTCGCGATGTACGAGCACGACCGCACGCCGTTCTTCGGTGACCCACGGCACGTCCTAGAGGGCGTGCTCTCCCGCTTCGCGCAGCTGGGCCTGCGCCCGGTCATGGCGGTAGAACTCGAGTTCTACTTCGTCGATCGCGAGCGCACGCCCGAAGGCCACGCGCAGCCGCCGCGGCAACCGCTGTCCGGCCGCCGCGAGCACAAGACGCAGATCAACTCGATGGCGGACCTCGACGAGTACTCCGCGGTGATCGCGGCCATCGACGACGCGGCGCGGGCGCAGGAACTGCCCACCGGAACCGTGCTCGCCGAGTACGGCCCCGGGCAGTTCGAGGTCAACCTGCACCACGTGGACGACGCCCTCCTCGCCTGCGACCACGCGATCCGCCTGAAGCGCATGGTCAAGGGCGTGGCGCTGCGCCACGGCATGGACGCGACCTTCATGCCGAAGCCCTATCGCGACCACGCGGGCAGCGGCGCACACCTGCACGTGAGCCTGGTGGATGCGGACGGCCGCAACATCTTCGCCGCCGACGATCCTGCCGGCAGCCTGGCACTGCGCCACGCCATCGGCGGGCTCGCCGCGACGATCAACGACGCGATGGCGGTCTGCGCGCCGACCGCGAATTCCTATCGGCGCTTCCAGCCCGAAGCCTATGTGCCGCTCAACCCGAGCTGGTCGGTGAACAACCGGGGCGTGGCATTCCGCGTTCCCGCCGGTCCGCCTGCGAGCCGCCGGGTCGAGCACAGGGTCGCCGGGGCCGAGGCGAATCCCTACCTGCTGGCGGCGATGGTCCTCGCCGGAATGCACCTCGGCATCACTTCGAGGCTCGACCCCGGACCGGTGCTCGCGGGCAACGCCTACCGCGACACGACGCCGACGATCCCGCTCTCCTGGCCCGAGGCGCTCGCGGTGTTCGAGCGCAGCGGCTTCGCGCGCGACTACCTCGGCGAGCGCTTTGCGCACCTGTACGCCCAGACGCGGCGCGGCGAGATGCAGGACTTCAGCTCCTACGTCTCAGCGCTCGAGTATTCCTGGTACCTGACGACGAGCTGAGCCATGGAACACGTCCGCTCGTACTACGCGGCATCCGCCCACACTGCCCCGCCCCGCGAACCGCTGCGCGGCGACCTCCAGGCCGACGTGTGCGTCGTGGGCGGCGGCATTGCCGGCTGCTCGACCGCGCTCAACCTCGCCGAGCGCGGCTACAAGGTCGTCCTGCTCGAAGGACAGCGCATCGCGTGGGGCGCCTCGGGCCGCAGCGGCGGCCAGGCGATCGTCGGTTTCGCGGCCGGACAGGACAAGCTGGTCGCGCAGGTCGGCAGGGAAACCGCGCGGCGCATGTTCGACGTCTCCGTCGAGGCCCTCGACGACCTGAAGGAGCGGGTCGCCCGGCACGCGATCGACTGCGACCTCAACTGGGGCCAGATGCACGCGGCAATCAAGCCCCGGCACGAGACCGAACTCAAGGCCTGGCTCGAGGAACTCGAGCGCGACTACGGCTACTCGTCGCTCACCTGGCTCGACCGCGGCAGGCTCCGCGAGGTGCTCGCGACCGATCGCTACATCGGCGGCCTGCTCGACTCGCGCAGCGGCCACCTGCACCCGCTCAACTACACGCTTGGTCTCGCGCGCGCCGCGGAAGCCGCCGGCGTGCGTATCTTCGAGGGCAGCCAGGTCACGCGACTCGATCACGGCGACACGGTGACCGTGACGACCGATGGCAGCACAGTTCGGGCAAGGCACGTCGCGCTCTGCTGCAACGCATATGTCGACGAAAAGGTATCGGCGAAACTGCGGGCACGGATCATGCCCGTGGGCACCTACATCGTCGCCACCGAGCGGCTGGGCGAAGCACGCATGACGGCACTGATGCGCGACAACGTGGCCGTCGCCGACGTCAACTGGGTGCTGGATTATTTCCGCCGCTCGGCCGATCACCGCTTGCTCTTCGGCGGGCGCGTGAGCTACTCGGGCCTGGACCCGCTCCACACCGAGCGAGCCACCCGCGCAAGGATGCTCAAGGTCTTCCCGCAACTCGCGGACGTGAAGATCGAGTACGCGTGGGGTGGCCTCGTCGACATCACCATGAGCCGCGCGCCGGACTTCGGGCGCCTTGCGCCCAACGTCTACTACCTGCAGGGATTCTCGGGACACGGCATCGCACTCACCGGGATGGCGGGCAAGCTCGTTGCAAATGCGATCGCCGGACAGGCGGAGCGCTTCGACATGTTCTCGAAACTCGAGCACCGCAACTTCCCGGGCGGGCGGGCACTGCGCACGCCGGCGCTGGTGCTCGCGATGCTGTGGTTCAGGCTGAAGGACCTGCTCTAGTCAGTTCCCGCGTAGCTCGTCCCGCTGGTGCAGGTCTCGTGCACCACCACCCGCGAGAGCTGCGGCAACCGCGGCTCCAGTTCCCTCCAGATCCATCGCGCCAGGTTCTCGCTGGTCGGATTCTCGAGCCCCGGTACGTCATTCAGGTAACGGTGATCGAGACGCTGGAACAGCGGCTCGAAGGCCTCGCGCACGTCCGCGAAGTCCATTACCCACCCGAGGTGCGGATCGACGGGCCCGCCGACGTGAATCTCCACGCGAAAAGAGTGCCCGTGAACCCGCGCGCACTTGTGACCGGGCGGCACGTTCGGCAGCCGGTGCGCACTCTCCAGGGTGAAGGTCTTGAAGATGTCCACTGATCCGTTCACTCCTTGCGCTTCAGCAGGTAGGCCACGTGGATCTTCGGGTTGCGGCGGAAGTCCTCCGGGATTGTAGCGCGACTCAGGTCCTCGACCTCGAAGCCGGCCAGCGCCCCGGTGTCGAGCTTGAAGCGCTGGAAGTTGTTCGAGAAGAGCATGAGGCCGTCGGGTTCGAGCAGCTCTCCGATCCGTTGCAGCAGCTGTGCGTGGTCGCGCTGCACGTCGAACTCGCGCTCCATGCGCTTTGAGCGCGAGAGCGTCGGCGGATCGACGAAGACGAGGTCGTAGCGCCGCTGGCCCGCCCTTGCCTGCTCGTCCAGCCACGTGAGGCAATCGTCGCGCACGAATTCGTGATCGGGGCCCGCGAGCCCGTTGAGCGCGAGGTTCCGCTTCGCCCAGTCGAGATAGGTGTGCGACATGTCCACGGTGGTGGAACTCGTCGCCCCGCCGCCGACGGCGTGGACCGTGGCCGTGCCGGTGTAGGCGAACAGGTTGAGGAATCGCCGTCCCGCCGCGAGTTCCCCTATGCGCCGCCGCGTGATGCGGTGGTCGAGGAAGAGCCCCGTGTCGAGGTAGTCGGTGAAGTTCACCAGGAAGCGGTAGCGTCCCTCGCGGACGGTGTGAAAGACCTGCTCGCTGTCCACCTTTTCGTACTGCTCGCCGTGCCGCTGGCGCTGGCGGACCCGCAGCGCGATGCGCTCCTGCGGCAGTCCGAGCACCTCGGGCAGCACGGCCAGGACTTCGTCGCGACGCCCGCGGGCGGCGTCGCGCGACACGGTGGGCGGCGCCGCGTACTCCTGCACGCAGGCCCAGCGCTCGTCGTTGCCGTAGATGTCGATGGCGAACGAGTACTCAGGCATGTCGGCGTCGTACACGCGATAGCAGGCAACGTCCTCGCGCCGCGCCCAGGACGCGAGCCGCGCGACATTCTTGCGCAACCGGTTCGCGAACATCCCGGCGCCGGGCCGGGCTTTCGCCGCGTCGAGACGATCGCGACGGGCGGTCTCGGCGTCCGGCTCGACCGACTCCTGATTCAGCTCGAAGCGCAGCAGGCGACACTCGATCGCGCCGTTGAAAAACGTGTGGGAGCGATAGGCGCGGAGCCGCAGCGCCCGGCCGAGCGGCGGGTTGCCCGTGAAGACGCCCGCGTCCCAGCCTGGAAACCGCTCGATCAGCGCGCGGCCGAGTTCAGCGTACAGTGGGCCAAGCGTGTTCTCGTCCTCGAGGCGGGCACCGTAAGGCGGATTCACGAGCACCAGGCCACGCGGCTCGGCCGCCTGCGGCAGCGAAGAGACGTCCCGTCGCTCGAACCCCAGGTGATCGCCGAGGCCGGCGCGCCCGGCATTCGCGAGCGCGGCCCGGATCGCGGTCTGGTCGCGGTCGAATCCGCGCAGGCGGGCACTGCCGAGCACGGCGAAATCACGGCGCTCGAGTGCCGCCTCGCGCAGCGACCGCCACGTCGCCTCGTCATGCTGCAGCCAGCGCTCGAATCCGAATCGGCGCCGCAGCAGTCCCGGCGCGACCTGCGCCGCCATCAGCGCCGCCTCGATCACGAACGTGCCCGAGCCGCACATGGGGTCCGCGAACCCACCGCCCTCCGCTGCAATCGCCGGCCACCCGCAGCGCAGGAGCAACGCCGCCGCGAGGTTCTCCTTGATCGGCGCCTCGACGGCGGACTGGCGGTAGCCGCGCCGGTGCAGCGGCTCGCCGCCCAGGTCCAGCGAGACAGTCGCGTGCGAGCGGGCGAGACGCAGGCTGACGCGGATGTCGGGAGACTTGAGGTCCACCGACGGGCGTTCGCCAGTGCGCGCCCGGAAGCGGTCCACGATCGCGTCCTTGGCCTTCATTGCGGCGAACTGGCTGTGGCGCAGCCACGCCGGGCTCTCGCCCACGATGTCGATCGCGAGGGTGCCCTGCGGCGCCAGGTGCTCCTCCCACGGGATCTGCACCAGTCCCTCGTACATCGCATCCGCACTTTCAAGCGACACAGTCGCGAGCGTGAGGAGCACCCGGCTCGCGGTCCGGGAATGCAGGCAGGCGGCATAGCCGTGGCTTAGCGGTCCGTTGAAGCTGACCCCGGCCGGATGCTCGCGAGTCACCGCGAGGCCCGACGCGCGGAGTTCGGCGCCCAGGAGCTCGGGCACGTGCCGCGGGCAGGCTGCGAAGAACTCGTAGTTGCCGCCCACCGGGTGCTCCGACATGCCTCAGCGCTCCCCTGCCGCGAGCATCACGATGTCCCGCGGCGCCAGGCCCTCGAGGCAACGCGAAATGATCCGGTACGCGTCGGGGTCGAACTCCGCCCGCATCGGTGAGCCCAGCAGTTCCGCGACCTCCGATTCGTCGCGTGCCGTGCCGAGGTGCTGCCAGCGGTCCACGACGTGCAACTGGGTCCCGCGCCCATCCGCGGCATGCTCGCGGATGCCGACCGGGCCCGGGAACGGCCAGGCCCGGATGCGCAGCGACGCGAGTGCAAGCTGCAGGCGCGCATCATGGAGCGGCAGGGCTTCCTTGCCGACGCACGCGCCACGGCATCGTCCGAGCTGCAGGGCGAAACACGAGCCCGGACCGGGTTCGAGTCCCATGACCTTGAGGCAGAGCCCCGCTTCCCGGGCCTTACCCTCGAGCGCCCGCCGGGCGTCGCGCTCGGTCCGGAACGGCCCGTAGGAGGCCGCGTCAGACTCGAGGTCCCGGTCGCTGAAGGGCTCCACGACCGGGCGCAGCGAGCCGTCCGACGACTGCAGGTGGACGCAGTGCACGCCCACGGCCTTGCGCAGGCGGCGGTTGGCGGCAGGCGCGAGTTCCTTCACCAGCCGCGACTCGACCAGCAGCGCGCCGAGCTCGCCCCCGGTCTCGATCCATTCGACGTCGCGCACCTGCTGCACGAGCTTCGACTCCCTGCTCGAGCGATGGCTGGCGGTGAAATGCCCGAGCACCCGGCTGCGCAGGTTGCGGCCCTTGCCCACATAGAGCAGTGCTCCACCCTCGCCGCGGAACAGATACACGCCCGGACCTTCGGGCAGGTCGTCGGCGAGATCGGCCGGCAGGTGCGGCGGCATGCGCGACTCGAAGCGCGAGGCCTCGACGGCCTCCTGAACTCGATCTGCACCCACGGCACCTTCGAACGCCGCGAGCAGCGCTGGCAGCACGGCGGCATCACCGAGTGCGCGGTGTCGCTGCCCGCACGCGAGCCCCCAGCGATCGATCAGTGCGTCGAGGTTGTGGCGGTGGTGCGATGCGAAGAGGGTCCGCGACAAGCGCACCGTGCAGAGCACCGGCGCCGAGAACTTCTCACCCACCCTGCGAAACTCGCTGCGCACGAACCCGTAGTCGAAGCGCACGTTGTGCGCGACGAAGAGCCGCCCATCGAGACGCGACCGGATCTCGGAGCGCAGGTCTTCGAAGGCGGGCGCGTCGGCCACCATCTCGTTCGTGATGCCAGTGAAGCGCTCGATCGCCGGCGGGATTCTCTGGCGCGGGTTCACGAGGCTGCTCCATTCCTCCACGACCGCACCGTCCTCCAGGAGGACGATGCCGACTTCCGTGATCCTGTGCTGGGCGGCCGTCCCGCCTGTCGTCTCCAGGTCGACACATGCAACGCGCCCGCGCAGCACCGGCGCCGCGAGCGACACCGGCCGTGAGGGAGTCGTGCTGCCTGACCGAAAAATGGTGCCAGGCACCATCTAAAGCGTCGCGTCGCCGTCCAGCGTCATGATCGGGCCATAGAGTTCGGGGCGACGGTCACGGAAGACGCCCCAGGCACGACGCTGCGCGCGCGCCGCCTCGAGGTCGATCGTGGCCGTGATGACGGCCTCGGACGAGCGGTCCGCCTCGACGAGTTTCTCGCCCGCGGTACCGGCGATGAACGACGAGCCGTAGAAGGTCATCTCGTACTTCTCGCCGCGCTCGACGCCGATGCGGTTCGACGCGACCAGCGGCATGAGGTTCGCCGCCGCGTGGCCCTGCATGCAGCGCTGCCAGTGATCGCGGGAATCGATGCTGGCGTCGTGCGGCTCCGAACCGATGGCCGTCGGATACAGCAGCACCTCCGCTCCCATGAGCGCCATGCAGCGCGCGGCTTCCGGAAACCACTGGTCCCAGCAGATCCCGACCCCCAGCGCCCCATAGCGCGTCTGCCAGACCCGGAACCCTGTGTCGCCCGGCGAGAAGTAGTATTTCTCGTGATACCCGGGTCCCTCGGGAATGTGCGACTTCCGGTACACGCCCTGCACGCTGCCGTCGGCGTCGATCATGGCCACGGAATTGAAATAGGCGTTGTTTGCGCGCTCGAACACGCTCACCGGCAGCGCCACCTCGAGTTCACGGGCCAGCGCCTGGAAACGCGCTACCACCGGGCTGTCGGCGATCGGTCGCGCGAGCCCGAAGTGGCTCGCGAGGTGGTCCTTGCAGAAGTACGGCGTCTCGAAGAGTTCCTGCAGCAGGATGACCTGCGCACCCCTGCCCGCGGCCGCACGGACGGCGCGTTCGGCGGAATCGAGGTTGGCGGCGGCATTGGCCGAGCAGGCGAACTGCGTCGCGGCAAGGGTGACTTTCATGTCGGTTCCGGGCGCGTGGGTAGTGGGCAATTGTAGCGAAATCGCGCCGCCCCGTTGGCCGGCGGGCCGCCCCGATCGCGAACCGCCCCCGGTCACCGCATCTCGTGCCCCGCCAGCTGCCAGTAGACGAGCGACACGGGCATCATGCCGGCGGCGTTGAACTCGTCGAAGAAGCGACGCAGGGAGAACGCGTCGCCCTGCTGGTGCGAACGCTCCATGATCGTCTCCTCGATGAGGTACTTGCCCGTGACATAGCTCGTGCCGTAGCCGGGCTGGCGCAGGTAGAGCTGCTGCTCGAATCCGAGCAGGTCGAGGTCGGGATGCATCCACCCACGGGGCGTCCACTCGACCTGGAACGCCTTGGCCTGCTTCACGTCGAACTCGTTCGCCTGCGCGTAGAGCGATGCCAGGCCGCGGGCGCAGCGCTGCGCCAGCATGACCCAGACGATCTCCCGCGCGCGCGGATTGTCGTCGTAGTAGCCCGCGTGCAGGACAATTTCTTCCATCGCCGTCGCCATGCCCTCGGCCCGGGAGTCCCACACGTTGTAGAGCCATGCCTCGCGGCGGATCGGGCTCGGGCTCGGCCTGTGGACGAACCACTCGTGGTCGAACCAGTGGTAGAAGTGGGCGTAGAGCGTGATTGGCTCGTAGTGGCTGGCGATCGAGAAGAAGTTCCTCCGCTCAACCGGCACGAACGGGTCGATGTGCCTGCGCATCGCGGGGTCGAGATAGTCGCTCACCTCCAGGATGTCGCGATCCCGCAGGAACGCCATGTACTTCGTGATCGCGTCGTTCGCGCGCTTCGTGTGTTCCTCGGCGCTGGCCGCCGGCACGAGCGGCGGCAACCCGCGGTTGTGCTGCTCCTCGAGGCGCAGCATGGCCTGCGCACGCGCGAGTTCGCTTTTCAGCAGCATCACCTCGTCGTCCCAGGTGAGCGGCACGAGGTGCACGTTGCGCAGGCTCCAGCTGTAGGCCTCCTTGCCGACGCCGGACGGCCCGGTCTTCAACGCTGCCTGCGCCTCGAGCCACGCGACGAATTCCGTCGTCGCCTTCGCGGCCGCCGCGATCGCGTCGCGCAGTTCGGGCCCGGACTCCCTGGTCCTCGCGGCCAGGTCCGCCAGGTCGGTGGCCTGCTTCTGCAGCGTGCCCGTGCCGGTGAGCCACAGGTCGCGGGCATCGCCCGTGAGGTTCCGCCGCGCCTGCGCGAGCAGCGGCGGAATCACGCTCAGCTGGCCCGCGAGCTTCGCGGCGTCGCCCGCGGACAGCGGGAACCGGTACTGCCACAGCTCCACCAGCGCGTGATTCACCGGCCCCTCGTGCTCCGGCGTGTCGCTCTGCTCGGTCCACACCGACTGGTAGAACGCGGGATCCCGTTCCCAGGGACGGAGCCAGCGGATGTCGAACTCGAGCCCGTTCATCTGGGCGCGCACGAGGTCGTAGTCGATCCTCTGCTCGATGGGCCAGGCTGCCGGGCCGATGGCCGCGAGGCGCGCCTGGAACCGCTTGAGTTCCTCCTGCCTGCGTCCGACCGCGGCGGCCGTGTAGTCCGGCGCCCCTTCGCGCAGGGCCGGGCGCTCGAAGGCGCGCCACTCGTCGAAGAGCGCCAGGAGGCCTTCGTATGATCCTTGCCCGGCCAGGACGGTCGGACTCACGAACGACGCCCCGAGGCACAGGATCCAGGCCAGGCGGCCCGCCGTGCGCGCTGCAGAATGCATGACTTCCCTCTGTTCATGTCCGTCACCCGTGGAGCGGCAAACTGCGGGATTGAGCGCGAGAGGTCAATGGCGGAGCAGGCGTTGCACGTGCCGCGCGATCACCAGTTCCTCGTCGGTCGGCATGACCCAGGCCGCCACCCTGCTGCCGGGCGTGCTGATCCGGGGACCATGGCGCAGGTTCGCCTCCCGATCCAGTTCCAGCCCGAGCCATGCCGCGCCGGCACAGATCCGCTCGCGTACCTCGGGCTGGTTCTCGCCGATGCCGGCCGTGAACACGATCGCGTCGAGGCCGCCCAGCGCCGCGGCCAGCGACCCGAGCTCGCGACCAGCGCGGTAGACGAACACATCCACGGCAAGCCGGGCCGACGCGGCATCGCTCGCGAGCAGCTCGCGCATGTCGGCCGAAATCCCGGACATGCCGAGCAGTCCCGACTCGTGGTACAGGAGCCGCTCGACGTCGCGTACGCCATATCCGAGTTCGTCCTGCAGGAACAGCAGCACGCCCGGGTCGATCGAGCCGCTGCGCGTGCCCATCGGCAGCCCTTCCACGGCCGTGAAGCCCATGGTGGTTGCGACGCTCCGGCAGTCGCGCATCGCGCACATGCTGGAACCGTTGCCGAGGTGCAGCACGACCGTGCGGCCAGCCGCCGCGCGCTCATCCAGCGCGGGCAGCACGGAAGCGACGTACTCGTAGGACAGCCCATGGAAGCCGTAGCGACGCACGCCCGCTGCGGCAAAGCGCGCCGGCAACGCGTAGACCTGCGCGACGTCGGCGATCGTGCGGTGGAACGCCGTGTCGAAGCAGGCGACCTGCGGTACGCCCGGCAGTGCGTCCGCGAGCAGCCGGATGGCCGCGAGGTTGTGCGGCTGGTGCAGCGGCGCGAGCGGCACGTAGCGTTCGAGCCGACCGAGCGTGTCGGCGTCCACCACCGCCGGGGCCATGAACTCGAGCCCGCCGTGCACGACGCGGTGCCCGACGCCGGAGAGCCCGGCGCTTCCGGCCTCCGCGCGAATGAAGCCCAGCAGCGAGGGGAGTGCGTCCGCGTGGCGGAGCGGCCCCGGCGCGAGCAGCTGGTCGGCGACGACCTCCGTCCCGCGTCGCGCGACGAGCCGCGCCCCGGCTGGAGATTCCGCCACCTGGCCGCGCAGCGCCCGTTCGGGGGCGGCCGCGGCGAGCGAAAAGGTCGAAAACTTGATGCTCGAGGAGCCCGCGTTCAGGACGAGCACGGGCCCGCGCGCAGCAGTCACGTACCCGCCTTCGCCAGCGCGGCCACGCGCTTGCGATGCGCCAGCAGCTTCGCCACGGCCGTGGAGCCAATGCGCATGCGGACGTTGTCGGCACGACTCGTGAGCACCACGGGGACACGCGCACCAAGCACGACGCCCGCGCTGTCCGCGCCCGCGAAGTATTGCAGCTGCTTCGCGAGCATGTTGCCGGCCTCGAGATTGGGCACCAGCAGGATATCGGCGCGCCCCGCCACCGGTGACCGGATGCTCTTGCTGCGCGCTGCGCGCGCGCTCACCGCATTGTCGAACGCCAGCGGGCCGTCGAGCACCGCCCCGGTAATCTGGCCACGGTCCGCCATCTTGCAGAGCGCGGCCGCCTCGACCGTCGAGCGGATCTCCGGGTTCACGGTCTCGACCGCCGAGAGGATCGCGACCCTGGGCTCCGCGATGCCGAGCGCGTGCGCGAGGTCGATCGCGTTCCGGAGGATGTCGGCCTTCTCGGCCAGCGTGGGTTCGATGTTGATCGCTGCGTCGGTGATTAGCAGCACGCGGTCGTAGGCCGGCACATCCATCACGAAGACGTGGCTCACCCGCCGGTCGGTTCGCAGTCCCGACTGCGAGGAGAGGATCGCACCCATGATCTCGTCCGTGTGCAGGCTGCCCTTCATCAGGGTCTCGACCTCGCCGCTGCGCGCGAGAGCCACGGCCGTGTCGGCCGAGGCGTGGCTGTGCTCCGTCGGCACGATGCGCACGCCCGCGAGATCCACGCCGTTCGCCGCGGCCACCGCTCGGATGCGCGCCTCCGGGCCGACGAGAATCGGGACGATGAGGCGCCGGCGGGCGGCCTCCATGGCGCCCATCAGCGAGTCCGCGTCGCAGGGGTGCGCCACGGCGCAGCTCACGGCCTCCAGGGGCTCACACTCCTTGAGCAGGTGCGCGAACACGTCGTTGCGCCTGAGCACGATCTCGGGTGTGGCGATGTCCGAGTAGGACAGCCGGCTCTTCGGCGCCTCCACGATCACCGTGCCCCAGAGGACGCGGCGCCCGGCCACGTGAGCCTCGGCATCGAACACCACGAGCCCGCTCTCCGGGCGCTTCTCGCGCACCGTGACCCGAGCCGAGAGTTCCTCGCCGACGCAGATGCGGCCGTCGTACTCGAGCTGCTGCGAGACGATGCGCGTGCCCGGCCCGGGCAGCTTGCGCTCGAGCAGACCCGAGATCACGGCGCTCGCTCCGACTGCGTCGACGCACAACTCGCCCTCGCCGGCGTCGGACGCCTCCTCGAGATGGAAGGGCACGAGGTCGCCCGTGACCAGCACCAGCGCCTCGACCTCGGCCTGCGTCAGGCGACGCTGTGCGCTCGCCGTCGCGCCCGGCTCGAGCTCGTCGAAGGTCAGGTTGCGGTAGGCACTCACGGTGACTCGGGCCTCAGAAGGTCGGTGGCGTGCTCGCGGAGACGATCTCGCAGGGCTCGCTGCCGGTGTTGCGGAAGCGGTGCGGGATGGCGCTCGTGAAATAGTAGGCGTCGCCGGGACCGAGCACCCGGGTCTCGCCGCCCACCGTGAGCTCGATCCGGCCGCGTACCACGACGCCGCCCTCCTCGCCCTCGTGGCGCAGCATGTCCGCGCCGGTGTCGGCTCCCGCGGCGTATCGCTCGTGCATGACCGACATGGCGCGATTCGCTCGGCGCGCGGCCACGAGCCGGAGGGCAACGCTGCGGTCACCGAGGTCGGTGAGTTCGTCGCTGCGGTAGAAGACCTGCGGGCTCGCGGAGAGGTCGAGCGTGAAGAACTCCGCGATGGACATGGGGATGCCATCCAGGACCTTCTTGAGCGAGCTCACCGACGGACTCACCCTGTTCTGCTCGATCAGGGAAATGAGCCCGTTCGTGACCCCCGCGCGCTTGGCGAGTTCGCGCTGCGAGAGTCCGTAGATGGTGCGGACGGCGCGCAGGTGGGCGCCGACATCGATGCTCAGGTCCGCCACAGGGTGTTCAATATCCTGCACAGGGAAAGCGTAACTGCCCGAAGTTTCGACGTCATTTGAGGGTCGTGTCAATTTTTCTTATCATCCATGGGTCACGCACCCACCGGACGGCTCCATGTCCACACAGCACCCGTTAGACCGCGCCGACCTCGAAGCCTTCTGGATGCCGTTCACGGCCAATCGCCAGTTCAAGGCGAAGCCGCGCCTGCTGTCGAAGGCTTCGGGCATGTACTACTGGACGCCGGAAGGCCGGCAGGTCCTCGACGGAGCCGCGGGCCTCTGGTGCGTCAACGCAGGCCACGGCCGGCGCGAGATCACGGAGGCCGTGAGCCGCCAGATCGCCGAGATGGATTTCGCGCCGGTGTTCCAGATGGGTCACCCGGGCGCCTTCGAACTCGCGAACGAGGTCGTGCGCTGGCTTCCAGCCGGGATCGACCACGTGTTCTTCACCAACTCGGGCTCCGAGTCCGTGGACACGGCGCTCAAGATCGCTCTCGCGTATCACCGGGTCCGGGGCGAAGGGACGCGCACCCGGCTCATCGGCCGCGAACGCGGCTATCACGGCGTCGGCTTCGGCGGCATCTCCGTCGGCGGCATGGTCAACAACCGCAAGTTCTTCGGCGCGCAGCTGCCTGGCGTGGACCACCTGCCGCACACGCACGACCTCGCTCGAAACGCCTACACGCGCGGGGTGCCGGCGCACGGCGCGAACCTTGCCGACGAGCTCGAGCGCATCGTCGCCCTGCACGATGCGAGCAACATTGCCGCCGTGATCGTCGAGCCGGTCGCGGGCTCGACCGGCGTGCTGATCCCGCCGAAGGGCTACCTCGAGCGGCTGCGCGAGATCTGCACGAAGCACGGCATCCTGCTCATCTTCGACGAGGTGATCACGGGCTTCGGCCGCCTGGGCTCGCCGTTCGGCGCCCAGCATTTCGGCGTCGTGCCCGACCTGATCACGATGGCGAAGGGGCTGACGAACGGCGCGATCCCGATGGGCGCGGTCGCGGCCCGCAAGGACATCTACGACGCGTTCATGCACGGGCCGGACGGTGCGATCGAGCTCTTCCACGGCTACACCTACTCGGCGCACCCGATCGCCTGCGCCGCCGGCCTCGCGACACAACAGGTGTACCGCAACGAGGGGCTGCTCACGCGAGCGGCTGAAATCGGCGACTACTGGGCCGACGCCGTGCACTCACTGAAGGGGCTGCCGAACGTCATCGACCTGCGCAACCTCGGCCTCATCGGCGCGGTGGAACTCGAGTCCATCCCGGGCAAGCCGGGGGCGCGCGGTTTCGACGTGTTCGTGCGCGCCTTCGAGAAGGGGCTGCTCGCTCGCGTGACGGGCGACATCATCGCGCTCTCGCCGCCGCTCGTGATCGAACGCAAGCACGTGGACGAGCTCATCGGGAAACTCGCCGAGGCGATCCGGGAAGCGGCCTGAGGAAGAAGCGGATAGTGAATAGCGGTTAGCGGATAGGAAGGCGCTGCCAAAGAGAAACGCCCGGCCTCCTTGCGGAGACCGGGCGTTTCCATTTCAGGACTCGAGGTCGGCTCGACTCTTATTCGTCCTTCCAGGGGAACGTGGTCGAGACCTGGAAAATGGCCCGGGCTTCGCTGCTAAGGACGTCGTCCTTATACGTACCGTTCCACAGTCTTCAGATCGCTGCCGTCGACCCACTTGAGCGCCATATCGAAGTGCTTCCATGTGTAGGTCACGCCGACCGACCAGTCCATGTAGCTGCTCTGGCAATCATCAGTGATGGGGTTCACGTAGGCCGCGGTAATGCCGTCGCCATTGCTGTAGCCGATGTGGCCCGTGAGGCCGAAGTTGGCCGGCAACGGGTAGGTGACATTGCCCTCGAAGTACCTTGCGTTGGTGCCGCTGTAGCCGGCGTAGTCCCAGGCGTACCAGGCCTTGGCATCGAAGTACTTCCAGCCCACGCCAAGATGCGCTTCGGGGTAGTTGCTGCTGCCCGCATTGACGTAGGTGTAGTAGGTGATGCCGAGGTCCCAAGTGACGTCCTCACCGCCACCCCAGCCCGCGTAGAAGTCCATCTCGATGTTCGGGTCGCCATTGCCGAAGTCGACGTTGCTGGCCCAGGCACCCATGTAGAAGCCGGTGTCGGCCGCGAAGTCGACGCTTGCCTGCAGCGCCGGATTCTGCGACGTCTGCGTCACGCCACGGAAATCGTAGTCCGTGGTCGCCGTAACGGTGGAAGAAAACTCACCGGCGTGCGCAGCCGAGGCCGCTGCCAGCAGCGCGATCGCCACGAAGCTCTTAGTCAATTTCATGCCAGATCCCCCAAGGTTGCTCAAAAACAACATATTCAACCCGCCCAATAACGAAATAGTAGCAGAATAGTCACGGAAAATACCTGCACATCGGCACCCGGCCGTTGGGCACAGAGATAGCAGGATTCATGCCAAGCTGATTTCGGCAGGAAACGGCGGATTTCCGCCGGTCGCCGCACCGAAGCGGCGCACGCTGGCGAACGGTCGCACCAGGATAATTGGTGCTTGGCACCGAATATCAGCCGGAGTGCGGGCGGCTCAGCCTGGCGCCGGCGGCTCGTAGATCGCGTAGAACTTGCGGGCCGGCTCGAGGACTTCCCACACCCCGCGGAAGCCGGCTGGCATGACGAAGCAGTCGCCGGGACCGAAGATCCACGAGCGTCCGTGCTCATCCGAGATGCGCACCCGCCCCTCCGTCAGCACACAGAGCTCGTTCTCGGTGTACGAGACGTGCCAGGCACCCTTGCCGCTGCGCCAGATCCCGCCGAAAAACCGCCCGGTATCGTCCGTGTAGAGGTTCCGGACGTGCTGGTCGGGCACGGGGCTGCCCGGGACGAGGCGCGCCGGATCGAGGCCGAGGGCTTCCTCGCGGCCGCTGAATTCGTCGACCTTGATCACCTCGGGTCCGAGATCGCTCATTGCAGCCTCCTCACACCGGGCTCCGTCTTCCGAGCGTAGCACGCGGCCCGGTCACCCCGGCCCCGCCGCCTTTCCACTCGACTTCGCAAGCAGTTCGGTCACTTCCCGGTCGGAGGTCTGGTCGAAATCCCGGTACCACTGGCCCACGGCGCTGAAGTACGGCGGAGTCTCGAGGCAGTAAACCTCGTCTGCGAGCGCCGCAATCCTTTCTCGCGCCTCGACCGACGCCACGGGCACCGCAACGACCACCCGCGCGGCGCCGAGCGCCCGCAGCGCTCGCACCGCCGCCTCCATGGTCGCTCCGGTGGCGAGGCCGTCGTCCGCGACGATCACGGTCCGTCCCACGACAGACAGCGGCGGGCTCGTTCCGCGGAACGCCCGTTCGCGGCGCTCGAGTTCCGCGAGCTCCTGGCGTCGCACCTGCTCGAAAGCCTCCTCGCCGCCGGCCGCGTGCCGCATCACGTCCTGGTTCAATACAATCGCACCGCCGCTCGCGATCGCGCCCATCGCAAGTTCGGGCTGCCAGGGCAAGCCGAGCTTGCGGACCACGAGCACGTCGAGCGGGAGGTCGAGCGACCGGGCGATCTCGCTCGCGACCGGGACGCCTCCGCGTGGCAAGCCGAGGACGATCGCATCGCTTGCGCCGCTGAACGACGCGAGCGAGCGCGCAAGCGCGCGCCCCGCGTCCACGCGATCGTCGAAAATGCGCGGCACCTGATCGCTCCAGCGTCCCGGCTCCATGTTCCGCGGCGCCGCGCGGCCTGTCATTCGCGCAAGTACCTAAGTGCTATTCTGGTCCCTATCCAGCATGGCGCCCATGTGCAGCCCAGCCCTCACGCCTCCACCCGGCCCGCCCTCCGACGGGCCGGGCAGCCTCGCCGAAAAGGTCTCGTACCTCAGGGGACTCTGCGGCCCGGGCGACGAGGCAATCGAGACTCACTTTGCGTGGATCTTCCTGGTCGGGGACCGGGCGCTCAAGCTGCGCAAGCCCGTGCGCCGCGACACCATGGACTACGGCACGATCGAGGCGCGCCGCGTCGATTCCGAGGATGACGTCCGGCTCAATCGCCGCCTCGCGCCCGACGTGTACCTCCGCACGCTGCCGCTCGTGCGAAATGTCGATGGACGTCTGGCACCCGGCGGTCCCGGCGAGATCGTGGACTGGCTCGTCGAGATGCGGCGCCTCGACCGGCGCTGGTTCCTCGACGCGGCGCTCGAGCGGGGCGAGGTGCGCGCACCGATGCTGGAGCGGGTGGCGGACATGCTCGCTGCCTTCTACGCATCGGCAGCGCCCGCGATATCCCGCCCAGGCGAGCTCGGACCGCGGCTCGCAGCGCGGGCCGCCGCCAACACGCACGTGCTCGTGGACCTCGATGAGACGCGAGCCGCCCGCCTCGCCCGGCTGCAGCACTCCGCGCTCGCGATGCTGGGACCCGTGCTCGACGCAAGGGCGACGGGCGGCTGCATCGTCGAAGGGCACGGCGACCTGCGGCCGGAGCACATCCTGCTCACGGAACCGCCCGCCGTCATCGACTGCCTGGAATTCGACCGCGACCTGCGCGTGCTGGACCGGGCGGAGGAACTCTGCGTGCTCGAACTCGAGTGCGCGCGCCTCGGCCACGCCGGCACGGGCCGCTGGCTGCTGCAGGCGTGCCTCGAGCGGCTTGCGGACCGCCCGCCTGCCGGGCTGCTCGACTTCTACCGCAGCCACCGTGCTGCCCATCGGGCGAAGCTCTACGTCTGGCGGGCGGCGGAACCGGACGGCGGCACCCCGGAGCATTGGCGCGCCCGGGCCGCGCAGTACCTCGACACCGCGCTCGAATCCGCCGCGAAGGCCGCGGGCTAACGGCGCTTCGGCTCCAGTTCCCGCAGCGCCACGACTGACTCGCCGCTGCAGATGCGGCGTATCGCCTCGGCGTAGAGACCCGACACCGGCAGCACCACCGGGGCGCGGTCCCCCGCGCCGTCACCGATGCGTGTCGGCAGGATCGAGTCCGTGACGATGAGCCGGTCCGGGCCGTCCGGACCAAGCAGCTGGCGCGCCTCGGGCAGGAAGACACCGTGCGTCGCGAAGGCGTACACCTCGGCCGCGCCCGCTGCGCGGCAGGCCCTGATGCCGCGCATCAGCGTCGTGCCGGCGCTGATCAGGTCGTCAACGATGACCGCGCGCGTGCCGGCCACGGGCCCGATCACCTGCTCGCCACCGCTGACCACCCCGCTGCTGCGCCGCTTCTCGATGAGCGCGAAGCCGATCGCGCGACCGGTGCGCGATTCCAGGATTTCCTGGACGCGCTGGGCGCGCTTGGCGCCGCCGATGTCCGGGGAGACGATGCACACGGGCGTGTCCCCCGCCTGCGCCGCCAGATGCGTCGCGAGCAGGGGCGCCGCCTCGAGGTGATCCACCGGGCAACGGAATGCGCTCTCGAAGGCCGCGAGGTTGTGGGCGTCGAGGCCGATGACGTGATCCGTGCCCACGGCCTCGATCAGCTGCGCCGCGTAGCGCAGCGTCACCGGGTCGCGATCCTTCGTCCGCCGGTCCTTGCGCGCGTAGGCGAGGTACGGGACGCAGGCCGTTACGCTCGCAGCCCCGCCGTCCTTGAGCCCGGCGATGAAGAAGAGCATGCGGCACAGCCGGTCGTTCGCACTGCCTGCGGCGTCGCCGCTCAACGACTGCAGGACGAACACGCGACGTCCGCGCACGCTCACCATCGGTCGCGTCTTGTGCTCGCCGCCCTCGTACTCGCGCTCCTCCATCGGCGCAAGCGGCACGCCGAGCGCGGCCGCGACGCGTTCACCGAACGCGCGCGAAGCCTGGGGCGCGAAGAGCAGTGGTTCGATCATGGCGCCGGCGCCGCCGGGCCCGCGCGAGGCGGGCCCGGACGCGGTCTCAGGACAGCGTCTCGCGCCGCTTCTCCTCGTTACGGAGCGTGGACATGCGCTGCTGCAGTTGCCGCTTGGCCGCGTCGAACGCGTCGCGGATCACGACGTACACGTCCTCGTGGCCGTCGCGGTCCGGGCGCTCCATGTCCACGACCACGTCCTCGCCCGGCAACGCGAGCTGGACCTTGACGTTGAAGACCTTGCCCTGGTGGTGATGCCGGTGGGGTGAATCGAGGACGACGCGACAGGAGGTGATCTTGTCGCTGAACACGCCGAGGTGGTTGGCGAGATCGCGCACCCTGACCTCGACGGCTTCTGAAGTTTCCATGTGACGAAAGGTGATTTGAACGGGAATGGTCACGATAGTTGCCCTTCTGATGTTTCCCGAAGACTCAAGCTCATTCTCTTGCCGGGCCGGCCTGCCACCATAAGTATTGCACACAGGGACTCGGCCCCACGGCAACAAGGTTACACTTGTCGGAAGGCCGCAGGTCAAGCCCGAATTCATTGCGATCGCGTGATTTGAGAGCGCGGTCCGGGCCCCGGTCCAGGCGGCCAGCCATGACCCAGCCCTCATCCCGCGACAGTGGCATCCTCGACCTCGCGCTACTCCTGCCCGAGGCGTATCCGCACCCGGTCGCGGCCCCGGTGCAACTCGTGGAAACCCACATTTCCCGCGTGTTCCTGACCGGAACCTTCGCCTACAAGCTCAAGAAGCCCGTTCGACTCGCCTTCCTGGACTATTCGACGCTCAAACGGCGCCGCGCCTTCTGCGAGGAGGAAGTCCGCCTCAACCGACGCCACGCGCCAGACCTGTATCTCGGGGTCTCGGCCATCGCCGGACCCGTGTCGGCGCCGCACGTGGACGGCGCGGGCGACGCGGTCGAGTACGCCGTGAAGATGCTGCAGTTCGACCGGCGGGACGAACTCGACCTGCTCATCGACGCCGGCCGCGTCGACGCAATGGCGCTCTCGGCGCTCGGTGCGCGCATCGCCGGGTTCCATGCCGCGGCCGAGTGCGTGGACCGCGCGAGTTCGTTCGGCCGGCCGGACATCGTGCACGGGATCACGCTGGCCAATTTCGAGGAACTTCGCCGCCTGCCCGAAGCCGCGGAGCGGGACCGCGCGCTCCGCGAGCTCGAGCAGTGGGTCGCCGGCGAACACGAGCGGACACGCGATCTCCTGCAGTCGCGCCGCGACGCCGGCCGGGTGCGTGAATGCCACGGCGACCTGCATTGCGGAAACGTCGTGCGCTGGGCCGGTCAGCTCACTGCGTTCGACGGCATCGAATTCGATCCTGCCCTGCGCTACCTGGACGTGGCGAGCGACCTGGCGTTCCTCACGATGGACCTCTCGGTTCGCGGTCGCGACGACCTGCGCCACGCCACCTTGCAGGCGTGGGCGGAGACGCTCGGCGATTTCGAGGCGCTGCGGCTGCTGCCCTATTTCGAAACCTACCGCGCACTGGTGCGGGCAAAGGTCGCCGCGCTGCGTGCCCTGCAGCAGCCGAGCGGCGGCGCGGACCGCGCGAGGGACTGCGCAACCGCATTCCGCTACCTGGACTGGGCATCGGCGCGCACGCAGCGCCCCCCGCCGGGCCTGCTGCTGACCTGCGGATACTCGGGATCGGGCAAGACCTGGCTTGCGCGTGCGCTGTCGACGGAACTGCGCGCACTGCACCTGCGTTCAGACGTCGAGCGCAAGCGCCTCGCGGGCCTCGCCCCCCTCGAGGATTCGCGGTCGCCGCCGGACGGCGGCATCTACACGCCGGAGTACACGAGGCAAACCTACGAGCGCCTGCGGGGTTGCGCGGCGGATGTCCTTGCGGGGGGCGAGAGCGTCGTCGTGGACGGCGCATTCCTCAGGCGCGGCGAACGCGAGCGCATGCTCGCCCTCGCGGACCGGCTGGAGGTTCCAGCCGCGATCCTGCACTGCGTCGCGCCGATGAGCGTGCTGCGCGAGCGCGTGGCCGGCCGCTCGCGGGCGGGCACCGATCCTTCCGAGGCCGGCGTCGCGACCCTCGAACGCCAGCCGGGTTTCTGGGAGCCGTTCGGCGACGCCGAGCGAGCGCGGATGGTCACGGCGGACACGACTGCGCCCGACGCGGTCGTCGTGTGCCGCGACGCGCTGCGAGGACTCGGAATCCACTGATTCCGACAGCTGGCCGCGCGTCACCGGGCGACTGGCGCTACGCCTGCGTCTGCGGCTTCTCGACCCACACGTTGCAGGGCAGCCGATCGAGCACCGACTCTGCCGTGCTGCCGACGAACCACCGCTCCAGCCGCCGGCGCGACACGGCGCCCATCAGCACGATCCCGGCGTCGATTTCGCGCGCCGCCGCGACGATTTCGCGCGCGGCGACGCCGACGCGGAAATACACGCGTTCCCTGGGCAGGTCGCGTCCCGCCATCAGTTGCCGGTAGGACTCGCGGGCGCGATCGATCCACTGCGCGTCCGGTGGCATGGCCGCCGAAGCGACGTAGGCATCCCCGACGACGCCGATCGGCGACGGGATGACGCACACGTTCAGCGCATGAAGTTCGCCGCCGAGCGCCTGCGCCAGCATCGCGCCGCGCGCGAGCAACTGGCGGTCCAGCGATGCAGGCTTGTCCTGCGCGTGATGTGGGTCCACGCAGGCCAGGATCGGGGCACCCGCCAGCCTGCCGGGATCCTTCACCAGCAGCAGAGGCACCGGGCAGTCGCGGATCAGGTGCCAGTCCGAGCCGGTGAACAACGTTCGTTCGATCCGGTTGTGATAGGTGCTGTGCTTCGCCACGAGGTCGGGGCGCGTCGCAGCGACGCGCGCGAGCACGATCTCGTGGAAGGGCGTGCCCCACAGCGCCTCGCTGAGCGCACTGACGCCTTCGGCCGCCGCGGCCTGCACGTAGCGTTCGAGCGCGGCACGATGGCCCGCCATCACGTCGTCGTGGAATTCCTGCAGCGTCGCCGTCATCGGGTCGAAGTACGCGGCGTGCAGGTCCTGGAACTCGCCGACCAGGAGCTCCAGCCGGCTGCCAAAGCGCCTGGCGAGGACCATGGCCGCATCGAACGCGGGCTGCGCCTCGGCCGAGGGTTCCATCAGTACCAGGATGTTCCGGAGCGAGTCCATGCGCGCCTCCCGGGTATCGCGCGGAACGGTTCGAGTCCGCGGTGGCCGAAGCATACGGCGGCCGGCACTCTCGCAGGTCGCCAGCCCGGCGCGGGTTGTACCTAGCCCGGCAGACGCACGCGGGCCGGCGATGGGCGCAACTGCCCGCCAGACCGGCAGCCAGCCCGATTACGGTAAGCTTGCAGCTCCGGAAACGAGCCAATTTCCATGAAACACACCCTTACGACGCTCTGCGCGGCACTGGCCTGCGCCGCCTTCTCGCCTGGCGCCCGCGCCGACGCGGCGCCGGCCTCCGTGCCGGGCTTCAAGTACGTGCGCACCGTAGGCACGATCTCCGAGTACACGCTCGAGTCGAACGGCCTCACCGTGCTGCTCATGCCCGAGCATTCCGCGCCGGTGGTGACCTTCATGGTCACCTACCGCGTGGGCTCCCGCAACGAGGTGACCGGCACCACCGGCGCCACGCACCTGCTCGAGCACCTGATGTTCAAGGGCTCGCCCATGTACAACGACGCGAAGGGCAACAGCGTCAAGCAGTACCTGGAAACGGTCGGCGGCGTGTACAACGCCTCGACGTGGCTCGACCGCACCAACTACTTCGCCGAGGTCGAGCGAGGCGCGCTCGAGGGCTACGTGGCCATCGAGGCCGACCGCATGCGCAACCTCTGGCTGCACGAGTCGGATCGCCAGAGCGAAATGACCGTGGTCCGCAACGAGTACGAGCGCAACGAGAACGACCCGCAGTCGGCGCTGGACAAGGAGATCAGGGCGGCCGCGTTCGTCGCGCATCCCTACCACCACTCGACGATCGGCTGGCTGAGCGACATCGAGAACGTGCCGATCGAAAAGCTGCGCGCCTTCTACGACACCTTCTACTGGCCCGACAACACTACCGTCTCGGTGATCGGCGACTTCGAGCCCGCGGCCGCCCTCGCGCTCGTGAAGAAGTACTACGGGGCATACCCGCGCTCGCCGCAGCCGATCCCGCAGCTCTACACGGTCGAGCCCGAGCAGCAGGGCGCGCGCCGGGTGACCGTGCAGCGCGCCGGTGAGATCGGCGTCGTCGGCATCGCCTGGAAGAGTCCCTCGGGCCGGGACGCGGATTACGCGGCGCTCGACGTGCTCGGCACGATCCTCGGCAGCGGCAAGACCAGCCGCTTTTACCGGGCGCTGACCGACAAGAACCTCGCGCTCAACGTGGACGCTGGCGCGGGCTTCTACCACGATCCCTCGCTCTTCCAGGTCTACGCCTTCGTCGCGCCCGGAGTGGAGCAGGCCGAGGTCGAGCGCGTGCTGCTCGAGGAGGTGGATCGCGTGAAGAAGGACGGCGTGACGGACCAGGAAGTCGCGACCGCGCTGGCCAAGTACGAGGCCTCCACCGCGTACGGCCGCGACGGTTCCTTCGCAATCGCCTCGAACCTGAACGAGACCATCGCCGCGGGGGACTGGACGCTCTACTACACGCTCGACGAGGCGACGCGGAAAGTGACCGCGGCGGACGTGAAGCGCGTCGCCAACGCCCACCTCGACACGAGCCGCAGCACGACCGGCTGGTTCATCCCCCTACCGCCGACGGCGCCCGACGCACAGTCCGGCCCCTCGGCCCCGTAGAGGCCCGAAACCCATGAGACTCCAACAGATGAAGCAGCTCCCGTTTCTCGCCGCGCTCGCGCTCGGCCTGCTCGCCGGCGCCGGCGCCCGGGCCGGTGTCGCGACCGACGCCGTGCGTGCCGACATCGGCGGCATGGACGTGATCATCGTCAGGACCGACGTGCAGAACGTCGTCACAGTCACAGGCTCGATGCGGGCCGGCGATGACCGCAGCCCGGCGGACAACGTCGCGCTCGCCACGATCACCGGCGCCATGCTCGACAAGGGCACGACGAAGCAGGACAAGTTCGCGATCGCCCAGCAACTCGGCAATGTCGGCGCCTCGCTGTCGTTCTCGGTGGGTGCGAGCACTCTGCAGCTGGGTGGCAAGTGCCTGCGCAAGGACTTCGCGCTGCTCGCCAACCTGCTCGCCGAGCAGCTGCGCGAGCCCGGGTTCCCCGAGGCGGAGCTTGTCAAGCTCAAGAAGCAGCTCGACGGCGCCATGCGCGCTCAGCTCGAGGACACGGACTTCCGTGCCGAGGACGCCTTCACGCGCGCCGTGTTCCCGGCGGGTCACCCGAACTGGCAGCCCACGCCCGAGCAGTTCATGGCCGCCGTCGGCAAGACGAACGTCGAGGAAATCCGCAAGTTCCACTCGCAGTACTACGGCCCGACGGGCATGCGCATCGTGATCGTGGGCGACGTGGATCCCGCGGCCGTGCAGGCCGAACTGCGCAAGGCGTTCGCGGGTTGGACAGGCGGGTCCCTGCCACCGGCGGCTCCGGTTGCGCCCGAGCTCGCGGGCACGACGAAGGAAACCGTCTTCATGCCCGACAAGACGAGCGTGAGCGTGATCATGGGCCAGCCCACGCAGCTCAGGTACAGCGACGCCGACGCGCTCGCGCTGCGAGTCGCGACGCGCATTTTCGGCAGCGGCTTCACCGGCCGCCTGATGAGCAGCGTGCGCGACAAGGAAGGGCTCACCTACGGCATCGGCGCTTATGTCGGTAACGACATATTCTCGGACGGCGACTGGCGCATCGAAGCGACCTTCGCGCCTGCCTTGCTCGACAAGGGCCTGGCCTCGACGAAGCGCCAGCTCGTGCTGTGGCGCGACCAGGGCGTGACGGCCGGCGAACTGGCGCGCGCGAAGAGTCGCACTGCGGGATCCTACAAGGTCGGCCTCGCCACCACGTCTGGGCTCGCCGGCACCATTCTCACCATGCTCAACTCGGGCATGCCGCTCGAGTTCGTGGACGAGTACCCGCAGCGCATCGCGGCCCTGACGCTCGAGCAGGTGAACAACGCGATCAGGAAGCACATCGATCCCGAGCGGATGGTGCTGGTCGAGGCCGGAACGCTGCCGGGCTACGACTGATCGGGCAGCTGCAGGTGCCTCAGGACCCGGTTGAGGCTCTTGCGCATCCCGCTCAGCTGCCCGAGCGCGGCCAGCGTGCGCATCGCCTCCTTGAGCGGTTGCAGCGGGTAGCCGCCGTAATGACCCGCCTCAGTCACGTCGCTCGTCACGGACGAGCGACCAGCCAGCACCACGTCGTCGGCCAGCGTCAGGTGCGCGGATACCACGGAATTGCCGCCGGTCATGAACCGTCGCCCGATCTTGGTCGACCCCGCCATCATGAAGCCGGCCGTGTAGAAGCCGTCCTCGCCGAGGTCGCAGTTGTGGGCGATGTGGCAGATGTTGTCGAGCTTGGTGCCGGAGCGGATGTAGGTCGAAGACAGCTTCGCGCGGTCGATCGCGCAATTGCTGCCGATCTCCACTTCGTCGCCGATGCTCACGTTGCCGAGGTGCGGGATCTTGCGGGGACGCCGGCTTGCGCCCACGGCATATCCGAACCCGTCGCTGCCGATGCTGGTGTGCGGGTGCACTTCGCAGTCGCGCCCCATCTCGCAGCCTGCGCCGACGAAGACGTGCGGATGCAGGATCGTGCCCGCGCCGATGCGCGCGCCGTTCTCCACGACGACGTGGGCGCCGATGCAGCACCCATCGCCGATCGAGGCCCCTGAGCCGATGACGCAGTAAGGGCCCAGCAGCACGCCCGCGCCGAGCGTCGCAGTCGGGTGCACGACGGCCGTGGGATGGCGCTCGCCCCATTGCGCAAAGCGCTCGCGCTTCTGGTCCAGGTGCGTGAGCAGCACCGCCATGCCCATAGGCACGGACGACACGGAAAAACAGCAGCCGAACGCAGCGTCGTTCGATTCGATCCCGGCAGCGATGTCGCGCTGGACGACGAGAATCGCGGCGCCGCGCTGTCTTGCGGTCTCGAGCTGCGCGAGGTCGGTCACGAACACCAGGCTGCCGGGAGCGGCATCCTCGGGGCTGCGACAGTCGATGGCCGTGGCATCGAGATCGCCCCACAGGTAGGTGCAGACGTCGGCGTGCCGGGCCTGGACGGTGCTGGCGTTGAGCATGGGACCTCTCATGCGTGTCAGAGGCTGCCGCGCAGCCCGGGGAAATTGTGCGCTGGCTTCAGGCGGCCGATCCGGCGAGCGCGACGCGCGACGTGACCTGGCCGCCGAAGTCGAGCCAGGCGTGCTCAGTGAAGTCGTAGAGCTTGCAGCGCCTCACGATGTCCATGTACGTCCGCCAGCCCAGGCGGTATTCACACAGTTGCGGAAACCGCTCCTGCAGCGCCTTCTGGGCCGCGCGCAGGCTGAACATCGGGATTCCCGGGTTCAGGTGGTGCGCGTTGTGCTCCATGATGTTGTGCATCAGGCGGTCGATGCCCAGCGGAAAGCGAACACACACGGTGGACGTGAGGTAGGCTCGGTTGCGCTGCCATTCCTGCCGGTTCCGAAACCACGCGATCGTCGGGTTCGTATGGTGCAGGAAGACCACGAAGCCGATGGTTCCGTTCCACAGCAGGAACGGCACGATGACGGCCAGCGTGACGAGCAGAGCGAATGACTGTCCGGTCGCGCGAGCGACCAGCGCGACTGCGCCCAGCCACAGCACGGCGCCTGCCGTGACCAGCAGGCTGTCGAGCTTGTACTGGCGACGGCTCGAGCCGATCTCCTTGCGGCTGGCGAAGTAGAGTTTCTTCCACCACATCTCGAGCAGGTAGTACGCGCCCCAGCCCAGGCCACTGCGATAGAGGCGCTCGAGGACCTGTCGATGGCGCGGAGACGCATCGAACTCCGCCTTCGACAGGGGTGCCCAGACCTGGTCGCGACCCTTGAGGTTGTTGAACCCGTGGTGGGCCGTGTTGTGGCCGACTTCCCACAGGCTGAATGCGGTCATGGACGGCAGGAAGGCAATGCGTCCGCAAATGGCATTGAGCGTCTTGTTGCGGAAGAAGCTGCCATGACAGGCGTCGTGACCGATCATGAACAGCCTGACGATGCCGGCCGTGACGAGGAGCGTGCCGATCAGCTTGAGCGCCAGGCTGGTGGCAAGCAGGGTGAGCGCGGAACCGGCGCAGAACAGCGCCAGGTCGAGACCGAGAACCGCAAAGGGTCGCAATACCGATGGCGACCCTTCGTAGGCTCTCAGAAGGGTCTTGCGGTTCCAGTTGGCAGCTTGCATGCGGCGGCTCACCCCGTCGGATAAGAATGAGGCCCCGCCTATCACGCAGGGTATGGCGCCGTAGCGCCGAACAATTGTACTCCGATGTGGGCTGCCGCAGCAGGAATACCTGCTGTGAGGCCTGCCCGGTGCCCTCGACGTGCGCCTTTCGAGCAGCCCGGCCGTATGCCGCGGCGAAGCGTCAGGGGAGAAGATTCATGAAGTTGGCCCAAGTGAGCGGCTGTACAGCTGTGGTTCTGGGTTTGGCTCTTGCGAGCACACCCTTGGCGGCTACGGCCAAGACGATCACGGTCAGACCTGGAGATTCGATTCAGGCCGCGGTCGACGCAGCCAAGTCCGGTGACACGGTCAAGGTTCTGTCCGGCGTCTACCACGAGCCGTACATGGGTTTTTCGTCGGCCGCCGTGCGAATCACCAAGCCCCTCAAGCTGACTGCCAGTGGGCGGGTCCGCATTCTGCCGTCCCCAGGCCAGACGGACGGCATCCTGGTCGAGCCCGCAAACCCAGGTGACCCGGACATCGACGGTATCGAGATCAAGGGCTTCACCGTGGAGGGCTTTTCGAACAACGGCATCTGGCTGGCCCACGTGAACCACTTCAACATCGAGAACAACGTCTCGATCAACAACCTGGAGAACGGAATCTGGCCGACCCTTTCCGCGAACGGGCAGGTGAAAAAGAACGTCGCCTACGGCTCGACGGACAGCGCGTTGTGGATCGAGGCTTCCCAGAACGTCCGTGTCATCAACAACGATCTCCATCACAGCCCGACGGGCCTCGAGGTGACGATCTCAAAGAATGTCACCATGGAGAACAACAACATCCACGACAACACGGTTGGAATCGGCCTCTACCATCCCGCGGCGGCGGGGTTGCCGCGAGCACGAGTGGCCGGCCGGGCCCTACGGCGACTGGCACGTCGCCAACAACTACGTGCACGACAACAATGTGTCGATTCCCATGCTGGGAGGCGAGGTTGCGCTGCTGCCGCCCGGTCTCGGCATGTTGCTGCTGGGAGTCGACGACGTCGACGTGCAGCGAGAACCGGATCGAGAAGAACGATCTCTTCGGTATTGCCATGATCGACTGGTGCGTTGCGCTGGGGGATCCAGGCTGTTTTAACATGTGAGGCGGCTCCGCCGGGAGTTCGAGACACGGCACTGGACGACAACGGGTCGATCGAGAACAAGTTCGCCGGCAACCACACGGTCACGAACCCAACCGTGCCATTCCCGGGGCGGACATCCTGTACGTGGACGCGAGTTACTTCTCCGGGTCCCTGGCCCGACGGGAACGCATAATTGCCAGAGCGACAACAAGCTCATCAAGACTCCCGACTCCTCGACCCCGGCCCCCTGATCATCGCGCTGCCCGAGACTGGTCTCCCCGCGTGCGCCGATGACGATGACGGTCACGACGATCAGGGACACAACGAGCAGGGGCACAACGATCGCCGCCGCCATTAGGCCCGCCGCCGTCGGCCGGGCAAACGCTCCGCGTGCGATTGGAACGTCGCCTGGGTACCTGACGCCCTTCAACGCAGCTGCGAGCTCGACCGTCCTCCGCCGGTTCGCCGGCCCGGAGGCGGACGAGTTCGCGATCCTCTGTCGACCAGAGGGCCGATCGCCGGATACGGCCCACCAGGCCGAGGCGGCCTACCGGGCGTTGGCGAAGCTGCTTGCCGCCCATCAGTCGTCGTTCCGTGATGTCACCAGCGAGACGCTCTTCCTGCGCGACGTCCGGCAAGATCTCCCGAGGGTGCTGGACGTCCGGACGCGGGTCCTCGCTGACCTGGGTCAGGGCGCCTGCGCGCCCCTGCCCGCGTTCATCCAGCAGGCGCCCATCGACCAGGGCGCGAGCTTCGAGCTCTCGGCGTGGGCCGTGGTCCCTCGTCATCGCGACGCATGGTCGGTGCGCGACGTCCCGGCCGTGCCCTCGTGTGCGTGCGAGGGATGCGCCCGATCGGGTGCACGGCTGGTTCGCCTCGGCGACCAGGTATCGCTGCACACGACCAACGTCTACGGCACCGGCGGCGATGCGTTCGAACAGGCCTTCGACATGTTCTGCGCGGCGGAGCGCCTGCTCCACCAGTGCGGCATGGGCTTCCGCGACGTCGTCCGCGCCTGGATCCACCTGCGCGACATCGACCGGGACTACGACGCCCTGAACAAGGCCCGACGCGAGTTCTTCCGAGCACCGCGGCATCGAGCAACGGCCCGCCAGCACCGGCGTCCAGGGCATGCCCTTCCCCGACGCGCACGACTTCTCCCTGAGTCTCCAGGCGGTGCAGTCCCCGCGGGCGCTCGACGTCACGCCGGATGTCCACGCCGACGCTGAACGAGGCGTGGAGCTATGGTGCGGACTTCTCGCGCGGCCTCCGGCTCGCCGAGGCGAACAAGGTGATGCTTTACGTCTCCGGAACGGCGAGCATCGACGAAGCGGGCCGCAGCGTCCACCTGGGCAACTTCGAGGCCCAGGTCGATCGCATGCTGGACAACATCGAACGCTGCTTGCCCAGCAGGGGGCCAGCTTCGAGAACCTGGTCTCCGGGGTCACGTACTTGAAGAACCCGGGCGATGCGCCGGTCCTGCGTTCGATGTGCCACGAACGCGGCTTCGACAATTTTCCGTGCGCGCTCGTGGAGGCCGCGTTGTGCCGGCCCGAGCTGCTCTGTGAAACGGAAGCCGTCGCGATGCTTCCGGTCGCAACAGCGCGAGCGTAGGAAGCGAAGATGCCGCAGGTGCGTCGTTCGGTCGTGGTCGCCGCCGTCATTCCGGTTGCGCTCGCTGGCCGGTCATCGCGGTGCATCGCGACCGCCGTGGCCGATCGCGAGCGGCGAAGCACGACTGCAGATCACCTATCCGCAGGAAGGAACATTGTTCCCCCCCGAGAGTCGTCGCTCCGACCTTCGTGTGGGAGGACAAGACGGGAAACGTCGATCGCTGGGACGTCGTGGTCCGCGACGACACCGGCGGCGAGGTGCTGCGGGCTTCGGTCGACGCGCCGCGCTGGCGACCTTCGGAGGAGAACTGGAAGCAGATCAAGCAGCGAAGCCTGGAGCGCGATGCCGAGGTGATCGTCGCCGGCGTCAGCCAGGCGCCGAAGCCCGTGCTGTCGCCGGCGCGCGTGCACATCCGAACGTCGAAGGACACGGTCGGCGATTCGCTCTTCTATCGCGAGGTTCCGCTGCCGTTCCTGACGGCCGTGCAGGATCCATCCCGCATCCGCTGGCGCTTCGGCACCATCGACGCAGGAGGCTGGCCCGCCGATCGTGCTGCAGAACCTGCCCGTGTGCGGCAACTGCCACTCCTTCGCGGACAACGGGCAGCGTGCTCGGGCTCGACGTCGACTACGGCAACGACAAGGGCGCCTACGCCATCATGCCGGTGTCGAAGCACATGGTGCTGGACGACGCGAAGATCATCACCTGGGCCGACTACAAGCGCGAGGACGGCGAGCTCACCTTCGGGCTGCTGTCGCGGGTCTCGCCGACGGGACGGTACGTGGTCAGCACGGTCAAGGACCGGTCGGTGTTCGTCGCCATGCCCGGACCTCATGTATCTCGCAGCTCTTCTTTCCCATCAAAGGCATCCTCGTCGTCTACGATCGGGAGACGAAGACCTTCGCGGCGCTGCCGGGCGCCGACGACCCGCAGTACGTGCAGACCAACGCGGTCGTGGAGCCCCGACGGCAAGGAGATCGTGTTCGCCCGGGCGACGGCCTACCACGCGGAGCGCCTCGAGCAGCAGAACAGCGCCCTGGTCGACGACAAGGACGTCCCGGAGTTCACCGTCGACAAGAAGCCCTTCCGCTACGACCTGTACCGGATCCCGTTCAACGACGGGAAGGGCGGCACGCCGCAGCCGCTCGCAGGGCGCCTCGAACGACGGGATGAGCAACTTCTTCCCGAAGTACTCGCCCGACGGCAAGTGGATCGTCTTCTGCAAGGCCAAGAGCTACATGCTGCTGCAGCCCGACAGCGAGCTGTACATCGTCCCGGCCGCGGGCGGCGCGGCGCGGCGCCTGCGCTACAACACGCGCGCGCATGAACTCCTGGCACAGCTGGTCGTCGAACAGCCGCTGGCTGGTCTTCTCCTCGAAGGTGAACGGGCCGTACACGCAGCTCTTCCTCACGCACATCGACGAGAACGGGAACGACAGCCCGCCGGTGCTGCTCGAGCGCTTCACCTCGCCCGACCGGGCCGCGAACATTCCCGAGTTCGTCAAGCTGCCCGGCGACGCCATCGCGGACATTCGCGAGCAGTTCCTGGACGCGTACTCGTTCCTGCGCGCCGGGATGGCCAACGAGAACACGGGCGACCACAAGGGCGCGGAACGCGCCTATCGGCGCGGGCTGGAGATCGCTCCGGACGACGCGAGCTGCACAACGCGCTCGGGTGGACGTTGTTCCAGGACGGGCGGACCGACGGAGGCGGTGGCGGAGTACGAGCGAGCCCTGACAGCGGATCCCAAGCACGTCAAGTCGCACAACAACCTGGCGCTCGCGCTGGTGGAGCTCGGTCGGCTCGAGGAGGCGGCCAGTCACTTCAGGACGTCGCTCGAGATCGAGCCCAAGGCGGAGATCTACAGCGACCTCGGATTCGTCATGGCGCGGCTGGGCCACCCGGAGGAGGCGCGCGCGCGATTACCAGAAGGCGCTCGCGCTGGACCCGAACTGCGCCTCGGCGCATTTCAACCTGGCGGTGACGTACGTGCAGGCGGGTGACATTCGGCGGAGGCCGAGTCCCACTACCGCCAGGCGCTCCCTGGAAGGCCCACCGCCGAGACCCACAACGGCCTGGGCTACGTCCTCGCCCGACAGGGCCGCGCGGACGAGGCGATGGCGGAGTTCCGCAAGGCGATCGACACCGACCCGAAGTTCACGCCCGCCTACAACAATCTCGCCGATGCGCTGGCGAAGCAGGGAAAGCTCGAAGAAGCGGCGCATTACTACGAGCTCTCGCTCGCCGAGAAGCCGAGCACTGCCGTGTACAACGCTCTCGGCGACGTCCTGCGCCGGCTCGGCAAAACGGATGAGGCTGCGGTCCAATTCGAGCAAGGCGAAGGCCCTCGAATCGGCTCGATGAGGCGAAGGCCCATCTCGCCACGGATGCGCTGAAGACCCGCGAGGATCTGCGCATCGGAGACAGATGGGTTCACTGAATAGTTCGCTTCGCGCAGGTCGCCGGCGACAGTGGGCGCCACGGCGTCATCGGGGCGCCTCATACACGACGCGGCCGCCGACGACCGTCTCGAGCACCTTGAGATCGCGTATCCCGGCCGGGTCCATCGTGGTGATGTCGTCCGAGATGACGACGAAGTCCGCCACCTTGCCGCGCTCGATCGAGCCCTTGATCGCGTCCTCGCCCTGCGCGCGGGCGGACCATATGGTCATCATGCGGAGCGCCTCGGCGACGGTGACCGCCTGCCCTGGCTCGAATACGCCCGCGTCCGAGTTGCGCGTCACCGCGGCCCAGATGTGCAGGAAGGGATTCAGGGTCTCGAGCACGATGCCGGTGAGGTCCGTCCCCGCGCCCGGCTCGAGCCCGGCATCGATCATCGACCGGAACTCGAATCCCGTCCGCGCCCGCTCCGGCCCGAGGTTCTGAATCGTCGAGTTGCCGAGCGTGTAGAGCCACGCTGGCTGGACGTTGACCCTGATACCGAGCCGCTTTGCTCGAGCGAGGTCATCAGGGCCCGTCACGAACTCGCCGAAGTGCTCGATCCGCTGCAGCGAGCCGCGCGCCGCCGCATCCTGCTGCGCGTGCTCGAAGGCGGTGAGCGCCATCGCCGTTGCACGATCACCCGTTGCGTGCGCGAGGAACGGCACACCGGCGCGTTCCGCTCGCAGCACCAGCGCATCGAGCTGTGCCTGGTCCAGGTTGAGAATTCCATAGCCGCCGTCAGGCCCGGCATACGGCGCCGTGACCGCGCCGCCTCGCATCGGCACGTCGCTGTCCACCCAGACCTTGACGCCCGCGAACCGGTACCACTCCGGGCTGACGGACGGAGGAAACGCCAGTGCGTCGAACGCAGGAGGCAGCAGCCGTCCACCCGGATCGGTGAACACCGCAATCGTGTATCGGAGCGTAGTGGGCGCCTCGCCAGCGGCGATCTGCCTGATGACTCCCAGTTCGGGCAGGGGTGTGATCGCATACACGGACGTGTAGCCGTTCGCATTCCACATCGCGGGAATGTCGCGCAGGTAATACTCGCGCAGGTCCGCGTCCGGGATGCGCCGGTCCGGGAAGATTCCCATGCCTTCCCTGACGACACCGGTGGGCTCGCCCGCTGCGTCGAGTTCGACCTGCGCACCCTTGATCTCGCTCGTCCCGCGCGTGATACCGACCGACCGGATTCCTGCGGAATTCACCACCGCCTCGTGCGAACCGTTGAGGAACATCACCGGGTGGCCCGGAGCGACGGAATCGAGTTCCGTGCGCGTCGGCAGCCGATGCTCCGCGAAGCGCGTCTGGCTCGACGAGGAGCCCGCGACGATGATCCACTCGCCGGGCGCTGTCCTGGCAGCCTGGTCCCTGACCTTGACCAGCAGCGCCGCGACGGACGGCGTCGTGGCGAAGCGGCCGTCCACGTACTTCCTGATCATGCGCACCGCGAGCGACGGATGCGCGTGCCCATCGACGAACCCGGGCAGGACCGTGCGGCCGTGCAGGTCCACGACCTTCGTGTCCCTAGACGCAAGCTTCCCGATCTCCCGGGTCGTGCCGACGCGCACGATGTGGCCGTCTTGCACCGCGACCGCCTGGGCGATCGTGCCGGCAGCATCGAGCGTCACGAGCTTGCCGTTCACGAACACGACGTCCGGCGCCGTCTTCGCTTGCGCGGTGGCAAGCCACAGACCGGAGACGATTGCCGCGAGCGCGAGCGGCCCCGACAACCCGCCAGTTCGTGCTTTCATGCGCGAGATGTTACCAGCGCGAGACGGACGGCGAACCGGCTTCGACACCGGATTCGGGCCGCAGGGCATCTCGAGCACTTCAGCCCGCTGGTGATCGAGGAGCGTGCGTTCATTCCTCGTAGCCGTAGGCCGCGACCCAGGGCGCGAGCACCGGCAGCACCGGCTCGAGGAAGCGTCGGTAGTTTCGCCATTTGCCGCGCGAGCTTGAGTACAGCGGCCGGACGACCTGCGCGGCACTCGGCGTATTGACCTCGCGCTGGCGGGCTGTCGCCGCGTAATTGCGCACCGCGTCACTCCAGGGCAGGCCGAGGAAGGCCAGCAGGTCGCCGACGGTCACGTCGAAATCCCCGACCACCTGCTCGTAGCGCACTTCGTGGATCCGCAGCGGCAGCCGCTCGCGGCACTCCGCCACGAGATTCATCACGTCGTCGTAGAAGGCTGCCGCGGTGTCGAGTCTCAACAGCTGGTACATCGCGCCGTTCATGCCGAAGCGCTGCTGGTAGCAACTCAGGACGACGTCGCGCGGATCGCGCAGGGCGAGGATCACCCGTGCATCGGGAAAGATCCGGGCGATCACGGGCAGCAGGATGGCGTACAGCGGGAACTTGTCGATCAGCATGGGCCGCCGCGGCGCCTCGCCGAGGCATTGCGAAACCCTGGCGAGATATTGCTCCTGCAACTCGGCGAGAACCGCCGGCGCGAGATGGGCCCATTCGCGCGCGCCGGCACTGGGGCCGAGCAGCGCCGCGCAGGCGTCGACGAGCGTCGGCCGCTCCTCGAGGGTGCCGATCGCGGGGTGCGAAGCGAGAACCTGGTCCAGCAGCGTCGTGCCGGACCGCGGGAAGCCGACCAGGAAGACCGGCTTCGCGTCACCACGCTTCGGTCCGTGCTGCCACTGGCTCACGTCGGCCTCCCGCAGCAGGCTGCGCAGCCGGCGGACCGTCGGCGGCGACATGAACCCGGCATCCTGCGCGAACGTCTCCGCATGCTGCTCGAGCTGGATCCGATTCGCCGCCGTGTAGCGGGCGAACGCCTCGTCGTAGTCGCCAATCCGGTCGAAGGCATCGCCGAGGTGGCCCTCGGCGATCGCGCGGTTCACCGCCGAGAGGCCCGGGTCGTCGAGCATCGCCCGCAGGTCGGCGACGGCCGAGGCCGTGTCGTCGGTCCGGATCAGGACTTTCGCGCGGGTGAGCCGCGCCGCGGCGTTGCGCGGCGCGACCTGCAGGGCGCGTCCAGCCAGCGTCATCGCCTGGTCCAGCCGATGCTC
The DNA here is from genome assembly GCA_963706755.1 of uncultured Gammaproteobacteria bacterium. GTDB lineage: Bacteria > Pseudomonadota > Gammaproteobacteria > Steroidobacterales > Steroidobacteraceae > RPQJ01. The sequence continues at coordinate 164,745 of CAVPNH010000003.1, forward strand.
CTGCTCGGCGAGTCCCGCGAGTGCGGCGAGCGCATCAGCGTATCCGGGCTGGAGCTCGACGGCCTTGGCGTAGCGCGCGGCGGCAGCATCGCGTTCGCCGAGATCCAGCAGAACGTTGCCGAGGTTGTGCTGCGCGACGGCGAATTTCGGCTCCGCAGCGACTGCAGCCTCCAGTGCCCGGCGTGCCTCGGCGAGCCGACCTGAATTCCGGTACGCACAGCCGAGGTTCGATAAGACGTGGACGTGATTCGGGCTCGCGCGCTGCGCCCGCTCCAGGAACGCAATGCCTTGCACGAGGCCGCCGCGCTCGAGTTGCACGAGTCCCAGCATCATCAGCGCGTTTGCCTCCTCGCCGTTCTGGCGAACGATGTCCGCGCAGATTGCCTCGACCTCCTCGAGGCGACGCGCCTGAAGCGCCGTCGCGGCGCGCTGCAGTGACTGTCTCAGGAGATCGAGTTTGCTCACGGAATCACCGGTCGAAAGCCGCGGTCGCCGGCCGGACAAGGCAGGTTCGCAGAGCATAAGTCAAACCCGGTGCGCCGTCGGGTGCCCGCGCCCGGGCCTGCCCGATCGGCTCGTTCCGCCTGCGAGTGCCGGACCTGCGCAGGTGCGCGATTGCGCACGCCAGCTGGTGCTGATTAGACGCCGTCAAAACAGCCCTTTCACCCAGGCGATCGACGCACCGATAAAGACCATGGCTTTCAACTTGAACAGGGCCATGCCATCGCCATCCTGGGGCACTGGTTCGCCGCAGCGGGGGTCGGAGCGCTGCAATGCGCCGGTCATCTGGTGGTCGATGGGAATGGGTTCGCAGCCGTGCGTGGTCTCGCAGACGAAGTCCCACGGGTCGCGAGCGGGGGCGTGACAGCCGAAGCAGTTCTTGCCGAAACGATTATTGACCTCGGCAAAGCCACGCTTGCCGATCCTGGTGCCCGTCGCGCTGACGTCCAACTCAAAGAACTCCCAGTCCCCGGTGGCCGGGTTGAACCCGGCCTCGCGCTTGACCATGGCTTCCGTGGGCACCAGCTGCACCACCGATCCGGCCGGGTAGACGGCACCTTTGGCCGCGTTGGCGGCAGCCAGCGTACCGGCCATGTTGCCGAGGAGGTTGTCGACGTAAAAATGTCGCACCGGGGTCATCTTGCGTATGCAGCGAAACGTATTGTCGTCGACCTTGACGGGGATCACGGTAACCACAGTTGCCGGGGTCGCAGCCGGCGTTGCCGGGGTCGCAGCCGGCGTCGCCGGCGTGCCAGCGGCGGCGACCACTCCAATCAGCCCGCTTGCCAGCACCAACACCATGGCCGTGCCACCAATCATTCTTCTCATTGCTCACTCCCCTGTATTCAAGTTGTCGCTTCGTCATTGAAGCACAAGCATGGGTCGGTGAGGATCATGGCGTGAGCCTGCCGCGCCTCGTGTCCGGCGTCACCGCGCACTGATCGGGCGGCATGGCCGGGTTGGCCGAAGTCGTCGCTCTCGTGTAATAGTCTCCCCTCCTCGACTCGGACACGCGAACGCACGCCATGTCGCTGCAGCAGCCCGGCACCACGCTCGAACCCGTTCGCGCCATCACGCTCGATGATGTCCGCGCGGCGCGCGAGCGAATCGCCGGCACCATCGTGCGTACGCCGCTCATCCGTCTCGAACTCGGGCCCGACTACCCCGACATCCGCCTCAAGCTCGAGAACCTGCAGCCCATCAACGCCTACAAGCTGCGCGGAGCCGCCAATGCGGTGGCGAGGCTGCCCGACACCGAGCGCCAACGCGGCGTCTGGACCATCAGCGCCGGCAATGCCGGGCAAGGCGTCGCCTACGCCGCGCGCAAGGCTGGCGTGCCGTGCACCGTGGTGTATATCGAGACTGCGCCCGCCTCCAAGATCGAGCGCATGAGGGCGCTCGGCGCGAGGCTCGTGCCCGTCTCCTACGATCGTGCCTGGCAGGCCCTGGAGGATCGTTCGTATCCCGGTGTCGACGGCACGTTCATCCATCCCTTCGACGACCACGATTTCATCGTCGGCCACGCCACCATGGGCCTGGAGATCCTCGAGGACGCGCCAGACACCACCGCGGTGATCGGCAGCATCGGCGGTGGCGGGCTCATCGCCGGTGTCGGCAGCGCCGTCAAGGCGCTCAAGCCCGACATCAGGGTGTGGGGTGCCGAACCCGAGACCGCGGCCCCCGCGGCACTCTCGTTCGCGAAAGGATCGCCCCAGGTATTCAAGGACTGGAAAGCATCGTTCGTCGACGGCGCCGGGGGCCAGAGCGTATTCCCGCGCATGTGGCAACGCATGACGCCCGTGGTGGACGGCTACATCGTCGTCACGCTGGAGGAAACCCGGCACGCCATGCGCCTCATGGCCGAGAAGGCGCGGGTCATCGCCGAGGGTGCCGGGGCCTTGCCGCTCGCTGCCGCGCTGACCGGCAAGGCTGGCCGCGGGCCCATCGTTGCCATTGTTTCCGGCGGCAACATCGACCTGAAGAAGTTCGCCGAACTGGTCGCGTGACGCGATTGGCAGCTTCGCGCCCTACTATCCTCCCGATGACCACCAGCCACCACCGCCTGTTCCGTGACCGATCGGCGCACGCCCACAGCATCGTCACCTATATCGAACTGTTCTTCGACCTGGTGTTCGTGTTTGCGATCACCCAGCTGTCGACCCGGCTGCTCAACAATTTGACGCTGATCGGCGCGCTGGAGACGCTCACGCTGTTCCTCGCGGTCTGGTGGGTGTGGATCTACACCAGCTGGGTGACGAACTGGCTTGATCCGGAGCGGGCCAATGTCCGGCTGATGCTGATCGTCATGATGCTGGGCGGGCTGGCGCTGTCGAGCGGCATTCCCGATGCCTTTGGCCAGACCGGCCTGCTGTTTGCCGGGGCCTATGTCGCGATGCAGCTGTTTCGCAGTCTTTACATGGTCTGGGCCTCGCGCGGGGTGAACGAGGGGCGCAAGCGTAATTTCCTGCGTATCAGTTTCTGGTTCCTGCTGTCTGCGCCGCTGTGGCTGGCGGGTGCGATCAGCCCGCCTGAGGCGCGGCTGCTCCTCTGGGCGACCGCCATCGCCTTCGAATATGCGGGCCCGTTTGCACTGTTCCGCACACCCGTCCTCGGCAGGTCCACCTTCGTTGATTGGGATATATCGGGCGGCCATATGGCCGAACGCTGCGCGCTGTTCATCATCATCGCGCTGGGCGAGGCGGTGCTGGTCACTGGCGCGACCTTTGCCAAGTTGCCGTCCGACACGCCGACCACCATCGCCTTTGTCACCAGCTTCCTTGGCAGCGCGACGATGTGGTGGATCTATTTCGATATCGGAGCGAAGCGCGCCTCCACGATGATCAGCGCGGCCGACAATGCCGGGTTCATCGCCCGCAATGCCTATACCTATCTGCACATGCCGATCGTTGCAGGTGTCATCGTCAGCGCCGTTGCCGACGAGATGATACTGGCGCATCCGACGGGAGCCAGCAGCCTGACCCTGATATTGGTGAGCATCGGCGGGCCGTGGCTGTTCCTCGTCGGCAACCAGGCGTTCAAGTGGAGCACCTCGGAGATGAAATATCCGCCACTGTCGCATTTGATCGGCATGCTGATGTTACTGGCGATTGGCGGCGCGGCCTGGTGGTTCGGCTGGCAGCCGCTGACCATTGGCATCGCAGCAACCGGCGCGCTGGCCTTCACCGCAATCTGGGAATGGGATTCCCTGACCGGGCACAAACTGCTGCGATAGGAGACCAACGGGAGGACCATCGGATATGCAGTCGCGGTCGGGACTTGATGCGTCATGGACGCGCAAGACCCAATGAATGAGCGGGCTTTCGGATAATCACAGGCCGTAACTGGCCGATGCCGGAACAGGCCGGATCGGGGTCGAAAATCGGCGCGATGCCGATCAATGAGCGCCGAGGACAGGGTCGCAAACTCCTGCTGACCGACCCGCTAGCGTTCACCCCGCAGCATCGCCAGCCCCGGCCTGTCACTCAGCGGAGGCGAGGAATCAGAGGAACGTCCAGGTGGCGCCCAGCGAAATCATGTCGACGGTGTTGGCGTCGGCGATGTCAAACTGCTCGTATTCGGCGCGGATCGCGAGGCTCCCGAGGCGGAACTGCGCGCCGACGCCCCATGTGAAATCGGTGCCGTCCTCGCTGACTTTGCCGAAGCCCGGTGCCCGTAGGTCGGCACTCCAGTCGATCGCCCCGGCCCGGGCCAGGAGGTCCACGGGCCCGAGCGGCAGGAAGCCGACGGCGGATACCGATACGCCGTTGATGTCGGTCTCGAGCTCGATGCCCTGCACCTTGTCGCTACCGCTTCCGAGGTCCACGTAGTCGGCCTCGACGGCCAGCCAGTCCAGGAAGCGCCAGCCGGCAATCGCCTTGAAGCCCGTGCTCCCGGCGTCGTAATCGAAATTGCTGCCATCGATGCTGTCATCGACCTTGACGCCTGCTGCGCCGACACTGCCTCCCAGGTAGATGCCGTTGTCCGCCGACTGCGCCGGAAAGGCGGCCATCCCCGCCGCGAGGGCGGCAAACGCAACGAACAGGTTCTTCATGTGCACGGGCTCCTGGCGATGGGTGACGGTTGTGGTGCGCTTCGAAGACGAATTCTAGCGGACGGAGCCGACGTGCGACGCCAGTGAGCGGCCGGACTCCGCGAACTGGCGCTCAAATTTGAGACGCTGTTGGCCCAAATGCCCGTCCACCTCGTACCCACGACCACTGATCCACATTGCGTTGGGTGGATCACGCAGCTCTGATACAGAAACCCCGGCGCGGCGCTGGGACAACTGGAGTAAGTCGGAAGAATTCCGCTACGTTGACGGTGTGGCCTCGCCGAACAGCGCGCGGCGAAGGAATCGTCCTGCGGCGTCGATGGCCCGCCTCGCCTCGGGCATGATGCTGGCGGAGAAGTGCCAGACGTGCTGCATGTGGGGCCAGACCTCCAGTGTCACGTCTACGCCGGCGGCCCGAGCACGCTCCGCAAGGCCGACTGCATCGTCCAGGAGGATCTCGTCGCCCCCCGCGTGGACGAGGAGTGGAGGGAGCCCTCGGAGATCGGCGAACAGCGGAGAAGCGAGGGGCGTCCGCGGGTCTTCTCCAGCAAGGTAGAACTGCGCGGCCTGCGCGAGGTGTGCGCTCGAGAGTACGAGGTCCTCGCTGGCCTTGGTCTTGTGAGAAGCCCCGCTCCCGCTCAGGTCGGTCCATGGCGACAGGCACGCTACCGCCGCTGGAAGGGCCGTCCCCTGATCCCGGAGCCGCAAGAGGAGCGCGAGGCTCAATCCTCCGCCCGCCGAGTCCCCGGCCACGACGATCTTGTCCGACGCGAAACCGGTGGCGAGGAGCTCGCGATAGATCGCTGCCGCGTCGTCGATGCCTGCAGGGAACGGGTGCTCGGGAGCAAGGCGATAGTCGATGATCAGACCGCGAACGCCGGTGGCCCGAGCGAGGTTCGCGGCCAAAGCGCGGTGCGAGTCAATGGAGCCTGCGCAGTACGAGCCCCCGTGCAGGTAAAGAAGCGCGGCGGAAGCTGTCGCCTCCTTCGGTACGAGCCACTCGGCGGGCACGGAGCCTATCGCTACGGGCAATGACTCAACGGGCCCGAGCGGCTTGAAAAGCTTGGCCAGGCCTTCAAGCTCGCGTCGCTCCGCCACGGGATCGTAGCGTTCTGGCCTCGGTCGAAAGAGGTTCTGGAGCCGGAGATAGGCCTTGAGCGCATGGGCCTGAAAGCTCGGCACGTCGATCTCCCCGGCGAGCGGAGCGCGCTCGCTTGAAGGCGTGGATGTTCGCTCGGAGAGGAGCCGTAGTCCAGAACCCTGCATCTCGCAGGGCCGCGCCTGGAGGGTGTGAGATTACAAGCGCGGAGCGGGGCCGGGGCATCTGCGTTGAGCGCCGCGTTCCAACACTACGTATTGCCGAGCGGATGTGCCCGAGTACCGTTGGCGCAGTCGCCGCAATCAGTGCCTAAGCGACGCAGGGCAAGCTCAACGATCGCATCAAGCTGGGAGGTGGTCAGCGATGTTCCGTGATAGGGCACGGCTGAAGTACCACTGTGTGGAGGTCATCGCAGGCGAAAACGCTTGCGACGCTGCTCGCTCACTCCAACACCTTCGCGTGTTGTCGGCTGGTGCCCCGCTGCTGCCCCTCAAGACCTGTGACCATCCTGCCACCTGCAAGTGCGTCTACCGCCACTTCGATGATCGACGGCGCGGTCCGCGACGCGAGTACGAACACGCATCGAAGGTCCTCCCCCACACGGGCGCCGAGCGGCGAATGGGGCATGGACGGCGCGAGACCGACGACTATTAGAGAACCGAGCAAGTCGGGTCTAGTGACACGTTCATTCGACGCAGGACCCCGCTTCGGCGGGGTTTCTGCTAATCAGGACGCCCATCCATGGGGCGACCTGGCCCTGACGGCCACCCCTCGCGCAGAAACACCGGCGCGGGGATGATCTTGCGTCGATCCGCTAGTGGTTGAGCCACGATCGGTTGCCGCCCTCGCCGCCCGGAAGGCTTCTGGCCTGGGCGTTACCCACTCAGGGAGCACCGGTATTGGCACGCCGGCGACGCCTGTATCGCTCCAGGCTGGCAGCCCTACGGGACCATCCGACGCCGCAGGGCTGCCAGATCGTGAGTGCCAGTGCGAGCGGCCCGCGTGGCGTCCGCGTTACAGTCGACGAGGACCACCAGATCGGTCTTGCTCAATTCAGCGGGCAGCTCCTGCCGGCAGCGGTTCTACTGGAAGTTGGTCCCGGGAGTCCCGGGATTCAGCTTCGGCCTCATGACGGCGGCACAAGTCCCTCGGAGAGACGCCAGGTCACGTGCGTGGAAGGCGAAACCCTGTATGCCATCGTCGACATCCACAACCGTTCGGCCGGGCTGACCCAGGGCGGTCTGCAATCAGAGGCGTCAGCCGCGATGAAGGTTTCGCCTGTCGTGCCCGAATGGACCCGGCACGACGGCCTCGTCGTGTGGGCCGATGGAACCCGGCTCGTAACGGCAACCGGCGGGCGATGAGTGCCCCGAAGCAGGCTGGCTCGGGGGCGAGAAAGAGAATCTGGTGGTGAGGGGGAGAATCGAACTCCCGACCTAGGGGTTATGAATCCCTCGCTCTAACCGTCTGAGCTACCTCACCACGAGGGGCCGGAATTGTCCGGACCCGGGCCGATCGAGTCAAGAAACAGGGGGAACCGGGGACATTCTCCTTTTTCGGACCCGAAAAAGGAGAATGTCCCCTTCATCCCTTCACACGTTGAACCGGAAGTGCATGACGTCGCCCTCGCGGACGACGTACTCCTTGCCTTCGAGCCGCATCTTGCCGGCCTCCTTGGCGCCCTGCTCGCCCTTACAGGCGATGAAGTCGTCGTAGGCGATGACTTCGGCGCGGATGAAGCCCTTCTCGAAGTCCGTGTGGATCTCGCCGGCCGCCTGCGGCGCACAGGCCCCGATGTGGCTGGTCCAGGCACGGACCTCCTTCGGGCCGACCGTGAAGAAGGTCAGCAGCCCCAGCAGGTGGTAGGCGGCACGGATCACCCGGTCGAGGCCGGGCTCGTGCAGGCCGAGTTCCTCGAGGAACGCCAGGCGGTCCGCCTCGTCGAGCTGTGCGATTTCCGCCTCGATCGCGGCGCACACGGGCACTACGTCGGCGCCCTCCGCGTCCGCGCGCTTCTGGACGGCGTCGAGGTACGGGTTGTCCTTGAAGCCGCCCTCCGCAACGTTTGCCACGTACATGAGCGGCTTCAGCGTGATCAGGCAGTACTCCCGGAGCAGCGGCCGCTCCATCGGGTCCATCTGCATCGTGCGCGCGGGATTGCCTGCGTCGAGGTGGGCACGCATGCGCTTCAGCAGCTCAAACTGCCGCATCGCATCCTTGTCGCCCGCCTTCGACGCCTTCTCGGCGCGCCGCAGGCCACGCTCCACCGTATCGAGGTCGGCGAGCCCGAGCTCCGTGTTGATCACGTCGATGTCGGAGATCGGATCGATGCGCCCGGCGACGTGCACGATGTCGTCGTTCACGAAGCAGCGCACGACCTGCGCGATCGCGTCCGTCTCGCGGATGTGCGCCAGGAACTTGTTGCCGAGTCCCTCGCCCTTGGACGCGCCGGCGACGAGCCCGGCGATGTCCACGAACTCGACGGTGGTCGGAAGGATCTTCTCAGGCTTTGCGATCGCTGCGAGCTTCGCCAGCCGCAGGTCCGGCACCGGCACTACGCCCACGTTCGGGTCGATGGTGCAGAAAGGATAGTTCGCGGCCGCAGCGTTCTGCGCCTGCGTCACCGCGTTGAATAGCGTGGACTTGCCGACGTTCGGAAGCCCTACGATGCCGCACTTGATGCCCATCAGCTATTCATTTCCTTTCGTGTGCAGCATGTTCATGGCCTTCTCCACCCCATCGCGCAGGAACACCGGCAGCGCCTCGAGCGACGCACCGACGCTGGCGACGATCGCCTCCTCGTCGGCCGGTGCCGCACGCTGCAGCACGTAGTCGATCACCTGGTCGCGATCGCCCGGGTGGCCGATGCCGAGGCGCAGGCGCCAGAAGTCGCCGCCGCAGTGCGTGATCGTGTCGCGCAGCCCGTTGTGGCCGCCGTGCCCTCCGCCGAACTTGAACCGCGCCGTGCCCGGCGACAGGTCGAGTTCGTCGTGCACGACCAGCACTTCGTTGAGCGGCGCCTTCGTGTAGTCCACCAGCGAGCGGACCGAAATGCCGCTGCGGTTCATGTAGGTCTGCGGCTTCAGGAGCATGAGCTCGTGCCCGCCGATGACGACGCGCGCCACCTCGCCCTGGTAGCGCGAATGCGAGCGGAACTGCGCGCCGTGGGCGCGCGCGAGCGCGTCCACGAACCAGAAGCCCGCGTTGTGACGCGTGAGCCGGTGCTCGGGGCCCGGATTGCCGAGCCCGACGATGATCTGCAGCGCTGTGCCAGCCATGGGTGAATCCGGAAAAGGACCGGGCCGCCCCGAAGGGCGGCCCGCATCCTTCGACCCGGGGACCGATTACTTCTTCGCGTCCTTGCCCTTGGCCTCCGCCGCGGGCTTCGCCCCGGCCTTGGCATCCGCCGCAGGCACCGCCGCCGTCGCACCGGCAGCAACCGGCGCAGCCGCACCTGGCACCGCCGCCACGGCACCAGCCACCTCGGCCACGGGCGCCTCGACTTCCTCGGCGCGCGCGTGGTGCACGGACACGATCGGGGAATCGCGACCGTGGACCAGCTCGGGGATCTCCACGCCTTCCGGCACCTTGAGGTCGGAGAGGTGGAGCATCTGGTTGATGTCGAGCCCGGACAGGTCCACGTCCACGAATTCCGGCAGGTCCTTCGGCAGGCAGGAGACCTCGACCTCGTTCCTGAGGTGCGAGACCACGCCACCCTTCTTGACGCCAGGAGCGACCGAGTCGCCCTTGAAGTGCAGCGGGATCGAGATGCGGATCTTCTCGTTCTCGAGCACGCGCTGCAGGTCCACGTGCAGCACGGCGTTCTTCGCCGGGTGACGCTGCACGTCCTTCAGGATCGCGGCCTGCATGACCTCGCCGACCCGCAGGTTGATGATCGTGGAATAGAAGCGCTCGTTGTCCAGCATCACCAGCAGCCTGGTGTGGTCGAGCGCCAGCGCGCGCGGCTCGCGATGGCCACCGTAGAGAATGGCGGGCACCTTGTTCTCGTGACGCAGGCGGCGGCTCGCACCTTTGCCCTGCGCGTCACGGAACTCGGCGTTGAGTTCGAATGAAGTCTTCATGGTTAGCTCCGTTCAACAACAGTAAATGCCGTCCGCTCGCGACCAAACAGGACGACTCCAGGAAAGTGAATAGTGACTAGTCAATGTACAGCGAGCTCACGCTCTCCTCGTCGCGGATCCGGCGCATCGTCTCCGCCAGCAGGCCCGCCACCGTGAGCTGGCGGATCTTGCGGCACGCGCGCGCGTTCTCGCGCAGCGGGATCGTGTCCGTCACCACCAGCTCGTCGAGCGCCGAGGCCTCGATCCTGTCCACCGCCGGGCCAGAGAGCACCGGGTGGGTGATGTAGGCCGCGACGGTCGTCGCGCCGTGGTCCTTCAACGCCTTCGCCGCCTGGGCCAGCGTGCCCGCGGTGTCCACCATGTCGTCCACGAGCACGCAGTTCTTGCCCTCGACCTCGCCGATGATGTTCATCACCTCGGACACGTTGGCGCGTGGCCGGCGCTTGTCGATGATCGCGAGATCCGCGTCGTCGAGGCGCTTCGCGATCGCCCTGGCTCGTACCACGCCGCCGACGTCCGGCGACACGACCACGAGGTCCTGGTACTTCTGCTTCCACACCTCGCCGAGCAGCACCGGTGAGGAATAAACGTTGTCCACTGGGATGTCGAAGAACCCCTGGATCTGGTCGGCGTGCAGGTCCACGGTCAGCACGCGGTGCACGCCCACGCCGGCGAGCATGTTGGCCACCACCTTCGCCGTAATCGCGACGCGCGTGGCGCGCGGGCGGCGATCCTGGCGGGCGTAACCGAAGTACGGCATCACCGCGGTGATGCGCCCGGCCGACGCGCGCCTGCAGGCGTCCACCATCACCAGCAGTTCCATCAGGTGGTCGTTGGCCGGCGGACACGTGGACTGCACGACGAACACGTCGCGCCCGCGCACGTTCTCCATCAGCTCGACCGTCACCTCGCCGTCGCTGAAACGGCCGACGTGCGCCCGGCCCAGCGGCACCTGCAGGTGGCGCGCAATGTCCTGTGCCAGCTGCGGGCAGGCATTGCCGGTAAACACCGCCATCGTCGGGCCGTCCATCACGTCACTCCTAAGAAAATAGGTGCCAGGCACCTATTTCGCGAAAAATAGGTGCCTGGCACCTTTTTCTTTGGCTGGGGTGGAAGGATTCGAACCTCCGAATGGCGGGATCAAAACCCGCTGCCTTACCGCTTGGCGACACCCCAGCGCATTCGTCAGCGGCCGGACCCGGGTCCGTCCTGCTCAAGTTCGCACCGCGCGACCAGCGGCGAGCGGTTGATCCCGCGCACCACGTGGCCCGTCCAGCGCGCCGGCAGGCCGGCCAGCGCTGCGCGCGCCTCGGCCTCGCCCGGCATCGCCGCGTAAACGCAGGAGCCGGTGCCCGTGAGCCGCGCCGGACCGAACCGATCGAGCCAGTCCAGCGCTTCGGCCACCGCCGGAAAACGCCGCCTGACGACCGGTTCGCAGTCGTTCCGTCCGCCTGCCATCAGGAAACCGCGAATTGTGATTACCGCGGAATCCCTTGTCAATTCAGGGGCTTTAAAGACTTCAGCGGTGCCCACGGTCGCGTCCGGACGGATGAGCACGTACCAGGGCTCCGGGAAGTCCACGGGCGTGAGCACTTCGCCCACGCCTTCGGCCCAGGCCGCCCGTCCGTGGACGAATACCGGCACGTCGGCCCCGAGTTCCAGCCCGATCTTGGCAAGCTCATCCAAGGACAGGCCTAATCCCCCACAATTGGTTCAGTCCGACCAGGACAGACGCAGCGTCCGAACTGCCGCCGCCCACTCCACCCTGCATCGGGAGTCGTTTCGTAAGCCTCTATTGCCACCCCGGCCCCTGGCCCGCGACTCATGGCGAGCAACCGTCGCGCCGCGCGAACCGCCAGGTCGTCCGCCGCGGGTACACCGGGAACGTCGCCGACACGCTCGATCACCCCCGCCGGCCGCTGCCAGAAACGGATCTCGTCGCAGAGATCGATGAACTGGAACGCCGTCTGCAGCAGGTGGTATCCGTCCGCCCGGCGGCCGACGACGTGCAGGAACAGGTTCAGCTTGCCCGGCGCCGGCCAGGGATCCGGCCTGCCCAGGGGACACACCCAGGTCGCTCATGGCCCGTGACCGGCGGCCGGTGAGACCTGCCATTCGTCCACCATGACCTTGAGCCTCACGCCTTCGCGGACGGCCGTGAACCGTGCCGGCAGCGACACGCCGTGAGTGGAGTTGAACGCGTCGTAGCCGATGCGCCAGCCGGCCTGATCGATCACCCGCAGCGGCGGCTTCGCGGCGTCCGCGACCTCTGCCGGTCCGTCAGGGGCGGGCACGCCGAGCATCCAGTAGCGCAGGTCGGCCCAGGGCAGGTCCGCACCGAGGCGCGCGCGCAGCAGCGCCCGCGTCTCCTCGGTGTCGAGCCGGCGTCCTTCGTCGTCGGTGACGCTGAGGTCCTCGCCTTGCGCGGTCACCCGCAGCGCTCCCGCGCCCAGCGGACCGCGCAGCGACAGCGTGGTCGCATCCGCGCTGCTGCTCCCAGGTGAACGATCCGCTGCCGCCCTTGTCCGTTCGCGGCGAGCGCGAGGCGGCCGGTCGCAGTCCACGCGGCGTATGCAGAAGGATTCGCGGGCACGAACGGCGGGCGCTGCGACGGGAGCCACGGCGCAGCCACCGAGGGCCGCCAGGACCAGTAGCGCAGCGACCGGCGCATCACTTCCCGGCGCGGGCGATTCGCTTCTCGAGCGCGCTCTGTTGCCCGGATGTTGCACGAGCGCCTCCTCCATGTCTTGCGCGCCGCATCCTCGTCGCCCATGGCCCACTGGACTTCGCCGAGATGCAGGCTGATCTCAGCGTCGTCGGCCCGCTCACGCGCACGCTGCAGGTGCTCGAGCGCCTGCGCGAAATTCTTCTCGCCGGTAGAGCACCCATCCCATGCTGTCCAGCACGGCGGCACTATCGGGCGTCTGCGCCAGCGCGGCACTCACGAGCGAGCGCGCCTCGGCGAGATCCCGGTCCTGATCCGCGAGCGTGTAGCCGAGCGCGTTCTGCACCACCGGGTCGCCCGGCCTCTCCTCGAGCAGCTTGCGAAGCTCGCGCACCGAGGCGTCGCCACGGCCGAGGCGCTCGTAGGCGAAGACGCGGGCGAGCCGCAGGTCCAGCACCTCCGGGTACTTCGCGAGGCCCGCGTCGAGCACGCCAGCGCGCGCTTGTCGTCGTCCATCGAGGACAGCAGCCCGGCCCGCGCCATCACGACCCGCGGCCCCAGCGAAGGCTCCTTGCACGGCCGAACTGCTCCAGGTACTCGAGGCCGGCATCCACGCCGTCCTTCTTCGCCTTCATGAATCGCCACGCGCTGCTGTGCGGCGATAGCCTGGTCGCCGCCCGTGACCCGCGAGTAGTAGCGGATCGCGCCCTCCTGGTCGTCGCGCCGCTCGGCGACCACGCCGAGGTAATACAGCGCGTCGTAGGACTGCGAGCCCATGGACAGCAGTTCCTCGAAGCGCGCATTCGCGCCCTTCAGGTCGTCGCTCTGCAGGTCGAGCATGCCGAGCGTGCGCACCGCGGCCGGCACGACCATGGTTCCCGTCGCGTAGGGCGTGAGGATGGCGCGCGCCTCCTCGTCGTGCCCGGTGCTCGCGAGCACCAGCGCGTATTCCATGTGGGTCGCCACGTCGGCGTCCGGGGCCAGCGCGAGGTCGCGCGCCATGGCGAGGCCCTCTTCCTCCCGCCCGGACGCAATCGTCGCCCGGGCGAGCAGCAGCTTCGCCGGAACCCAGTACGGTGCGAGCCGCGCTGCCTCCTGGGCGCTCTGCATCGCGAGCGCGTAGTTCTCGGAATGCAGCGCCGCGTTGCCGAGCGCGTCCTGCCCCTCGGCCACCTTCGGGTTCAGCGCCGACGAGGCGGCGGAAGAGTTCGGTGACGTCGGGCGCGGTCGCCTCGTCCATGATGACCGGCAGCAGGGCCATGTAGCCGGCGGCCGGGCTCACATAGGCCGTCTCGACCAGTGTCCGGAAGTGCGTTTCGGCTGTGTCGATGCGGTGCAGGGCGAGCGCCGCCACTCCGGCGAATCGCTCCGCCTGCTCGCTCGACGGGTTGATCTTGAGCCAGCGCTCGGCCGAGAGCAGCGCATCCGAGAACTGGAAGTTCTCGAACGCGATGTGGCTCGCCTGCTCGGCGACCGCCTCGTCGTCGGAGGCCTCCGCCGCCAGGCGGTAGGCCCTCGCCGCCGACGGCAGGTCCCCGCGCCCAGTGCGGCGTCGCCCTCGGCGACGCAGCGGTCTCGGGCCCGGATCGGGGTCGGCACCGGCGGCGGCGGCCAGCGCACCGGGGGAAGTCGCGAAGGAGACGGATAGCAGGAGGAGCGCCGGCACGAGCAGTCGCCGGGCGAGAATGAGGGGTTTCCACATGGTCCGCTCACTATAGCGGAAGCGCCGCTGCGCTTGTGTTGCCACTGGCCATCACCCAGAATTTCGCGATTTCCCCGACCGGAAACCAGATGTCCCTCGTCGTCGTCGGCATCAATCACCGCACCGCACCCGTGGAGGTGCGCGAGCGCGTGGTATTCGAGCCGGCGCGCATGCCCGAGGCCCTGCGCGAGCTGGCGGCCCTGCCTGCGGTCCAGCGAGTCGCTGATCGTCTCCACCTGCAACCGCACCGAGATCTATTGTGCGACCGAATCCGGGACGGCCGATGTCGGCGACTGGCTGCAGCGTTACCACCAGCTCGGGTCGAGCATCCACCACTGCCTCTACCGGCACGAGGACATGCGCGCCGTCTCGCACGTGTTCTCCGTCGCCTCGGGGCTCGACTCGCTGGTGCTCGGCGAGCCGCAGATCCTCGGGCAGCTCAAGGACTCCTATCGCGTCGCACAGGAAGCGGGCACCACGGGCCCGGAGCTGAACCGCCTCTTCCAGGCGGCCTTCTCGGTGGCCAAGCGCGTGCGGACCGACACCGAGATCGGCGCGAACGCCGTGTCGGTCGCCTATGCGGCGGTGCGCATGGCCCGGACCGTCTTCTCGAGCTTCGAGAATCGGACCGCGCTGCTGGTCGGCGCGGGCGAAACGATCGCGCTCGCCGCGCGCCACCTGCACGCCGACGGCCTGCGCCGCATGATCGTCGCCAACAGGAGCATGGACCGCGCGCGCGAACTCGCGGCCGAGTTCCAGGGCTTCGCCATCGGCCTCGACGAAATCACCTCGCACCTGCGCGAAGCGGACATCGTCATCGCCTCGACCGCGAGCCCGAACCCGATCATCACCCGCGCGATGGCCAGGATGCGCTGCGTGCCCGCAAGCGCCGGCCGATGTTCATGGTGGACATCGCCGTTCCCCGCGACATCGAGCCCGAGGTCGCGGAACTCGAGGACGTCTATCTGTTCACGATCGACGACCTGCAGACGGTCGTGAACGAGAACATGGAGGGCCGGCGCGCAGGCCGCCCGAAAAGCAGAGCAGATGATCAGTCGGAGTCGATCGTTTCGAGACGCAGGCCCGCTCCGGGAAGGCGGCGCCCACGATCCGCCGCCTGCGCGAGCACGCGGAACAGGCACGGCGTCATACGCTGGACCAGGCCCGGCACATGATCGCGGCCGGCCGCAGCGCCGAGGAGGTCCTCGAATTCCTGTCGTCGACGCTAACCAACCGCCTGATCCACGCGCCGAGCCAGCGGCTGCGCGACGCCGCCGAGACGGGCGACGGCGGGATCATCGACACGATCGCCGACATCTACCACCTCGACCGCGAGCGATGAAGGACTCGATCCGACGCAGGCTGGAGAAGACGGTCGAGCGCTTCGAGGAGGTGGGCGCCCTGCTCGCCGAGCCCGACGCCGCGGTCAAGCCCGGGCGCTTCCGCGACCTGTCGGTCGAGTACTCGCGGCTCGAGCCCGTCGCGGGCCGGTTCCGCGAGTTCGCGCCGCCTGGAGGGCGAGCGGCGCAAGCGCGGAGGAGATGGCCCGGCGGCGCGGACGCCGAGATGCGCGTGCTCGCGGAGGAGGAACTTCGCGACCTGGACGCACGACTCGAGACGGAGTCGGCCGAACTCGCCAGGCTGCTGCTGCCCAAAGACCCGCGCGACGAGAGCAACATCTTCCTCGAGGTCAGGGCCGGGACGGGCGGCGACGAGGCGGCGATCTTCGCCGGCGACCTGTTCCGCATGTACGCGCGCTATGCCGAGCGGCAAGGCTGGCGCGTCGAGATCCTGAGCGAGAGTCCGGGCGAGCACGGCGGCTACCGCGAGGTCATCAGCCGCGTGGTTGGCAAGGGCGTGTACTCGCGCCTCAAGTTCGAGTCGGGCACGCACCGCGTGCAGCGCGTGCCGGCGACCGAGGCGCAGGGACGCATCCACACCTCGGCCTGCACCGTGGCGATCCTGCCGGAACTCGAGGAAGTCGACGAGGTCGCGCTCAATCCCGCGGACCTGCGCGTCGACACCTATCGCGCCTCCGGCGCCGGCGGCCAGCACGTCAACAAGACCGACTCCGCGATCCGCATCACGCACCTGCCGACGGGCATCGTCGTCGAGTGCCAGGACGAGCGCTCGCAGCACAAGAATCGCTCGCGCGCGATGTCGCTGCTGCGCGCCCGCCTGCTCGAGGCCGAGCAGCAGAAGCAGGCGTCGCAGCAGGCGCAGGAGCGCAAGCTCCAGGTCGGCAGCGGCGACCGCTCCGAGCGCATCCGCACCTACAACTACCCGCAGGCCCGCGTCACCGACCATCGCATCAACCTGACCATCTACCAGCTTGCCGCGGTGATGGAAGGCGCGCTCGACGAGGTCATCGGGCCGCTGCAGCAGGAATGGCAGGCCGAACAGCTCGCGAGCCTGCAGTGAGCCGCAGGACCGATGCGCGATGGCAACGGAAATCCACGCGCTGATCGAGGAAGGCGCTGCACGACTCGCGCGCGTCGTGGACAACCCGCGCCTGGACGCCGAGATCCTGCTCGCGGCGGCGCTGGGGCAGTCCCGTTCGTACCTCGCGGCCTATCCCGAGCGACAGGTCCTCGACTGCGACGCGACCGACCGCTACGAGGCGTGCCTCACGCGCCGCGCGCATGGCGAGCCGGTCGCATACATCCTCGGCGAGAAGGAATTCTGGTCCCTGCCGCTGCTGGTCGGGCCGGCCGTGCTGATTCCGCAGGCCGGAGACCGAACTCGTCGTCGAGCGTGCGCTCGCGCACCTGCCGGCCGAGGCTGAAGTTCCAGGTGCTTGACCTCGCGACGGGCAGCGGCGCGATCGCGCTCGCAATCGCGCGCGAGCGCCCGCCTGCAAGGTCGTCGCGACCGACATCTCCGCGGACGCGGTGACGGTCGCCGATTCGCAACGCGGCCCGCCTCGGCCTCGAACGCGTCCAGTTCCACGTGGGCTCGTGGTTCGAGCCGCTGCGCAACCGCGTGTTCGACCTGATCGCGAGCAATCCACCCTACGTTGCCGACGGTGATACGCGGCTCGAGACGTCAGTGCGGCGATTCGAGCCGCACGCGGCGCTGTTCGCCGGCGTCACGGGCCTGGAAGCGCTGGGTGCGATTGCGACCGGCGCGCCGCGGCACTTGAAGCCCGGGGGCTGGCTGCTGCTCGAGCATGGCGATCGGCAGGGTGAGTCCGTGCGCGGCCTGCTGCTGGCCCAGGGCTTCGAGGCGGTGGCGACGCATCGCGACCTCGCGGGCCTCGACCGCTGCACGGAAGGCCGCTGGCCGGGCCCATAGTCGTCGTCGCGGAACGCAACGCCGTGTGCGTCCGCGCGCAGCTACCGGGCGAGGTCTAGATCGCGCCCAGCAGGCGCCGCTGGAGCTTGCCCGCGACCGTACGCGGCAGGGCCGGCACGAACCGGAATTCGCGCGGCCGCTTGAAACCGGCGAGCCGGCTTCGGCAGTGCTCCGAGAGAGTCGCCGCATCCGTCGCGATTCCCTCCTTCGCGACGATCCAGGCCACGACGCGTTCCCCGAGGTCGCCGTCCGGCAGGCCCGCCACGCCCGCGTCCGCGACGGACGCGTGCCCGAGCAGCACGGCTTCGACCTCCGCCGGGTACACATTTTCGCCGCCCGACACGATGAGGTCGTCCCTCCGGTCGAGGACCTGCAGGCCGCCGCCCGCGTCGAGAATGCCGATGTCGCCCGTGTGCAGCCATCCGTCCTGCAACGCCCGCGCCGTCGCGGACGGATCGTTAGGTAGCCCAGCATCATCGTCGGCCCGCGAACGAGGATTTCGCCCGGCTCGCCCGCGGGAACGTCCTTCCCATCGACGACGATGCGCAGTTCGTTCCCGGGCAAGGCATGCATCGGTGACGGGCCCGCCGCGCGCGACCGCGGCGGCCGCGCGGTCGCGACCTGCGACGTGGCCTCCGTGAGGCCGTAGGTCGGACAGACGGGATATCCCGCCTCGCAGGCCCGACCGAGCAGCTCGGGCGACGCGGCGGCACCGCCCAGCAGCAGCACCTTGAGACCCGCGGGTGCGGGTCGCCCGCCACGATGGGCCAGCAGCCGCGAGAGCATGGTGGGCACCAGCGAGATGCCGGCGATGTCGCCCGCGTCGAGCGCGTCGCTCACCGCCGCGGCATCGAATCGCGCATGCAGGCGGATCGGGCCGCCGAAGAGCACGCTGCGCACGAGGATCGAGAGGCCACCCACGTGGAACAGCGGCATGCAGGCGAGCCACCGTTCCGCGATGGCGGAACCGAGCGGGTCGGCGGCCGCGAGCGCGCTCGCCGCAAAGTTGGTCCAGCAGAGGCACGCGCCCTTCGAGCGCCCCGACGTGCCGGACGTGAAGAGCACGGCCAGGACCGTATCGTCCGAAGCCGCCTCACCCGGCAGCCGGCCGCACGCGTCAGGCAACGCGGCCAGCTCCGGCGCAGGCTTGACCGCGAGCGCCGGCAGATGCGCGGCGATTTCCGCGAGCCGCGGGTCACCCGCCTCGCCCAGCAGGACTCCGGCGCGAGCATCGCGGAGCTGCTGGACCAGTTCATGTGTCGTGAGACGCACATTGAGCGGCAGGGCGGCCCGACCGGCCAGCGCGAGGGCAGCGAACCAGCCGACGAACCGCGCATCACCGGGCAGGAGCAGCGCGACCGGCGCATCAGCGGGCTGCACGGTGGCAACGACGTGCGCAGCGCCTCGCCGCGCCCGATCGGCCAGGTCCGCGAAGGTCCAGGTCGAATCCCCGGACTCGATCGCCGGCGCGTCGGGCGTCATTCCAGCACGCGACAGGAGCGCAAGGCCGAAGCTCACGGCGCGATCCCCAGCCCGGCTGCCGCGGCCACTGCGACGCGGCCGCCGTGACCATCGACGGGCTCGGCGACGTCGCGACTGAAGAGTCCGTCGGTGCGAAGCCCGTGCAAGGCCGCGGCATCGCCCCACGCGGCCGCGCAGTGCAGCGCGTGACGGGCACCGACGGCGCTCTCGAACGCGTGGGAAAAGACCACTTCGCTGCCGGCCTTGCGCACCAGCGTGGCAATCTCGAGCGCACGCGCCGCGCCGCCCAGCGTGGCGGGCTTCAGCACGAAGACCTGCGCGGCTTCGGCCGCGATCAGGCGCAATGCGCCCTCTTCGGTCGCGACCGATTCATCCACGGCGATCCGCACGCCCGCCCGCGATCGCAGCCGCACGAGTCCCTCGACGTCGTCGGCCGGGAGCGGCTGCTCGACGTAGTCGAACCCGAATTCCTCGAGGGCAGCCAGGGCTTCCTCCGCGACGCGCCTGCTCCAGGCGCCATTCGCGTCGCCACGAAGCCGGATGCCCGGCCCAAGTCCTGCGCGGGCCGCGCGAGCCCGCGCGACATCCTCGGCCTGCGAGCCCGTGCCGAGCTTGAGCTTGGCGGCGCGAAAGCCCGCGGCACGCACGCCCTCAGCCTCGATGCCGAGCGCAACGGGATCATTCTCGATGAGCAACGCGTGAACCGGGACTTCGCGCAGGACCGCTCCGCAGAAGCGGAACGCCGCGCGACGCGAGCAGGTCGGCGAGCGGCAGTCCGGCGCGACGGGCGGCGAGATCCCACAGCGCGCCCTGCACGGCCGCGCGGGCAGCGGGCGCGTTGCGCAACCTGAGCGCGATGGGCACCGGCCACTCGCCCGGCTCGATGCTCGATCCCGACGAGCAGGCGCGCGACGTCATCGAGCGCCGCGAGCGCATCGTCCGTGCTCTCGGTGCCGAAGCCCGGCCACGGCGCCGCCTCGCCAAGACCCGTCAGTCCGTCCCCGTCGCCCGCCGCGAAGATGACGACGCGTCGCTCGACGAACTCGCCGCGCGAGGTCCGGACCGGCCGCGCGAACTCGAGCCGCGTCGGGCGGGCCTGGGCCTCGCAGATCCTCACAGCGCCAGGCCGAGCGCGAACAGCAGGCCGAAGACGACTTCGAGGCGCGCGGTCTGCACCAGGCAGCCATTGAGCGCCAGGCCGCGTTCGTGGCGCATGCGTCCTGCCAGGCCCGACGGCCAGCGGCAGCGACAGCCACGGGAGCAGCGCCCACGCATCCGCGAGGCCGCGCCACCACAGGACCGGGGGCACGACGTAGGCCGCCGCAAGCAGTGCCAGGTAATAGCTGCGCGTGGCACGATCACCGAGGCGCACCGCGAGCGTGAGCTTGCCGGCGCGCGCGTCGGTCTCGATGTCCCGCAGGTTGTTCACCACGAGAATCGCCGTCGCAAGTGCGCCGATCGGCACCGACGCCAGGATCACCAGCGGCGACACGTGCTGCGCCTGCACGAAGTACGTGCCCGCCACGGCGCCGAGGCCGAAGAACAGGAACACGCTCAGGTCGCCGAGCCCGAGGTAGCCGTAGGGCTTCGGTCCGCCGGTGTAGAGATACGCCGCCGCGATGGACAGCAGGCCGAGCGCGAGCACCGGCCAGCCGGCCACGGCCGTGAGGTAGAGACCCACGACCGCCGCGCCTGCGAATGCGATCCACATGGCGCGCTTCATCTGCGCGGCGCTGATCCAGCCCTGCTGTGTCGCGCGTTGCGGTCCGAGCCGGTGCTCGTTGTCGGCGCCGCGCTCGAAATCGAAGACGTCGTTCGCGAAATTGGCCCCGACCTGCAGCAGGGACGCGCCGATCAGGGCTGCGACGGCGGGCCCGGCCGCGAACACGCCGTCGGCCCATGCGGCGCCGACGCCGACGAACACCGGGGCCGCCGACGCCGTGAGCGTCGCCGGCCGGATCGCAAGCCACCACGCCGAGCGTGCGCTTACGGTCGCCATGGGAACCGCGAGAAGTCCGGCGGACGCTTTTCGTTGTAGGCGTCGCGGCCTTCCTGCGCCTCCTCCGTCATGTAGAAGAGCTGCGTGGCGTGGCCGGCCAGTTCCTGGATGCCGGCCTGACCGTCGAGTTCCGCGTTGAACGCAGCCTTCAGGCAGCGGATCGCGAACGGGCTGTGCTGCAGGATGCGGCGACCCCAGGCCACGGCCGTCGCCTCGAGATCCGCAACCGGCACCACCTTGTTCACCAGGCCCATAGCCAGCGCCTCCTGGGCGTCGTACTGCTCGCACAGGTACCAGATCTCGCGCGCCTTCTTCTGGCCGACGATGCGGGCGAGGTACGAGGAGCCGAAACCGCCGTCGAACGAGCCGACCCGCGGGCCCGTCTGCCCGAAGCGCGCGTTCTCCGCGGCGATGGTGAGATCGCAGACGACGTGCAGCACGTGTCCCCCGCCGATCGCGTAGCCCGCGACCGCCGCGATGACGGGCTTGGGAAGCGATCGGATCAGCCGCTGCAGGTCGAGCACGTTCAGCCTGGGCACGCCGTCGTCGCCGACGTAGCCCTCGTTGCCGCGGATGCGCTGGTCGCCACCCGAGCAGAACGCGAGGTCGCCTTCGCCGGTGAAGATGATGACGCCGATCGTGCCGTCCTCGCGCGCCCGCGAGAAGGCGTCGATGAGTTCGAACAGCGTCTTCGGCCGGAAGGCGTTGCGCACTTCCGGCCTGCAGATCGTGATCTTCGCGAGGCCGCCATCCTTCTCGAAGCGGATGTCCTCGTAGTCGCGGACGGCCTGCCAGTTCGGCCGGCCCTGCGCCGCCTGGGTCGTGTCGGTCATGACGGGGTCTCCTCAACCTTGATCGAATGATGAACACGCGCCGGGGCCGTTGCCCGGCGCAGGAATTTCCGTGCGGCGTCGATGAACGCGACCGGCTGTTCGAGGTGTACCGCGTGCCCGGCGTCTGCGATCTCGCAGACTTCGGCATCGGGCAGGCGACGCGCGAGATCGCGGGCGTATCCCACGAACGTCGTGTCGAGCGAGCCCGCCACGAGCAGCACCGGTACGTCGACGCGCGCCAGGGCGCCATGAAGCGACGGCTGTGCGCCGGGCCCCGTGCCGCGCAGGCTGGCGGCCAGCTCGCGCGCATCATTGACGAGACGCTCGCGCCGCCGCTCCTCGAGGAACTCTCGACCGAGGCGCCGCTGCGAAGCGAACAGGGACTGCCCGAGCCACTCCGTGACGAAGGCTTCCATGCCCATCGCCTCGATGCGATCCGCAAGTGCCTCGTCGGCGCGACGGCGGCTCACGCGCTCATCAGGGTCCTCGATGCCCGCACGGGCGCCGATCAGCAGCAGCGACGCGACGCTCTCCGGGTGCCGCACCGCGCAACCGAGCGCGAGCCGCGCGCCCATGGAATACCCGAGCCAGTGAGCCCGATGGTGACCGGTTGCCTCGAGCGTCGCCGCGAGGCGATCTACACAATCCTCGAAACCGTACGCGGTCACCCCGGCGTCGCCGACCGACTTACCGTGCCCCGGCAGGTCCGGCGCGATGGTGTCGAAGTCCGCGTCGAGCGCGCCCGCCACGCGCGCCATGTCCTGGCCAGTCCCGGTGAATCCGTGCAGCAGCACGAGCGCGGGACCCTGGCCGCGGCGCACATAGTGGAGCGCGCGCGTACTCACGCCGACCACTCCCGCGCGAGTCCTGCGCTCACGGCCGCGTTTACGGCCGCGTGAAACGTGGTGTTGGCCGCGCGGTCCACGGCCACTTCGATCACGTGGCGTCCGCCCGCCAGCCCGCGCGATAGCGCCTGCGAGAAGGCCGGCTGGGAGGCGACGCGCGTCGCGTCCCAGCCGAGGCCGCGCGCCAGCTCGCAGAGATCGAGTCCGTGCGGCAACGCGAACATGCGCTCGAACACGGGGCGCGGCAGCGTCCGCGCCGCCGGCAGGTACTCGAAGATCCCGCCACCGTCGTCGTTGCTCACCACGATCGTGAGGTCCGCGCCCTGCATGCGCCCGGCGAGCAGGCCCGACAGGTCGTGCAGCAGCGCGAGATCGCCGCACCAGAGCACGGTCGGCCGGCGCAGCGCAGCGGCGGCGCCGAGTGCCGACGACACGGTGCCGTCGATCCCGTTCACGCCACGATTCACGAGCAGGCGCAATTCAGCATCGCGCGGCCCGGCGAATGCATCAATGTCCCGGATGACCATGCTGTTCGCGGCGTAGAGCACGGCGCCCGCGGGCAGCTCTGCCCAGAGCGCCCGCGCGAGTTGCGGCGTGAGCAGGCGCGGTTCAGCCTCGACGAATGCAAGCGCCGCTGCACGGGCGACGCGATCGGCCTGCCGCCACTTCGAGCACCAGTCTCCCTGCGGCCCGCGCGACTCGGTCGACGCCGCCTGCCGGCAGAAATTCCGCGAGGAGAGACGGTAGCAGCGGCTGGCGCGATGCTGAGGATCGCGAAACCCGTCCGCCGGATCGACCAGCCAGACGTCCGCCGAACCATGACGTGCCATCCAGGCGCCGATCGATGCGCTCGCGGGCTGCCCGCCGAAGCGAATGATCAATTCAGGAGCCAGCGCCGCGGCAACCTTCGCGTCGCGCAGCATCAGGTCCGCGCCGGGCACCACCCCGTCTCGCGGTGCCGCACCGGCGCGCAGGCCCGATCCGGGATCCGCCAGGAGCGGCCAGCCGAGCGACGCCGCCAGGGCATGCGCAGCCTCGGCGAGCGACGCGTCCCAGGGGTCCGGTCCGAAGACCAGCACGCCGCGCTCGATACCGTGCAGTTCGCGGGCAAGTGACGCGTAGTCGCCCGTCGAGTCATCGCCGAGCCACGCCGGCGGCACCAACGCCTTGCCCGTGGGCTCGGGCTCGTCGATCGTCGCCGGCAGCAGCGGCTCGCGGAACGGCAGGTTCAGGTGTACGGGGCCGGGTGCAGGACCCATGGCCTGGGCCACGGCTCGACGTCCGAGGGCGCGTGCGTAGCCAACCTCCGACGGCCGCTCCGACGGGCACGGGGCCTCTTCGACCCAGCGCGTGAAGCCCGCATACAGTGTGCGCTGCTCCATGGTCTGTGGCGCGCCCCACGCCCGCAGCTCGGGGGGCCGGTCCGCCGTCAGCACGATGAGGGGCACGCGCGAGTGATGCGCCTCGGCGACCGCCGGCAGGAAGTTCGCACCCGCGGTCCCCGAGGTGCACAGCAGAAGCACCGGCCGGCCACAGCCCTTCGCGTAACCCAGCGCGTGGAACGCGGCGCTGCGCTCGTCCACGTGCACCGTGTGCGGCAGGCCCTGGCGCTCCGCGATCGCAAGTGCGAGCGGCGTCGATCGCGACCCGGGACAGACGAATGCCGCGGCAGCGCCGGCGGCATGCAATTCCGCGACCAGGGCGCGAGCGAATCGCAGGTTCGCCGTGCCGACGTCGCTGCCGCCAGTGTGGTCGTTCATCAGGGCGCCCCCCATAGCAGCGGACCCAGCACGGTCCGCAGCTTCAACTCAGTCTCGGTGAATTCGGCCGCGGGCTGGGACCGGGCCACGATGCCCGCGCCTGCCCAGGCGGTGGCACGCTTTCCGCGCGCCAGGGCCGATCGCAAGGCTACCGCAAACTCGCCGTCGCCGTCCGACTGCAGGTAGCCGACCGGGCCGGCAAACCAGCCGCGATCCACCGACTCGTTCTCGGCGAGCCAGCGCAGCGCCGCCTCGCGCGGCGCGCCGCCAACCGCCGGCGTCGGGTGCAACCGTTCCACGAGCTCGAGCAGCGTCACGGGCGCCGAACTTCGTCGGCGCGCGCTCAATTCAGTGCAGAGGTGCTGCACCGTGCGGGTCCTGAGGAGGACCGGTTCGCGCGCGACTTCGACCTCGTCGCAGCACTCGGCGAGCGCCGAGCGCAGGTAGCGCACGACGATGTCGTGCTCGGCCGCGTTCTTGCTGCTGTCGCACAGCGCCTCGCCCAGCGCGTGGTCGGCGGCCCGCGACGCACCCCGCGGTGCCGTGCCGGCCAGCGCCGCCGTCGTCACGCGGTCGCCCTGCACGCGGACCAGGCGTTCCGGACTCGCGCCGAGGAACACTGCATCGCCCTCGCCGACGGCGAACAAGGTGCAGTTGGTGAATCGCTCGCGCAGCGCGACGAGCCAGGCCACAGGGTCGATCGGCGCACCCGCAGTGACGTGCACCTCACGCGCCAGCACCACCTTCTGCAGGTCGCCGGCGCGAATGCCCTCGAGGATGCTCTGCACGCGCTTGATGTAGGGCTCCGGCCCACCGTTGCCGATCTCGACGACGCCGCGCACGGGGTGGCCCATTGCGAGCGCACGCGTGTTCAGGCCGGCCCACCGGCTGCCAACGCGGACATCGCGCACGCAGCGGCCGTCCTCCCGTGAGTACACGAGTTCCGCCAGCCTCAGGGCCCCGTCGGGAAAGCCCTGCCACAGCCCGCCGGACATCCGCGTGGGCGCAAAGGCAAAGCCGCCGAAGAGCTGCGCGATCCGCGGACCCGGGCCCTCCCACTCGACCCTCGAGAAGATCTCCCGCGCCCCGGCCTCGGCCTCGCGGAACCGCCGTGCCCCGGTGACGGCCAGGCAGGCGGCTGACCCGACCCCGACCCGAAATCGCCCTGCGTCCGGCTGTTCCCAGTAGAAACGCGGTGCGGCGCCCGCCGCGGCGAACACCTGCAACGGGTCGATGGTCTCGCAAGGCTCGGAACGAAATGAGATCGGCACGGCCCGACACTTTACCCGCTGCGGCCCCCGGCAAGGTACGTGAGACCCGCAGGGGCTGCTTCCCCGGGGACGTGACATCGGGACCGCGTCCATTCACTATTCCGCCCCCGGTCAACGACTCTCCACGGACTCCCGCCATGATTCGCTTCGAGACCACCCTGGGCAGCTTCACCATCGAGCTATTCGAGAAGGAGGCGCCGATCAGCGCCAAGAACTTCCTCGACTACGTGGATGCGGGCCACTTCGACGGCACGGTGTTTCACCGCGTGATCCCGGGCTTCGTCATCCAGGGGGGCGGCCTCACGGCCGACATGCGCCAGAAGTCCACGCGCGCGCCGATTCGCAACGAGGCGGACAACGGACTCAGGAATCGCCGTGGCACGCTGTCCATGGCGCGCACCAACGACCCGCACAGCGCCACCTCGCAGTTTTTCGTCAACCTCGTGGACAACGTGTTCCTCGATCCGGGCCGCGGCGGCGCCGGCTACGCGGTCTTTGGTCACGTGACCGAGGGCCTGGACGTCGTGGACAAGATCGCGGCGGTGAAGACCGGCAACAAGGGCGGCCACCAGGACGTGCCGCTGACGCCGGTCGAGGTGACCAGCGCGAAGCGGGTCGCGGACGCCGGCTGAGCCGCGCGGCCTGCGGGCAGGCGTTCCACATGGCCAGGCGCCAACTCCGGTTGTCGCGGCTGCTGCGCGGCCTCGGGATTGCGATCGCGGCCTGGGCGGCGGTCACGGTGGCGATCGTCGTAGCGCTGCGCTGGATTGACCCGCCGTTCACGTCCTTCATGCTGCAGAGCCGGGTGGGCGCGATTTTCTCGAGCAAGTCCGGCTACGAATTCCGCCATGAATGGCGGGACTGGGACAGGATCTCGCGCAACGCGGCACTCGCGGTGGTTGCGGCCGAAGACCAGCAGTTTCCCGGGCACCACGGCTTCGACTTCAAGCAGATCGACAAGGCACTCGCGGACCGCGAACGCGGGCGGCGCGTGCGCGGGGCGAGCACCATTTCGCAGCAGGTGGCCAAGAACCTGTTCCTGTGGCCCGGGCAGAGCTGGTTCCGCAAGGGGCTCGAGGCGGGCCTCACGGTGCTGATCGAATTCACGTGGAGCAAGCAGCGCATCCTCGAGGTCTACCTGAACGTCGCCGAGTTCGGCCGCGGCACGTTCGGAGTGCAGGCCGCGAGCCGCCGTTTCTTCCACAAGGACGCCTCGCGCCTGACGCGCGCTGACGCCGCGCTGCTGGCCGCGGTCCTGCCCGCGCCGAAGCGTTTCCGTGCCGATGCACCCTCGAATTACGTGCGGCGGCGGCAGGCCTGGATCGAGCGCCAGATGTCCTCGCTCGGAGGCCCGGCCTACGTGCAGGGACTGGACTAGTCACGGCATTCAATGACGACGACCCGCATCGCGATCATCGGCGCCGGCCACTCCGGCATCTGCATGGGGATGGTGCTGAAGCGCGCCGGCATCGACGATTTCGTGATCCTCGAGAAGGCGGCGACGCTCGGCGGCACCTGGCGCGACAACACCTATCCGGGTGCGTCCTGCGACGCGCCTTCGTTCCTCTACAGTTTTTCCTTCGCGCAGAAGACGGACTGGAGCCGGCGCTTCGCCTGGCAGCCGGAGCTGCTCGGGTACGCCGCCGAGTGCGCGGTCAAGGCCGGACTCCTGCCCCGCTGCCGGTTCAATGCGGAAGTGACGGCGGCGCGATTCGACGAGGCACGCAACCTGTGGCGGGTCGAACTCGCCGGCGGCGAAGCGATCGAGGCGGAGTTCCTCGTGACCGGCGTGGGCCAGCTGCACCGTCCCTCGATTCCCGACCTCCCGGGTCGCGGCGACTTCGCGGGTCCCCAGTTCCACTCCGCGCGCTGGGACCACTCGATGGAGTTGACCGGCAAGCGCGTCGCCGTGATCGGCAACGCCGCGAGCGCGGTGCAGTTCGTGCCGCAGATTGCTCCGTTCGCGGAGCGGCTCACCGTCTTCCAGCGCTCGGCCAACTGGCTGCTGCCGCGCAAGGACCGGCTCTACTCGCCGCGCCTGCACCGCCTGATGGGGCGCTGGCCCTGGCTCGCGAAGCTGCGCCACGACTGGCAGTGGTTCTTCTTCGGCGAAATGATGCTGACGCCGCTCATGAAGCGGGTGCGCATCGCGCAGTGGGCGGCGCGACGGCGGTCACTCATGCACCTGCGCCGGCAGGTCGCGGACCCGTCGTTGCGGACGAAGCTGGTGCCGGACTACCCCATCGGCGCGCGGCGCGTGCTCTTCAACGATGACTACTATCCGGCGCTCGGCCGCCGCAACGTGCGGCTGGTGACCGACCCCATCGAGCGCATCGAGGCGACGGGTGTGCGCACGCGGGACGGCGAGCTGCACGAGGCCGACCTGATGGTGTACGCCACCGGATTCAAGGCGACGGAATTCCTGGCGACGGTGCAGGTTACGGGACTCGCTGGTCGTACGCTGTCGGAGGAATGGCGCCGCGGCGCGCACGCGTACCTGGGCGTGACCGTGAGCGGCTTCCCGAACTTCTTCATGCTCTACGGGCCGAACACGAACCTGGGGCACAACAGCATCCTCGTCATGATCGAGGCGCAGGCGGGCTACATCGTCCAGGCGGTCCTGCGCATGCGGGCGGAGGGCGCGAGGCGCCTCGACGTCAGGCGCGAGGTGATGGACGAGTACAATCGCAGGCTGGCGCACGATCTTGAGAAGTCCGTCTGGTCCGACGCGAAGAGCAGCTGGTACAAGCTCGCCGACGGTACGATCACCAATAACTGGCCGCACGGCACCATCCGCTATCGCAGGCTGCTCAGGACCGTGGACTTCGACGACTACGAAGTCGCGTGAACTTGCGGAACTTTCCCGGCCCGGCCGGCTCGAATTCGACGTAACTCTCCGTGGAGATGACTACTTGAACAGGCAACTGATTCGCTCCCTGGCACCGGCTCTCGTGACCGGCCTCGCACTCCTGTCGCTCGCGGGCTGCAGCAAGCAACCGGCTCCTGCCGCCGGCGACGAGCAGGCGGATGCCGCCGCGACGGCTCCGGCAACCGGGGTCGCCGGGCCGTCCGACGAGGCAGCCGCCGCCGATGCGGCCCGCGCCGCCGAACTCGCCGCGAAGGAGCGGGAACTCGCCGACCGCGAGGCGGCGGTGAGACAGCAGGAACTCGAGGCGGAACTCGCGCGTCGCGACGCCGAGACCGCAAGACAGGCTGCTGCGGCCGCGGCGGCGGACGCGAAGAAGCCCCCGGCAAAGAAAGCCACGACGGTCGCGGCGGCTCAGCCGCAGTCGAAGCCCGCACCGCCCCCGCCTCCGCCGCCGATCGTCGTGCCCGCCGGCACTCCGCTCTCGATCAAGCTCGTCTCGGCCGTCACCACCAAGACCTCCGTGGTGGGCGACCCGGTGCAGGGCCAGCTTGCCTCCGACCTCGTCGTGGACGGACGCCGTGCCGCCGCCGCGGGATCCGCGGTGACCGGTACGGTCACGCAGGTGGTGTCGGGCAGCAAGAAGATCGGGGGAACGCCGACGCTGGGCATCACCTTCGACAGGCTTTCGGCCGGCGACAATGGTTCCGTCGCCATCAGCGCGCGCCTGCTCCAGCAGGCCGCCAGCGACACCGGCAAGGACACGGCCAAGGTGGTCGGCACGACCGCGGCCGGCGCGATCATCGGCCACCAGGTGAGTCACAAGAGCGGCGCGGTCGTCGGAGGCCTCATCGGCGGAGCCGCCGGCCTCGGGATCGCCCAGAAGACCGGTGGCGAAGTGAGCCTCGCCGCGGGCACGGTCGTGAGTGCGCCGCTGGACGGCGCGGTCCAGTTCTCCAACTGATCCACCGGCCGCGGCCGGCGCCGCTCAGGCGGCGTCGGCTGCCGGCCCGTAGCCGATCGAGGGCGCGAGCCAGCGCTCGGCTTCGGCCAGCGGCATTCCCTTGCGACGCGCGTAATCGGCGACCTGGTCCGCGTCGATCTTGCCAACGGCGAAGTAGGTCGACTCCGGGTGCGAGAAGTACCAGCCGCTCACCGCCGCGGCCGGGTGCATGGCGAAGCTCTCGGTGAGGTGGATACCCGTGTTCCGCTCCGCGTCCAGCATGCGGAAGAGCGTCGCCTTCTCGGTGTGGTCCGGGCACGCGGGATACCCGGGCGCCGGCCGGATGCCGCGGTATTTCTCGCGCACGAGGTCGTCGCTCGTGAACCGCTCCTCCGGCGCATAGCCCCAGAACTCGCGCCGCACGCGCTCGTGCATGCGTTCCGCGAGCGCCTCGGCGAGCCGGTCGGCCAGCGCCTTCACCATGATCGCGCCGTAGTCGTCGTGGCGTGCCTCGAACTCCCGGACCTTTTCGTCGAGGCCGATGCCGGCCGTCACCGCAAACGCCCCGACCCAGTCCTGCACGCCGGAATCTCGCGGCGCGACGAAGTCGGAGAGCGCGTAATGCGGCTGGCCGGCGGGCTTGGGCTTCTGCTGCCGCAGGTGGTGCAGGCGCCAGGCAACTTCGCGGCGGGACTCGTCGGCATAGACCTCGATGTCCTCGTCCACCGAGTTCGCCGGGAAGAAGCCGATCACGGCGCTCGCCCTGACCCAGCGCTCCGTGATCATCAGCTTCAGGACGCGACGCGCGTCCGCATACAGGTTGCTCGCGGCCTCGCCGACCACGGGATCGGTGAGCACGTCCGGGAACTTGCCGGCGAATTCCCAGGCATTGAAGAACGGCATCCAGTCCACGTAGCGCACGAGTTCCTCGAGCGCCACGTCCTCGAAGCGCCGCACGCCGGCGAACCGCGGCACGGGCGGGCGGTACGCCGACCAGTCGCAGTGGAACCGGTTCGCGCGCGCCTGGGCGAGCGTGAAGGCGGGCGCCTTCACCTTGCGTCCGCGGTGCTGCTCGCGCTTCGCCGCGTGCTCGGCCTTGAGCCGCCGCGTCGCTTCTTCCCGCTGGCCGGCGGTCACCAGTGCCTGGCAGACGCCGACCGCCCGCGAGGCGTCCTTCACGTACGCGATAGGCCCGTCGTACTCGGGGTCGATCTTCACGGCCGTGTGCGCGGGCGAGGTGGTCGCGCCGCCGATCAGCAGCGGGACCTTGAAGCCCTGCCGCTTCATCTCTCGCGCCACGTGCACCATCTCATCCAGCGAGGGCGTGATGAGGCCCGAGAGCCCGATCATGTCCGCGCCCTCGCGGCGCGCGGTCTCGAGGATGCGTTCGGCCGGCACCATCACACCGAGGTCGATGACCTCGAAGTTGTTGCACTGGAGCACGACACCGACGATGTTCTTGCCGATGTCGTGCACGTCGCCTTTTACCGTGGCCATCACGATCTTGCCGTTCGAGCGCGCGGCCTCGTCCGGCCCCCGCTCGAGGTGGGGCACGAGTTGAGCGACCGCCTTCTTCATGACCCTTGCGGACTTCACCACCTGCGGCAGGAACATCTTGCCCGCGCCGAACAGGTCGCCGACCACGTTCATGCCGTCCATCAGCGGGCCCTCGATCACAGCGAGCGCGCTGCCCAACTCGATTCGGGCAGCATCGGCGTCGTCGACGACGAACTCATCGATGCCGCGTACCAGCGCGTGCTCGAGGCGCCGGGTCACGGGCCAGGACCGCCAGGCGTCGTCCTCGACGCGCTTCTGCCCGGCCTCGCCCTTGTAGCGCCCGGCGATTTCGAGGAGCCGCTCGGTCGCGTCCGCGCGCCGCGCCCGCACCACGTCCTCCACCCGCTCCCGCAGCTCCGGGTCGATCTGTTCGTAGATCGCGAGCTGACCGGCGTTGACGATGCCCATGCCCATTCCAGCGCGGATCGCGTGGTAGAGGAACACCGAGTGCATGGCCTCGCGCACGGGCTCGTTGCCGCGGAACGAGAAAGACACGTTGCTCACGCCGCCGCTCACGAGCGCGTGCGGGCAGGCGGCGCGGATCTTCGCCGTGGCCTCGATGAAGTCGAGGGCGTAACGCTCGTGGGCCTCGATGCCGGTCGCTACCGCGAAGACGTTCGGATCGAAGATAACGTCCTCGGGCGCCACGCCTGCCTGCTTCGTCAGCAGTTCGTACGAGCGCCGGCAGATCGACACCTTGCGCTCCACGGTGTCGGCCTGGCCCTGCTCGTCGAAGGCCATGACGACCACGGCCGCACC
Source organism: uncultured Gammaproteobacteria bacterium (assembly GCA_963706755.1). GTDB lineage: Bacteria > Pseudomonadota > Gammaproteobacteria > Steroidobacterales > Steroidobacteraceae > RPQJ01. The sequence continues at coordinate 196,454 of CAVPNH010000003.1, forward strand.
GTAGGCGCGGACACGCCGGGCCTGCTCGAGGAAGGCGCGCTCGCCTTCCTTCAGGCTGATCGAGTTCACGATGCCCTTGCCCTGCAGGCACTTGAGCCCGGCTTCGATCACCGACCACTTGGAGGAGTCGATCATGACGGGCACGCGCGCGACGTCGGGCTCGGCCGCGAGCAGGTTCAGGAAGCGCACCATCGCGCCTTCCGAGTCGAGCATGCCCTCGTCCATGTTGATGTCGATCACCTGCGCGCCGCTCGCGACCTGCTGGCGTGCCACGTCCAGCGCGCCCGCGTAGTCGTCCGCCTCGATCAGGCGGCGGAACTTCGCCGAGCCCGTGACGTTGGTGCGCTCGCCCACGTTGACGAACAGGCTCTCCGGGCCGATGTTCAGGGGCTCGAGCCCGCTCAGGCGGCAGCGCGGCTCGAGCACGGCCGGGCGGCGCGGCGGCAGGCCCGCGACGGCCTGCGCGATGTGCGCGATGTGGTCCGGTGTCGTGCCGCAGCAGCCGCCGACGATGTTGACGAAGCCGCTGGCGGCGTAGTCCCGGATCAGGTCCGCAGTCTCGCAGGCGGTCTCGTCGTACTCGCCGAAGGCGTTCGGCAGGCCCGCGTTCGGATAGGCGCAGACGTAGGCATCGGAGATTCGCGACAGCTCCTCGACGTAGGGCCGGAGCTGCTTCGCACCGAGCGCGCAGTTCAAGCCGATCACGACCGGCCGGGCGTGGCGCACGGAATTCCAGAACGCCTCGACGGTCTGCCCGGATAGCGTCCGTCCCGAGGCGTCGGTGATCGTGCCCGAGATCATGACGGGCAGGTCCAGCTGCAGTTCGTCCAGGACCTGCCGCACGGCGAAGAGCGCCGCCTTCGCGTTCAGCGTGTCGAAGATGGTCTCGACCAGCAGCAGGTCCACCCCGCCCTCCACGAGAGCGTGCGTGGCCTCGGCGTAGGTCGCGACCAGCTGGTCGAACGTGACGTTGCGGAAAGCCGGGTCGCTGACGTCGGGGGACAGCGACGCCGTGCGGTTCGTGGGTCCGAGCGTGCCCGCGACGAAGCGCGCGCGGCCGGTTCTTGCGGCCACATCGTCCGCCGCGCGCCGCGCGATCTGCGCCGCCGCGAGGTTCAGCTCCCGCACCAGCGATTCGGCGCCGTAGTCCGCCTGCGAGGGCGCGTTCGAATTGAAGGTGTTGGTCTCGATGATGTCGGCGCCGGCCTCGAGGTACCGACGGTGGATCTCGCCGATCACGTCCGGCCGGGTCAGCGACAGCAGGTCGTTGTTGCCCTTGAGGTCGCGCGGCCAGTCGCGGAATCGCTCGCCCCGGTAGTCCTGCTCGCCGAGCTTGTAGGACTGGATGACGGTGCCCATGGCGCCGTCGAGCACGAGGATGCGCTCGCCGAGGACGCGCCTGAACTCGCGGATTCGTTCGGGTCGCAGCATGGTCAGCCCCCCTGCGCCGCGCGCGCCGCCGCCGGCCGCACGCCGAGCGCGTGGCAGATGGCGAAGGTGAGTTCGGCGCGGTTCAGCGTGTAGAAGTGGAATTCCTGCACGCCCTGCTCCTGGAGCCGGCGCACTTGGTCGATCGCGACGCTCGCCGCGATCATGCGCCGGGTCTCGGGATCGTCGTCGAGCCCGTCGAAACGGTGCGCGAGCCAGTCAGGCACGCTGGCGCCGCAGCGCTTCGCGAAGCGCAGCATCTGCGGGAAGCGCGTGATGGGCAGGATGCCGGGCACCAGCTCCGCATCGATGCCGTGCGCGGCGCAGCGGTCGCGGAAGCGCAGGAACGCGTCGGTGTCGAAGAAGAACTGCGTGATCGCGCGATGTGCGCCCGCGTCGATCTTGGCCTTGAGGCGGTCCAGGTCGAACGCCGCGTCGGGCGCCTCGGGGTGCGTTTCCGGATAGGCCGCCACGGAGATCTCGAACTCGCCGACCGAGCGCAGGCCACGCACCAGGTCCTCGGCGTAGGCGAATCCGCCGGGCTCCGGGCGGTACGCCTGCCCCGCCGGCGCGTCGCCGCGCAAGGCCACGATGTGCCGCACGCCCGCATCCCAGTAGCCGCGGGCGATGTCGAGGATCTCCTCGCGCCGCGCCCCGACGCAGGTCAGGTGCGGCGCAGGCGTGAGCGCTGTCTCCGTGAGGATGCGTGTGACGACATTGTGCGTACGCTCACGCGTCGAACCGTCGGCGCCGTAGGTCACGGACACGAAGCGCGGTGCGAGCGGCGCGAGCCGCTGGATGGACGCCCACAGGGTGCGCTCCATTTCCGCGTCGTTGGGCGGGAAGAACTCGAAGGACACGAGCACGGGCCGCCGCAGCCTGGACGCGGCAGTCTCGATCCCGTCACGCAGCTCGCTCGTTTCCATGGGTATTTCCTCTCGTGTCGCGTCCTTCACGCCGGCCGGCCGGGCGTCGCCGTGGCCAGCAGCACGTGCATCGCCCCGGCGTCCGCCGGGCGCAGCCGTTCGCAGGCGAGCCCGCCCGACGTGATCCAGCCGCGCAACGTCGCGAGCGGATTGCCGCCCGCGGTGCGGCCGGACAGCGCCTCGTACTCCTCGACGATCATCAGCCGGCCGCCGGGCCGCAGCACTCGCACCGACTCGCGCAGCCACTCGTCGCGACGTGCGTCCGTCCCGAGCACGCGATCGAGCACGACCGCGTCGAAGCTGGCGGCCGCCGGCGCGGCGCTGGCGAGGTCGCCGAACTGCACGACACAGTGCGACAGTCCGTTGCCGTGCAGGCTGGCGCGGGCCCGCCGGATCTCGTGCCGGGACTCGCTCACGCCGACCGCTCGGCGCGTCCTGGGCCCGAGGGCGCCCAGCATCTCGACCGGCGCGGGACCGGCGTATAGGACCGCGTCGTAGCCGCGGTCGCCGAGTTCGGACATCACGACGGACGCGAGGTCCTGCATCGACCCGGCGGCCGTCGCCTGCGCGCGCGCCGCATCCGGCTCCAGCTCGCCGCCGCGAGCGCGCCCGGCAAGCACGGCGAGCGCCCGCTCGCGGTCCACGGCGACGAGTGGATCCTCGCGATCCAGCAGTTCCAGCACTGCGCGGGCGATTTCAGCGCCCTCCCCGTCGGCGGGCATGCGGTGGAAGACCCAGTGCTGCTCGCGAAATCGTTCGAGGAGCCCGCCGTCGTTCAGCAGCTTGAGGTGCCGCGAAACCCGCGGCTGGCTCTGGCCGAGAATCACCGTCAACTCGGAAACGGTGAACTCGCCGAGCGCGAGCACCGCCAGCAAGCGCAGGCGGCTCGGCTCGGCGGAGGCCCGGAGGCCCTGAAGCAGCCGGTGATGCGATTGGGACATATAATGCAAATATAAACAACTCTTTATGTTTTTGCCATAGAAGCTCCAGCCATCTGCCGGAAATAGGTGCCTGGCACCTATTTCCGCCGGGCCGCGCTTCGAGCTTCGGCGCGCAAGTTGTTATCATGTTTGGAAATCTCAGGACCAAGGACGCCATGCCTGCCTCCCGGCCAGCCCGATGCCGAGCCCGTTGACCCCGCCTGCGGACCCGACCGGGTCACCCGCTGACCGCGTCCCCGTCCCCTTCACGCGTGCCGACCTCGAGCGGGGGCCCCGCCGCCGCCTGAGCGAGGGCCGCTGGGCCAATGCGATCCTGCACCGCTACGAGCGGGACGGGATTTCCTGGGTCGTCAAGGACTTCTCGGCCAGGTCCTTCCTGGTACGCAACCTGATCGGCCGGCTCCTGGTGCGGCGCGAGCTGGGGTGGCTGAAGCGCGTGGACGGCATCGCGGCCACACCCCGGGACGCGTTTCGCGTGGACGGTCACGCCCTCGCCTACCGCTTCGTCCCCGGCACGAGCCTCCGGCTCACGGCGAACTCGGGCCTGGCACCCGACTTCTTTCCCGCCCTGGAGGAAAGCCTGCGCCAGGTGCACGCGCGGGCGCGGGTCGTGCACCTCGACCTGCGCAACGCGCACAACATCCTGGTGACGGACTCGGGCGAGCCCTTGCTGCTCGACTTCCAGTCCTGCCTCGGCACGCGCTGGCTGCCGCCGCCGCTGCGCCGGTTCGCCGAGCGCATCGACCTCGCCGCGATCTACAAGCACTGGGCGAAGCGCAGCCCGGACACGCTCGGGCCTGAACGCACTGCGGCGCTCGCCCGGATGAACCGATTGCGCCCGCTGTGGGTGCTCCGCGGGTATATTGGCGCGCGCCGGACCGGCCGGAACCGGGACTGACGCGCCAACGGAATAGAACAAACGCCAGGGAGCAAGCTGTGCTCGACGCCATCCATCGCCTGTTCAACAACCCCACGCTTCGCAAGGTCCTGGTCAGGAGCCGCGTGCTGCTCGGACTCGCGGTCGTCGCCGCGATCATCTGGTACCTGGACCCGAACTGGCTGCTGCCGGGATTCCTCGTATCGATGTTCGGCGAGGCGATACAGCTCTGGTGCTTCGCGTCACTCGACAAGGGCCGCACGCTCGCCTTCAACGGGCCGTACGCGATGGTGCGGAATCCGATGTACCTGGGGCGCTACTTCATCCTGCTCGGCGGAGTCATGCTGCTCGGCCGGTGGTGGATCCTGCTGCTCTTCACCGTCGTGTACTACTTCTACATGGTGAACCGCGTGAAGCGCGAGGAAGAGTATCTGCGCGGTCCGCTCGGTGTGCCTTACGAGGACTACCTGCGCACGGTGAACAGATTCCTGCCGGGTGCGCCGAAGCCCGGCAGCCGACTGGCCTTCTGGGACTGGAAGCTGCTGAAGCGCAACCACGGGACGACGAATCTCATCGCCACGCTCGCCTTCTGGATCATCGCCTGGGTCGTCACGCGGACCCTCGTCCACTGAGGAGTCCGGACGGCGCAGGCTCGTGACGATACCGACCGCACCGGGCGGCATCTATTTCCGCGAGCCTGCCTTGCGGGTTTTCTGCTGATCCAGCCGGCGCCGGCGCAATCAACGGCCGAGTTCGGCCAGAAAAGGACATTCGATCCGACCAGTGCGATGCGGGTATTCATCACATCGTTGGCCGTGCTGCTGGGCTGTGCGGCAGCCGTAGCGACCGTAGCGGCCGACTCTCCGCGTGCCAGCTTCATGGGTGTTGGGGCGGTACGCATCGGTATGACGGTTGACGAATTGGGGGCCGTATTGGGTCATCCGGTTGCGCCCGAATTCCCCGACGAAGTTGGATGCTTCTACGCACCAGGCGATAGTTCCTCATCGTTTAGCGCGATGGTCCAAGAAGGGCGGGTCGTACGGATCGATGTGGATAGCCCGTCAATCCCTACGCTTCGCGGCGCACGTGTTGGCGACAAGGTCGACGTTGTGCGGAAACTCTACGGCGTTGCTTTAAAAGAGGAGCCCCATTTTTACGCTGGCCTGCCAGATTTGTACCTGACCTATTTTTCGTCGGATCATCGGTTCGCTCTGCGATTTGAGACGCGCGACGGAGTCGTCTCAACTTATTACCTCGGGTATGCGGAGCCGACGCAGTACGTGGAAGGGTGCCTTTAACAGAAGCCACTCATCGCCGGCCGTCTTTCGTGTGCTGCCGAAGGTCGTAAGTGGGTCGAACTCGGACAGTCACGCACCACGTGTCAGACGGCTGCCACCGTGACCAGCCAGCCCCGCAAAGCCCACGCACGAGCGACTTGCGAAGGATCTCAGACGTCCTGTCAGTGCACGCCGCTGCGCGGCACCTCAGGCGCGGTGGTAAAGACCGTGCCTGCATCCACCGCGTCGAAACGGTAGCTGCGGCTGCAGAACTCGCAGCGCACCTCGACTGAGCCGCGCTCGGTGAGGATCGAGTCGACTTCGTCGCGACCGAGCGAGCGCAGCATCGCCGCGACCCGCTCGCGCGAGCAGCTGCAGCGGAAGAACACCGGCGCGGCCTCGAACATCCTGACGTCGTCCTCGGCGAAGAGCCTTTTCAGCAGGTCGCGGTCCGCGAGCCCGGCGAGCTCCGGGCCGGTCACCGTGCCCGCGACGAGCTGCACGCGCCGCCATGCGTCCTCGATCTCTTCCTCCGACACGCCACCGGTGCCCGACTCGGTCACCGAGGCGGGACGCGAGGTGACCGGCAGTCGCTGCAGGAGCAGCCCGCTCGCCTGCTCCGCGTCGGCGCCCAGCCACAGACGCGTCGGCAGCTGCTCCGAGCTTTCGAAGTACTCGCGGAGACATTCGCTCATCCGTTCGCCTGCGAGCGGGACCACGCCCTGGTAGCGGCCGGACAGATCCTCGCCCTCGATCGTGACGGTGAGCGTGCCGTCGCCCGAGAGCTCGCGCAGATCGAGCGTCGCCGGGGTCCCGTCGAACCTCGCCACGGCGCGCACGGCGAGCCCGTCGCTGCACTCGACGAGCATGAGGCGCATGGGTCCGGCGCCACGCAGCTGCAGGGACAGCTGGCCCTTGAACTTGAGCGTGGAGGCGAGCAGCGTCGTCGCCGCGACGGCCTCGCCCAGGCTGTCGCGCACCTCCGCCGGGTAGTCGTGGTGCTCCATCATGGCGCGCCACGCGGGTCCCAGGTGCACGAGCTGGCCGCGGAACGGGTAGCGCTCGAAGACGAAGCGGCGCAGCGAGTCCGTCTGCCGCATCGTCAGGCGACGCGCAGCGGAATGCCGAGCGTGCGGATCCTGGCCGACCACTCGGCGGGCGCGGTGTTGTGGACCGAGGTGCCGCTCGCGTCCACGGCGACGGTCACCGGCATGTCCTTCACGTCGAACTCGTAGATCGCCTCCATGCCGAGGTCGCCGAATGCGACGACGCGCGCCGAGCGGATCGCCTTCGAGACGAGATAGGCCGCACCGCCGACCGCCATGAGGTACGCCGCCTTGTGCTTCCTGATCGCCTCGATCGCCACCGGGCCGCGCTCGGACTTGCCGATCATCGCGATCAGGCCCGTCTTCTCGAGCATCATGTCGGTGAACTTGTCCATGCGCGTCGCAGTCGTGGGACCGGCGGGACCCACCACTTCGTCGCGCACCGGATCGACGGGACCGACGTAGTAGATCACGCGGTTGGTGAAGTCGACGCCCTCCGGCAGCCCCTGTCCGCTCGCGTAGAGGTCGGCGATGCGCTTGTGCGCGGCATCGCGGCCGGTGAGCATCCGGCCGTTCAGGAGCAGCGTCTCGCCCGGCTTCCAGCCCGCCACCTCGGCGCGCGTCAGCGTGTCGAGGTTCACGCGGCGCGAGCCGGCGCCCGCGGTCCACGTCACCTTCGGCCAGTGCTCGAGCGACGGCGGCTCCAGCGCCGCGGGTCCCGTGCCGTCGAGCACGAAGTGCGCATGCCGCGTCGCCGCGCAATTCGGGATCATCGCGACCGGCTTCGACGCGGCGTGGGTCGGATAGGTGAGGATCTTCACGTCGAGCACGGTCGTGAGGCCGCCGAGGCCCTGCGCGCCGATGCCGAGCGCATTGACCTTTTCGTAGAGCGAGATGCGCAGTTCCTCGAGCTTGTTCGACGGGCCGCGCTCGAGGAGCTCGTGCATGTCGAGCGGCTCCATGAGGGATTCCTTCGCGAGCAGCATGGCCTTCTCGGCTGTGCCGCCGATACCGATGCCGAGCATGCCCGGGGGGCACCAGCCCGCGCCCATGGTCGGCACGGTCTTCACCACCCAGTCCTCGATCGAGTCGCTGGGGTTCAGCATCACGAACTTCGACTTGTTCTCAGAGCCGCCGCCCTTGGCGGCGACCGTCACCTCGACCTTGTCGCCGGGAACCAGCTCGACGTGGAAGACGGCCGGCGTATTGTCCTTCGTGTTCCTGCGGCCGAACGCCGGGTCGTCCACGACCGAGGCGCGCAGACGATTGTCCGGGAATTCGTAGGCCCGGTGCACGCCCTCGTTGATCATTTCGGACAGACTGCGCCGCGTCTCCCAGCGCACGTCCATGCCCACCTTGAGGAACATGTTGACGATGCCGGTGTCCTGGCAGATCGGGCGATGCCCCTCGGCGCACATCCGCGAATTGGTGAGGATCTGCGCGATTGCGTCTTTCGCCGCGGGGGACTGCTCGCGCTCGTAGGCGCGGCCGAGGTGCTCGATGTAGTCGACCGGGTGGTAGTAGGAGATGAACTGCAGCGCGTCGGCGACGCTCTGCACGAACTCGTCCTCGCGGATCACGGTCATGTCGCGGCTCCTCAGCCGCTGAGCTTGCGCTTCAGCAGCTCGTTCAGTTGCGCCGGGTTGGCCTTGCCCTGGGTGGCCTTCATCGCCTGGCCGACGAAGAACCCGAACAGCTTGTCCTTGCCCGAGCGGTACTCGGCGAGCTGCTGGGGATTCTTCGCCATCACCTCGTCGATGGCCTTCTCGATCGACGAGGTGTCGGTGATCTGCCGCAGGCCCCGGGCGTCGATGATCTCGTCGGCGCCCCTGCCCTCGGTCCACATCGCCTCGAAGACTTCCTTGGCGATCTTGCCGGAGATCGTGTTGTCGCCGATGCGCGACAGCAGCTGCGCGAGCGCGGCCGCGGGCACCCGGCTCTGCTGGACCTCGAGGCCGTCGCGGTTCAGCGCGCCCGAGAGATCGCCCATGACCCAGTTCGCCGCGAGCTTGTGCTGCCCGCCGAGGCCCTGCACGACGGTTTCGTAGTAGTCGGCCAGCTCGCGGCTCGCCGTCAGCACGCCCGCGTCGTACGCCGAGAGCCCGTGGTCCGCGACCAGGCGCGCTGCCTTCTCGTCGGGAAGCTCGGGCAGCGTGGCGCGCACGGACTCGATCAGCGCGTCGTCGATCGCGAGCGGCAGGAGGTCGGGGTCCGGGAAGTAGCGGTAGTCGTTCGCCTCTTCCTTCGAGCGCATGGGACGTGTCTCGCCACGGTCCGGGTCGTAGAGGCGCGTCTCCTGCACCACCTTGCCGCCGCCCTCGATCAGGTCGACCTGGCGCTCGACCTCGTAGTTGATGGCGCGCTCGACGAAGCGGAACGAGTTCAGGTTCTTGATCTCGGCGCGCGTGCCGAAGGTGGCCTGCCCCTTCGGGCGCACCGAGACGTTGGCGTCGCAGCGGAACGAGCCTTCCTGCATGTTGCCGTCGCAGATCTCGAGGTACCGCACCAGCGTGTGGATCTTCTTCATGTACGCCACGGCTTCCTTCGCCGAGCGCATGTCGGGCTCCGAGACGATCTCGAGCAGCGGCGTTCCCGCACGGTTGAGATCGATGCCGGAGAGCCCGTGGAAGTCCTCGTGCAGAGACTTGCCGGCGTCCTCCTCGAGGTGGGCGCGCGTGATGCCGATGCGCTTGACCGTGCCGTCCTCGAGCACGATGTCGAGCGATCCCGACTGCACCACCGGCAGCTCGTACTGGCTGATCTGGTAGCCCTTGGGCAGGTCGGGGTAGAAGTAGTTCTTGCGCGCGAAGACCGAGCGGCGCGCGACCGTCGCGCCCGTGGCGAGGCCGAAGCGCACGGCCATGCGCACCGCCTCGAAGTTGAGCACCGGCAGCACGCCCGGGTAACCGAGGTCCACCAGGTTGGCCTGCGTGTTCGGACCCGCGCCGAACGCGGTGGACGAGCCCGAGAAGATCTTGCTCGCCGTCGCGAGCTGCGCGTGGATCTCGAGGCCGATGACGGTTTCCCATTCCATATGAGAGCGGATAGTGATTGGCGGTTAGCGGATAGCGAGGAAAGGATAGGGCGTCATTCGTAGCCCGGCGGGAGCCTTCGGTGCCAGTCCGTGCGCTGCTGGTACTGGTGCGAGGCCGACAGCAGCAGGGACTCGGAGAAGTGCGGGCCGACGAGTTGCAGCCCGACCGGCAGGTCCCGGCCGGCCTCGCTCACGAAGCCGCAGGGAACGGAGATCGCCGGCAGCCCGGCCAGATTCGCCCCGATCGTGTAGATGTCGTTCAGGTACATCGTGATCGGGTCGCTGGTCTTCGCACCAAGCTCGAACGCGGGCGTCGGCGTCGTGGGCCCGAGCACCACGTCCACCTCGCCGAAGGCGCGCGCGAAGTCCGCCGTGATCACCTGCCGCACTTTCTGCGCCTTCAGGTAGTAGGCGTCGTAGTAGCCGGCCGAGAGCACGTACGTCCCGGTCATGATGCGACGCTTCACCTCGTCGCCGAAGCCCTCGCCGCGCGAGCGCTTGTAGAGGTCCATGAGGTCGCGCGGCGCCTCGCAGCGGTGCCCGAAGCGCACGCCGTCGAACCGCGAGAGGTTGGAGGAGCATTCCGCCGGGGCCACGACGTAGTAAGTCGGCACCGACAGGGGCAGCGCGGGCAGGCTCACCTCGCGTACCGTCGCGCCACCGGCGCGGAGCACCTCGATGGCATCGTGTACGAGCTTGCCGACGCCCGGCTCGAGGCCCTTGTCGAAGAACTCGCGGATGACACCGACGCGCAGGCCCGCGAGCGGCCGCGAGAGCTCGGTGACGTAGTCCGGCACGGGCGCGTCCACGCTCGTGGAATCGCGGGGGTCGAAGCCCGCCATCGCACCGAGGAGCAGCGCTGCGTCTTCGGCCGTCTTCGTGAGCACGCCGGCCTGGTCGAGGCTGGAGGCGAAGGCGATCATGCCGTAGCGCGAGACCCGGCCGTAGGTGGGCTTCAGGCCGGTCAGGTTGGTGAGCGCCGCCGGCTGGCGGATCGAGCCCCCGGTGTCCGTGCCGCTGGCCGCCGGCACGAGCCGGGCCGCGACCGCCGCGGCCGAGCCGCCCGAGGAGCCGCCCGGAACCCGGGACGGGTCCCAGGGATTGCGCACCGGTCCGTACCAGCTGGTCTCGTTGGACGAACCCATCGCGAACTCGTCCATGTTCGTCTTGCCGAGCAGCACCGTGCCGGCCGCCTTCCAGCGCTCGACGACGGTGGCGTCGTAGGGCGCCACGAAATTCGAGAGCATCCGGGACGAGCAGGTCGTCAGGATGCCGTCAGTGCAGAAGATGTCCTTGTGCGCGATCGGGACCCCGGTGAGGGGGCCGCCCCCGCCCTTCGCCAGCAGTTCGTCCGCGGCGCGCGCATCCGCCAGCGCGCGGTCCGCCGTGACCGTGACGAAGGCGTTCAGCCCCGGCGCCATGCGCTCGATGCGGCCGAGGAAGTGCAGGGTGAGATCGAGGCTCGAGAACCGCCGGGCCCTGAGCCCGGCCGCCAGTTCGGCGACGGTCAGCGTGTGCAGCGACATGCTCTGGCCTCACTCTATGACTTTGGGCACGAGGTACAGGCCGGCCGCGACCGCCGCGGCATTCTGCTGGTACTTCTCGTGCCTGTCCGTCTCGCTGACCACGTCCGGGCGCAGGCGCTGGACCTGGTCGGCGAGCGGGTGGGCCATGGGCGCAACGTCACCGGTGTCGGCCGCAGAGAGCTGCTCGACAAAGTCGATGATGCGGGACAGGCTGTCCACGTAGACCGGCATCTGGGCCTCGACGATCTCGAGGCGGGCGAGGTGGGCGATGCCCTCGACCTGGGCGCGCGTCAGGCTCATGGAAACGCTCTGAGGACCTTGAAAAACAGCCGAAGAATGATACATGGCGCCTTGCCGAATGTCCTGACAATGGTTAAATTGCCCTGATCCCGCGCGAGCCCGCGCGGCCCTCCTCCCCAGGCCCGTCTTCCCCCAGATGTTCAAGAAACTTCGAGGCTATTTTTCCAACGACCTGTCGATCGACCTCGGCACCGCAAACACCCTGATCTACGTGCGCGGCAAGGGCATCGTGCTGAACGAGCCCTCGGTGGTCGCGATCCGGGAGGAACCCTCGCGCGGCGGCAAGAAGATCGAGGCCGTCGGCACGGAAGCGAAGAACATGCTGGGCCGGACGCCCGGCAACATCACCGCCATCCGGCCGCTGAAGGACGGCGTGATCGCCGACTTCACCGTGACCGAGAAGATGCTGCAGTACTTCATCGAGAAGGTGCACGGCAACCGCCTCATCCGCCCGAGCCCGCGAGTCCTGGTGTGCGTGCCCTACGGCTCGACCCAGGTCGAGCGCCGCGCGATCCAGGAGTCGGCCGAGGGCGCCGGCGCCCGCTGGGTGCGGCTGATCGAGGAACCGATGGCGGCTGCGGTCGGCGCCGGGATGCCGGTGCACGAGGCGCGCGGCTCGATGGTGCTCGACATCGGCGGCGGCACGTCCGAAGTGGCGGTCATTTCGCTGAACGGCATCGTCTACGCGGCGTCCGTCCGCATCGGCGGCGACCGCTTCGACGAGGCGATCATCAACTACGTGCGCCGCAACTACGGCATCCTGATCGGCGAGGCGACCGCCGAGCGCATCAAGATAGAGATCGGCTCGGCGTATCCCGGCCAGCAGGTGCGCGAGATCTCGGTCAAGGGCCGCAACCTCTCCGAGGGCGTGCCGCGCAGCTTCACGCTCAATTCGAACGAGATCCTCGAAGCGCTGCAGGAACCGCTGCAGGGCATCGTCGGCGCGGTCAAGGCCGCGCTCGAGCAGACACCGCCCGAGCTCGGCTCGGACGTCGCCGAGCGCGGCATCGTGCTGACGGGCGGCGGCGCGCTGGTGCGCGACATCGACAAGTTGCTGATGGAGGAGACGGGCCTGCCGGTCGTGGTGGCCGAGGACCCGCTCACCTGCGTCGCTCGCGGCGGCGGCAAGATGCTGGAGCTCATCGACGAGCACGGCCCGGGCCTCTTCGGCCTGGATTGACCGAGAGCGTGACCGTCCGCCCGCCGTCACCGTGGTCGACCTGAGCCACGACTCGCGCCCGATCATCGGCCGCGGCCCGCCGCTCGGCGCCTCGTTCATGGCGCTGGCAACGGCATCGATCGCGCTCATGGTGGCCGACGTCCGCTACGGCCAGCTCGAGCAGGTGCGCGGCTGGCTCAACTCCGCGGCATATCCGCTGCAGCTCGCCATCGACCTGCCCTTCCGTGCCTGGGGCTGGCTCACCGAGTCGTTCGCCGACCGGGAACGCCTGGAGCGCGACAACCTTGCCCTGACTGCGCGCCTCCGGCTCGCCGACCTGCAGCTGCAGAAGTTTGCCGCGCTCCAGGAGGAGAACCGCCGCCTGCGCGCGATGCGCAGGAGTTCGGCCGGCGTCGCGACGCGCGCGATCGTGGCCTCGATTCTCAACGTCGATCTCGATCCCTTCCGGCATCGCGTACTCCTCGACAAGGGATCCGCCGACGGCGTCTTCAAGGGCCAGGCCGTGCTCGACGCACAGGGCATCTTCGGCCAGGTCTGGCGCGTCAACGCGCGATCCTCCGAGGCCATCCTGATCAGCGACGCGGAGCACGCGATTCCAGTGCGGTCGAATCGCAGCGGCGTGCGCACGATCGCGGTCGGCACCGGCGACCCGAACCGCCTGTCGCTGCCGTTCGTGACCGGCGAGTCCGACATCCGCAAGGGCGACCTGCTGCTGTCCACCGGCATGGGCGGCGTCTTCCCGCCCGGCTACCCCGTGGCGCGCGTCACCAGGGTCGAACGCAGCGCCAAGGCGACGTTCGCGATCGTCGAAGCCCGGCCGACCGCGGCCCTCGACCGTGACAGCGAGGTAATGCTCGTTTGGTTCGATGCGCCGGCGCCCGTGGAAACACCGCCGGCGACCGGCTCTCCAGCAGCGACACCGCCTGCAGCCCGTTCTCCTGAGGCCGCGCCACCTGCAGCCGGCTCTCCCGCCGCAACGCCACCTGCGGCTGACTCGCCGCCGGCGTCTCCGGCGCCGACGATCGCTCCACCGCCAGGAGCGGCGCAATGAGGCGCGACATGCTCGGTCGGCGGATCCTGTACTGGCTCAGCGTCGCCGCGGGCCTGGTGCTCGCGATCGTGCCGCTCCCCGCCTGGCTCGACGCTGCACGCCCGGACCTCGCGCTGCTCGCGGTCATCTACTGGATCCTCGCGAGCCCGCGCATCGCCGGGCTCTGGTACGCCTGGCTCGCCGGACTGTTCCTCGACGTGCTGCGCGGCATGGTGCTCGGCCAGCACGCGCTCGGGTTTCTCGTGGTCGCGTTCCTGACGCACCGCCTGCAGCTGCGCATGCGCATGTTCCCGATCCCCCACCAGGCTGCGGTGGTGCTGCTGCTGCTCGCGCTGTATCACTTCATCATCTTCTGGACCGACGGGCTCACGGGGCACGGCTACACCGGCTGGAACCGATGGCTGCCGGTGCTGTCGGGCGCGCTGCTGTGGCCGCTGATCGTCGCGGCCGGCGACACCCTGACCCGCCGTTCTCGCTGAGCGCGGTCCGCACGATGCCGCGCGCAGTCCGCCTCAAGGATCACTGGTCCGAGCAGCGCATGTTCGGGCGGCGGGTACTCGCCGCGACCGCGGTGATCCTCGTGTGCCTGTCCGCACTCACGGCGCGGCTGGTCTACCTGCAGGTCCTGCGGCACGACTACTTCAGCGACCTCTCCCAGGGCAATCGCATCCGCATCGACCCGGCGCCGCCGAGCCGCGGCCTGATCCTGGACCGGCACGGAGTTCCGCTCGCGCTCAACCGCCCCGCCTACCAGCTGGAGGTCACGCGCGAACAGACGCCCGACCTCGAGGACACGCTGCACCGCCTGGTCGCGCTGGGCCTGCTGGCCGCCGAGGACTACGGCCAAGTGCTGCGCACGATCAGGGCCCGGCGCAGCTTCGACTCGGTGCCCGTGCGCCTGCAGTTGAGCGAGGAGGAACTCGCGCGGTTCGCGGTACGTCGCCAGGACTTCCCGGGCGTCGAGGTCCGCCCGCGCCTGACCCGCTACTACCCGCTCGGCGGCACGGGCGTGCACGCCCTCGGCTACGTCGGCGCCATCAGCGAACAGGACGAGAAGCGCATCGACCTGGCGAATTACGCGGGCACGACGCTGATCGGGAAGCTCGGCGTCGAGCGGGCGTACGAGGACGAACTGCACGGACAGACGGGTTACCAGCAGTTGCTGGTAAATGCGCAGGGCCGCCACGTGGAACGTGTAGGCACGCAGGCTGCGGAACTCCAGCGGCACGAGCCCATGGCCGGCGATGACCTCTACCTGGCGGTGGACGCCCGCGTGCAGCAGGCCGCGGAGGATGCGCTCGCGGGACAGCGCGCCGCCGTCGTGGCCATCGACCCGCGCAACGGCGACGTACTTGCATTCGTCAGCACGCCGACTTTCGACCCGAACGCATTCGCGCGCGGGCTCTCCTACGCGGAATACGCGGCGCTCTCGGGTGACATCGACGTGCCCCTCTACGACCGCGCGCTGCGCGGCGTCTACCCGCCCGGCTCGACGGTAAAGCCGCTCGTCGCGCTCGCGGCGCTCGAGTACGGCGTTGCGAAGCCCGACGAGACGCGTTTCTGCCAGGGCTACTTCCAGCTGCCCGGCGACAGTCACCGCTACCGCGACTGGAAGAAGGGCGGGCACGGCACGGTGGACATGCACTCCGCCATCGCCCAGTCCTGCGACACCTACTTCTACGCGGTCGCCGAGCGGCTCGGGATCGACCGCCTGCACGACTTCCTGGCCCGGTTCGGCCTCGGGGAAAAGACCGGAATCGACGTCGCCGGCGAGCGTGCGGCGCTGCTGCCCTCGCGCGAGTGGAAGAAGAAGGCCTTCAAGCGCAGGGACCTCCAGATCTGGTTCCCCGGCGAGACCGTCATCGTCGGCATCGGCCAGGGCTACATGCTGGTGACCCCGCTGCAGCTTGCGCAGGTCGCGGCGACGATCTCCATGCGCGGCAAGCGCTACACGCCGCGGCTCGTAACGCGCATACGCGACGCGAGTACGGGCAAGATCCGGGACCTGCCGCCGCGCGAGCTGCCCTCGGTCAAGGTCGGCGATCCCGCTCACTGGGACGTAATCATCGGCGGCATGATCGGCGTGACCAACGACTGGAACGGCACGGCGCGCCGCGTCCAGGGGGACGCGCCCTACAAGATCGCAGGCAAGTCCGGCACGGCGCAGGTGTTCGGTCTCAGGCAGGACCAGAAGTACAAGGAATCCGAGGTGGCGGAGCGCCTGCGCGACCACGGCCTCTTCATCGCGTTCGCGCCCGCCGACGACCCGAGGATCGCGGTTGCGGTCGTGGTCGAGAACGGGCGCAGCGGCAGCGGCACGGCGGGACCGATCGCGCGCAAGGTGATCGACGCCTACCTGCAGCCAGACTCTATTACGTCCGCATCGACTGGTGCTGCCGCATCACCTGCCACGGGCGCGCCGCCAAACGAAGCTGCAGGCGCGGCGGCACCACAGCCCGCGGGCGCGCCGCCGAACGCAGCCACCACCGCGGCGCAACCGCTACGACCTGCGGCTCGGCCGCCCGAACCTGCGCATACCCCGGGAGGAACCGAGGAATGAGGACGGAAATCGCCGGACCCGGTTACTCGAGCCGCGCGCGGCGGACGCTGACACTCACGGGACGGCTGCTCGACACATTGCACCTGGACGGGCCGCTGCTCCTGACCGTGCTCGCCGTGTGCGCCGCCGGCCTCGTCGTCCTCTACAGCGCGGCCGGTGAAGAACTCGACGTGTTCCTGGCGCAGGCCGCCCGCGTCGGGCTCGCGCTCGGCGTGCTGGTCGCGATCGCGCAGGTGCCGCCCCGCCTCATGCGCACTGCCGCGCCCTGGCTCTACGCGGCGGGCGTGCTGCTGCTCGTGGCTGTCGCGGTGAAGGGCGACGTCTCCATGGGCGCGCAGCGCTGGCTCAACCTCGGCATCGTGCGCTTCCAGCCATCGGAGGTCATGAAGCTCGCCGTGCCGCTCGCCTGCGCCTGGTACCTGCACGATCGGCCACTGCCGCCGGACCTGCGCTCCATCCTCGTGCTGGGCCTCGCCGTGCTCGTGCCGGCGCTGCTCATCGCCGAGCAGCCGGACCTCGGCACGGCGCTGCTCGTGACCGCGGGCGGCGCGCTGGTGGTGCTCCTCGCCGGCCTGCAGGTGCGCTACATCCTCGGCGTCGGCGCGGCACTGCTCGCGGCCGTCCCCCTGGCCTGGCACTTCATGCACGACTACCAGCGCAGGCGCGTACTCACGTTCCTGAACCCGCAGGACGATCCGCTGGGGGCCGGCTACCACACCATCCAGTCGCAGATTGCGCTCGGCTCGGGCGGCCTCTTCGGCAAGGGCTACATGAACGGCAGCCAGGCGCAGCTCGAGTTCCTGCCGGAGCGCTCCACCGACTTCATCTTCGCTGTGATCGGCGAGGAGTGGGGACTGGTCGGGCCTCGGCGTGCTGATGGCGCTTTACATGCTCGTCATCGCGCGCGGGCTCTACATCGCGGTCCAGGCGCAGGACACGTTCACGCGGCTGATGGCCGGCGCGCTCACCCTCACCTTCGCGGTGTACGTGTTCGTCAACGGCGGCATGGTCGCGGGCCTCCTGCCCGTGGTCGGCGTGCCGCTGCCGCTCGTGAGCTACGGCGGCACGTCCATGGTGACCCTCATGGCCGGCTTCGGTATCCTGATGTCCATCCACTCCCGCCGGAAACTGGTCTCGACGTGAGCACACGCCGCCCGCGGCATCCGCTGTCGCGCCGTCCGCATTTCGCTGCGTTTACCGTCCTGGCCGCGCTCGCGGCGGATCCCGCTCGCGCGCTGGACACGCAGCGCGAGGACGTCGCCGGGTTCGTCGCCGAGATGAGCACGAGCCATGGCTTCGACGCGGCGGCGCTCCAGGAACTCCTGTCACAGGCGGAGTCGAGTCCCGCGGTCCTCGCGGCGATCTCAAGGCCGGCTGAGAAGAGCCTGACCTGGCAGGAGTACCGCGCGCGCTTCATCACCGAGCGGCGCGTGGCGCGAGGCGTCGAGGTTGCCGCCGCGCAGGCAGCGGCCCTCGAGCATGCGGCGGCCGGCGGCGTTCCGGCCGAGGTCCTGCTCGCGATCACCGGCGTCGAGACTTTCTACGGCGAGGTGACCGGCAAGTACCGGGTGATCGACGCGCTCTCGACCCTCGGCTTCGACTACCCGCCGCGCAGCCGCTTCTTCCGCGAACAGCTGGTGCAGTACCTGCTCATGGCCCGCGAGGAGTCGCTCGACCCGCGGGGGCCGCGCGGCTCCTACGCCGGCGCAATGGGGGTCCCGCAGTTCATGCCCGGGAGCTACCGCAGCTTTGCCGTCGACGGCGACGGCGACGGCCGCCGTGACCTGTGGGGCGACTGGAGCGACGTATTCGCGAGCGTCGCGAACTATCTCCTGCAGAACGGCTGGCATCCGGGCGAGCCGGTGATGGCCCGGGCCGACGTGACCGGCGCCCGGCTCGATGGCCTGCGTGATGACAGGCTGGCGCTTTCGGAGACCGTGCAGTCGCTGCATGACCGCGGCGTGCGGTTTGAGACGCCGCTGCCGCCGGAGGCACCGGCGGTCCTCATTCCGCTCACGGTCGCCAACGGTCTCGAGTACCGCGTCGGCTTCAGCAACTACAACGCAATCACGCGCTACAACCGCAGTGAACTCTATGCGAGCGCCGTGAACGACCTCGCCGAAGCGCTCGCCGCGGCGGCCGTCGCCGCCCCGGAATCCGGGCCCGATCAACCCATCGACGCCGCTCCGTCACCGGCACCATCGCCGTTGCCATCGCCATCACCGTCGCCAGCACCAGCACCAGCGCCAGCACCGCCACCGCAGTTCCACTTCGAATCCAACCCCGATACCCCGAAATGAGACGCTCACACACCACGATTACCGCCCTGATCCTTTCCCTGGTCGCGCTGCTCGCCGGCTGCTCCGGCTCGAAGCAGGACGCGGCGCAAGCGACCGGCGCCACCACGGCCACCGCCCCCGGCGTGGCAACGCCCGCTGCCGCGCCGGCACCGGCCTCGACCACTGCGGCACCGCTGCCGCCACCGCCGGAACTCAAGGCACGCAGCTACGTCCTCATGGACGGACTGAGCGGTCGAGTGCTGGCGGGCCTCGACCCCGACTCGCGCCAGGAACCCGCGAGCCTCACCAAGCTCATGACGGCCTACGGCGTGTTCCACGCGCTCAAGGAGAGCCGGATCAAGGTCACCGACATGGTCACGATCAGCGAGCACGCCTGGCAGCAGGAGGGTTCGCGGATGTTCGTGGAGGTCGGCAAGCAGGTGTCGGTCGAGAACCTCATCCAGGGCATGATCGTGCAGTCCGGCAACGACGCCACCGTCGCGCTCGCCGAGCACGTCGCCGGCACGGAGCCCACGTTCGTGCAGGTGATGAACGCTTACGCGAAGCGGCTCGGCATGACGGGCTCGCACTTCATGAACGCAGCGGGCATGCCGGACCCGGACCACTACATGACGGCGCGCGACGCGGCGACGCTCGCGCGTGCCGTGATCGCCGAGTTCCCCGAGTACTACAAGTGGTACTCGCAGAAGGAGTTCACGTGGAACGGAATCACGCAGCAGAACCGCAACGGCCTGCTGTGGCGCGACCCGACGGTGGACGGCGTGAAGACCGGCCACACGGAGACCGCGGGCTATTGCCTGATCGCGTCGGCGAAGCGCGACGGCATGCGGCTCGTGTCCGTCGTGCTCGGGACCGATTCGATGAAGGAGCGCGAGGACGCGAGCGCCACCCTGCTCGGCTACGGCTTCAATTTCTACGAGACGAAACGCGTCTACGGTGCAGGACAGCCACTCACCACCACACACGTCTGGAAGGGCGCAGAGTCCGAGGTGGGCCTGGCGCTCCACAGCGACCTGTACGTCACGGGCCAGCGCGGACACATCGGCAGCGTGAAGGCGGAATTCGAGCTGCCCGCGCACCTCATTGCGCCGCTCGCTGCCCGCGCGGCAGTGGGCAAGGTCAAGGTAGTCGTGGACGGCCAGCCGGTCGCGACCTACGATCTCTACCCCGCCCGGGACGTGCCGGCCGGCGGCATTTTCCGCCGCGCCATCGACACCGTGCGCCTGTGGTTCAATTGACATGGCCGCCCCCTGCCCGACCTGCTACCTCGACGGGAATTACCTGCCGCTCGCGGAGGCCCGCGTCTCGCCGCTGGACCGCGGATTCCTGTTCGCGGACGGTGTCTACGAGGTGGTCCCGGTGCACCGCGGCCGGCCATTCCGGCTGCGGGAGCACCTGAAGCGGCTGGACGACAGCCTGCGCAGCATCCGGGTGGCGAATCCGCTCGACGAGGCCGGGTGGACCGGCGTGGTCCGCCGGCTCGCCGCCGAGGCCGGTGCGCCGGAACTCCTGGTCTACGTGCAGGTGACGCGCGGCACGGAGTACGGCCGCAACCACCTCTTCCCGAAGGACGCGCAACCGACGGTGTTCGCGTTCGCGAGCCCCTATCCCCAGCCCTCATCCGCGACGCTCGAGCAGGGACTTTGCGCCGTGACGCTCGAGGACATTCGCTGGGACCGCTGCGACATCAAGTCCATCGCGCTGCTCGGCAACGTGCTGCTGCGGCAGGAGGCCGCCGACCGCGGCGCCGACGAGGCGCTGCTCGTTCGCGACGGGCTGCTGCTCGAGGGTTCCTCGAGCAGCGTGTTCCTGTGCATCGGCGGCACCCTCGTGACGCCGCCCAACAGCCACCGCATCCTGCCTGGCACCTCGCGCGACGCGGTGCTCGAGCTCGCGGAAGGCTGGCTGCCGTGCGAGATCTGCGACGTCACGGCGCGGGACATCGAGAGTTGCGAGGAGATCTGGATAGCGTCCGCCGGCCGCGGCGTGCTCCCAGTGACGAAGGTGGACGGCGTCGCCGTCGGCACCGGGCGGCCCGGCCCCCTCTGGTCGGAGATGTACGCGCGCCTGCAGCGGCACCTGGACGAGATCGCGCCCACGCCGGCGCTCTGAGCGATGGCCGAGGACACGCTGCTCGAATTCCCCTGCGACTTCCCGATCAAGGTGATGGGGGCCGCGACCGACGAGTTCCGCAGCCTGGCGCTCGGGATCATCACGCGGCACTTCGGTCCACCGGCTGAGGGCAGCATCGAGGAACGCCCGAGCAGCGGCGGGAAGTACCTCGGCATCACCATCACGGTGCGCGCGGAGAGCAAGGCGCAGCTCGACGCCGCCTACGGCGAGCTCACGTCCTGTCGCCAGGTGCTGGTCGCGCTCTGAGCGGCGGCTGGCAGGCCGAGCGAGGCGAGCAATCGCGGCGCGAGCGCGGTGGCGACCACCTTCAGGTCCGACGGTCCGCCGAGCGCGCTTACCTGGGTCATCTCGAGCCCCGCGTAGCCGCAGGGATTGATGCGCCGGAACGGCCCGAGGTCCATCGCAACGTTGAGCGCGAGCCCGTGGTAGGAACGCGAGTGCCGGATGCGGAGCCCCACGCTCGCGATCTTGCGTCCGGCGACGTACACGCCCGGTGCATCGCGCCGCCCGATGGCCTCGATGTCCCAGTCGGCCAGGGTCGCGACGATTGCGCGCTCGATGCCCTCGACCAGCGCGCGCACGCCGAGCCCGGCGCGCTCGAGGTCAACCAGCGGGTACACGACCAGTTGGCCGGGCCCGTGGTAGGTCACCTGCCCGCCTCGGTCGATCTGCACGACGGGAATGTCGCCGGTTGCGAGCAGGTGCTCGGGACGCGAGTTCATGCCCAGCGTGAAGACAGGCGGGTGCTCGAGGAACCAGAACTCGTCCGGCGAATCCGCCCCCCGCGAATCCACCTGGTGCTGCATCGCGCGCCACGCCGGCTCGTACTCGACGAGACCGAGCCAGCGGAGGATGGGCGGAGGTGCGGTGGAATTGACGGGCATCGAATGACAGAGCGGATAGTGAGTAGCGGATAGCGGATCGTTAGGAATGCTGCTGACCCCGGATGGCGCTACTTCTTACTATCCGCTATCCCCTATCCGCTATCCGCTACTTGCCATCCGCTTTCCGCCTGCTCGCGATGCCTCCACTGCCCAGCCCCGCATTGTTCCGCGCGAGCGCCTGCTCGGCGCGATAACTCGAGCGCACCAGCGGTCCGGCGACGCACTCGATGAACCCCCGCTCGAGCGCGGCCGCGCGGTAGGCCTCGAACTCTTCGGGCGCGACGAAGCGTTCGACGGCAAGGTGATTCAGCGTCGGACGCAGGTACTGGCCGAGCGTGAGGATGTCCACCCCCGCGCGGCGCAGGTCGTCCATGGTTTCGAGGATCTCCGCGTCGGTCTCTCCGAGGCCGAGCATCAGGCTGGTCTTCGTGAGCACGGATGGGCGGTGCCGCTTGGCATGCGCGAGCACCGCCAGTGTCTGCTCATAGGACGCGCGCGGATCGCGCACCGGATGCGTGAGCCGTCGCACCGTCTCCACGTTCTGCGCGAACACCTCGAGGCCGCTGTCCACGACGGTCTCCACGTCCTCGAGCACTCCCTCGAAGTCCGGCGTGAGCGCCTCCACGGCCGTCTCCGGATTCACGCGCTTGATCGCTCGCACGCAGGCTGCGAAGTGGCCAGCGCCGCCGTCCTCGAGGTCGTCGCGGTTCACGGAGGTGAGGACGACGTAGCGCAGGCCCATGAGTTCGACGCTGCGCGCGGCGTTCTCGGGCTCCTGCTCATCCAGCCAGCCCCGCGGATTGCCCGTGTCCACGGCGCAGAACCGACAGGCGCGCGTGCACACTTCCCCCATGAGCATCAGCGTGGCCGTGCCCGCGTTCCAGCACTCGCCGATGTTCGGGCACTTCGCTTCCTCGCAGACGGTCGCGAGCCGGTGCTCGCGCACGGTGCGGTGCACCTCGTCGAAGCCGTCGCCGCCCGGCATGGGCGCGCGCAGCCACGACGGCTTGCGGCCGGCCTGCAGCGGCGCCGGCGCGGCGCCCGCCTTGATGCCGTCCTTGATGGCGGTCGTGCCCTGCGTCGTCAGGTACTTTTCGCCGCTGCGCGCGGGGCCCATGACGACGGGAATGCCCTTGAGGTCGCTCATGTGATCCTGTTTCTCCAGGCGCGCATCGTACACCGCCAGCGGACGGCCACTTACCGGCCCGCAGCCTCGCGCAGCCGCCGGTCCAGTTCTTCCAACCGCTGCGGCGTACCGATGTCCATCCACTCACCGTCGTGCAGTTCGCCGCCCACGCGGCCCGCCCGCATGGCGACGCGCAGCAGCGGTGCCAGCTTGAACGGTCCATCCGTGCATCCCGCGAAGAGTTCCGGTCGGTAGATGCCGACGCCGGAGAACGTGAGCCGCCGGTCCTCGCGGCCCGTCTCGGCCCCGTCCTCGACCACGCGTCCCGACCGCAGCACGAAGTCGCCGCCCGGGTTGTGGCCCGGGTTCTCAACCATGACGAGGTGCGCGAGGTCGGCAAGCCGCAGTGACTCACGCAGCTTGGCGTAGGGAAAATCGGTCCACACGTCGCCGTTCAGCACCATGAACGGCCCGGGCCCCAACAGCGGCAGCGCGCGGAAGATCCCGCCGCCCGTCTCGAGCGGCTCGGGCCCCTCGTCGCTGTACTGGATGCGGACGTTGTAGCGCGATCCGTCGCCCAGCGCCGCGCGGATCTGGTCGCCGAGCCAGGAGACGTTGATCACTACGTCGCGGAAGCCCGCCATCGCGAGCGCGTGCAGGTGGTGCCCGACGAGCGGCATGCCCGCCACCTCGAGCAGCGGCTTCGGGCGATCGAGCGTGAGCGGCCGCATGCGCTCGCCGCGGCCGGCCGCCAGCACCATGGCCCTCATGCGGATCTCGCCACGAGGCTGGCCCGCATCGGCGGCAGCACCCGGTCACGCACCAGCTCGCCCAGGGCCGAAAGATCCGGGTGGCGGGCGCAGGCCTGCTCGACGTAGCCGAGCGTGCGCGGCACTTCGGCTAAGTAGCCCGGCTTGCCGTCGCGGTGCCACAGGCGCGCGAAGATGCCGCTCGCCTTGAGATGCCGCTGCACGCCCATCAGGTCGAACCAGCGCAGGAACTGCGGCTCGTCGGCGCCGACGTCGAGGCCGGCCACCGCAGCCTGTCGCCGGAACTCGAGCGCCCACTCGACGACTCGCTCCTGCGGCCAGTCGATGTAGCAGTCCCGGAGCAGCGACACGAGGTCGTAGGTGAGCGGGCCGTGCACGGCGTCCTGGAAGTCGAGGATGCCCGGGTTTTCCCCGTCGCAGACCATGAGGTTTCGCGAGTGATAGTCGCGGTGCACGAACACTCGCGGCTGCTCGAGCGCGTTCGCGACCAGGAGGTCGAACGCCTCTGCGAGCTCTCGCGCCTGTCCCTCGCCGAGCACGAGGCCGAGATGCCGGCCCACGAGCCAGTCGGTGAAGAGGCTCATTTCGAACCGCAGCAGTCTTTCGTCGTAAGGCGGCAGGTGCCTCGCGTGCCCGGCGCCGCGCGCCTCGATCCTGACCAGCGCGGCGATCGCATCCGCGTACAGCGGCGCGGCACGCCCTCGGTCGGCGAGTTCGGTGAGATAGGTGACGGAACCGAGGTCCGTGAGCAGCAGGAAACCCTCCTCCACGTTCCGGGCCAGCACCCGCGGCGCGTTGACCCCGATATCGGTCAGCATGCCCGCGACGGCCAGGTAGGGTTCGACGTTCTCCTTGTCCGGCGGGGCGTCCATGGCGATGCAGGTGCCCTGCGGCCGCGTAATACGGAAATACCGGCGAAAGCTCGCGTCGGCCGACGCCGGGGCGAGGCCGGCATCGTGCCAGCCGAGGCCGTCCTCGAGCCAGTGGCACAGGGCCGCGAGCCGCGGGTCGTCTCGGCGGGAATCGGTCAAGGCGGGCCTCGGAAAGTCGGATGGGTTCGGGCGCGGCAATTATAATCGCAACGATGAAGCCGTCCGCCCGTATCGCGTCCCACCGGCGACGGCTGCTCGCAGTGCTCGCGCTCTGCCCGGCGGTCGCCTGGCCGGCGGGCGCTGTTGACCAGTCCTGCCGTGTCCCGGTGCTCGAGGATCCGCGACTCGAGCTGTTGCGCAAGGCCGACCCCGACGATCCACACGTCGACATCACGAGCGACCAGGGCGACCTCTCTCGCGCGGGCGACGCCGAGCTCTCGGGCAACGTGAGCATCCGCATGGGTCAGCGGCTCCTCACCGCCGACAAGGCCACGGTCGACGCCGCGAAGCGCAGCATCTCGGTCGACGGCAAGGTCGAGTACCTCGACCCCCAGATACACGTGACGGGCCGCGGCGCTGATTTCTCGGGCGGCGCAGGCAGCTTCGAAGGCGCCAGGTTCGAGCTGGTGGACGGTTCCGGCCGCGGCGCGGCGAAGTCGGCGCGGCTCCACGACCAGACCATGGTCGATCTCGAGGGCGTGCGCTACACGGTCTGCCCCCCGGGCAACGAGGACTGGCTGATCAGGGCGCAGAAGATCTCGCTCGACCAGGAGTCGAACACGGGGACGGCGCGAGACGTTCGCCTGGACTTCAAGGGCGTGCCGATCCTGTACACGCCCTGGATGTCGTTCCCCGTGGGTGACCAGCGCAAATCCGGCCTGCTGTTCCCCGCGTTCGGCAGCGGCGGCAAGAACGGCACCCAGGTCATGGTGCCCTGGTACTGGAACATCGCGCCAAATTACGACGCGACCCTCACATCGCGCTGGTTTTCGTCACGCGGCTACCGCATCGACCCGGAGTTCCGCTTCCTCACGGAACGGAGCCGCGGGACGTTCGAGGCGCAGTACCTGCCGCACGACTCGCAGACCAACGACTCGCGCGGAGTGTTCCAGCTCAAGGACACGACACTCTTCGCGTCGCGCACGCGCGGGCTCGTCAATGCCTCCTACGTCACCGACAACTCGTACTTCGAGGACTTCGGCGTCGGTTTCGAGGGCACGAGCGTCGTCTTCCTGAACCAGCTCGCCGAGATCCGCCGCGACACGGAACACTGGTCGCTCGTCGGCCGCACGCAGAACCTCCAGGTCATCGACAACCAGCTTGCGGACGACGAGCGGCCGTACGCAATGCTGCCCCAGCTCGTCGTCGCCGGAAACTGGGACCACCTCGCGCACGGCCTCGGTGCCTCGTTCAACGGCGAGGCGGTCAATTTCTACCGCACGACCGGGCCGCAGGGGGTCCGCCTGGACGCGGAGCCGGCGCTGAGCTGGGGCGTCGGCCGAAGTGGCGCCTACCTGGACGCGACCGCCGCATGGCGCTACACGGCGTACGCCCTGCAGGACACGACTCCCGGGACGGACGACAGCATCAGCCGTTCGCTGCCGGTCCTGAGCATCGACTCGGGCCTGGTGCTCGAGCGCGCGACGGGATCGCAGCAGCAGCGACTGCAGACCCTCGAGCCGCGCGTGCAGTACGTGTACGTGCCGTACCGGGACCAGGATTCAATTCCGGTCTTCGACACGGACACGCCCGACCTCAACATGGTGCAGCTGTTCCGCACCAACCGCTACGTCGGGGCCGATCGCGTCGGGGACGCAAACCTCGTCAGTGCAGGCGTCACGACCCGGCTGCTCGACGCAGCGAGCGGCCAGCAGTACCTGAGCGCGACCGTCGGCCAGGCATACTACTTCTCCGACCCGCGTGTGACGCTGCCGGGCGAAGCCCCGAGCAACCGCTCGAGCTCCGACCTGATCGCCGAGATCGAGCTCAACGCCTTCAAGCACTGGAACGGGCGCTTCGCCTACCAGTGGGACCCGGACGCCAACCAGACGCAACGCACGGTCTTCGGGGTGCAGTACCGGCCGGCGAGCGACAGCGTCGTGAACGCCGCCTACCGCTACCAGCGCGACCTGCTGGAACAGGTCGACGTGTCGGCGGCCTGGCCGATCGGGAAGCAGTGGCACGGGTTCGCACGCTGGGTCTATTCGCTGTCCGAGAACAAGACGCTGGACCAGTTCGTGGGCCTGGAATACTCGTCGTGCTGCTGGGCCGTCCGGGTCATTACCCGGCGCTTCGTGAGCAGCCGCACCGGCAGCTCGGACACCTCGATCGGCTTCCAGCTTGAACTCAAGGGCCTGTCCAGTGTCGGAGTGGACAACGAAGCTTTCCTGCGGGACGCGATTCGTGGATACTCCGCGCTCGCGGCCGAGCCTCACCCCTGAGATGCCATTGATTTACAAGAGCTTTCTTGCTGCTTTGCTGCTGCTTGCGGGCGTGACCGCGGGTGCCCCGGCGATCGCAGCCGACGTCGCTCCGGAGGCCGTGACCACTGCGCCGGTTGTCGCCCCAAGCGCGCCGACTGCGGCTGCGCCAACCGCTGCGCCAACCGCTACACCGGTCGCTGCACCGGCGACCGAGCGAGGCGTCTCGCTGAACCGAGTGGTGGCCGTCGTGAACGATGGCATCGTGCTGGAGAGCGCGCTCGACCAGCAGGTACAGATAGTGACGGAGCGGCTCCGGCAGGCGGGGAAGCAGATGCCGCCGCGAGACATCCTGCGCCAGCAGGTGCTGGAGCGGCTGGTCCTGCAGGAAATCCAGATGCAGCGCGCCGAACGCGCGGGCATCAAGGTGTCCGACGAGCAGCTGAACCAGGCGCTCGCCGACGTCGCGAGCCGCAACAACGTCAAGTTCAGCGACCTGCCGGCCGCACTGGAGGCGCAGGGCATCGAGTACCGAGCCTACCGCGAGGAGGTCCGCCGCGAGATGGTCATGGGCCAGCTGCGGCAGCGCGACGTGTACTCGCGCATGTACGTGTCGCCGCGCGAGATCGAGCAGTGCGTCGCGAAGGCCATTGCCGCGCCGGAGGACCGGCTCGAGTACGACGTCGCCCACATCCTGGTCGCCATGCCGGCCGCGGCGTCACCGCAGCAGATCGAGGAACGCACGGCGCGGGCGCAGGGCGTGCTCGAGCGCGCCAGGCGCGGAGAGGACTTCGCCGATCTCGCGGTCGCCTACTCCGACGCAGGAACGGCGCTCGAGGGCGGCAAACTGGGCTGGCGCAAGGTGAGCCAGCTGCCGTCGGTGGTCGCGGAAATCGTGCCGGGCATGAAGCCGGGAGACGTGAGCGAGATCATCCGCACGCCGAGCGGCCTGAACATCTTCAAGCTCGTCGACACGCGCAGCACCCAGCCGGCCGCACTCGTCTCGCAGGTCCACGCGCGCCACATCCTCATGCAGACCAACGCCATCGAGGACGACGAGACCGTCCGGCAGAAGCTCGCGCGGATCCGCGAGCGCGTGCTCAAGGGCGAGGACTTCGCCGCCATCGCCTCCGTGTCCTCGGTCGACCCGGGCTCCGCGACCCGCGGCGGCGACCTGGGCTGGACGAGCCCCGGCGCCTTCGTGCCGGAGTTCGACAAGCAGCTCGACGCGCTCGACGTGAACGAGATCAGCGAGCCGTTCAAGACCTCGTTCGGCTGGCACATCGTGCAGCTCCTCGGGCGCCGCACCTACGACGCGTCCGAGGACACCATGCGCAACAAGTGCGTGCAGCAGTTGCGCGAGTCGCGCGCGGACGAAGAAACGGAAATCTGGCTGCGTCGCCTGCGCGACGAGGCCTACGTCGAATACCGCATGTGAGCCGTCCCGTCGCGGTCCCGACGCTGGCAGTGACGACCGGCGAGCCGGCCGGGATCGGACCTGACCTGTGCGCGGCGATCGCCGAGCGGCGCTGGAACTGCCGCGTCGTGCTCCTCGGCGACCGCGCCCTGCTCGGCCGGGTCCGCGGCACGAAGCGGCGCATGGCCGCGCTCCCGGACTACGACTCGACCCGACCGGCGCGCCGCGGCGTTGAAGTCCTGCACCTGCCGATGGCCGCCCCGTGCACCCCGGGCAAGCTGGCCATTGCCAACGTCCGTTACGTGCTCGACTTGCTCGACCGCGCGTCCGACGGTTGCCGCGCAGGCGAATTCGACGCGCTGGTCACCGCGCCGGTGCACAAGGGCGTGGTGAACGACGCGGGCGTTCCCTTCTCCGGCCACACCGAGTACCTCGCGGCACGCTGCGGCGCCCGCCGGCCCGTGATGATGCTTGCCGGCGGCGGCCTGCGCGTGGCGCTGGCCACGACGCACCTGCCGCTCGCGGCAGTCCCCGCGGCGATCACCGCGGACACGCTCACCTCTGTGCTGCGGATCCTGGATGCGGACCTGAAGCGCCTGTTCGCGATCCGCCGGCCGCGAATACTCGTGTGCGGGCTGAATCCGCACGCCGGCGAAGGCGGACACCTCGGCCGCGAGGAGGTCACCGTCATCGGGCCCGTGCTCGCGAAGTTGCGGCGCGCCGGGCTCGACCTGCATGGCCCCGTGCCGGCGGATACCGCGTTCCTGCCGGCGCAACTCGCGGGCTGCGACGCCGTGCTCGCCATGTACCACGACCAGGGCCTGCCGGTGCTGAAGCGTGCAGCGTTCGGCGACGCCGTCAACGTCACGCTGGGGCTGCCGATCGTGCGCACCTCGGTGGACCACGGCACGGCGCTCGATCTCGCCGGCACCGGACGCGCCGACCCCGGGAGCATGCTCGCTGCGCTCCGCATGGCCGCGCGACTCTGCGGGCCCGGACGCCGATGAGCCGCGCGAAGCGACGCTACGGTCAGCACTTCCTGCACGATCGCGGAACCATCGAGCGCATCGTTCGCGCCATCGGCCCCGCGCATGGCGACCGCATCGTGGAGGTGGGCCCGGGCCGCGGCGCCATCACGGCGAAGCTGCTCGCGAGCGCGGGCAGCCTGGACGCGATCGAGATCGACCCGGACGTGGTGCCGCGCCTCACCGAGCGCTGCGCGGGCCTGGGCGAGCTGCGCGTGCACCTCGCCGACGCGCTCGAGTTCGACTTCCGGGCCTTGCGCGGCGGCGGGCCGCCGCTGCGCCTGGTCGGCAACCTGCCCTACAACGTCTCGACGCCGCTCCTGTTCCACTTCGTGTCCCAGATCGACGCGATCGCGAGCATGCACTTCATGCTGCAGAAGGAAGTGGTGGCGCGCATGGCGGCCTCGCCCGGCAACAAGGACTACGGCCGCCTGACGGTGATGCTCGCGCCCTGGGTCCGGGTCGAATCGCTGTTCGACATCGGGACCGGCGCGTTCACGCCGCCGCCAAGAGTCGTCTCGACCTTCTTTGCCCTGCACCCCCACACCGCCCCGCCCTTCGCCATCGCCGATCACGCCGCTTTTGCCCGTGTCGTGTCCGCGGCGTTCTCGCAGCGGCGCAAGACGCTGCGGAACTCGCTCTCGAAGCTGCTCGACGCCGAGGCGATCGCGGCGGCCGGCGTGGACCCCGGGGCCCGGCCCGAGACCCTCGCTCCGGAGCGATTCGCGGCGCTCGCCGCCCGCCTGCAACCCTGAGCCCGTCCGCCATCCCCCACCGCCCGGTTGCAGACCGCAATTGGTACCCCGGGGCCGCAGACCTATAATCGGGTCAACTGCAACTGCGCGAACCCGCCGGAGACTTCGATGCGTGACTACTCCAGGATCCTGGTGTGTCTGGACCTGACCGACGACAGCGAGAAGATCGCGGCGCGTGCAAAGGCGCTGGCGACGAGTTCCGGCGCCAGCCTGACGCTGCTGCACGTCGTCGAGTACGTTCCGGTCGAGCCCATGGGCGAGGCGCTGCTGCCCGCGGTCCAGATCGAAGGCGAACTCGTGGAGCGCGCGACCGCCCGCCTCGCCTCGTTGTCCGCCAAACTCGGCCTCGACCAGTCCGAACGCATGGTGCTCACCGGCAACATCAAGTCCGAAGTCGTTCGCGTCGCGCAGGAGCGCGGCGCCGACCTGATCGTGATCGGCAGCCGGGAACGCCACGGCATGTCCATACTGTTCAACTTCACCGAGGACACGGTGCTGCACGCCGCCCCCTGCGACGTCCTGGCCGTCCGCCTCCCCAGGGGCTGAGCCTTTCCGGACCACCGCCGTGACTGAAATGTCGCCTCACTGCATCCGCGTCGACGTAATCACCAATTACATCGAGGACCAGTCGAGCCCGGGTGACGGCCGGTTCGTGTTCTCGTACACGATCACCATACGCAACGAGGGATCGGTCCCGGCGCGGCTGCTGACACGTCACTGGATCATCACCGACGCGAACGGAAAGGTGCAGGAAGTCGTCGGCGACGGCGTGGTCGGCGAGCAGCCCCACCTGCAGCCGGGCGAGGGCTTCCGTTACTCGAGCGGCGCAATCCTCGAGACACCGGTCGGCGCCATGCAGGGCAAGTACCGCATGCTCGGCGACGACGGCGAGCACTTCGACGCGCCGATCGCGCCGTTCAGGCTGGCGATGCCGGGACTGCTGCACTGACGCCCGATGGCGACCTACGCCGTCGGCGACGTGCAGGGCTGCGCTGCCGAGCTCGAAGCCCTGCTCGAGCACCTCGATTTCTCGCCCGCCCGTGACCGCCTCTGGTTCGTCGGCGACCTCGTAAATCGCGGTCCGCGCTCGCTCGACGTGCTGCGCTTCGTATTCGGCCTCGGCGACGCGGCAGTCGTGGTGCTCGGCAACCACGACCTGCACCTGCTGGCGATGGCGCGCGGCCACACGTCGCTCCGGGACCAGGACCGGTCACTACGCCAGGTGCTCGAGGCGCGCGACCGCGAGCCGCTGCTCGACTGGCTGCAGTCCCGGTCCATGCTGCATCACGACGCGGCGCTCGGCGTCACGATGCTGCACGCGGGCCTGCCGCCGCAGTGGGACGTCGCGACGGCGCGCCACTGCGCGGGCGAACTCGAGCAGGCCCTGCGCAGCGACCGCAGCGGCGCCCTCTTCGAGAAAATGTACGGCAACGAGCCCGACCTGTGGCGCGACGACCTCGAAGGCGCCGACCGCCTGCGCTTCATCGTGAACGCGCTCAGCCGCCTGCGGGCCTGCGACGCCGACGGACGCATGCTGCTGCGCTTCAAGGGACCGCTCGACCGGCTGCCCGCCGGCGCCGTACCCTGGTTCCGCGCCGCCGGGCGACGCTCCACCGGCGCGCGCATCGTCTGCGGTCACTGGTCGGCGCTCGGCTACCTGGACGAAGCGGGCGTGCTCGCGCTCGACACGGGCTGCGTCTGGGGCGGCACGCTCACGGCGCAGCGGCTCGACACGCCCTCACCGCCGATCCAGGTGCCGAGCACACAGCCCGTCATGGACTTCAGCGAAGGCTGACACCGCAGTCGCCGGCAGCGACATCGAGCTCGTGACTGTGCTTACCCCGAATCCCAGGAGCGCTGCCCCCGCGCGTCGGGTGCCACGCGTCAGG
>CAVPNH010000004.1:0-17232 GCA_963706755.1 uncultured Gammaproteobacteria bacterium
TGAAGCGCCAGTACAACCAGTTCCCGGTGCGCGCCAACGGTGACTTCTACAAGATCGCGACCGAGGAGCGGCGCGTATTCTTCAAGAACCTCGACACCTCTCCGGACAACCTGGCCGGAGTCTACATGGCGCGCTTCCTCGCGCCGGCGACGCTCGAGGGCACTGTGTTCCTCGTGCACGAGCCGATCGACCAGGTGAAGCAGTCGCGCGCCGCCTGGATCTACAACGCCGGCCAGCGTCGCGTGCGCCGCGCCCCTGACCTCGCCTACGACAACATCAACGACGGCACCGAGGGCCTGCGCACCACGGACAACTTCGACGGCTACAACGGCGCGCCGGACCGCTACGACTGGAAGCTGGTGGGCAAGAAGGAGTTCTACATCCCGTACAACTCCTACAAGCTTTCGGACAAGAAGCTCAAGTACAAGGAAGACATCATCCGCAAGAACACGATCAACGCGGACCTGATGCGCTACGAGTTGCACCGCGTGTGGGTGGTGGAGGCCACCCTCAAGGCCGGCAGCAAGCACATCTACGGCAAGCGGATGTTCTACCTCGACGAGGACACCTGGAACGTGGTGATGGACGACTCCTACGACACGCGCAAGCAGCTGTGGCGCGTGAGCCTCCATCCGATGATCCAGTACTACGACGCCAAGGTGCCCTGGCACCGGGCCAACATCTGGCACGACCTCACGAACGGCGCCTACCTGCTGGCAGGCCTGGACAACGAGATCAAGACGCCGTGGTCGTTCGGCGAGAAGGCGACCTGGGGCGAGTTCCAGCCGGACGCCCTGCGCCGCGCTGGTACGAAGTGATTGCATGAAGTCCTAGGCTAGTCTCGAAAATCGTCACGACGCCGCGCCCCGGGTCCGCTTCGGACCCGGGGACGCGGTGGCAGACTGGAAGGCGGGCGCACAGCGCCTGCGGTCGGCGGGGAGTCTCTCCATGAAGAACTGGCTAAGAGTGGCGTACCTCGCGGTGGGCGCTGGGCTGGCGTTCGGCTCCGTGGCCCAGGGCACCG
Source organism: uncultured Gammaproteobacteria bacterium (assembly GCA_963706755.1). GTDB lineage: Bacteria > Pseudomonadota > Gammaproteobacteria > Steroidobacterales > Steroidobacteraceae > RPQJ01. Next base: position 1,025 of record CAVPNH010000004.1, read on the forward strand.
GTCCGGCCCGTGCCGACACAGTCGTCAAGGTCCGGTCCGACCGCATCTACCTGCTGCAGGTGGCCCGGGCCGGTGATCGTCTCGTGGCCGTGGGTGAGCGCGGTTTTGCGCTGCTTTCGGACGATAGCGGGAAGTCATGGCGAGCGGTCGCCACCCCGGTCAACCGGACGCTCACCGGCGTTGCGTTCGAGACCGGGAAGCTCGGCGTAGCCGTGGGTCACGGTGGATCGCTCGTTCGCACCGAGGACGGCGGGGATACCTGGACCGCCGTCGACGTGGAGAACGACGCCGGCTCGGATTCGCTGCTCGGCGTGGCGAGCTTCGGCGGCGGTCGCTTCGCCGCCTTCGGTGCCTTCGGGATGTACCTGGATTCCTCCGACGGTGGCGCGACCTGGCAGCGCCGCCAGGTGATCTCCGAGGAATTCGAGAACCATATCTCCCAGGTGCTGCCGTTCAATGGCGCGCTCTGGATGGTGGCCGAGTATGGGACGCTGGCGCGTTCCGACGACGGCGGGGCCACCTGGATCGAGGTCGTGTCGCCTTACGACGGCTCGTTCTTCGGCGCCGTGGACGCCGGTGGCGGCGTGCTGGTGATCTTCGGCATGCGCGGTACCGTCTTTCGAACTGCCGACGGTGGCCTCACCTGGCAGAAGATCGAGACCGGGACGACCACCGCGTTCAATGGCGGTTCGAGACTGTCCGACGGCCGGATCCTGCTGGTCGGGAACTCAGGCGTCGTGGCGGAGAGCGCCGACAACGGCGCGACATTCACCCTGAAGTGGTCGCCGGCGGGCCGGGGCTTCTCGGCCCTGGCCGAAGTCGCCGGCGGCGGCATCGTGGTCGTCGGGGAGAGCGGTGCCGGTTCGCTCGACCTGTCTGCGTTGACGACCCGGTAAGCAGCGGAATACGTGAGATAGAACCATGTCCAACGAACCGAAAGTCCTCGCGAACGACGCCGCCGAGATCGAACGTCAGAGTTACCAGCACGACTGGGTCGGCAAGACCGCCCACTGGATGTTCCGCCATCGCAAGGTCCTGCTGATCCTGATCATCCTGGTCACCGTCGTGCTCGGCGCGTTGGCGAGCCAGCTGCGGGTGCAGGCCGCGTTCACCAAGATGATCCCGCTCAAGCACCCCTACATGCAGACATTCCTGCAGTACCGGCAGGACTTCGGCGGCGCCAACAAGGTGATCGTCGCCATCGATAACGAGAGGGGCGACATCTTCCAGAAGGAATTCATGGAGACGCTCCGCCAGGTGACGGAGGAGGTCTTCTACATCAAGGGGGTCGAGCGCAGCTCGGTCACGTCGCTGTTCACGCCGAACGTGCGCTACACCGAGGTTGTCGAGGACGGCTTCCGCGGCGGCAACATCGTCTCGGCCGACTTCGCCGGCACGCCCGAGCAGCTCACGCAGGTGCGCGAGAACCTGCTCAAGTCCGACTGGGTGGGCCGCATCGTCGCCAACGACCAGACGGCGACCATGGTGGTGGCCACGCTGCAGGAGAACGACCCGGACACCGGCAAGCGGCTCGATCTGCAGGCGGTCGCCAGGTCGCTCGAGGAGATCCGCGGCAAGTACGAGAAGGACGGCACGACCGTGCACATCATCGGCTTCGCCAAGTCGATGGGCGACATCGCCGACGGCGCGGCCAGCGTGGTCGTCTTTTTCGGCGTGGCGTTCGTCATCACGGGCGTGCTCCTCTACTGGTACTCGGGCTCGCTCGTGCTGACCGCGCTCTCGCTGCTGTGCGCCCTCACCTCGGTCGTCTGGCTGCTCGGGCTGCTGCCCGTCTTCGGGCTGGGCCTCGACCCGCTGTCGATCCTCGTGCCGTTCCTGATCTTCTCGATCGGCATCTCGCACGCCGTGCAGATGACCAACGCCTGGAAGCTCGAGACGCTGCACGGCGCCGACGGCGTGGCGGCCTCGACGGGCGCGTTCCAGCAGCTCTTCATCCCGGGTGCCACGGCGCTGATCACCGACGGTTTCGGTTTCATGGCGATCGCGTTCGTGGAGATCGAGATCGTGCGCGAGCTCGTCTTCGCGGCGGCGATCGGCGTCACCGTGATGATCATCACCAACAAGGTGATGCTGCCGATCCTGCTCTCCTATTACAAGATCACGCCCGAGCGGGCATCGCAGCTCGCCGGCAAGGAGACTGCCGGCGACTGGTTGTGGGAGCGGCTCGCGCCGCTCGCCACGCGCCAGTGGGCCTGGCTGCCGATCCTCGTGGGCGTCGGGCTGCTGGCCTTTGCCCTGGTGCAGGTGCGCAACCTGCACATCGGCGACCTCGGCAAGGGCGTGCCGGAACTCAAGGCGGACTCGCGCTACAACCTGGACGTCGAGATGATCGTGAGCCACTTCGCGATCGGCGTGGACAACCTCCAGGTCATCGCCGAGGCCAAGACGGGCGACGAGGAGGACTCGCCCTGCGTGGACCGCGACGTTATGGACAAGGTCGAGGACTTCGAGTTCCAGATGCGCCAGGTGGACGGGGTCGCCGCCGTGCGCAGCCTGTCGGGCTTCGTGCAGACCATGACCCAGATGTTCGCCGAGACCTACTCGAAGTGGCGCATGCTGCCCGAGTCGCGCGCGCAGATCGCCCAGGGCGTGGGTTATGCGACCCGGCTCGGCAACGAGTTCATGGACTCACGCTGCACGGCGATGCCCATCAACATCTACACCGTGGACCACCAGGCGACGACCATCAGTCACGTCGTCGAGAAGATCAATGCCTTCAAGGAGTCGGGCGGCGATACGGACAAGGTCACGTTCCGGCTGGCGAGCGGCAACGTCGGCGTCATGGCCGCGACGAACGAGGCGGTGGAGGCGGCGGACAAGTGGGTGAACCTGTCGGTGTTCGTGTCGGTGGGCATCTTCTGCATCCTCACGTTCCGATCGTTCCGGCTGGCCCTGTGCGTGATGCTGCCGCTCGCGCTGGTCACCCTGCTCTGCAGCGCGGCCATGGCGATGCTCGGCATCGGCGTCAAGGTCAACACCCTGCCGGTGGTGGCGCTCGGCGTGGGCGTGGGCGTGGATTACGGCCTCTACCTCTTCGAGCGCATCAAGCACGAAATGGACCATCTCGGCCGGTCGCTGAGCGATGCCTACGTCGAGGCACTCAAGAGCCGCGGCACGGCCTCGGTGTTCACGTCGGTGACAATGACGATCGCGGTCGGCACCTGGTACTTCTCGGACCTCAAGTTCCAGGCGGACATGGGCCTGCTGCTCGCCTTCATGTTCCTGGTGAACGTGTTCGGCGCGCTGCTGCTCGCGCCGGCGCTTGCCGCCTATCTGGTCAAGGAGAAGCGGCAGGCGGCGGCGCCCGCCGCGGCGTGATCGCGCGGCCGGCGCGACGCCCGCGACCTTCCGCCGGGAACAGCCGATGCTGACGCTGCTGAGCGTGATTTTCGTGCTCGCATACGCAGCCATCGCTCTGGAGCACCCGATCAGGGTCAACAAGAGCGCCTCGGCGCTGCTCGCTACCGGCTTGCTCTGGATCGTCTACGCCGTCATGAGCGGCGACCATCAGCAAGTCAACCGGAACCTGGCAGAGTCTCTGGCAGCCACCGCACAAGTGGTGTTCTTCCTGATGGGCGCCATGACCATCGTCGAGGTGGTGGATGCCCACGACGGGTTTGAAGTCATTTCTTCGCGGATCAGAACCGCCCGCCAGCCGTCACTGATGTGGCTGATCGGCTGCGTCACCTTCTTCCTCAGCGCAGTCTTCGACAACCTGACGACCACCATCGTCATGATCTCCTTGACGAAAAAACTCATCGACAACGACGAGGATCGCCTGTTCTTTGCCGGCATGATCGTCATTGCGGCCAATGCCGGCGGCGCCTGGTCCCCGATCGGCGACGTCACGACCACCATGCTGTGGATCGGCGGGCAGATCACGCCATTGTCGATCATGCAGGGCGTGTTCATCCCTGCGCTGGTGAGCCTGGTTGTGCCGCTCATGGTCACCAGTTACACGCTGCGGGGCAGGGTCGTCGTCCCGCCCGCAGTGCCGGAACGACGCAAGGCCGGCGCCACCAACGAGTTTGAGAAACGGCTGATGTTCTGGCTGGGGGTCGGCTGCCTGGTCTCGGTCCCGGCGTTCAAGACCGTGACCCACCTGCCGCCGTTCCTGGGCATCCTGTTCGGCCTGGGCATCCTCTGGCTGGCGGGAGAGATCGTCCACCGCAGCAAGGCGGAAGACGACAAGCGGCACCTGACCCTGGTGCACGCCCTCAAGAACATCGACATGAGTTCGGTCGTCTTCTTCATCGGCATCCTGCTGTCGGTGGCGGTACTCGAGCACACCCACATCCTGGCCGCGCTGGCCGGCTGGCTCGACCAGACGATCGGCCGGCTCGACCTGATCGTCATCATCATCGGGCTCGTCAGCGCCATCGTGGACAACGTCCCGCTGGTCGCGGCTACGATCGGGATGTACAGCCTGGAGCAGCACCCGCCGGACAGTTTCCTCTGGGAATTCGTGGCCTACTGCGCGGGCACCGGTGGCTCCATCCTGATCATCGGCTCGGCTGCGGGCGTGGCCGCGATGGGGCTCGAGAAGATCCGGTTCTTCTGGTACGCGCGGCGCATCGGCGGGCTGGCCCTGATCGGCTACGCGGCCGGGGCGCTCGCTTACATCATCCAGTACAGGTTGCAGCACGGCTGACGGGAGCCGCGGCGTACGCGCCGACAGCGGCAACATCGGTAGGACTGACGCGGACGAACGATCCCCTGGCCCGGCCGTTGCGGCTCTGCTGCGGTGCCGTGCTGCCCAACCGCCTGTGCAAAGCGGCGATGACCGAGGGCGTGGCGGACGAACTGCTGCGCGCAACGTCCCGGCACGAGAGGCTCCACCGGACGTGGAGCGAGCGCTTCCTACTTGAGGTCGTGCGCTGGCCCGGCGCAGAGTCGTTCGACCTGCTCGAGCTCTCGGGAGGCACCTACGAGCAGCCGCGGCTGGCGTTCACCGACCAGCCGGCTGGTGGCCATGAAGATGCTGAATGCGTTCGGCGCAATGTCGTGGTACTACTGCCAGATCTTCCGGCTGGCCGACGGACTGCCCGCGGACACTGGCCGCGGTATGCTGTCGACGCTGGTCGAGTACCTGCGCGACGAGCTCGCCGCCGCCTGGCGCATGCACCGGGCGTTCGGTGCCTGAGTCGGCCGCGGGTGGCGCCGTCCGTGGCGGCTTTCGCTGGCCTCCACAGCTCGGCAGAATTGCAGCTGGACGACGGGGGTGAGGCTTGTGTCGGTTGCGTCGCGCTCACAGGACCGGGATGGGGAGGCTGGCGTAGGCAGCCTGCTGCGGTACCGGCGCGTCGAAGACATCGTCGGCGACCTGCTGCGGCTGCGCGCACAGGACGTCGCGCTCGGTGACCTCGCGGTCGTCGAGAGCAGCGGACGCGAAGCCAGCCTCGCCCGGGCCGTGGAACTGAACGGCGACGTGGTCGTGTTGCAGGTCTTCGGCGGCACGAAAGGGCTCGCGACCGACTGCCGGGTGCAGTTTCTCGGCCGCCCGCATGGACGTCGCGTTTTCGCGCAACGTGCTCGGGCGGATCTTCCGTGGCTCCGGTGCGACGATCGACGGCGGGCCGAGCCTCGAGGGCGAGCCGCGCGCGGCGGTGGCGGGCCCGCCGGTCAACCCGGTCATGCGCGTGCACGCGCGGCGCATGATCCGCACGCGCATCCCGATGATCGACGTGTTCAACTGCCTGGTCGAGAGCCAGAAGATCCCGATCTTCACGGTGCCCGGCGAGCCGTCCAACGCGCTGCTGGCGCGAGTCGGGTTCCAGGCCGACGCCGACCTGATCGTCTTCGCGGGCCTCGGGCTGTTGTTCGACGACTACCACTTCTTCCGCACCAGCTTCGAGAACCGCGGCCTGTTCCACCGTGCGGTCATGTTCGTGAACCTCGCCTCGGACCCGGTCGTCGAGCGGCTGCTGGTGCCCGACCTCGCACTCGCGGTCGCGGAACGCTTCGCGGTGGACGAAGGCAAGCGCGTGCTGGTGCTGCTCACCGACATGACCAGCTATGCCGACGCGTTGAAGGAAGTCGGCATTTCGATGGAGTACATCCCGGCGAACCGGGGCTACCTGGGCGACCTGTACACGCAGCTCGCGAAGCGCTACGAAAAGGCGTGCGACTTCCGCGGTGCGGGGTCCCTGACGATCCTGGCCGTCACCACCATGCCCGGCAACGACGTCACGCACCCGGTGCCGGACACGACCGGCTACATCACCGAGGGTCAGCTTTACCTGCACGACGGGATGATCGATCCGTTCGGCTCGCTGTCGCGTCTCAAGCAGCACGTCATCGGTCACGTGACCCGAGCGGACCACGGCCCGCTCGCCGATACCCTCATCCGGCTCTACGCCGACGCCCAGCAGGCCGAGCACAAGCGTGCGATGGCCTTCGAGCTCGGCGATCACGACCGGCGCCTGCTGCGGTTCGCGGAGCTGTTCCGGGCGCGCTTCATGGACCTGAACGTGGACATGGAGCTCGAGCGCGCCCTGGACACGGGATGGGCGACGCTCGCCGAGTGCTTTGATCTGGCCGAGATCGCGATCCGGTCCAGCCTGACGCAGAAGTACTGGCCGAGGCAGGAGTAGGGTAGCCCAACGACGTCATGCCACGCGTGGCCCAGAACCTGACCGAACTGCACCGGCTGCGTCGCCGGCTCGTCGCAATCGAGCGCGCGCTCCCCTCGCTCGACCTGAAGCGCCGCCAGATCGCCGCCTGCCTGCAGGAGGAGCGGCGACCGCTCGAGGCCGCTCGATCCCGGCTGAGCGAGCTGAGCACTGCGGTTGCCAGCGAGCTGCCGATGCTCGCTGATGCGGGACTGCCGCTCGAGCGCTTCGTCCGCGTGGCCGCTCTGGAAGTACGGCCGGCGAGGGTCGCCGGCATCCCGGTGCCGCGGCTGGCGCGGGTCGAACTCGAGACGGCTGCCTACGGACGGCTGTCGCATTCTGCCTGGGTCGACGGCCTCGTCCGGCACCTGCGTGCCGCGGTCGAGGCGCGGGCGGCGGTCACGGTGGGCGCGCAGCGGGTCGCCCTGCTCGAGCACGCCCTGCGGCGCGCGACCCAGCGCGTCAACCTGCTCGAGAAACTGCTGATACCGCGCACGCGGCGCGCCATTCGCTCGATCGACATCGCACTCGCCGACACGCGACGGGCCGCCTTCGTGCGCGCCAAGATCGCCAAGGCGCACGGCGACGCACGGGACCGGGCTGCCGGCAAAGTGGGCGCATGAGCATCGTGCCGCTCGTTCGGGTGAGCCTGTGCGGCCTGCTGCAGGAGAAGGACGCGACGCTGCGCGACCTGCAGAGCCTCGGCATTGCGCATCTCCTCGGCGCCGGGGGCGCGGACGATGTCAGGGCCGCTGCCGGTCCGGCCAGCACCGCCTCGGCCCGCGAGGCGCTGCACCACCTGCTCGGCGCGGCCAATCGCTGGCACCAGGTGCACGATCCTGAGGGGTTCGATGCCCGGGCGGTCGAGGAACGCGCGCTCGCGATCAAGCGCCAGACCCGGGACCTGGAGGACGAACGGGTGCGCCTGGAACGCCGCATCCGCGACCTGGAGCCGTGGGGCGACTTCGCGCTCCTCGACCCGGCGAGCATCGAGCACCGGCTGTGGTTCTACGTCGTGCCCCACGCCCTCCTGCCCGACGTGCCGACCGGCCTGGTCTGGCAGGCAGTGCACCGCAACGAGCAGGCTTGCTACGTCGTGGTCATATCACCCGAGGAACCGGCGGACATGCCCGTGGCGCGCACCCACACGGGCAGCCGGCGACTTTCCGACCTGCGCCGTCGCCTCGAGAGCCTGCAGGTGGAGATCGACGAGCTGCAGGCTGAGCGCGATCGCGAGGCGCGCTGGTGTGACCTGCTGGCCGCGTCGCTCGACCGCCTCCAGGACGAGGCGGAGTTCCTGCGGGCACATCGGCTGGCGGCCGACGACGCGCCGCTCTTCGTGCTGCACGCCTGGGTACCGGAGCACGCCTTGGCCGACCTGCAGGGGCTCGCCTTGCGGCGCGCGGTCGCGGTCCTCGCCCGGCGCCCGGCACCGGACGACGATCCGCCGACCCAGCTCGCCAACCGGGGAGTGGATGCGGCCGGCCAGGACCTGCTGACTTTCTTTCTCATGCCGAATTATTCGGCCTGGGACCCGTCGCGTTCGGTGTTCTGGTTCTTCTGTGCATTCTTCGCGCTGATGCTGTCCGACGCCGGGTATGCCACGCTGCTCGCGGTCGCGCTCGGGCTGGGCTGGCGGCACCTCGCGCGCTCCGAGGTCAGGAAGCGGTTGCGCGGGCTGGCACTCATAGCCGTGCTCCTGGCACTGGCGTGGGGAGTTGCCGTGGGCAGTTACTTCGGCTCGGCCGCACCGGTGGACAGCGTGTTCGGACGCCTGGTGGTGTTCGACACCGCTGACCTGGATGCGTGGCTCAAGCTGGCGGTGCTGGCCGGTGTGCTGCAGATCGCCTTCGCGAACCTGGCGCGCGCTGCCAGCGCGACCTCCTGGCGCGTCAGGATCGTGCCGCTCGGCTGGCTCGCTGTGGTGCTGGGCGGTTGTACCGTCTGGCTGACGCACGACTCCGCGACGATGCAGGCCGCGGCGCCGACCGGATCGGTGCTGGCGGCGGCCGGTCTGTCCGCGGTCGCGATGTTCGCCGGTCAGCGTCGGGGCTTTCGCAGCCGGGCGGTGGACGGCCTGATCGCAATGACGCGCGTGGTTGGACTGTTCAGCGACGTGCTGAGTTACCTGCGGCTCTTTGCGCTTGCCCTTGCGGGCGCTGCGCTCGCGCGCGCGTTCAATGATCTCGGCACGTCATTCGAGTTGCCGGTTCGGGGCCTCGGCGAACTCGTTGCCCTGTTGATCATCGTCTCCGGGCACGCGCTGAACCTGGGACTGTGCGTCGCGAGTGCCATCGTGCACAGTCTGCGCCTCAACCTCATCGAGTACCTGCACTGGAGCCTCGACGACGAAGGGCACCCGTTCACACCGTTCCTGCGCAAGGAGAGACTGAGTTGGACGAATTCCTTGACGATGACGGCGGCGGCGTGGCTGGGCATCTACGGCTCCATGGCGATCGCAGCCGTTGGAAGCATCATCGGCTGCGCGCGCGCGGGCCAGGCGGCCTGCGGCGTCATGGTCGAACGGAAGGCCGCTACGGGCGCTACCTCGGCATCGCCGCCATGCCGAGCTCGCAGACCATCTACGGCGTCGTGATCATGCTCGCCCTGAACCGGCCGATCACCGAGGCCAATGCGCCGGCGCTGTTCGCGATCGGGACGCTGGCGGGAGTGGCGCAGATGTTCTCGGCGATCTACCAGGGCAACTGCTGCGTCGCGGCGATCAACGCAGGCAAGAACAAGCCCGAGATCTTCGGGCTGTCGCTCGCGCCGGCGGCCCTGGTCGAAGGCTTCGCGGTCTTCGTCCTGGCCTTCGCACTGCTGTTCAGCGCGCAGATTCCCTGAAGCCATGACGGAAACCATCCTCCCGTCGTCGGGTGTCCAGGAGCTCGTGCAACGGCTGCGCGAGGAGGGTGTGGCCGCTGGGCGGCGCGAAGGCGAGGAGATCGTCGCTGCGGCGCGCGCGGAGGCCGCGCGCATCCTCGCGGATGCGCGGCGGGAGGCCGAAGAGCTCGTGCGCGCGAGCCACGCCGCGATCGAGACCGAGCGGGAGGCCGCGCGCGCTGCGCTCGACCTTGCCGCGCGCGATGCCGTGCTGCAGCTGCGCGAGCAGCTCGAAGTGGCGTTCGTACGGCGGCTGCAGTCGTTGGTCGCTGCGTCCCTGCGCGAGCCCGAGATCCTCACTGAGCTGGCGGTCGATGTCCTGCGGCAGGTGGTGGCGGCCGGTCCGTCCGCCGAGCGGGCGCAGTTGCTGGTCGCGGAGCCCTGGGCACAGGACCCGCAGGCCGCCGCCGCAATCGACGCCCTGGCTGCGACGCTGTCAAGGGACCTGTTCCAGGGCGGCGTCGACCTCGTGCCCGGGCAGCACTCGGGCGCCGGCGTGCGCATCCACCTCGCGGATCGCGGCGTCGAGCTCGCCGTCACGGACGAGACGCTCGCCGCCCTGCTGCTCGAGCGCCTGCTGCCGCGCTTCCGGGCGCTGTTCGAGGGCCGGCTGGTCCAGGAGAACGGCCGTGGCTAGCGCCTGGCAGCAGGTCATGCTCCTGTCGAGCCTGCCTGCATTGCCCCATTTCACGCGCGCCAGGGCGTTGCCGATCAGCGCCGAGCGCCTGCATACCCGCCTCGGGATGCTGGCGCGCGACGACGCGGAGTCGCTGAACCGCGCGTGGGAGTTCGTGAGGTGGCGACGCGGGACATCCGCCGCTTCCGACGCGCAGCTGGTCGAGCGCTTCGAGCGCCTCGGCGATTCGCCGGGGGAGCGGCTCGTCAGGGACTGCGTGCGCCCGCGCCTCGAGGTGGCCACGGTGCTGGCGGCGCTGCGCCGTCGCTGTGCTGGCGAAGCCGCGGCACCGGCGGCGCACTGGGGCATCGGGGACATGGCGGTGATGATCTCGCGGCGCTGGTCGCATCCGGACTTCGGGCTCGCGCACAGGCTGCCCTGGCTGCCAAGGGCGCGGGCGCTGCTGGAGCAGGGCAACTTCCTGGCGCTCGAGCGGCTCGTCGCGGCGATCGCCTGGGAGCAGCTCGAGGTCATCGACCGCGGCAGCACGTACGCATTGCGCAACGTGATCGTCTACCTGCTCAAGTGGGACATCCTCGATCGCTGGCTCTCGATGGACGCGGCGCACGCCGTGGCCCGGTTCAACTGGCTCCTGGAACAGGTGCTCCATGACGAGCACGCAGCGGTCGCCTGACGCCGCGCCGCCGGGCGCGCGCAGGGGTCGCGTGGTGGCCGTGCGCGAGAACCTGGTCATCGTCGGCACCGACGACGTGCTCGTGAAAAACGAGGTCGCCTTCGTCCACTGCCGCGGGCAGCGCCTGCAGGCCGAGGTCCTGCGGATCCGCGGGCGACTCGCCGACCTGCAGGTCTTCGAGGACACCGTCGGCGTCAGCGTGGGGAACGAGGTCGAGCTCACGGGTCGGCCGCTGTCGGCCACGCTGGGCCCGGGGCTGCTCGGCAAGGTGTTCGACGGCCTGCAGAACCCGCTCGCCACTCTCGCCGAGAGCCACGGTTTCTTCCTGCCGCGCGGCGCCGTGTCGGAGCCGCTCGATTCCGCCGTCAGCTGGAAGCTGACGGCGCGGGTCGCCATCGGCCAGACGGTGCATGCCGGTGACACGCTCGGGATCGTGCCCGAGGGTTCCGTCGCGCACCACGTCATGGTGCCCGCGGATTTCCACGGTCCGGCGGAGGTCGCCTGGATCGGCGAGGGCAGCGTGACCGTCGGCTCGGAAGTCGCGCGTCTGCGGGACGCGGACAGGCGCCTGCATTCGGTGACGCTGCAGCAGCAGTGGCCGGTCCGCATCCCCTTCGCGCAGCGACTGCTCGACCTGCGGCTCAGCGAGCGCCTGTATCCCGGGGAGCCGCTGTTTACCGGGGTGCGCATCGTCGACGCGTTCTTCCCGATCGCCCTCGGCGGCACGGCCTGCATCCCCGGGCCCTTCGGCGCCGGCAAGACCGTGCTGCAGAACCTGCTCGCGCGGTACTCGCTGGTCGATGTCGTCGTCATCATCGCCTGTGGCGAGCGCGCGGCTGAGGTCGTCGAGCTGATCACGCAGTTTCCGCAGCTCGCGGACCCCCGCAGCGGCCAGCCACTCATGCAGCGCACCGTCATCATCTGCAACACTTCGGCGATGCCGGTGGTCTCGCGCGAGTCGTCCATATACCTCGGCATCACCATCGCCGAGTACTACCGCGCCATGGGCCTGCAGGTGCTGACGATCGCGGATTCCACTTCGCGCTGGGCGCAGGCGATGCGCGAGATCTCCGGCCGCATGGAGGAGATCCCGGGCGAGGAAGCGTTTCCCGCGTACCTGGATTCATCCATCCGCAGCATCTACGAGCGGGCGGGCGTCATCCGCCGCCGCGACGGCGTGGTCGGCAGCCTGACCCTGATCGGCACGGTGTCGCCGGCCGGCGGCAACTTCGAGGAGCCGGTGACCCAGTCGACGCTGGGGGCCGCGAAGGTATTCCTCGGGCTGTCGGCCGAGCGCGCCTACCGGCGCGCGTATCCTGCAATCGACCCGCTGCAGTCCTGGACGCGCTACCGCGACCAGCTCGGCTCCTGGTTCGAAGCGCATTTCGGAGTTACCTGGAACGCGCGCATCCTGGCATTGCAGGACCTGTTGCGGCGAGGCGATGCGGTCGCGCAGATGATGGAGGTGGCGGGTGAGGAGGGGATCAGCCTCGACGACTACGTCCTGATGCAGAAGTCGCAGCTCCTGGACCGGGTCTTCCTGCAGCAGGACGCCTATGACCCGGTCGACGTGTCCACGCCGATCGAACGCCAGCAGGCGCTGCTGGATCTGCTGTGGAACGTGTTCGAGCGCAAGTTCGACTTCACGGAGCGCGAGCAGGCGCGGGAGTTCTTTGCGAGGCTCGGGGTGTCCTTCCGCGCGCTGAACTCGAGCGTCTGGGAGTCGCCGGACTACCGCCAGCAACACGAACAGATCGTCCACCAGCTCGAGCGGATCGAGGGGACGCCGTAGGCGGCAGCGCTGCGACTCAGCCGGCGGTGACGCGCCGCCCCGAGCGCGCCATCTGGTCCTCGGCGAGACAGTGATCCTCGCTGCTCCAGATGCCGAGTACCGGCACGCGGCACGGCGTCGGTGTTCACGGCCGTGACCATGACGATCTCGGTGGCGGCGTGGACGTTTTCGGCCCTGAAGTTCCAGGCCGACATGGGCATCCTGCTCTGCTTCATGTTCCTGGTGAACATGTTCGGCGCGATCCTGCTGCTGCCGGCGCTTGCGGCGTACCTGGTGGGCGATCGCAAGACGCCGGCCAGGGCGGAGGCCAGGGCGGCGTAAACGAGGACCGGGCCTTGCGGCCCGGTCGGTCGTCTGGTCGGTGGGTACTGGACCCGCCGGGTGCCGGGTCCGGACGGCTCAGCGAGTACGGCGTTCCTGGATGAGCTGGTCGAGACGCTCGAGGAACATGCGCTCTTTTTCGCTCACGAGTTCGCCGCCGATGCCCATCAGGTCGCCTTCGCGCGCCGCGCGTGCGACGCGCGTGGCCAGCGACAGCACGAATTCGCCGTAAAGGATCAGGTCTTCCGCGCTGCCGTGGGTGCCGAGCGCCTCGAGCGCGTGGCGCGCCGTTTCGAGCGCTTTCTCCTGCAGCCTGTCCGGCGTGCGGTGGCTTTCGTCCAGCGTGTAGAACCACTTTCGGATGTCGTCCTGCGCATGCATGATGTGAGTGCTGCCGCCGATCTCGCTCACCAGCGGATGCGTGCTGTTCATGGCATCGACGATGGCCTGCAGGCCTGCAGAGCGCTCGAGCATCTCGTCGAAGGCGCTGCCGCCGGAGGCCGAGACTGCGATGATCACGTGATGCGGCGTATTGCGCACGGCCTGCCACTGCACGATCGTCAGCTTATCCCTGGTCAGCATCGGCGAAACCTCCACCCTGTTCTCGTTGGTGTGGCGCGGGACGTCCCGGCGCCTGTGCATTCGATCGAACGATCATACCCCGCATTCGGGAGAGGTTAAACGATGGACTTCCTGACACAGCCCCTGTCGCTGCCCTGTGGCGCCGTGCTGCCGAACCGGCTCGCCAAGGCTGCGATGACCGAAGGGCTGGCCGATGCCTGGCTGCGTGCAACGCCCGCGCTCGAGCGCCTGTACCGCACCTGGAGCGAGGGCGGGAGCGGATTGCTGATCACCGGCAACGTGCAGGTGGACCGGTTCGACCTCGAACGGCCCGGCAACGTCGCCATCGACCAGTCGGAGCCACGCACGTTCGACGCCGAGGCCCGCGCGCGGCTTGCCGCGTGGGCAAAGGCGGGGACGGCGAGCGGCAACCAGCTCTGGGTGCAGATTTCGCACGCTGGGCGGCAGTCGCCGCGTTATGTCACCGGTCGCCCGCTGGCACCGTCCGCGGTGCAACTCGATCTGCTCGGCAATTACGCGCGGCCGCGAGCCCTGGCCGAGGACGAGATCGTCGACCTGATCGGCCGGTTTGCGCACGCGGCACGAGTCGTGCGCGAGTGCGGATTCACCGGCGTGCAGGTGCACGGGGCCCATGGGTACCTGATCAGCTCGTTCCTTTCCCCGATCACGAACCAGCGCAAGGATGCCTGGGGCGGAGCGCTGGCGAACCGCGCCCGTTTTCTGCTCGAAACGCTGCGTGCCGTGCGCCAGGCCGTGGGCCGGGATTTCCCGTGGCGCTGAAGCTGAATTCGGACGACTTCCGCAAGGGCGGTTTCTCGCACGAGGAGTGCCTGCAGGTCGTCGCGTGGCTGAACGACGAAAGCGTGGACCTGCTCGAGGTCTCGGGCGGCACGTACGAGCAGCCGCGGCTGATCGGCTTCGAAGGACGAGTCGAAGACGCCGTGCCCGTTCGTCGCAGTACTCGGGCACGTGAAGCGTATTTCCTCGATTACGCCGCGGCGATCCGCCGCGTCGCCCGCATGCCGCTGATGGTCACCGGCGGCTTCCGTACGCGCGCGGGCATGGCAGCCGCGCTTGGCGCTGCGCCGGGCGAGGGGGATTGCGACGTGATCGGACTCGGGCGGCCGCTCTGCTGGATGCCCGATTTCCCGCGACAGTTGCTGAGCGGGGCAAGGGACAGCGTCGAGGACCTCGACGACCGCCTGCGATTGCGGGATCGCGGCTGGCTGTCGCCGCAGGGCTCGAGCGTCGCAGCCAAGGCACTCAACGCCTTCGCGGCGCAGTCCTGGTACTACTGCCAACTCTTCCGGCTGGCGGAGGGCAAGCCCGCCGACATTTCGCGCGGCGTGTTCTCGACGTTGCGTGAATACCTGGGCGCGGAGCTGAAGGCGGCGTATGCGACGCGACGCGTCTACCCGAGAAGGGGTTAGGGAAGGTCTGAAGAACTGATCATGACAGAGGCGCGCGGCACAGATTCTCGCTTGAACGCGCCGATCGTGCCGTTTTTGCGCGTGGGCCCGGTTTTTCTTGCCTTAACGTCGTCTCATCCTCGATTTTCACCGACACCGCTCCTACGCTTTCAGCAAGCGTCGCCGGACGAGGTACAGGTTGGCGAGCGCGGCGGTGACCTCGAGCCGGTTCAGGTTTTTCGCCAGGCCGCGGTAGCGGACCTTGCGGAAGCCGAAGATGTTCTTGATCACGCCGAAGACGTGTTCGACCTTGGCACGCACCCGCGACTTGTTGCGGTTCTTCGCCTTCTCGACCTCGTTGATCCGGCCGTGGTAGCGGTAGCCGCGATTGGTGAAGTCCTTCGCGTTCGGGGCACGGGCGTGGATGACGGCGGTCTGGCCCTGATAGCCCTGATCTCCCCAGACACGGGTCTCGTTGCCGTGCAGCAGGTACGGCAAGGCTTCGCGATCGGCGACGTTGGCCGCCGACGCCAGCACCGTGTGAACGAGCTTCGTGCGGCTGTCCACACCGATATGCGCCTTCATCCCGAAGTACCACTGCTGGCCCTTCGCCGTCTGATGCATCTCTGGATCGCGCTCGCCGTCGCGGTTCTTGGTCCAGAACTCGGCGCGCCGATGATCGTGGCGTCGACGATCGTACCCTTCGTAATCTTGATGCCGCTGCGGTGCAGGTGGTCATTGACCGCCGTCAACAGCACCTTGCCGAGCTTGTTGCGCTCGAGCAGGTGCCTGAACTTGCAGATCGTAGTCTCGTCCGGCACGCCTTCCACGCCAAGATCGATGCCGACAAAGTTGCGCATCGCGGCCGAGTCGTACAGCGCTTCCTCAACTGCCGGGTCCGACAGGTTGAACCACAACTGCAGGAAGTGGATCCGCAGCATCCGCTCCAGCGGAATCGGCGGCCGCCCGCCGTGCTCGCTGACCTTCGGGTACGCCGTCTGCACCACCACCGCCAGCTCCGGCCACGGAATAATCCGGTCCATCTCGGCCAGGAATTGCGCCCGGCGCGTGGTCTTGCCGTACTTCTCAAATCCCGTCAGTGTCTGCTGCTTCATCGCAATGCTCGCTCGATGATGAACCTTGCATCAGACATGCCCGGTAAATCAGAGTTTCCTTAGGGGATAGGGGTTGGGGGATAGTCGGGAGCTCCGCGTGTCTGACCCTGCATGGAGGACTTCCGGATGTACTCCGCACCTCCGAACAACCCCGATCCAACCCC
>CAVPNH010000005.1:0-104408 GCA_963706755.1 uncultured Gammaproteobacteria bacterium
GAACAGAAGTTCCTCCGCCAGCGGACGCTTGATGTGCTCCTGGATGACGCGGGCCATCGGGCGCGCACCCATCTTCGGGTCGTAGCCACGCTCGGCGATCCACCGCCGCGCCGCGTCCTCGACGTGCAGGGCCACGCCCTTCTGCTCGAGCTGGGCCTCGACCTCGACCAGGAGCTTGTCCACGACGCGCTGGATCGTGCGCTCGTCCAGCGGGCCGAACTGCACGATCGCATCCAGCCGGTTGCGGAACTCCGGCGCGAAGAGCCTGCGCACCGCCTCCATGCCGTCGGGCGCGTTGTCCTGGGCGACGAAGCCGATCGGCGTCCGGCTCATCTCGGTCGCCCCGGCGTTGGTGGTCATCACGATCACGACGTGGCGGAAGTCCGCCTTGCGGCCGTTGTTGTCGGTGAGCGTGCCGTGGTCCATGACCTGCAGCAGCAGGTTGAAGACGTCGGGGTGCGCCTTCTCGATCTCGTCGAGCAGCAGCACGCAATGCGGGTGCTTGGCGATCGCCTCCGTCAGGAGGCCGCCCTGGTCGAAGCCCACGTAGCCCGGCGGCGCGCCGATCAGGCGCGAGACCGTGTGGCGCTCCATGTACTCCGACATGTCGAAGCGGATGAGCTCGACGCCCAGCACCAGCGCAAGCTGACGCGTCACCTCGGTCTTGCCGACGCCGGTGGGCCCTGCGAACAGGAATGA
The DNA here is from genome assembly GCA_963706755.1 of uncultured Gammaproteobacteria bacterium. GTDB lineage: Bacteria > Pseudomonadota > Gammaproteobacteria > Steroidobacterales > Steroidobacteraceae > RPQJ01. The sequence continues at coordinate 700 of CAVPNH010000005.1, forward strand.
ACCTACGGGCTTGCGCTGGTCGCCGAGCCCCGAGCGCGACATCTTGATGGCCGAGGACAGCGTCTCGATGGCGCGGTCCTGGCCGTAGATCACGAGCTTGAGGTTGCGTTCGAGGTTGCGCAGCACGTCGCGGTCGCTCGAGGAGACCGTCTTCGGCGGGATGCGCGCGATGCGTGCCACCACTTCCTCGACCTGCGCGACGTCCACGGACTCCGCCCGCTCGGCGACCGGCTTCAGGCGCTGGCGCGCGCCCGCCTCGTCGATCACGTCGATGGCCTTGTCGGGCAGGTAGCGGTCGTTGATGTGCCGCGCCGCTAGCTCGGCCGCCGCGCGCAGCGCGTCGTCGTCGTAACGGATCCCGTGATGCTCCTCGAAGCGCGCCTTCAGGCCGCGCAGGATCTGTACCGTCTCCTCGACGGTCGGCTCCACCACGTCGATCTTCTGGAAGCGCCGAGTCAGCGCGTGGTCCTTCTCGAAGATGCCGCGGTATTCCTGGTAGGTGGTCGAGCCGATGCAACGCAGCTCACCGTTGGCCAGCGCCGGCTTGATCAGGTTCGAGGCGTCCATGACGCCGCCGGAGGCGGCCCCCGCCCCGATCACCGTGTGGATCTCGTCGATGAACAGGATCGCCCCCGGCTGCTTGCGGAGTTCCGTGAGCACCGCCTTCAGGCGCTTCTCGAAGTCGCCGCGGTACTTCGTGCCCGCGATCAGCGAGCCCAGGTCCAGCGAGTAGACGACGCTGCCGGCCAGGATCTCCGGCACCTCCCCCGCGACGATCAGCCGCGCGAGCCCCTCGACCAGTGCCGTCTTGCCGACGCCCGCCTCGCCCACGTACAGGGGGTTGTTCTTGCGGCGCCGGCACAGGATCTCGATCGTGCGCTCGATCTCGAGCTTGCGGCCGATCAACGGGTCGAGCCGGCCCTCTTCGGCGAGCCTGTTCAGGTTGGTCGCGTACTTCTCGAGTGCCGAACCGCCTTCCGCTTCGCGCTCGGTCTCCGGCTGCGCCGCCTCGTCACCCGGTGCCGGCTCGTCACCCGTCCTGGACAGGCCGTGCGAAATGAAATTGACGACGTCCAGCCTCGACACGTCCTGCAGCGCGAGCAGGTAGACGGAGTGCGAGTGCTTCTCGCTGAAGATCGCCACCAGCACGTTGGAGACGGACACCTCCTTGCGCCCGCTCGACTGGACGTGGAACACGGCGCGCTGCAGTACGCGCTGGAACCCGAGCGTGGGCTGCACCTCCCGGTCGTCGTCCTGCTTGAGGCGCGGCGTGGTCTGGTCGATGAACTCCCGGAGCTCCCTGCCCAGTCGTGCCGCGTCGCCTCCGCAGCCGCGCAGGATCTCTCCCACCCTCGGCGTCTCGACGATCGCGAGCAACAGGTGCTCGACGGTCATGAATTCGTGGCGCGCCTCCCGCGCCGACTGGAAGGCTTCGTTCAGGCAGACTTCGAGTTCGCTGCTCAACACGGTGTCAGGTCTCTTCCATGGCGCAAAGGAGGGGGTGCTGGTGCTGGCGCGCGTAGGCGGTCACCTGGGCAACCTTGGTCTCGGCGATCTCGTACGTGTACACGCCACACACGCCCTTGCCGCGCGTGTGCACCTCCAGCATGACACGAGTGGCGGTCGTCCGGTCCATGCCGAAGATGTGCTCGAGCACGTCCACCACGAACTCCATGGGGGTGTAATCGTCGTTCAGCAGGACGACCTGGTACAGGGGCGGGCGCTTGACCTGCGGCCGCGCCTCCTCCACCACCAGGCCCTGTCCCTGTCTTGTGTGCTCTTCGCTCATGATCCCCGGATGCTCCAGACCAGCCTATATAGGGCCACACTGCCCCCCTGACAAGCGCCGTGCCGCGCGACCGTGCAACCGGCCGCAGATCCGATATTTACCGGATTGTCTTGAGGCGCGGTCCCGCAAGTCCGTATCATTCGACGGTCCCGGCGACCCACCCGCCGGGTGGACGATCGCACGCCCTAAATGCAGCTGCCGCCAAGCCTGTCCCGTTTCGCCTCGGTCGCGGACGACCTCCGGTCCGGCCGCTGGATCCAGTCGCTGCCGTGGATCGTCTCGGTCGCGCTGGTCCTGCTGCTCGCGTGGCAGCTCGTACAGCTCACGTGGACCATCCTCGGGACGAACCGGGCGCGGTCTTCCGCCACGGCAGTGGCAGCGGCGCCGGCAGGACCCTCGGTGGACCTGCAGGCCATCGTGAACGCGCACCTCTTCGGCGTCGCGGGCGCGGCGGCCGGCTCGACCGACCCGAACTCCGTCGCCACCACACAGATGAGCCTGGTGCTCGTGGGCACGATCGCCGAGTCCGACCCGGAGCACGGTTACGCCATCATCGGCGAGAACGCGGCCAGCGCGAAGGTGTACGCGGTCGGCGCGACCATCTCGGGCGGAACCAAGCTGCACTCTGTCTATCCCGACCGTGCGATCCTGGACCGCGGCGGCCGCCTCGAGGCACTGATGCTGCCGCGCAAGTACCAGGGCGGACCCGGACCGGCCGGCGGTGCGCCGCCGGACGCCAGCGCCATGCTCGGCAGCCGCCTGCAGGACCTCGCCAACGCCAATCCGGGAGCAATCACGGAAGTCCTCCGCCCGCAGCCGGTCTTCGCGAATGGCCAGCAGCGCGGCTACAGGGTATACCCCGGGCGCGACCGGCAGCAGTTCAGCAAGCTGGGGCTGATGCCGGGGGACCTCGTGACGGCCGTCAATGGAGCGCCGCTCGACGATCCGGCGCGCGGCATGGATATCCTGCAGTCCATGAACTCCGCGACCGACGTCACGGTGACCGTGGAGCGTAACGGACAACCGACCCAGATCACCATCAACAATGCCCAGCTGGCCGCTGACATGGCGGCTGCGGCAGCCATGCCCGAAGCGGTGCCGGTGACCGAAATGACGGCGACACCGGGAAGACAGGACCAAGCGGAGTGACGATGAAACGCAAGCTGCTCGATCGGTTCGCCCTCGCTGCGTCGGGCATCGCGCTCGTCGGCCTACTGGCGCTCGCGAGCCCGGGCGTGTCGCTGGGCCAGACCCAGGGCGCCATCACGCCGAACTACAAGGACGCGGACCTCTCCCAGATCATCGAGGCCGTGAGCGCCGTCACCGGCAAGAACTTCATCGTGGACCCGCGCGTGCGGGCGCAGGTCACGATGCTGTCCTCGACGCCGATGTCGCCGGACGCCTTCTACCAGGCGTTCCTCTCGATCCTTCAGGTGCACGGCTTCGTCGCCGTGCCGGCAGGCAAGGTCATCAAGATCCTGCCGGATGCGAATGCCCGCCAGATGCCGGCCAACGACCTGCCCTCGAACGTGAGCTCGACCTCCGACGAGATCGTCACCCAGGTGATCGCGGTCAAGAACGTGAGCGCCGCGCAGCTCGTGCCGATCCTGCGGCCGCTGATCCCGCAGTACGGCCACCTCGCGGCGTACCCGGCGTCCAACATGCTGATCATCTCGGACCGCGCGTCCAACGTGAGCCGAATGGCGCGCATCATCGAGCGCATCGATCAGTCGGGCGACGAGGAGATCGACGTCGTTCCGCTGGAGCATGCGAGCGCCGCCGACGTGGTGCGCACGGTGAATACGCTCTATGGTTCGAGTGCCGCGGAAGGCGCCGGGATGCCGACCGTGAAGATGGTCGCCGACGACCGCACCAACAGCGTGCTCGTGAGCGGCGAGCGCTCGCAGCGCCTGCGGCTCAAGGCGCTGATCGCGCACCTGGACACGCCGCTCGCGGCCGGCGGCGACACGCAGGTCCGCTACCTGCGGTACGCCGACGCGGAGAAGATCGCTGCCAAGCTGCGCGAACAGATCCAGGGAATCACCGCGTCCGTCGCCGCCGCGGGCGGCGGCAACGCGCCAGCTTCCGCCGCGCAGGCAGGCGGCGGCGACAAGAGCGTGACCATCTGGGCCGAGCCGCAGACCAACGCGCTCGTCGTGTCGGCGCCGCCCAAGGTCATGCGCACGGTGATGTCCATCGTCGACCGCCTCGACATCCGCCGGGCGCAGGTGCTGCTCGAGGGCATCCTGGTCGAGATGTCCGTGGACAGGTCCACCGACCTCGGCATCAACTGGCTCATCGCGGACCGGAACGCGAACGGCGACATCCTGCCCGCGGGCGGCTTCGTCCAGCCGGTGAACGGCACCGGCATCGGCGAGATCCTGCAGGGCATCCGCGACCCGACGAGCATCAAGGCGCTCCCGAGCGGCCTCACGCTCGGCGTCGGCCAGATCGTGTCCAGCGGCATGAGCTGGGCCGCGATCATCCGGGCGCTGCAGGCGACCGGCAACACCAACATCATCGCGACGCCCTCGGTGCTCACGCTCGACAACGAGGAAGCAGAAGTCAAGGTCGCCCAGGAGGTGCCGATCGTCACCGGTTCCTACACCAACCAGGGAGCCGGCTCGGGCGCGGGCGGGACGGTGAACCCGTTCCAGACCGTCAGCCGCGAGGAAGTCGGCATCATCCTGAAGATCACGCCACAGATCAACGACGGCGGCACGATCGTGCTCAAGATTTCCCAGGAAGTCTCCAACCTGGCGGCGAGTTCCCAGCAGGTGCTCGCGGCGCAACAGGGACTCATCACCAACAAGCGCACCATCACGACCAACGTGCTGGCCGAGGACGGAGGGATCATCGTGCTGGGAGGGCTCCTGTCCGACGACATGACCGAGCAGAAGTCCCAGGTGCCGTTCCTCGGGTCGATCCCGATCATCGGCGAGTTCTTCAAGACTCGCAGCGTGAACAGGAAGAAGACCAACCTGATGTTCTTCGTCCGGCCTCGCATCCTGCGCGACGGCGTGGACGTGGCGGTCGAGACCAACGCCAAGTACAACTATCTCCGCGGCCAGGGGGAATTGATGTTCGGCAAAAGGGTGCCGCTCATGCCCTCCGAGCACCAGCCGGCGCTGCCCACGCTCGACAAGCTCGTGCCGTCCGACGCGCTCAGGCAGGCGGAGGAACGGGCTCCCCCGGGCACCACGCCGGCCGGGCGCGCGGAGAGCGGGTCCGGCGCCGCGGCGACCCAGGCGCCCTCCGGGGCGCCACCGTCCGCGACCGCGGGGCCTGAGCAACCGGCGGCACCGACCGCGCCGTTCGGCGCGCAGCAGGCACCCGAACCTGCCGCGCCGCCGCCCCCGCCGCCGGACACGACTCCGTGAGCACGGCCGCGACCGACGAGGCCATCCTGGCCGCGGCCGATCGCGTCGCCGATCCGCTGCGGCCCCTGCCCTTTGCCTTCGCGAAGCGGCACGGCGTGCTGGTGCGGGGCCTGGTCGGGGAACGGGTGGACGCAGTGGTGAGGCTCGACGCGTCACCGCTCGCGGTCGCGGAGGTGCGGCGCCACTTGAGGCGGGCGCTCACGATCGAGCGCGTGGACGCGGAACGTTTCGAGGTCCTGCTGCGCCAGGCCTACGAGGGCGGCTCCAGCGCGACCATGGACGCGATGGGCGGACTCGAGGAGGACACCGACCTCGCCGACCTCGCGCAGGACATCCCCGAGCAGTCCGACCTGCTCGAGAGCGAGGACGAAGCACCGGTCATCCGCCTGATCAACGCCCTCCTCACCCAGTCGGTGAAGGAAAACGCGTCCGACATCCACATCGAGCCCTTCGAGAACCGGCTGGTGATCCGCTTCCGCGTGGACGGCGTGCTGCGCGAGGTGCTGCAGACCAAGCGGGCGGTTGCGCCGCTGATCGTCTCGCGCATCAAGGTCATGTCGCGCCTCGACATCGCCGAGAAGCGCCTGCCGCAGGACGGGCGCATTTCGCTCCGGGTCGCGGGTCGGGCAGTGGACGTGCGCGTCTCCACGATTCCCGCCGGCCACGGCGAGCGCGTGGTGCTGCGCCTGCTCGACAAGCAGGCGGGACGGCTCGACCTGGACTCCCTCGGCATGGACCCGAAGACCCAGGCACTCACGGACGAGCTGATCCACAAGCCGAATGGCATCCTGCTGGTGACCGGGCCGACCGGCTCGGGCAAGACCACGACGCTCTACGCCGCGCTCGACCGCATCAACGACCGCACGCGCAACATCATGACGGTCGAGGACCCGATCGAGTACTACATCGACGGCATCGGCCAGACGCAGGTCAACACGCGGGTCGAGATGACCTTCGCGCGCGGACTGCGCGCCATCCTGCGCCAGGACCCGGACGTGGTAATGGTCGGCGAGGTGCGCGACCTCGAGACTGCGCAGATCGCGGTGCAGTCGAGCCTCACGGGCCACCTCGTGCTCTCCACGCTGCATACGAACACCGCGGTGGGCGCGGTCACGCGGCTCCGCGACATGGGCATCGAGCCATTCCTGCTGTCCTCGAGCCTGGTCGGCGTGCTGGCGCAGCGGCTGGTGCGGGTGCTGAACCCCGCGACGCGCGAGGCCTACACCGCCGGCGAGTACGAGCGGCGGCTGCTCAACATCCCCGACGGCGCGCCGGCACCCACGCTTTACCGTCCCGGCGCCCGCGATTCCTCCAACGGCTACCGCGGCCGCACCGGCATCTACGAACTCGTGCTCATCGACGAGCACATGCGGACCATGATCCACGACGGTGCCTCGGAGCTGGATCTCGAGCGCTATGCCCGCACGCGCACGCCCGGCATCCGTGACGACGGGCGCATGAAGGTGCTCGCGGGCATCACGACGATCGAGGAAGTCCTCAAGGTCACGCGCGAGGACTGATCGATGGGAGCCTTCGAGTTCGTTGCGGTCGATGCCGCGGGCCGGGAGCGCAAGGGCGTCCTCGAGGGCGACACGCCGCGGCACGTCCGCCAGCTGCTGCGCGAGCAAGGCCTGCTCCCGGTGTCCGTGGACGAGGTGCTCGAGCAGGAGGCGACGCGGGCGACGCGTCCTTTCTCGTTCAAGTTCCAGCGGGGCCTCAGCGCGTCGGACCTCGCGCTCGTGACGCGCCAGCTCGCGACGCTGGTGAAATCCGCCCTCCCGCTCGAGGAGGCGCTGCTCGCGGTCTCGCAGCAGACGGACAAGCCGCGCGTGCGCAGCATCATGCTGGGCGTGCGCTCCAAGGTAATGGAAGGCCATGCGCTGGCCGACGGCCTCGCCGACTTCCCGGGTTCGTTCCCCGAGATCTACCGCGCCACCATCGCCGCGAGCGAGCAGTCGGGCCACCTGGACGCGGTCCTCGAGCGTCTTGCCGACTACACCGACAACCGCGAGCAACTCCGCAGCCGGACCCTGAGCGCGATGCTCTACCCGGTGCTGCTGTTCGTCGTGTGCATCGTGATCGTGTTCTTCCTGCTGGTCTCGGTCGTGCCCAAGGTCGTCGAGGTGTTCCGCTCGAGCGAGGCGGAGCTGCCGCTCCTCACCCAGGCCCTGATCGCCGGCAGCGACTTCATGCGGCACTACGGGATCTGGCTGGTGCTAGGCGTGGCCGGCGCGATCTTCCTCTTCAATCGCTGGCTCAAGGTCGAGACCAACCGACGCCTGTGGCACCAGTTCCTGCTGTCGCTGCCGATCGCCGGCAAGGCCGTGCGGGGCGCGAACACCGCGCGCTTCGCGCGCACCTTCAGCACGCTTACCTCGAGCACCGTGCCCGTGCTCGAGGCCATGCGAATCTCGGCCGAGGTGGTATCGAACCTGCCAATGAAGGCCGCCGTCGAAGACGCGGCGGTCAAGGTGCGCGAAGGCGCGCCGATCGGCAAGTCGCTGGGCGCGAGCCGCGTCTTCCCGCCGATGATGATCCACCTGATCTCGAGCGGCGAGTCGAGTGGCGAACTCGACACGATGCTCGACCGCGCGGCGATCCACCAGGAGCGCGAGCTGGACGCGATCCTGCAGGGCGTCGTGGGGCTGCTGGGCCCGCTCATGATCCTGCTGATGGGCGGCCTCGTGCTCCTGATCGTGCTCGCGATGCTGCTGCCGATCTTCGAGTTGAACCAGCTGGTCAAGTAGCCGGAAATCCGGTGCCAGGCACTGGATTTCTGAACCAATCCGTCAGGTAACCCGGTGCCTGGCACCGAATCTCGCGAAGGGTGGCACATGAACGCAATGACCCGACCAGGATCCGTCGCACGAGCCGTGCTTGCGTCTGCATTCCTGTTGCTCGCGGCGGCGCAGACGCCCGCGGCTGACCAGCAGTATCCGCAGGTCAGCCAGGATGGCCTGCAGCTCCGGAAGACCCTGGAACACGGCGCCGTGTACGTGAAGCAGGGTGCCGACGCCTCGCAATACAAGAGTGTCGGGCTGCTGGAGTGCTACGTAGAGTTCGCGAAGGACTGGGCCCGCGACTACAACCAGGACGCGCCGGGACTCGGGGCGCAGGTGACGCCGGAGGACGAGACGCGCATCAAGAACGCGCTCGCGGTGGAGTTCAACAAGGTCTTCGTGACGGAGCTCGGCAAGAATGGCGACTTCCAGATCGTGACCACGCAGGGACCGGGCGTGCTGATGTTGCGTCCCGCGCTGATCAACGTGATGGTAACGGCGCCAGACACGGACAATCCTTCCCCGAGTGTGGACATCGTCGCTTCGGCAGGCCAGATGACGCTCTACCTGGAACTCTGGGACGGTGGGACCAGCACACTGCTGGCGCGCGTCATCGACACCGAGGCGGACGACAGCATGGGCGGCATGGCGCACCAGGCCAACTCGGTCACGAACAAGGCCGCGGCCGACGAAATCCTGAAGGGCTGGGCGGACCGCCTGCGCAAGGCGCTGGACCAGGCGCGGAGCGCGGCGCCCGTCAGCCCCTGACCGCGACGAGCCCGTCGAGCGCGGGACGAACTTCGAATCCTGCCTTGCGCAGCCGCGACGTGACCTCGCGCGGAACGTCGCGTCCGCTCGTGAGCGCGTTCGGCGTGCCGGTGTAATGGAACATCCGGCCCCTGCGCCTGAGCACGCGGGCCAGTTCATCGTAGAACGCCTGCGAGTACAGCTCGCCCGCGATGCCGAAGCGCGGCGGGTCGTGCAGGACCGCATCCACCGAGGCGGCCGGGAGCCGCGCGATTTGCAGCGCAACGTCGCCTTCGGACAGCTCGAGCCCGGGCCCCGGCGCAGGCGACCACGGATTCAGGCCGCGCAGCCAGATCACGTCGGGGTTCTTCTCGAACGACAGCACCCGTGCGGCCTGGCCTTCGAGGCACCACGCGGCGAAGTAGCCGAGCCCGCCGCAGGTGTCGAGCACGACCTTCCCGCGGGGCTCCACGAGCGCCACCTTGCGTCCCGCATCCTCAAAGGGCGACACCTGCGCCGTCGGCAGCATCTTGATGCCGTCGATCTCGAAGGTCGGCGCACCCCATTCGTTCGGCACGAGCTTGATGAGCGAGCCGCTGAACCGCGCGGCGGACTGGAACTCGGCCCCGTCCCAGTAGTAGATGGTCCGTTCGCGGCACGCCTCGAGGTAGGGGTAGCGCCGCCCCCGCCACGTCCACGCCTCGGCGCCCGCTTCTACCGTCGCAGTCGAGCGCCCCAGGTCCAGCGAGCAGGCGACCGTGGTCTCGCCGCGCTCACGCGCCGCGAGCAGAGCTGCCTGCTCCCGGGTCGTGAGCAGCGGCCCGGGATCGTTGAAGCTCACGGCCATGCCTGCCGCCTCAATCCGCCGCGGCCTCGGCCTTGAGCCGCGCCGACTCGGCCGCACCCAGGTAGGCCTCGATCCTGTTGCGCGCAACGTAGATGAGGGGGCTCAGGACCACGGCCATGACCATCTTGTAGCAGTAGTTCACCGTGCCGACCGCTAGGAACAGCGACACCGGCCATTGCTGCGGCCCGAGCACGAAGGCGATGTAGAGCACGAGAAAACTGTCGACAAGCTGGGATACGGACGTCGACGCTGTGGCACGCAGCCAGATCCAGCGCTCGCCGGTGGCCGCGCGGATGCGGTGGAAGATGGCGACGTCGATCAGCTGCCCGACCATGAACGCCGCGAGCGACCCGCCGATGGTCCACAGGCCCTGTCCGAACACGCTGCCGTAGGCGGCCTGCATGTCAGGCACGCCGCGGCCCGCATTGACGCCGACCCACCAGTCCGCGGGCGCGAGGTGGATTGCCGCATACGCGAAGACGAACGCGTAGGTGATCATCCCGGCCGCCGCGAACGAGATGAACCGGACGCCGCGGCGACCGAAGTACTCGTTGATGACGTCCGTCATGATGAACACGATCGGCCAGATCAGCACGCCGGCGGTGAAGCTCAGCGATCCCTTCTGGCCGAACAGGTTCCAGCCGAACGGCGCCAGGCCGAACGTGGTCTCGAGCGCGAAGATCTTCACGCCCACGAACTCGGCCACCACCGCGTTGCCGACGAAGAACGCCGTGAGTGCCATGAAGAGCCGCGTCGAGCGCGACGATAACGAGGCAGTCATGCGATCCCCCGGCCGGTGATGCGGCGGAGGATACACGGACGGAACCGCGCGCGGGCCCTAGCCCCGACCCTTCACCTGCCGCAACAGGTTTCGCCGCTCGCGCTTGTCGGGACGCCCGGAGTTCACCGTGGCCGTGAGCCGGTCGAATTCCCGTACCGTCGCCCGGGCCGCCTCGCTCTCGGCGGTCTCGACGTAGTGCCCCCGCGCCTCGGGCGCCGGGCCGCGGCGCTCGGGGATACCGGTGACATCCACCTCGAAGCGCTCGCGCTCGCGGACGATGTGCAGCCGGTCCCCTACCTTCACCGGCCGCGATGCCTTGACCCGCTCGCCGTTGACCTGCACGTGGCCGCCCTCGACCGCCGCCTGGGCGACGCCGCGGGTCTTGTAGAAACGAGCGCACCACAGCCACTTGTCGATGCGCAGGCCCTGGGCGGCCGCGCCGTGTCCATCGTCGGCGCGGTCGCGGTCAGGTTCGGGAGTCCGGCTCACGTCGGCATTATAAGCCCCCTATAATCCCTGCTTGGCCGGAGATCCCCGCGTGGACCAGACATTCCTCGACCGACTCGCCCGCCAGTGCGATGAACTCAAGGGCTCCGGGCTCTTCAAGCCGGAGCGCGTGCTCGTCTCGCCTCAGCAGCCGGTCGTCCGGCTCGCCGACGGGCGCGAACTCGTGAACCTCTGCGCGAACAACTACCTCGCGCTCGCCAACCACCCCGCAATCCGCGAGGCGGCGCGCGAGGCCATCGATCGCCATGGCTACGGCATGGCCTCGGTGCGCTTCATCTGCGGAACGCAGGCCGTGCACAAGGAACTCGAGGCGCGCATCGCCGCGTTCCTCGGCACGGACGACGCGATCCTCTACTCGTCCTGCTTCGACGCCAACGGCGGCCTCTTCGAGACGCTGCTCGACGAGCAGGACGCGGTCATCAGCGACTCACTGAACCACGCGAGCATCATCGACGGCGTGCGCCTCTGCAAGGCGCAGCGCCTGCGCTACGCGAACGACGACATGGGCGAGCTCGAGGACCGGCTGAAGGAATCGTCCGGCGCGCGCGTCAGGCTGATCGCCACCGACGGCGTGTTCTCGATGGACGGCGTGATCGCTCGCCTCAGGGACATCTGCGATCTCGCGGACCGTTACGGCGCGCTCGTCATGGTGGACGACTCGCACGCGACCGGGTTCGTCGGCAAGGGCGGCCGCGGCACGCCGGAGTACCGCGAGGTCATGGGACGCGTGGACATCCTCACCGGCACGCTCGGCAAGGCCCTCGGTGGCGCGGCCGGCGGCTACACGGCGGCCCGACGCGAGATCGTTGCGTGGCTGAGGCAGCGGTCGCGGCCCTATCTCTTCTCGAACAGCATCCCACCGGTAATCGCAGCGGCGACGCTGCGCGTCCTCGACCTGGTCGAGGCGGGCGACGAACTGCGGGCGAAGTTGCGCCGCAACACGGCGCATTTCCGCGGCCGCATGACCGAGGCGGGATTTGCCATCGCTCCGGGCGAGCACCCGATCGCGCCCGTGATGCTGGGCGATGCCGCGCTCGCCGCCCGGTTTGCCGAGCGACTGCTCGACCGTGGCGTCTACGTCATCGGATTCTCGTACCCGGTCGTGCCCATGGGCAAGGCGCGCATCCGCACGCAGATGTGCGCCGGGCACACGATCGAGCAGCTCGACCGCGCTGTGGACGCGTTCGTGGACGTCGGACGCGAACTCGGCGTCCTCACGCCGTGACATCCGGAGGAATCGGCAGATGAAGGCTCTGGTGAAGGCTGAACGCGCCCCGGGGATCTGGCTCTCGGACGTGCCGGAGCCCAAGGTGGGTCCCAACGACGTGCTGATCAGGATCCGCAAGACGGCGATCTGCGGGACGGACATGCACATCTACCTCTGGGACCACTGGGCGCAGAGGACGATCCCCGTGCCCATGCACGTCGGGCACGAATACTGCGGCGAGATCGTCGAGATCGGCAGCGAGGTTCAGGGCTTCGCGATCGGCGATCGCGTCTCCGGCGAGGGCCACATTACCTGCGGCTACTGCCGCAACTGCCGCGCCGGGCGCCGGCACCTGTGCCGCAACACCGTGGGCGTGGGCGTCAACCGGCCCGGCTGCTTCGCTGAATACCTCTCCATCCCGGCCTTCAACGCCTTCAAGCTGCCCGAGTCCGTCACCGACGAGATTGCCTCGATCCTCGACCCGCTGGGAAACGCCACGCACACCGCGCTCTCGTTCAACCTCGTCGGCGAGGACGTGCTGATCACCGGAGCGGGCCCGATCGGAATCATGGCGACGGCCATCGCGCGCCACGTGGGCGCGCGCCACGTCGTCGTGACCGACGTGAACGATTACCGGCTCGGACTCGCGCGGAAGATGGGCGCCTCGCGCGCGATCAACGTCACGCGCGAGTCGCTCGACGACACGATGAAGTCGCTCGGCATGGTCGAGGGCTTCGACGTCGGGCTCGAGATGTCCGGCAACCCCAAGGCGTTCCGCGACCTGCTGCACGTCATGCACCACGGCGGCAACGTGGCACTGCTCGGCATCCCGCCGGACGACACGGCCATCGACTGGAACGAGGTGATCTTCAAGGGCCTGATGATCAAGGGCGTGTACGGACGCGAGATGTTCGAGACCTGGTACAAGATGACGGCCATGCTGCAGAGCGGCCTCGACGTCCAGCCGATCATCACGCATCGATTCCCGATTGCGGATTTCCGCGAAGGCTTCGAGGTCATGCGCAGCGGCCAGTCGGGCAAGGTCATCCTGGACTGGGCCGCATGAGGCGTGCGGCGAAGGTCGCGGCCCTCGCCCTCGGGGCGCTGGCGCTCCTCGTCGCGGGCTACGTCGCGTTCAACTGGGCGCCCGACCGCCCCGTCTCGCAACTCACCGCGCGCTGGGCGCCACCGCCCTCGAGTTTCATCGACGTCCAGGGCATGCAGGTCCACGTCCGCGACGAGGGCCGGCGCGACGACCCGGTGCCCATCGTCCTGCTGCACGGCACGTCGGACTCGCTGCACACCTGGGATGGCTGGGTGCGCGCGCTCGAGGGACGGCGCCGCGTCATCCGCATGGACATGCCGGGCTTCGGCCTCACCGGGCCGTCGCCTGCCGGTGACTACTCGATCGGCAGCTACGTCCGGTTCACGACTGCAGTGCTGGACCATTTCGGCGTCGAGCGCTGCGTCCTCGCCGGCAATTCGCTCGGCGGCTGGGTCGCGTGGGAGACGGCGCTCGCCCTGCCCTCCCGCGTGCAGGCGCTGGTCCTGGTGGACTCGGCCGGATACGCGTACCGCTCGCAGTCGGTTCCGATCGGCTTCCGCATCGCGAGGATCCCGCTGGTGAACCGCCTGGTGGAATTCACGCTGCCGAGGAGCCTCGTCGCGTCCAGCGTACGCAACGTCTACGGCGACCCCGCCCGGGTGACGACGGAACTCATCGACCGCCACTACGAACTCGCCCTGCGCGCGGGAAACCGCACAGCGCTCGTGCAGCGATTCGCGCAGGCGCCGCCCGGCATCGACGAGGCGCGCATCCGCGAAATAAAGACGCCGACGCTCATTCTCTGGGGCGGGCGCGACCGGCTGATCCCCGCGGAGTACGGCGGTGTCTTCGCAAAGGACATCGCCGGCAGCCAGCTCGTCATCTTCGACGACCTGGGCCACGTGCCGCAGGAGGAGGATCCCGCGCGCACCGTCGCCGCCGTCGTGTCCTTCCTCGCCGGCCTTCCGGACTGACCGGCCCGCTCGAGAGAACCGCTCATGGCCGGCGCCAGGGTCTTCCGCTCGCTCTACGCACAGGTGCTCGTGGCCGTGGTGATCGGTGCCGTGATCGGCTTCGCGTTCCCCGAGACCGGCGAAGCCCTCAAGCCCCTGGGCGACGGTTTCATCAAGCTCATCAAGATGATGATCGGACCGATCATCTTCTGCACGGTCGTGCTCGGCATCTCGGGCATGGAGGACATGAAGGCGGTCGGCAGGACCGGCGGGTTTGCCCTACTCTACTTCGAGGTCATGAGCACGATCGCGCTCGTGATCGGGCTCGTCGTGGTGAACCTCGTGCGGCCCGGCGCCGGCGTGAACGCCGACCCGGCGACGCTCGATGCCGCCGCCGTGCAGCAGTACGCGACGGCGGGCGGCCCGCATGGCGTCGCCGAGCACGTGCTGAACGTCGTCCCGTCCACCATCGTCGGCGCCTTCGCCTCGGGCGAAGTGCTGCAGGTGCTGCTGTTCTCGGTGCTGTTCGGCTTCGCGCTGCACGCAGTCGGCGGCCGGCGACTCGCCCTGTATCAGCTGATCGAGCAGTTCTCGGCGGTGCTGTTCCGCATCGTCGCATTCATCATGCGGCTCGCGCCGATCGGTGCCCTGGGCGCCATGGCCTTCACCATCGGCAAGTACGGTGTCGGCGCGCTGCTCTCGCTCGGCAAGCTGATGGCCTGCTTCTACGCGACCTGCCTGCTGTTCATCTTCGTGGTGCTCGGCGTGGTCGCGCGCTGGAACGGCTTCCGGATCTGGCCGTTCATCCGCTACATCAAGGAAGAACTCTTCATCGTGCTGGGCACCTCCTCGTCGGAGTCGGTGCTGCCGCGGATGATGACCCGCATGGAGGATCTCGGCGTCCAGAAGTCCGTCGTCGGGCTCGTGATCCCGACGGGCTATTCCTTCAATCTCGACGGCACGGCGATCTACCTGACCATGGCGGCGGTATTCATCGCCCAGGCCACGAATACGCCCCTGGACCTCGGTCACCAGCTGACGCTGCTCGCGGTCCTGCTGCTCACTTCCAAGGGCGCCGCCGGCGTCACCGGCAGCGGATTCATCGTGCTGGCGGCGACGCTGTCGGCCGTGGGCAACGTCCCGGTCGCCGGCGTGGCGCTGATCCTCGGCATCGACCGCTTCATGTCCGAGGCGCGCTCGCTCACGAACCTGATCGGCAACGGCGTCGCCACCGTGGTGGTCGGCAAGTGGTGCCGGCAGGTGGACGAAGCAAAGATGCGCGAGCAGCTTGGAGGCACATGACGAACCCGTTCGAACCCCTGGCATTCCCGCGCGGCCCGGCCATGAAGAACCGCTTCATGCTGGCACCCTTGACCAATTGCCAGAGCCACGACGACGGCACCCTGTCGGACGAGGAATTCCGCTGGCTCACGATGCGAGCCGAAGGCGGCTTCGGCCTCACGATGACCTGCGCCTCGCATGTCCAGGCGCAGGGGCGTGGATTCCCCGGACAGCTGGGGATCTTTTCCGACGCCCAGGTTCCGGGTCTGTCGCGACTCGCCGACGCGATCAAGCGCACGGGCAGCCTCGCCATGGTCCAGCTCCACCACGCCGGCATGCGTTCGCCAGCCGCGCTGATCGGCACCCAGCCGGTCTGTCCTTCGGACGACGCCGAGACGGGGGCGCGCGCGCTCGACCTCGCGGAAGTGGCGCAGCTCGAGGAAGACTTCATCGCTGCCGCACTGCGCGCGGAGCGAGCCGGTTTCGACGGCGTTGAACTGCACGGGGCGCACGGTTACGTGCTGGCGCAGTTCCTGAGCGCCGAGACCAACCGGCGCGATGACCGCTACGGCGGATCGCCCGAGAATCGCTCGCGGATCCTGTTCGACATCCTCGCCGGAATCCGCGCCCGCTGCCGCACGGGATTCAAGGTCGGCGTGCGGCTTTCGCCCGAGCGCTTCGGCCTCAGGCTGCCGGAAATGGTGGGCCTCGCCCAGCGACTCATGAGCGGCGGAATGGTCGACTTCCTCGATCTCTCGTTATGGGACGTGTTCAAGGAGCCCATGGACGTGGAGTTCCAGGGCCGGAGCCTGCTCTCGTACTTCACGGCGCTCGATCGCGGCCAGGTACGCGTGGGCGCGGCGGGCAAGATCACGAGCGCCGCGGATGTCGCGCGCTGCCTCGAAGCCGGGCTCGATTTCGCCATCGTCGGCCGCGCGGCCATCCTGCACCACGACTTCCCGGAGCGCGTGCGGGCCGACTCCGGGTTCAGGGCCGCGAGCCTGCCCGTGACGGCGGAGCACCTGCGGAACGAGGGCCTCGAGCCCGACGTTCATCGGCTACATGGGAAACTGGAAGGGATTCGTTGCGCCCGCGGCCGGGGCCGCGATGCCGGCGTAGGCATATGCTTCGGGAACACACTGTCGGCGGCGATCGGAACATCGGGAGACCGGTGAAATGAACACGGAAACGCGCAGCGAGTCACTCCAGCTTCGATCGCTGGTCAAGGCCAGCGGCGAACTCGAACTTTCCCTCGTCCCGGTGCCCGTGCCAGAGCCCGGGCCAGACGAGGTCCTGATACGCGTCGAGGCGGCACCGCTCAACCCGTCGGACCTCGGCCTGCTCTTCGGTGCGGCGGACATGACGACGGCGCAGCAACATGGGACCGGCGCGCGCCCGGTCGTCACCGCGAAGATTCCGGACGGCCTGATGAAGGCCATGGCCGCCCGCGTGGACGTCTCCATGCCCGTCGGCAACGAAGGAGCCGGTGTCGTGGTCGCGGCGGGCGCCTCCGCCGAGGCACAGGCCCTGCTCGGCAGGAACGTCGCCGCCTTCGGCGGCGCGATGTACTCGCAACACCGCTGCGTGAAGGTGGCCCAGTGCATGGAGCTGCCGCCGGGCACCACGCCGGCTGAAGGAGCGTCGTGCTTCGTCAATCCGCTGACGGCACTCGGCATGGTCGAGACGATGCGCCTCGAGGGCCACTCCGCGCTGGTTCACACCGCCGCGGCGTCGAACCTCGGCCAGATGCTGAACCGCCTGTGCCTCGAGGACGGGATCGGCCTCGTCAACGTCGTGCGCAGCGCCGGAGCAGGCGGAGATCCTGCGCGCGCAGGGCGCGAAGCACGTCTGCATCTCGACCTCGCCCGCCTTCACGCATGAACTCACGGACGCGATCGCGGCCACGGGCGCGACGCTCGCCTTCGACGCCATCGGCGGCGGCCGGCTCGCGGGCCAGATCCTGGCCTGCATGGAGGCTGCGCTCATGCGCGGTGGCGGCGACTACCAGCGCTACGGCTCGACCACGCACAAGCAGCGTCTACATCTACGGCGCGCTCGATATCGAGCCCGACCGAGCTCAGGCGCAACTTCGGCGCCGCCTGGGGCATCGGCGGCTGGCTGCTGCCGCCCTTCCTGCAGAAGATCGGCCCCGAGGCGGCTTCGAGGCTGCGCACGCGCGTCGTCGCCGGACTCCGGACGACCTTCGCCAGCCACTACACCAAAGTGGTGTCGCTCGCCGAGGCGCTCAGCCTCGAGGAGATCGCCGTCTACGGGCGACGTTCGACCGGAGAGAAATACCTGGTCAACCCGAACAAGGGGGCTTGACGAGCAGCAACGCCCGGCGCTCGCCACTCACGACTTGCCGCTCACGAATCATTCCGCCGCGGCGGCACGCGCAGGACAGGCGAACGCTAGTCGATCGAGCAGGCGAGGCAGTAGGCGTAGACGTTGCCCGGGTCGGAGAGCCGTCGCGAGCCGCTGCGCCTCCTGCAGCAGGGGCGCGAGCACCTTCGGGACGACCGGCAGCGCGCCCTTCGGCAGCAGCGGCGCGACCACGCTCGCGAGCGCGACGCGGATCCGCAGTCCCAGCGCCTCGCCGATGCCCACGTCCTCGTCGAAGTACTCGACGTCGTAGTCGTCGCCCAGCTTCGCGAGCCGCGCGGCGAGCTCAATGGCGTCCTCATAGCCGCCGAGCTCGTCGACGAGCCCGAGCCGCTTCGCGTCCGTCCCCGCCCAGACGCGCCCCTGCGCGACCTTGTCGACCGCCTCGACGGACATCTTGCGCGACGTTGGCCACGTGGCCGATGAAGTCCTGGTAACTGCGGTCGATGGTCTGCTGCAGGACGTCTCTCGAGATGTCCCCCAGCGGCCGGTCCACGCCGGAACTCGCCGGCCAGCGCCGTCGTGCCGACGCCGTCGGTGTGCACACCAAGGCGCTCCAGCGAACGCTGGAAGGTGGGCATCATGAAGAAGACCCCGATCGAGCCGGTGAGCGTCGCGGGACTCGCGACGATCTTGTCCGCCTCCATCGCGATGTAGTACCCGCCCGACGCGGCAAGGCTGCTCATCGAGGCCACGACCGGCTTGCCCGTCTTCCGCAGCGCCGCGACCTCGCGGCGTATCACCTCGCTCGCGAACACGCTGCCGCCCGGGCTGTCGATGCGCAGAACCACGGCCTTGATCGCATCGTCGTGGGCCGCGTCGCGCAGCTGCGCCGCGAGCGTGTCGGAGCCGATCATGCCCGGCGCTCCCTCGCCCGGCACGATGTCGCCCGCGGCCACGATGACCGCGACCTTCTGCGCGGCGCTCCCGCGGAGCGCCTGCTCGGAATCGACGTTCGCGAGATAGGAGTCGAAATCGACGCCCACGTAGGAGTGCGTGTCCTCGTCCTCGCCGGTGATCTCCGCGATCCGGTCCTCGACCTCGAAGCGGCCCTTGAGCGAGGTGACGAGCCCGGCGTCCAGTGCCATCTTCGCCAGGTCGCCGCCCGCCTTGCGCAGGCCCTGAGCCGCGTCGTCGGCATAGGCCTGGAGACGTGCCGGCTCGAACTCGCGCGCCGCCGCGACGTCGGTCTTGTAGGTGTTCCACACCGCGCCGAGCCAGGCGAGGCTCTCCTCGCGCTCCGCGGGCGACATGTCGTTGCGGCTGAAAGTCTCGACCGCCGACTTGTACTCGCCGACGCGGAAGATGTGCAGGTCGACGGAGAGCTTGTCCAGCGCGTCCTTGACGAACAGCCCGAAGTTGGCGTAGCCGTCCACGTAGGCGGCGCCCGCCGGATCGAGGTAGATCTCGTCGGCGTGCGCCGCGAGGTAGTACTGGTTCTGCTCGTAGAAATCGCCATAGGCGATCACGGGCTTGCCCGTGGCGCGGAAGTCGTCGATGGCCGCGGCGACTTCCTTGAGCTTGGCGAGACCGCCGCCGTCGAGGCCGCCCAGGTCGAGATAGAGCGAACTGATGCGGTCGTCGTCCGCGGCCGCCTCGATGGCGTCCACCAGGTCGCGCAGCAGGGTCTCGGTGGGCAGGTTACGCAGCGTCCGCGCAAGCGCGCGCTCCATGGGATCGCCGCTCAGCTGCTCGACCAGCGGCCCCTGCGGGTCGACGACCAGCGCGGCCTTGTCGGGGACGAGGGGTATGGGGCGCGAGAACAGGCCCCAGGCGATGGCGAACAGCGCCAGCAGGAGGACGAGGTGCAGGACCTTGCGCAGCCCGTCGAGGCCGCTCCAGATCCAGCGCAGCAGGCGGCCGATGGCGCGGAACATTGCGCTTCCCCGGGCGCGGGCACCTCATGGGTGCCGCAGCGCCCAGGAGGCCGCCGTCAGACCTTCTCTTCGATGCGCGCCGCCTTGCCCGTGCGATCGCGCAGGAAGTAGAGCTTCGCGCGGCGGACGTGGCCGCGACGCTTGACCGTGATCGCGCCGAGCGCCGGGCTGTAGGTCTGGAACACGCGCTCCACGCCCTCGCCGTGCGAGATCTTGCGCACGGTGAACGACGAATTGAGGCCGCGGTTGCTCTTGGCGATGACCACGCCCTCGTAAGCCTGGACGCGCTCGCGGTCACCTTCCTTGACCTTCACCTCGACGACGACGGTGTCGCCCGGGCCGAAGTCCGGAATTACGCGCTGCATGCGCTCCTTTTCGAGCGTGGCAATGATGTTGCTCATATCTCACCTTTCTCGCAGTGTTTGCGTCCCTGCCCATTCCGCGGCGCATCCTGCTCCGCCCGGTATTCCTCGAGGAGCGCGAGTTCCTCGCCGCTCAACTCCCGCTGCCGCAGCAGGTCGGGTCGCCGCATCCACGTGCGCCCGAGCGACTGCTTCCTGCGCCAGCGCTCGATCGCGGCGTGGTTGCCGCCCTTGAGCACCGCCGGCACCTCGCGACCCTGCCAGCTCTCGGGCCGCGTGTAGTGCGGCCAGTCGAGCAGCCCGGTCGCGAACGACTCCTGCTCGGCAGACTCCGCACAGCCGAGCGTGCCCGGCAACAGCCGCGACACCGCGTCGATCAGCATCAGCGCCGGCAGCTCTCCGCCGGAGAGCACGATGTCGCCGACCGACAGCGACTCGTCGACGCAGGCCTCGACGAAGCGCTCGTCCACGCCCTCGTAGCGGCCCGCCACCAGCACGATCTCGCCGAGCCCGGCCAGTTCCGCCACCTTCGCCTGCGTGACCGGCGCGCCATCCGCTGCCAGGTAAACACGCCGCGCCGAAGGCACGAACCCCGCCGCATCCGCCATGGCGAGCCGCAGGGGCTCCGCCTTCAACACCATCCCGGGGCCGCCGCCGTAGGGCCGGTCGTCCACGGTCTTGTGCACGTCCGTGGCGTACTGCCGCGGATTCACCGTCCGGACCTCGAGCACTCCCCGCTCGATCGCCCGTCCCAGCACGCCGAAGCCGACGGCCTGCTCGACGAACTCGGGGAACAACGTGACGACCACGATCTTCACGCGATCTCCCGCCCCGTCAGTCGTCCGCGTGCCAGTCCAGGGTCAACCGGCCCGCATCCAGATCCACGGCCACCAGCCTCTGCGGCACCAGCGGCACCAGCCGCTCCCGCTCGCCTCTCAGGACCAGCACCGGATGCGCCGGCATTTCCAACACCGCATCCACGCGCCCGAGCGGCAGGCCTTCGCGGTTGCTGGCCTCGAGGCCCACCAGGTCGTGCCAGTAGTACTGGCCCGGCGTGGTCGGCGGCAGTTCCGCACGGTCCACCTGGACGTCGCAACCCGTCAACGCCTGGGCCGCATCGCGCGAGTCGACGCCCGCGAGGCGAACCGCCACGGCCCGGCCAGCCCGCTTCCACTCGAGAACCGTCCGGCGCTCGGCACTGCCGGCACGAACCAGCTCCCAGTTCCCGTAACCCGCGATACCCTCGGGAGGATCCGTGAAGGAATTGACCTTCACCCAACCCTGCACCCCGAACGGGGCACCGATTCGACCGAGCACCACCGCGCGCCGGTCATTGCCGGGGCGCGCCGGAGCCATGGGCTCAGGCCGCGGCCTTGGCCTTGCGGTAGCCCTTGAGCAGCTGCGCGACGCGCCCGGAGGGCTGCGCGCCGCAGCTCACCCAGTGGTCGATGCGGTCGAGTTCGAGCCGCAGCCCCTCGCTGCCGCCACGAGCGACCGGGTTGAAGAACCCGACCTGCTCCAGGGCGCCACCGACGCTACGGCGGCTGTCAGTCACTACCACGTGATAGAAGGGTTCCTTCTTACCGCCGCGGCGCATCAAACGGATCGTCACCATCGTCTGCCAATGCCTCGTTCAGGGCTGCGGGGCACCCGCTGGCGCCCGGTCAAAAAAGAGCCGCGAACTATACCGAAAATTCCAGCCGAAAGAAATGCTTGTGGGCGGCTCATCCAAGGCCCGGCGGGAGCCGGCCGGCCATGGACCGCATCATGCGCCCGATGCCCCCCTTGCCCATGCCCTTCATCATCTTCTGCATCTGCAGGAAGTTCTTGAGCAGCCGGTTCACGTCCGCGACGTGGGTCCCCGACCCCGTGGCGATCCGGCGCCGGCGGGACCCGTCGATGACCTTGGGGTAGCGGCGCTCCCCAGGCGTCATGGAGCAGATGATCGCGATCTGGCGGCGCATGTCGCGCTCATTGCCCCTGGGAAGGCCGCCCGCCTTCGCCGCCAGGTGGGCCGGGAGTTTCTCCATCAGGGCCGCCATGCCGCCCATACCTTCGAGCTGGCGCAGCTGGGCGAGCAGGTCGTTCAGGTCGAAATCCTTGCCCTTGGCCATCTTGCGGGCAAGCTTCTCGGCCTCCTCGCGGTCGACCTTGCGGGTCACCTCCTCGACCAGGCTCAGGACGTCGCCCATGCCGAGGATGCGGGACGCCATGCGCTCGGGCTGGAAGGCCTCGAGCGCCTCGGGCTTCTCGCCCACGCCGACGAACAGGATGGGACGGCCCGTGACCTGCCGGACCGACAGGGCCGCGCCGCCGCGGGCGTCACCGTCGGCCTTGGTGAGCACCACACCCGTGAGATCGAGCGCGGCCCCGAAGGCGCGGGCGGCATTCACCGCATCCTGGCCCGCCATGCTGTCCACGACGAACAGGGTCTCGATGGGCTTGAGCGAGGTCCCGAGTTCGCGGACCTCCTGCATCATCGGCTCGTCCACGTGCAGCCGACCCGCCGTGTCCACCAGCAGCACGTCGTAGAGCCCGCGGCGTGCCTCTTCCAGCGCACGCGCGGCGATGACGACCGGCGCCTGCGACGGGTCGGCGGGCGCCACGTCGATGCCGAGCTGCTGCCCCAGCCGCTCGAGCTGCAGCATCGCCGCGGGACGGTAGATATCGGTCGAGACGAGCAGCACGCGCTTGCGTTCACGCTCCCGGAGCCAGAGCGCGATCTTGGCGGCGGTGGTGGTCTTGCCCGCGCCCTGCAGGCCTGCGAGCAGGATCACCGCGGGCGGCTGGGTCCGCAGGTTCAGGGGCCGCGCGCCCTCCCCCATGACCCGGACGAGTTCTTCGTGGATCACCCGCACCAGCGCCTGGCCCGGAGTGAGGCTGCGGTGGATCTCGAGCCCCACGGCCCGCGTCTTGACCGCCTCGATGAATTCCTTGACGACGGGAAGCGCGACGTCCGCCTCGAGCAGCGCCATCCGTACCTGCCGCAGGGTGTCACCGATGTTTTCCTCGGTCAGGCGGCCACGGCCGCGCAGGCCTTCGACGACGGCGGACAGGCGGGAGGAGAGCTTGTCGAACACGGATAACCTCGAATCCGGCGGGGCGCTGGGCGTGCGGGCTTGGCGGAGCGCGGATTATAGGGGTCGCGCCTCCTCACGGTAACGCCGATGTGACATCATTTCCCCGTTGCCGCCGCATGGGACCCGCGCTTGCTCCTGCCACTGATCGCCGTCGCCTGCTACCTCTTCGGTGCCGTCGGGCTCGCACTGGGCGCCTACTATGGAGATTCCCACCACGGCCGCGGCGGGCGCATCGCAGGCGCCCTGATCGCCTGCGTCGGCGTGATCGTGCACCTTGCGGCCCTCGTGCAGGAGCGCACGCTGGACCCGGACGCCGCGCTGTCGCTCGGCGACACGGCCGCCATCGTCGGCGCGCTGATCGCGGTCGTCGCCCTCGCCCTCGTGCTGCGACCGCGGCTGCGCGGCATGGCCGCGCTGCTGCTGATCGTGGCCGCGGTGCTCGAACTGACGTTCTCCGAAGGCGCGCGCGGCTTCACGATGGGACGGCCGGGCTGGGAACTCTCCTTCCACGTGGCCATGGCCACGACAGCCTTCGCCTTCCTCACGATCGGGGCGGTGCTCGCGATCTCGCAGGTCGTCGTGGACCGGCGCCTGCGCAGTCGCCGGCCGCTCGGGATACTCCAGATCCTGACGCCGCTCGAGTCGCTGGAGTCCGGCTGCTTCCACAGCATCCTGGCGGGCTTCGCGCTGCTCACGCTCGCGCTCGTCAGTGGCGCGTTCTTCGTCGAGAACCTGTTTGCGCAACACCTGGTGCACAAGGTGGCGCTGGCGATCGTCGCCTGGATCGTCTTCGGAATCCTGCTGCTCGGCAGGTGGCGCCTGGGCTGGCGCGGCCGCAAGGCGCTGCGCTGGACGCTGGCGGGCTACCTGCTGCTCGGGCTTTCCTACTTCGGCAGCAAGCTGGTACTCGAGAACCTTCTCGGCCGGCACTGGGGCTGAACGGCCTTGCAGGACATCCCGTTACCCTGGCTCGCCGCCGTCCTCGTCGCCTGCATCGCCCTGTCCGCGTTCTTCTCGAGCACGGAAACGGCGCTCATGGCCATCAACCGCTACCGGCTGCGGCATCGCGCCCGCGAGGGCAGCGTCGGGGCGCGCGCTGCCGAGCGGCTCCTCGAGACGCCCGACCGCCTGATCGGCCTCATCCTCCTCTGCAACAACTTCGTCAACGCTGCAGCCGCGGCGATCGTCACGATGATCTCGCTGCAGGTCGGCGGCGAGGGCTTTGCGGCCATCAGCGTCGGCGTGTTCACCGTGGTGCTGATCATCTTCGGCGAGGTAGCCCCGAAGACCTTCGGAGCGCTGTATCCGGAGCGGCTCGCGCTCTCTGCCGCGCTCGTCTACCGCGTGCTGCTCAGAATCCTGTATCCCGTGGTTTGGGCGGTCAACCTGGTCGCGAACGGCGTGCTGCGCCTGATGGGCGTCTCGCGCGAGACCGTGAACTCGACCTCGCTCAGCCAGGACGAGCTGCGCACCGTGCTCGCGGAGGCCGCGACCGTCATTCCGCACGGGCACCAGAGGATGCTGATGAGCATCCTCGACCTCGAGAAAGTAAGCGTCCAGGACATCATGGTCCCGCGCAACGAAATTGTCGGCATCGACATTTCCGACGACTGGGACGGGATCCTCGACCAGCTGCGCGAGAGCCGGCACACGCGCATCCCGGTCTACGAGGGCAGCCTCGACAACCTGGTCGGCATCCTGCACATGAAGAAGGTCGCGCGGCTGCTCGCGCGCGGTGAGTTCGCGCGCGACCAGCTGGTTGCGCTGGCCCGTGCGCGCGAGCCCTGGTACGTGCCCGAGGGCACGTCGCTCAACCGGCAGCTGCTCAATTTCCAGCGCCAGCGCCGGCGTGTCGCCTTCATCGTGGACGAGTACGGCGACGTGCAGGGACTCGTGACGCTCGAAGACCTGCTCGAGGAAATCGTGGGCGAGTTCACCACGGACACGAGCGCGCTCCACAAGGACGTGCACAAGGAAAAAGGCGGCAGCTACGTCGTGAGCGCCTCGGCGAGCGTGCGCACGCTCAACCGCAAGATGGGCTGGTCCCTGCCCACCAGCGGCCCGCGCACGCTGAACGGCCTCATCATCGAGCACCTCGAAACCATTCCCGACGCCGGCACGAGCCTGCGCATCGGCGACTATTCGCTGGACGTCCTGCAGACCGGCGAGAACGCCGTGCGGACGGTGCGGCTCCGGTCGATCGTGGCGCCCGCGGAATAGCCCGCGGCGAGATCAGAACGCGGCGGCAAGCGCCTCGTCCAGGCGCGCCACGCCCTGCACGGCCATGCCCTCGGGCGCGTGCCGCGGGACGTTCGCCGCCGGCACCAGTGCGCGCCGGAACCCCTGCTTGACGGCCTCGCGGAGCCGCTCCTCGCCGAAGGGCACCGGCCGGATCTCGCCGGTGAGTCCCAGTTCCCCGAAGCAGACCGTGTCCGCAGCGACCGGCCGGTTGCGCAGGCTCGAGTGCACGGCAAGCACCGCCGGAAGGTCTGCCGCAGTCTCGCCTATCCGCACCCCGCCCACGACATTGACGAACACGTCCTGCCCCGACGTGGAGATGCCCCCGTGCCGGTGCAGCACGGCGAGCAGCAGCGCCAGGCGGCTCGACTCGAAGCCGACGGCCACGCGGCGCGGCGACATGCCCTGCGCCTCGTCGATCAGCGCCTGGACCTCCACGAGCAGCGGCCTGCTGCCTTCGCGGGCGACCGTGACGACGCTGCCCGGCACCGGTGTCTCGTGGCGCGAAAGGAAGATGGCGGACGGGTTGCGCACCTCCTTCAGGCCCTGGTCCACCATCGCGAAGACGGCGATCTCGTTCGCGGCGCCGTAGCGGTTCTTCACGGCCCGCACGATGCGGAAGCGACTGCCCGGGTCGCTCTCGAAGTAGAGCACCGTGTCCACCATGTGCTCCAGGATCCGCGGCCCGGCGATCAGGCCCTCCTTGGTCACGTGGCCGATGATGAGCACGGCCGTGCCGGACTCCTTCGCGTAGCGCACCAGGCGGGCCGCCGACTCGCGGACCTGCACCGCCGAGCCGGGCGACGACTCGGAGAGCTCCGTGTGCATGGTCTGGATCGAGTCGATCACGAGCACCAGGGCCGCTGCCGCCGCGGCCTCCGCGACGATCCGCTCGACCCCTGTCTCGGCGACCAGCCTGAGCGTCGGCGACTCGAGCCCGAGCCGGCGGGCGCGCAGTGCGACCTGCCGGACCGACTCCTCGCCAGAGGCGTAAAGCACCGGCCGTTCGCGCGACAGGGAGTCCGCGGCCTGCAGCAGCAGCGTCGACTTGCCGATGCCGGGATCGCCGCCAAGCAGGACCACCGAGCCGGCGACCAGCCCCCCGCCCAGGACGCGGTCCAGCTCGCCGATCCCGGTGGCCGCACGCAGTTCCTTGTCGTCGCCGACCTGCGCCACGGCCTGGCTCGTGCCCGTGATCGCGCCCGCCGTCGTGCGCCGCACCGGCAGCGCGCCGGCGGAGGACGCGGCGAGCTCGAGCGTGTTCCAGGCCTGGCACGCCGGGCACTGGCCCTGCCACTGCGGAGTCGCTGCACCGCAGGCGCCGCACACGTAGCTCGTCTTGGGCCGTGCCATGTGGATCAACCTTTGCCGGGGAAATCGACCCGCGGCCCGCGATGCTAGCACGCGCCGTGGGTGGCCCCGGATGTGTGACGATGCCAGCAAATCGGGGGCCCTCCAGCCCTTATACTTCCCCGCAGACCATGCGCAACCCGGCCGACGAGACCCAGCCACCGCCCAGTTCCGGCGGCCCTGCGAGGCCGCAGGACGGCCGCCGTGCGCTCCCGGAACGGCTCGGCCGCTACCGCATCGTCGACGAGATCGGCAAGGGCGCGATGGGCGTCGTCTACCGCGCACGCGACCCGCGGATCAACCGCGAGGTCGCGCTCAAGGCGATCCCGCTCGCCGCGGAGTTCGAGGGCAAGGAGCTCGAGAACGCCCGCACCAGGTTCTTCCGCGAGGCCGAGATGGCCGGGCGCCTGAGTCACCCGCACATCGTGACGATCCACGACGCGGGCGAGGACGATGGCACGGCCTATATCGCCATGGAACTGCTGCGCGGCAAGCACCTCGTGGACCACGCCGACCCGGCGCAGCTGCTGCCCGTGCCCGTGACGCTCGAGATCGTGGCACGACTCGCCGACGCATTGCATTATGCGCACCGGCAGTACGTGGTCCACCGGGATATCAAGCCTGCCAACGTCATGTTCGACGCGCCGAGCGGAGAGCTCAAGATCACCGACTTCGGCATCGCCCGCCTGACAGACAGCAACCGGACGCGCACGGGTGTCGTGCTCGGCACGCCGTCGTTCATGTCCCCGGAGCAGTTGCAGGGCCGCACGGTAACCGGCAGCTCGGACCTCTTTTCGCTGGCCGTGACTGCCTGCCAGCTGCTGACCGGGCAGCTGCCGTTCCGCGCCGACTCCATGCCGGCGCTCATGATCAAGATCGTGCACGAGCCTCACCCGCCGATCCGGACCATGCGCCCGGACTTGCCGGCAGGGATCGATGCGGTGTTCGATCGCGCGCTCGCCAAGGACCCGGCCGAGCGCATCGAGAACTGCGCCGCCTTTGCCCGCGCGCTGCGCGACCTGATTCCCGGCGGCGGGGCCTGACCCGTGCACGTCAAGGGCAAGTTCCGTTGCGTCGGCGTGAGCGACACCGGCCGCATCCGCGAGCACAACGAGGACACCATCGGCACCGACGCCGACATCGGTCTCGTGGTGCTGGCCGACGGAATGGGTGGATACAAGGCGGGCGAAGTCGCGAGCGGCATCGCCGTGCGCACGGTCATGACGCTGCTCAAGGAAGCGGTCGAGCGCGAGGACCTGACGCAGCGCGATGCGGAGTCAGGCCTGAGCCGGTCCGGCATTCTGCTCCGCGACGCGATCCATCGCGCCAACAAGATCATCTACCAGACGGCCCAGACGCAGCCCAATTGCGAAGGCATGGGCACGACCGTCGTCGCCGGCCTGTTCTTCGACGACCGGTTGACCGTGGCCCACGTCGGCGACTCGCGCCTCTACTGCGCGCGCGGGGGCGAATTCCGGCAGGTCACGCAGGACCACTCGCTGCTCCAGGAACTCGTCGCGCGCGGCCTGTACACGCCCGAAGAAGCCCAGCGCGCCGCCGCCAAGAACTACGTGACCCGCGCGCTCGGCGTCGAGCCGACCGTCGACGTAGAGGTGACGGAGGTCCCAGTTTTGAAAGACGACCTCTTCCTCCTGTGCTCGGACGGCCTGTCGGACATGGTAGAGGACGAGGACATTCACTTAACCATCAGTACCTTTGGTGGTAGTCTTGAATCGCTTGCTAGGCAGCTGGTGCTGCTCAGCAACGACAACGGTGGGCGGGACAACGTGTCGATTGTGGTGGTGCGGGTGCTCGACAGCTTCCCGGCGCGGCGCGGCTTCATCGACCGGATTCTCGCTCGGTTCGGATAGTTCGGAGACCCGGAAAAACGCATGGCAAGGCTTGTTCTCAGCCTCGACGGGCAGTCGCTCGCCGAATACAACATGAGCAAGGAGCGCTACACCGTCGGGCGCCTCCCGGACAATGACATCCGCATCGACAATGCGGCCGTCAGCGGTCACCACGCGCTGATCATCAACATCCTCAACGACTCGTTCCTCGAGGACCTGAACAGCACGAACGGCACGTACGTCAACGGCCGGATCATCAAGAAGCACGCGCTCCAGCACGGCGACTCGATCACCGTCGGCCACCACACGCTGCGGTTCGTCGAAAGCGAGGCGGACGAGCCCGCCGACGAATTCGAGAAGACGATGGTGATCAGCCCGCGGGACGCGAGCCGCCTGCAGATGCCTGCCGCCGTCACGGCGCCGCCGCCCTCCGCGGCCGCGCAGCCGTATCCGAACGCGACGATGCCGCGCGCGCGGCTGCAGGTGCTTTCCGGCCAGTTCGCGGGCCGTGAACTCGAGCTCGTCAAGACGCTGACGACCCTCGGCCGGCCCGGCCTGCAGATCGCGGCGATCACTCGCCGCTCGGACGGCTTCTACATCGTGCACGTGGAGAGCGCCCGCGAAGGCGACTTCCCGCTCCTGAACGGGGCTCCAACGGGGCCGCAGGCCCGGAAGCTCCACGACAACGACGTGGTGCAGCTCGCCGGCGTGAAGATGGGGTTCTTCGAGACCTGAGCCGCCGCTCAGCGGGTCTCGCGCGGCACGCGCTGGCTCACTGCGCACATGAGCTGGTACGGAATCGTGCCGGCCCGGCGTGCGACCTCTTCCACCGGAAGTGCGTCGCCCCACAGCTCGACCGGATCACCGACCGACACGTCGGGCAGCCCGGTCACGTCCACCGTGATCATGTCCATGGACACGCGACCGGCCAGCGTCGCGCGGTGGCCGTTCACCAGCACCGGCGTACCGGACGGCGCGCTGCGCGGGTACCCGTCGCCATAGCCGGCCGCCACCACCGCCACGACCGTCTCGCGCTCCGCGCGCCAGTCGCCGCCGTAGCCGACGGTTTCCCCCGTCCGCACGCGCCTGACGGCTATCACGCTCGACTGGAAGCTCATCACCGGCCGCAACCCGAGGCCGCGGCCCGTGCCCCCGGGAAACGGGGAAGCCCCGTAGAGCATCAGTCCCGGCCGCACCCAGTCGCCGCGTGCGCCCGGCCAGGCGAGAATTCCCGCCGAGTTGGCGATGCTGCGCTCGCCGGGAACGCCGCGCGTCGCCGATTCGAAGGCGGCGAGCTGCTGAGCGGTCTTCGGATCGCCGACCACGTCGGCGTTCGCCAGGTGAGTGGCAAGCACCGGGTCCCGCGCCACGCCGGAGACGCGCGTGAGGCGCTGCCGCGCCTCCGCGAATTCCTCGACGCGGAACCCGAGCCGGTTCATGCCCGTGTCGACCTTGAGCCAGGCGCGCATCACGCCCGCGTCCGGGCGCTCCTCGACCAGGCGCAGTTGCTCGAAGCTGTGGATCATCACCTCGAGGCCTTCCTGCGCGGCGACCGCGAGCTGGGCCGCGGACAGGACGCCCTCGAGCAGCAGGATGCGCCGGCGCACGCCGGCCGCCCGCAGCGCCAGCGCTTCCTCGAGGCGGGCGACGGCGAAACCGTCGGCCTCGGCCAGCGCCGCGACCGTCTTCTCCAGTCCGTGGCCGTAGGCGTTCGCCTTGACGACCGCCATGACGAGCGCACCGGGCGCGAGCTCGCGCACCCGGCCGAGATTGTGGCGCAGTGCGGCCGTGTCGACGATGGCTCGGATCGGGGTCTGCACCGGGGTGCCCTGCGCAGGCGGCGGCCTCAGCCGCCGTAGCCGTAGTCGCCGGTCGCGAGGTTTTCAAAGCGCGTGTACTTGCCGAGGAAGGTCAGGTGCACCTCGCCGGTCGGGCCGTTGCGCTGCTTCGCGATGATGATGTCGGCGATGCCCTTGCGGGGAGTATCGGGGTCGTAGACCTCCTCGCGGTAGATGAGCATGATGACGTCGGCGTCCTGCTCGATCGCGCCCGACTCCCTCAGGTCCGACATCACCGGCTTCTTGTCGGTGCGTTGCTCGACGCCGCGGTTCAGCTGCGACAACGCGATCACCGGCAACTTGAGTTCCTTTGCCAGCGCCTTGAGCGAGCGTGAGATCTCGGAGATCTCGGTGGCGCGGTTCTCCTTGGTGCCGGACACCTGCATGAGCTGCAGGTAGTCGATGACGATGAGACCGAGCCCGCGCTCGCGCGAGAGCCGCCGCGCACGGGCGCGCACCTCGGTCGGCGTGAGCGCGCCGCTGTCGTCGATGTACACGGGCGCGGCCTTCATCTGCGCGATCGCGCCGTTGATGCGCGCCCAGTCCTCGTCGCCGAACATGCCCGTCCGCAGGTGACTCTGGTCCACGCGCCCGAGCGAGGAGATCATGCGCATCGAGAGCTGCTCGCGCGACATTTCCATCGAGAACACGGCGACCGGCACGTTGCCCGAGATCGCGGCGTTCTCCGCGATGTTGAGCGCCAGGGTCGTCTTGCCCATCGAGGGACGGCCCGCGACGATGACCAGGTCGCCGGGCTGCAGGCCGGCGGTCATGCGGTCGAGGTCGGCGTAGCCCGTGGCCACGCCCGTGAGCTGCCCCTGGTTCTCGTGCAGCATGTCGAGGCGGTCGATGGTGGCGCCCAGGATGTCGCGCAGTTGCACGAATCCGGACCCGGTGCGTCGGCCGGCCTCGGCAATCTCGAACACGCGCCGCTCGGCGTCGTCCACCAGGTCCTTGGCGGAGCGCCCTTCGCTCTCGTAGGCGCTCGCGGCGATCTCGCCGCTCACGCGGATCAGGTGCCTGAGCAGGGCACGCTCGCGGACGATGTCCGCGTAGGCGCGGATGTTCGCGGCGGTCGGCGTGTCGCGCGCAAGTCCGGCGAGGTAGGCGAGCCCGCCGGTCTCCTCCGCCTGCCCCTTGGACGCGAGGTACTCGGCCAGCGTGACGGCGTCGGCCGGCTCGCTGCGTGCCGAGAGGTCGGCGATGCCGAGGAAGATCTGCTGGTGGTCGCGCCGGTAGAAATCCTCGGCGGAGAGCCGGTCGGCGATGGAGTCCCAGGTGCTGTTGTCGAGCAGCAGGCCGCCCAGGACGGCCTGCTCGGCCTCTACCGAGTGCGGCGGAACCCTGAGCGCGTCCTCGTCGGACACGGGCCGCGATCGCCGGCGGCCCCTTGCATCACGCGCATCCTGATCCATCGGACGGTTCGCCGCGAACGAGGACTATTCCTCGCCGACCACGTCCACCGGCAGGTCGACGATCACGTCGCTGTGCAGGTGCAGCTTCACGTGGTGCTCGCCCAGGACGCGAATCGGGCCCGAGTGCAGGCGCACTTCGCTGCGCTCGATGCGGATGCCCGCGGCCGACAGGGCCTCGGCGATGTCCGCCGTGCCGATCGAGCCGAAGATCTTCCCCTCGCCGCCCGCTTTCGCGTTGAGCTTGAGGCGGAAGCCCTCGAGCTGGCCGGCGCGCAGCGTGGCGCTCGACAGGTCGTCGGCCGCGAGCTTCTCCAGCTCGCCGCGACGCTCCTCGAATTTCTTCAGGTTGGCGGCGGTCGCGAGCGCTGCCTTGCCCTGCGGGAGCAGGAAATTGCGGCCGTAGCCGGGCTTCACCTTGACCTTGTCGCCGATCTTTCCGAGGTTGGCGACCTTCTGCAGCAGGATGACTTCCATCGTTGGTTCCTCGATCAATCGTTAGCCAGATTGTTACGCATTCTGCGCCTTCGAGCGCAGCCAGTTATCCACGAATCCCCAGCCCGCGAGCGCCGCGATCATGACCGGCGCGACCAGCACGAGCAGCCCGTAAATCGCCCAGAGCCACGCCCCGGCCAGGCGCCCCGCGGCCTTGTATCGGTGCGCCGCCGCGAGCCCGACCAGCATCAGCGCCCCCAGGAAAATCCGCACCAGGTCGGCGAGCAGCGGCTGGTCCGACCAGATGGACGCGGCGATCAGCGCCGCGCCCGCCATTCCCAGCGCCAGGCCCAGGCGCAGTTGCTGGAACTCCGCGCCGAAGTGGCCGGGTCGCTCCTGGTGGCACTGCCACCAGCGGGCGAGGAACAGCGCGCACATCGCGAGCAGCATCGTGAGCGCCGTCACCCAGCCCCAGAGCGTGCGCGCCAGCGACTCGACCAGCCCGTCCTTCTCCAGGTCCATCGGCAGGCCGCGGCGCTGCATCTCGTGCGACAGGTCACTCACGAACGGCGCCCAGAACTTCTCCGGATCGCCGAGCGTCTGGTGCAGCAGCACCAGCATCACGACACCCGCCAGCACCGCCAGCTGCAGGCAGAGGGTCAGCGACCCCGTGCGCGCGAGCAGCGTCGCCAGCACCAGCGGGGGCCCGAGCACCCAGGCCGAGTAGATGAGCCCGACCGGCACCGGCCGCCCGACCATCCACATCACGAACGTGAGCAGCGCCGTCGCGCCCACTGCGATTGCGAGCCCCAGGCGCGGGCCGCGCACCAGCACCACGAGCGCCGGCACCGCGCCCGGCAGGAAGAACGCGAAGCCGAGGCCGAACAGCGGCAGCAGCCCGAGCAGGCCGGTGACGAGCACCGCCCCGCCGGGATTGTCGGCGAGCCAGCTGGGGAGCGATCGGTTCATGGTGGCATCCGGCGGAACACCGCCCGGCGCCAGGATCGGCTCAGTGCTGGTCCGTGTACGGCAGCAGCGACAGGAAGCGGGCCCGCTTGATCGCGAGCGCCAGCTGGCGCTGGTAGTTCGACCGCGTGCCGGTGATGCGGCTCGGGACGATCTTGCCGGTCTCGGTGATGTAGCCCTTGAGCGTGGCAAGGTCCTTGTAGTCGATCTGTTCGACGCCTTCGGCAGTGAACTTGCAGAACTTACGGCGACGGAAAAAACGTGCCATGGGTCACCCGGTGAGTATTCGTTGATTCGAGGTCGATGATCAGTCGGCGATCCGGTCGCCGCGGTCACCGCGGTCGCCGCGATCACGACGGTCGTCATCGGTCGCTTCGGGCAGGGTCGATTCCTCGGCCCGGCCGCCTTCCTCCACGGCCTTCGCCATCGGCGAGGGCTCGGTCACGGCGGCAGGCATCGACACCACGAGGTTGCGGATCACCGCGTCGCTGAAGCGGAACGCGCCGGTGAGCTCGTCGAGCGTCTTCTGGTCGCACTCGATGTTCATCAGCACGTAATGTGCCTTGTGGATCTTGGCGATCGGGAACGCGAGCTGTCGACGGCCCCAGTCCTCGAAGCGATGGATCGCACCGCCGCCCGCGGTGATCATCCCGCGGTAGCGCTCGACCATGGCCGGGACCTGTTCACTCTGGTCAGGGTGGACCAGGAACACGATTTCGTAATGACGCACTTTTTTGTGCTCCCTTCGGTTAAAGCCACCCGGAGGCAAAAAGCCACGGTGCGGCAAGGAGTTGCAATCGCCCGGCGACCACGGAGGCCGTCGGGAGCCGCGTAGGATAGCGGAAGAGCCGCCGGTAGGAAAGTGGCGGGCGGCATCCGGCCGCCCCGCCCCGAGACGCTCAGCTGCAGGTGTAGTCCTGCGCTCCGACCGGCCGGCACTGTGGCGGGAAGCCGTATTTCCGCCAGTACGCCGGCACTCCGGCGCGCTCGAGAACGGCCTTGAAACCGGGCGAGTTGCGAAAACCGGGGAAATCCGGCTCCCATTGCGCCGCCTGCGCCGCGGAGAAATCCTTGGCCGTCGCGATGCGACCGTATTCGCCCAGCCACTGGTACGTCGTGGCGGCCCCCAGGTTGGCCAGGAAAGCGATGTCGTTGCTGGCCATGGCGCGATCGACGATCGCCGCGTCGGCCGGGCCGAGCGGCCCCGGGTGCTCGACCGCCCTGATGAGTATCACAGCCAACTCGGGGCTCGCACCGAGCTTCTGGAGCAGCAACGTCGCACCGATGCGATCGCCGCGCCGCAGCAACGGCAACGCGAAACTGGCCCCGTGGCTGTCGATGAATCCAGCGGCAACTCCCTCCTCGAACAGCGCCATCGCGGGGCCGGTCTTGCCCGAGTAGAGCAGCGCGAGCGCCTTCCACCGGGTGCAGTTCCGATACTGCGGATCCAGCTGGAGGCAGCGATCCTGGTCCGCCATCGCGCGGTCGAAGAATCCCAGGTTGATCCAGGCGATGCTTCGCCAGAGATACGCGGTGCTGTTGCGCGGGTCGGCGGCAATCGCGCGATCCAGCAACTCGAGGTTTGCTGCCCAGTCGACCGGAAGCCTGGCCTGCTCGACGTTGGCGAGTGCGGCCCAGGGCATGGAGAGCGACGGATCGAGTTTCAACGCGCGCCGGGCGGCCTGCTCGGCGAGTGCGTCGTAGTCCCGGTCGATGATGCCCCAGCTGCTGGCGACGGAACACGCGGCCGCGAGCCCTTCCCATCCGCGAGCGAAATTCGGGTCCATCTGCGTGACCTTCTCGAAGAGCCGTATGCTCTCCGCGACGTCGGTTCGCGCGATGAAGAGCTCGCGCGCCTTGAGGTAGATCTCGTAGGCCGCGAGGTTCTCCGTGTCGGCGTGCACCGTGACGGCCGCGCCCTCGCCCGCGGCTCCAAGCTGTGCTCGCAGCGCATTCACGATGGCGTTCGCGATCTCGTCCTGGATGGCGAAGATGTCGGTCAATTCGCGGTCGTAGGTCTCCGACCACAGGTGGCGGTCGTTCACGGCGTCGATCAGCTGCGCCGTGATGCGCACGCGATTGCCCGACTTGCGGACGCTGCCCTCGAGGACGTGATTGACCTTGAGCGCGCGGGCGATGTCGGCCGTACCGAGCGGGCTGCCCTTGTAGCCGAACGACGAAGTGCGCGAGGCGACCCCGAGCCCCTTGACCCGCACCAGCACGTTCAGCAGCTCCTCCGAAATACCATCGGAGAAAAACTCGTTGTCCTTGTCCTGGCTCATGTTGACGAAGGGCAGCACGGCGATGGACGGCCCCGTCTCGGCGGCCTCGGCAGCACTCGCGGCCTCGGCAGCGCTTGCGGACGGTGCACCCGCCTCCCCCGGCGCCGCCACGGGCATGCGCCCGACCCACCAGAACATTCCGCCGCCGAGCAGCAGCAAGGCGATCAGGATCGCGAACTCCATGCCGCCGACCTTCTGGCGACCGCGATCGCCGTGATACCAGGCGACCACCAGCGCAATCGGCAACCCGGCAAAAAAGGCGACGATGGCGAATCGCTGCAGTTGCTCGGGCCAGTGAAACGCCGCGCCGACGTAGCCGAGGCCCTGCAGCAGGCCCCAGCCGGCCGCGACGTAGGCGATCGCCCACTGCACCACCTTGCGGCGGCGCAGCTGGTCCCAGAGCCCCTCACGAGCTGGTTCGCTCATCCCTTTCGCCGGACCGCCCCGGCCCGGCGCTGGCGTACGGCCTCGAAGAGCACGATGCCCGTGGCGACGGACACGTTCAGGCTTTCGACGGCTCCGGCCATCGGAATCGAGACGAGCTGGTCGCAGCATTCGCGCGTGAGGCGTCGCATCCCCTCGCCTTCCGAGCCCACCACGATCGCCATCGGGCCCGTGAGTTCCACCTCGTACAGGGACTTGTCGGCTTCGTCGTCGGTGCCGACGAGCCAGATGCCCCGCGCCTTCAGTTCACGCAGGGTGCGCGCGAGATTCACGACCGACACGAACGGCACGGTCTCGGCAGCGCCCGCGGCCACCTTGCGCACGACGGGCGTGAGCCCCGCTGCCCGGTCACGCGGCGCGATGACCGCCGCAACGCCTGCCGCATCCGCCGAGCGCAGGCACGCGCCGAGATTGTGCGGGTCCTGCAAGCCGTCCAGCACGAGCAGCAACGGCGACTCCCCGGCCGCCTCCAGCGCTTCCTCGAGCTGGGTCTCCGGGTCGCCGGCGCGCGGCGCGATCTCGGCCACGACACCCTGGTGACGTCCGCCTTCGGCCATCCGGTCGAGCAAGGCCTCGTCGGCGGCCGACACCTGGATGCCGGCACCCTGGGCCAGCGTCCTGATCTCGGCGTGGCGCCCGGCATCGCGCCCGGAGGCCACCAGCACGCGCCGCACGCGCGCCGGGCTGCGCGTGAGCAGCACCCGCACCGCGTGCAGGCCGTAGGCGACGGGACTCGTCACCGGCGCCGCCTGCTGGCGGGGCGCGGCCTGCGGTTGCGCTGCGGCGCGTCCTCGGCGCCCGCCAGCTCGAAATCGACGCGCCGGTCGTCGAGCGACACGTTGCTCACCCTGACCCGCAGGCGGTCGCCAAGCTTGAAGGCGCGCCCGGAACTTCGGCCGACCATGCGGTAGCCGGATCGGTCGCGGGCGAAGTAGTCCTGGCCCAGCGCCGAGACGTGCAGCAGCCCGTCCACCTGCAGCCCGTCGATCTGCACGAAAAGCCCGAAGTCCACGACGCCGGACACGATGCCGTCGAATTCCTCGCCGACGCGGTCCTTCATGTAATAACACTTGAGCCACGCAACCGCGCCGCGCGTCGCCTCGTCGGCGCGCCGCTCGCGGAATGAGCAGTCCTGCCCGAGCACCGGAAACGCGCCGTGCCACGCGACCAGTTCCTGGGGATCGCCGCCGCGGAGCACCTGGCGGATACCGCGGTGGACGACGAGGTCGGGATAGCGGCGGATCGGCGAGGTGAAGTGTGCGTAGTGCTCGAGCGCGAGCCCGAAGTGGCCGATGTTGCCCGGCTGGTACACGGCCTGCGGCATGGAACGGATCACCGCCGTCGAGATGAGCAGAGCGTTCGGCTGGTCCCCCAGCTTCGTGAGCAGGTCGCGCAGGTGCTCGGGCTTGACGTCCTCCGCGGGCGGCAGCCAGAGGCCGAACTCGCGCAGGAAGTTGCGCAGGGTCTCCAGCCGGTCCGCCTCCGGCAACCCGTGGACGCGGTACAGCGTCGGCACGCGGTGGCGGTCCAGGTAGCGTGCCGCCGCGATGTTCGCGGCGATCATGCACTCCTCGATCAGGCGGTGCGCGTCGTTGCGCGGCTGCTCGACCAGCGCGGCGATCCGGCCCTGCTCGTCGAACTTGAGCTTGAGTTCAGGCGTGTCGAGTTCGAGCGCACCGCGCCCGGAGCGCTCGCGCAGGAAGCTGCGATAGACGCCGTGCAACGCGAGCAACCGCTCGCGCAGCAGTTCGAGGCGCGGGGCGTGCTTCGCCGCCGGCCTCTCCAGGAATTCCCCCACCTCGCGGTAGGTCAGTCGGGCGGCGGAGCGCATCACGCCCTCGAAGAAGCGCGAGCGCGTGATGCGCCCATCGTCGCCGACCCGCAGCTCGCAGCAAAGACAGAGCCTGTCCTCCGCCGGGACCAGCGAACACAGGCCGTTCGAGAGTTCCTCGGGCAGCATCGGCAGGACGCGATTCGGGAAGTAGACCGAGGTGCCGCGCTCGCGCGCCTCGACGTCGAGCGCACTGCCCGGCTTCACGTAGTGGCCGACGTCCGCAATCGCGACGATTACGCGCCAGCCGCCGCGGGTCTGTTCGCAGAAGACGGCATCGTCGTAGTCGCGCGCGTCCTCGCCGTCGATGGTGACGAGCGCGATGCCGCGCAGGTCCTCGCGCCCGGCGATCGCGGCTTCGGGGATGCGCGCGCCGTAGGCCCGAGCCTCCGCGAGCACGGGGCCAGGGAATTCGCAGGGCAGGCCGTGCGAATGGATCGCTATGTCGGTCTCCATGCCCGGGGCGCCGTGCTCGCCGAGGAGTCGCGTCACCTTGCCGACCGGCTGCGCATTGCGCCCGGGCTGCTGCGTCAACTCGACGATCACGACCTGCCCGGACTCCGCCTCGCCGAGCTGCGACTGCGGCACCAGCACGCGGTGCGTAATGCGCGGGTTGTCGGGCGTGAGATAGGCGACGCCCGACTCGACGTGCAGGCGCCCCACCACCTCGCGCGTGCGACGCTCCAGCACCTCCACGATGGCGCCCTGCGGCTTGCCCTTGAAGCGTGTTCCCTCGACGCGTCCCGCCACGCGGTCGCCGTGCATCACTTCGCGCATCTGCTGGGGCGGCAGGTAGATCGCGGCCGTGGCATCGTCGGGCAGCAGCCACCCGTCGCCGTTGCGCTGCGCCTGGATGGTGCCGACGACGAGGCCGGGCAGCTGTTCCCGCAGGCAGTACTGTCCGCGCCGGTTCTGGACCGCGTCGCCGCGCTTCACCAGCGCGGCGAGCTGCGCATCGGCGTCGGCGCCCGCCACCGGGCCGAGTGCCTCCACGACTTCGTCGAGCCGCAGGGGGCGGCCCGCGCGCCTCAGGCACTCGAGCACACCGGCCTCTGGCGGCTGGGCCGTGCGCTGGGCCGGGCGCGGCCGGGCGCCGCCTCGTGGGGGCTGGTTGGAACGTCGGTTGCGATTTCTTTGCATCAGGATCCGGGAGGGCAGCACCGTGCCGCCGGTATTCGTTGACAGCCCCGGGGGCCGCCAGTAAATTGCGCCACCTTCCAGCTGGCCCCCGGGCCGAGCCGCGACCGAAGCCCAGGTGGCGGAATTGGTAGACGCACTAGTTTCAGGTACTAGCGGGTAACACCGTGGAGGTTCGAGTCCTCTCCTGGGCACCACTTGAGGCGCAGCCGCGACTCTAGCACCACGCGGCGCAACTGTCTGTTTCCCGTCGTTTTTCGGCGCATCCGGCGGCGACGTCGGCCCGCGCCTCAGATCGACCTCGAGATCAGTTCCTTCATGATCTCGTTGGTGCCGCCGTAGATCCGCTGCACGCGCGAATCCGCGAACATGCGGCAGACGACGTAATCGTTCATGTAGCCGTAGCCTCCGTGGAGCTGCAGGCACTCGTCGATCACCTGCTGCTGCATGTCGGTGACCCACCACTTGGCCATCGCCGCGGTCTCGGTATCGAGCGTGCCTTCCACCAGCTGCTGGATGCACCGGTCGACGAAGGTGCGTGCGACCCGCGTAATCGTCGTGACCTCGGCGAGCTTGAACCGGGTGTTCTGGAACTCCCCGATGGCCTGCCCGAACGCCTTGCGTTCCTTCACGTATCGCACCGTTTCGGCGACCGCGCCTTCCATCGCCGCGACGCCACCGAGGGCAATCGTCAGGCGCTCGTACGGCAGGTCGCCCATCAACTGGTGCATCCCCTTGCCTTCCGTGCCGCCGAGCAGGCAGTCCGCGGGAACGTGCATGTCCTCGAAGAAGAGTTCCGCCGTGTCCTGCGCGGTGAGCCCCATCTTGTCGAGCACTCGGCCCACCCGGTAACCGGGCCGTCCCTCGGTCTCGACCATCAGGATCGACAGGCCGCGGGCGCGGTCCGCCGCATCCGTGCGCACCACGAGCATGAGCAGCGTGGCGATCGAGCCGTTGGTGATGAAGGTCTTGGAGCCGTTGACGACATAGTCGCCGCCCTCGAGCACGGCCCTGGTGCGGATGCCCTTGAGGTCCGAGCCCGCGCCGGGTTCGGTCATCGCGATGGCGCCGATCAGCTCGCCGCTTGCCATCCTGGGCAGCCAGCGTTTCTTTTGTTCCTCGGTGCCGTAATTGAGCACGTAGTGGGCGGCAATGCTGTGCACGCCCTGGCCGAACCCGGAAATGCCCCGCCGGGCCGTTTCCTCGTAGAGCACCGCCTCGTGACGGAAATCCCCGCCGCCGCCGCCGTACTCCGCCGGGACGTCCATCAGCAGGAAGCCCGCCTCGCCCGCGGCGCGCCAGGTTGCGCGGTCCACGTGGTGCTGCGCGCGCCATTGCGGCTCCTTCGGCATCATCTCCGATTCTACGAAGCGCGACACGGCGTCGCGCAGCATCTGCAGGTCGTCATCCATCCACGGGGATGCGTAGGCCTTCATCGGTCTCGGTTCCTCGGTTCGTCTACTCGAAGGGGTGGCGCAGCACGATCGTCTCGGCGCGGTCGGGACCGGTCGAGACGATGTCGATCGGGACGCCGGCCAGCTGCTCGATGCGCGCGAGGTACTTCCTGGCGTTCTCCGGCAGCCTGTCGAATTCGGTGATGCCCCGCGTGGGCTCGGACCAGCCCGGCAGGGTCTCGTACACGGGCTCGCACTCGGAATAGCGGTGCGTGAGCAGCGGCGGCCGCTCGTATACCTCGCCGTCGATGCGGTAGCCGGTCGCGACGCACAGCGTGTCGAGGCCGTCCAGCACGTCGAGCTTGGTCACCCCCAGGCTCGACAGGCTGTTGTGCACGACCGCGCGACGCAGTGCGACCGCGTCGAACCAGCCGCAGCGGCGCGCACGGCCGGTGACCGCGCCGAACTCGTGGCCCACGCGCGAGAGGTGTCCGCCGGTCTCGTCGAAGAGCTCGGTCGGGAACGGCCCCGCGCCGACGCGCGTGGTGTACGCCTTGACGATTCCGAGCACCGCGTGCATGTCGCGGGGCCCGAGACCCGTGCCGATGGCCGCCGCGCCCGCGATCGTGTTCGACGACGTCACGAAGGGATAGGTGCCGACGTCGATGTCGAGCAACGCGCCCTGCGCGCCCTCGAACAGCAGGTTGCTGCCGCGCTGCATTTCCAGGCACAGCCGGTGCGTGATGTCGTCGACCAGCGGGCGCACCCGCTCGCCCTGCGCCACGAGGTCCTCGAGCACACGCTCGAACTCGACGGGCTCGGCGCTGAAGTAGCGGCTCAGCACGAAATTATGGAAGTCGAGGATCTCGCCCAGCCGCGCCGCGAGGCGGTCGCGCTGGAAGAGGTCCGCGACGCGCACGGCGCGCCGGCCGACCTTGTCCTCGTAGGCCGGGCCGATGCCCCGCCCAGTCGTGCCGATGGCGTTGGCACCGCTCGCGCGTTCCCGCGCGCGGTCGATCGCGATGTGCGAGGGCAGGATGAGCGGGCAGTTCGGGCTGACGCGCAGCCGCTCGTAGACGGGCACGCCCTTCTGCACCAGCGCGTCGGCCTCGCGCAGCATGGCCTCGAGCGACAGCACCACGCCATTGCCGATGAAGCACTGCACGCCCGGGTGGAGGATGCCGGAGGGGATGAGTGACAGGACCGTCTTCTGTCCACCGATCACCAGCGTGTGGCCGGCGTTGTGCCCGCCCTGGAAGCGCACCACCGCGGCGGCGCGCTCCGTCAGCAGGTCGACGATCTTGCCCTTGCCCTCGTCGCCCCACTGGGCGCCGATGACTACCAGGTTCCTTGCCATGAGCTACTCAAACCGCGGTTGATTCATGCACCACCGCCGCGCACGAAGTACAGGAGCAACGCGCCAGCGATCATGCTGGCGAGCCCCGCCACGCGCAGCACGCCCTCGGGAAGGTCCGCGAGCTTGCGCAGTGCGCCCTTCATGCCGCCCGGGTTCAGGAAGGGCACCAGCCCCTCCAGCACCAGGTACAGGGCGAAGGCCGCCCAGAGGTCACCCCACTGCACGGCGGCCGGCGGCCGCGATCAGCGGCCGCTCTCCTTGAAGTACTTGAAGAACTCGCCGTCGGGGGCCAGCACCAACACGTCGCCCTGCTTGCCGAGCGACTTGCGGTACGCCTGCAGGCTGCGGAAGAAGGAAAAGAACTCCGGGTTCTTGCCATACGCCTTGGCGTAGATGTCCGCGGCCGTCGCGTCGCCCTCGCCCTTCACCTTCTCGGCGTCGCGGTAGGCATTCGCGAGGATCTCCGTGCGCTTGCGTTCAGCCTCGGCCCGGGTCTGCTCGGAAACGGCGTAGCCCTCGGCGCGCAGTTGCGCGGCCTGCCGCGCGAAGTCCTGGCTCATCCGGTTGTACACCGACTCGCTCACTTCGTCGGGCAGCCCGATGCTCTTGACCCTGACGTCGATCATGGTCATGCCCAGCCCACCGACGTTGGCGCCCGCGATCTTGAGCACCTCGCCCAGGAACTCGGTGCGCTCCGCGGCAACCACCTGCTGGATGGTGCGGCGCGCGATCACGCCCTTCAGCCCGTCCTTGACGATTTCCCCGAGGCGTCGCGCCGCGACCTCCTCGCTGCCGCCCGCGGTCGAGGTGTAGTAGCGCGAAACGTCGCTGATGCGCCACTTCACGAAGAAGTCGATCTTCAGGATCTTGCCTTCGCTGGTGAGGAAACTCTCGGCCGGATAGTCCTCGGTGAGGATGCGCCGGTCGAACTTGCGCACGTTGTTCACGAGCGGCGTCATGAAGTGCAGGCCGGGCTTGTAGTCCGCACGCACGATCTCGCCGAAGCTGAACTTGATGGCAAGGTCGGTCTGGTTCACCGTGAAGGCGGCCATGGAGAGCACGAGCGCGGCGAAGCCGAGCAGGATGGCCGCGGCGTATCTTCGACTGCCCATCAGCGTGTCCCCCTGTCGCGGCTCGATTCGACCGTGGCTGCCGGTTCCGCAGCCGGGGCCTGCTGCATCGTCGCCGGCGCCTGGCGCTGCTGGTCCAGGGTCTGCATGGGGATCCTTCGCTCGAGCAGCTTGTCCAGCGGCAGGTAGATCATGTTGCCCGTGCCCTTCGTGTCCACCAGCACCTTGTTCGTGTTGCCGAGCACCTCTTCCATGGTCTCGTAGTACAGGCGCTGCCGCGTCACCGCCGGCGCGCGCTCGTAGGCCCGGGCGAGCTGCTCGAACCGCGAGGCCTCGCCCTCGGCGTCCGCGACGATCCGCGCCTTGTAGGCCTGGGACTCCGCGGTCTGCCGCGCCGCCGAGCCCTTGGCCTTGGGCAGGATGTCGTTCGAGTAGGCCTGGGCCTCGAGCGCGAGGCGCTCCTTGTCCTCGCGTGCCTTGATCGCGTCGCGCTGCGATGCCTGCACCTGCTCGGGCACGCTCACGCCCTGCAGGTTCACGGTCGTGACCTCGATGCCGGTCTTGTAGGGGTCGAG
This sequence comes from uncultured Gammaproteobacteria bacterium, assembly GCA_963706755.1. Classification (GTDB taxonomy): domain Bacteria; phylum Pseudomonadota; class Gammaproteobacteria; order Steroidobacterales; family Steroidobacteraceae; genus RPQJ01. The sequence goes on from CAVPNH010000005.1 coordinate 43,897, forward strand.
CGTGCGCTGGATGAGCTCGCGGGTCTTGGCGGTGATCTCCTGGCGACCCGCCTCCAGCACGAAGTCGAGCTGGCTGTGGCCAACGACCTCGCGGATCGCGCTCTCGCTCACCTCGCTCAGCGTCGCCTCGGGGTCGCGCACGTTGAATGCGTAGGCGACCGGCTCGGCCCGCCGGTACTGCACGGCGATATTGATGTCCACGAGGTTCTCGTCGGCGGTCAGCATCCGGGTCTGGTCGCTGAAGCCTTCGACGGACTCGACGTTGACGATCTGCCGCGTCTCGATCGGCCACGGCATGTGCCAGCGCAGCCCGGGCTCAGTGGTCTCGACGTACCTGCCGAAGCGGGTCACGACCGCGCGCTCGGCGGCGTCCACCTTGTAGAGGCCGGTCGCGGCCCAGACCAGCAACAGCACCAGCAGCACCGTGCCGACGCCGAATCCGCGCATGGCGGCATTGCCGGCGCTGCCGGAGCTGCCGGAGCCGTCGCCGCCATTACCACCACCGCCGAACATTCCAGCGATCTTCTTTTGCAGGTTGCGCAGCGCCTCGTCGAGGTCGGCGGGTCCCTTGTTGGGGCGATTACCCCAGGGATTGCGGTTCCTGCCCGGGTCATTCCAGGCCATGGGGATCAGTTACTCCCGATTGCTTGCGGTCGGTCTGTGGGGGGTACGTCCGGACTCCCCGTGGCCGCCGGTCCGGCGGCCTCCGAGGCGGTGCGACCCGTTGATTGTAGGAACCGGTCCCCGGGTGCACAAGGCTCAATCGCGACCGGCAGCTCGAGGCCCGCCTCCCGGCAGATCCTGGCGAGGTCGCGCTGGCGCAGGTTGACCTCGAGTTCCGAGCCGCCGTCGTCGAGTTCGCGCTGGGCGAGCACGGCACCCGCCTCGAAAAGCCGGGCCCGGGCCCGGCCAGCGCTCGCAGGCAGGGTCAGCCTGCAGTGGTGCAGGTCCGCGCCGAGCTGCCGGTGCAGCGCCTCCCGGAGCAGGTCCACGCCCTCGCCCGTGTGCGCCGAGAGCCAGAGCCGGTCCACGCGGCCGTCGGCGTCGGGTTCGGCATGCGGCGCCTCCCCCGTCCGGTCGATCTTGTTGAACACCTCGATCTGCCGCAGCGACTGGGCCCCGATGGACTCGAGCACCTCGTTCACCTGCACGATGCGATCGGTCCGCTCGGGATCCGCCGCGTCGATCACGTGCAGCAGCAGGTCGGCCTCGCGAGCCTCCTGCAGGGTCGAACGGAAGGCCGCCACCAGTTCGTGGGGCAGGTCGCGCACGAATCCGACGGTGTCGGCGAGCGCCACCTCGAGCCCGGGAGCGAGGCGCAGTCGCCGCACGGTCGGGTCCAGGGTCGCGAAGAGCTGGTCCGCCGTGTAGGCGTCGGCGGACGTCAGCCGGTTGAAGAGCGTGGACTTTCCGGCGTTCGTGTAGCCCACGAGTGCCACGGTCGGCACCGCGCCGCGCTTGCGCTCCTGGCGCGTGGTCTCGCGCTGCACGAGCACCTTGTCGAGGCGGTCGTTCAGGGTCTTGATGCGCCGGCCGATGAGCCGACGATCCGTTTCGAGCTGGGTCTCGCCCGGGCCGCGCAGTCCGATGCCGCCCTTCTGCCGCTCGAGGTGCGTCCAGCCGCGCACCAGGCGCGTCGCCATGTGCTCGAGCTGCGCGAGCTCGACCTGCAGCTTGCCTTCGAAGGTGCGCGCGCGCTGGGCAAAGATGTCGAGAATGAGGCCGCTTCGGTCGAGCACGCGGCACTGGAGTTCCTTCTCGAGGTTGCGCTCCTGGCCCGGCGACAGCGCGTTGTCCACGACCACGAGGTCGGCGCCGAGCGCGACCCGGCGCAGGCGCAGCTCCTCGACCTTGCCGGTCCCGAGGAAGAAACGCGGTTCGGGTGACTTGCGGGTGCAGGTGAGGACCTCGAGCACCTGCGCGCCGGCCGAGCGCGCGAGTGCCACGAATTCCTCCACCCGGTCGGGCTCCGGCGCATGGCCGAGGCCGACGCACACCAGAATCGCGCGTTCGCCGCTACCGGGCCTGTCGAACAAGTGGTCCTGACTCCGCCCTTCAGGGCGCCGGGTTCATGCGACCGGCGCGTCCTCCGGTGGCAGTTCCTCATCACCCATCGGCAGCCTGACGTTGCGGGCCGGCACGATCGTCGAGACGGCGTGCTTGTAGACCATCTGGCTCACGCTGTTGCGGAGCAGGATGACGAACTGGTCGAAGGAATCGATCTGGCCCTGCAGCTTGATGCCGTTGACCAGGTAGATCGACACGGGGATACGCTCCTTTCGCAGAGCGTTCAGGAAGGGATCCTGCAGGGACTGGCCCTTGGCCATGATTGAGTCTCCTTATTGTTCAACCTGCTCGTTCCAGCAGCGGACTCTTCCATGAGGGGACCGTGAAGCACGATGCCTCGACGCGCGGGAACGAGGCTAATCCTAGCACAGCCCGACCCCGCCCCGGCCTGCCGCAGCCGACGCCACGGCACGCTTTATGGGTGCAAGTTCCTGATCTTCAAGGCTCCGCAACCAGTGCAGGCATTTGTCCGCATTGAGCCAGGTGAGTTGCCGCTTGGCGAGGTTGCGGGTCGCCCGCTGCCCTTCTGCGATCGCCGCGTCCAGGTCGCACTCTCCCGCGAGGTGCGCCCAGAGCTGCCGGTAACCCACCGCCCGCAGGCTCGGCAGGTCCCTGTCGAGGTCGGCGCGTTTCCGGAGCGAGCGGACCTCGTCCAGGAACCCCTCCTCCATCATCCCGAGGAACCGCTGATCGATGCGCCGGTAGAGTTCCTCGCGCCCGACCGGGAGCAGCGCGAAGGCCACGAGCGACAGGGGTGCCGGCTCGGCGAGCTTCTGCAGGTCCGACAGCCGCCGGCCCGTGAGCTCCAGCACCTCGAGCGCGCGCTGGATGCGCTGGCCGTCGGCCGGGCGGATGCGCGTGGCCGCCTCCGGATCGCGCAGCGCAAGCTCCGCGTGCAGCGCGGGCCACCCGAGGTCCCGCGCCCGCGCGTCGATCCGCGCGCGCAACTCCACGTTCGCCTCGGGCAGCGGCGCAATGCCCCGCGTGAGTGCGCGAAAGTAGAGCATCGTGCCGCCGACCAGCAGCGGCACTCGTCCGCGGCCGCGGATCTCCGCCACGAGACGCAGCGCGTCGCGACGGAATCGACCGGCCGAGTAGGTGTCGGCCGGATCGCAGACGTCGACCAGGTGATGCGGCACGGACTCGCGGATCGCGCGTGAGGGCTTGGCCGTGCCCAAGTCCATTCCCCGGTACACCTGCGCCGAGTCCACGCTCACGATCTCAACGGGGAAGCGTGCAGCGAGTTCGAGCGCGAGCGCCGACTTGCCGCTCGCCGTCGGCCCCATCAAGCAGGACCGCGTCGGCGGGCGTCGTGTGCTCCGTGGTCATCGCCCGCGCATGAACAGGCGGTCGAGGTCATCCATTCCGACGAACGACCAGGTCGGGCGGCCGTGGACGCACTGGTCGGCGCGCAGCGTCGTCTCCATCTCGCGCAGCAGCGCGTTCATCTCGGGGACGGTGAGCCTCCGGTTCGCGCGCACCGCCTGGTGGCAGGCCATGGTGCCGAGCGCGCGCTCGAGCGCCTGGCGCGCGCCACCGCTGCCCTGCTCGCGCAGGTCGGCGAGCATGTCGCGCACCAGCGCCGCAGGATCGGCCGACGCGAGCAAGGCCGGCATCGAGCGCACCACGACCTGGGCAGGACCCGAGCGCGAAAGCTCGATGCCGAGCTCATCGAACAGCGCGCCGTGAGATTCGGCCTCGTCGGCTTCGGCCACCGACACGTTGACCGCCACCGGCACGAGCAGCGGCTGTGCGGCGATGCGCTTCGACTCGAGCGAGGCCTTGAGCCGCTCGTAGGTCGTGCGCTCGTGCGCAGCGTGCATGTCCACGAGTACCAAACCGCCCTGCGCCTGAGCGAGGATGTAGACGCCGTGCAACTGCGCGATGGCGTAGCCGAGCGGGTGGACGGTGCCATCGGGCTCGGGTCCGGCCTGCCCGCTCGCCGGCTGGTCGCGGATGCCACCGCCGAGCGTCGAGTAGAGATCGAGTGCGGAAGTCTGCGGACCCATGCTGCCGCCCGGCCGCGGAATCGAGAACGTGGCCGCTGGAATCGCGTGTGCGGCATCGTGCGCAGGCCGGTTCTCGGCCAGCGCACGCTCGATGCGTGCGGAATAGGAAGTCGTGCACGAGGCCCGGCTCGCGGAACCTCACCTCGAGTTTCTGCGGATGGGCGTTCACGTCCACGCGCGTCGGATCCATCTCGAGATACAGCACGTAGGCGGGCTGGCGGCCGTGATAGAGCACGTCGCGGTAGGCGAGGCGCACCGCGCTCGCGACGAGCTTGTCGCGCAGTGGTCGGCCGTTCAGGAAGAAGTGCTGCTGGTCCGCCTGGCTGCGTGCGTAGGTCGGCATGCAGAACCAGCCGTGCAGCCGCAGACCCGCGCCCTCGTGATCAAGCTTCAACGCGTGCGCGATGAACTCCTCGCCGAGCACGGCCGCGACGCGGGCATCCTGCGCGCGCTCATCCCGCGCCGGCGGATGATCGGCGAGCGTGCGGCGCGCCGAGGCGAGCCTGAACCCTACGTCGAAGCGGCTCAGCGCGAGTCGCTCGACCAGCCGCTCGATCTGGCCGAGCTCGGTCCGCTCGGAGCGCAGGAACTTGCGCCGCGCGGGCACGTTGAAGAAGAGGTCACGCACCTCGACCGTCGTCCCGGGCGGATGCGCCTGCGGCGACGGCCCGCGGAGCGCGCCGTCCACCACCGACACCGCGGTCGCGACCTGTGCGTCCGCGGTCCGCGAGACAATCGTCGTGTGCGACACCGAGGCGATGCTCGGCAGCGCCTCGCCACGGAAACCGAGCGTGCGCACGGACTCGAGATCCTCGATGCGGCCGATCTTGCTGGTGGCGTGACGCGCGAGCGCGAGCGCGAGTTCGTCCGCGGCGATGCCGGTGCCGTCGTCGCGCACGCGGCACAGCTGCGCCCCGCCGCCCTCGACTTCGATGTCGATCGAGCGTGCGCCGGCATCGAGGCTGTTCTCGACCAGTTCCTTGATCACGGACGCGGGGCGCTCGACGACCTCGCCCGCCGCGATCTGGTGGATCAGTTGCTCGGGAAGGACCCGGATGGTCATGGTCGCAGGCGGCCTCGCACTGTGGCCGCGAGGATAGCAAAGGCCAACGGAAGCAGGCGCGAAGGTTCGCCGCCACGCGAGTGGACAGCAGCCTCCGCCTAGGATCGGCGGAAGGTGCCACCAACCTCGTGGCCCGGACCTCGACGACTACATATCGTCCGTCAGGACCATTTACGATCGAAAATCGGGGTGGCATGCGGTTCCCGGCCTGGTCCCGGCAGTACCGAATGCTCAAGATGTTCGAGGCCCGCCTCCCCGTGTTGACACCTTGACCAGCCGACCAGTAGGCACCGCGTCCGAAGCACGCGGCATCGGCACCGACCAAAGTCTTCCCTCAGCCCCTTCTCCGAAGGGCGGCCTCTGCTGATTCCCGTGCGGTTACTCGAAAGCGGCAGGACGTCGCTGCAGGCCATCATGGAGCCGGCGACTTGAAAGCACCTCGGATTACGAGCCCCACAGCAACAACCATCGGCAACTCCGCAATTCCCAACAATAGCCAATCAGCCAGCTCAAACCTCGCCGGGTCACGCCCTGTAGCAAAGATCAATAGTCCGATTGGCAGGGCAGCCAGGATCGCCATGAGAAGTGTGAGCAGGATCGGGTGTTGTCTGAAGGCCTTCCTGTACGTTTCGGGCATCTGGCGCATGTCTTCTACGAAGGACCTTGCAGGCCACTCGTCAGAAGCCGCCGCGTGTGAAACGCCAGTCTGCCCCCCTCCTGCATCTCGCCTTAGGCCCCTTACCGCAATCCACGCTGCCAATGCCGCAACGAGAATATTCGCAAGGTCGAAATAGCCGGGCCCCGTGAGCGCGATGCCGAACCTGGCCTTCTGTATGAACAGAACGCTCTTTAACGCACCGAACCCGACTGCGGCCAACAGCACTGCGTACCAACTGAGTCGATCGATCACGTTTCTTTCCTCTGCGGCTCAATCAGCGGCCTTCGCAGACGTAGGACTGAAGAATAGGCAAGACCTGTTGGACCAGAGCTAGCGCGAGGTTGGCCCGATTGATGGGCCCTGATTGGCGGGGAAACGAAAGTGCAGCGAATCCGGCAAGGCCGGCCATATCCCCCATCTGCCGGCCGGAGTCGCCTCCATAGCGCAACCCGATCAACCCGAGGGACGTGGGCGACTCTCCGTAATTGTTGGCTGCCGTTTGAAACATCAATCCGCCGTCGAGAACCGCGGAGGCGCCGAAGAAAGCATTGCCGATACCAAGTGGTACCAGGCCCAAGCTGCCGCCTCCGGTGACTGGCACTCCGGAAATGCCGGCGCCTACCTGGCCCAAGCCGGCGAGAGTCTGTACCGTGCCGGTGATTACCATCGAGCCACCGACGACCAACTCGGCGGCCCTCAGTGCAAGATTGGAGCAATCCTGGTCGTGTCTCTCCTCCCTCGAGTCGTTGCCCCCGTCGCCACCTCCCGTGCCGCCGCCCTCCGTGCTCCCTGCGCGCACGTCGCCGAAGGGCGACGATACTTGGAGCAGGTAGTCGGAGGTCGGCGGGTAGAGACGCGTCGCGGTGACGGTAATGCCTTCCAGCTCCGATCCAGAATCAGGCCATGCAGCCCCCGGGCTGTTGGACGGGTCAATCGGGCGGATCCGCTTGTGGTCGTCTGGTTGTTCGTCCACGTATCCGCTGGGGTCAACGTACCTCAGCGGTCCGTTGTTGACGTACGCGTACCGGTTCCAGCCCTGGCTCGCATCGATCCCGTTCACGTACGGATCCGCCGACAGGAACCGCCCGATGGCCGGATCGTAGACCCGGCCGTTCATGTGCACGAGCAGGATATTGTCCAGTGCCTCGTGCCCGGTGTAGCCGCGGCGGGTGGTGTTGGCGATGCCGGTCCAGTCGGGCGGCGTGCTGCTGCTCCAGTTGCTGCCTCGCCGCGCACCCCATGCCCCGAAACTCTCCCTGGCGAGAATGGCGCCTGACCCATCCATCACCGCCTCGGTGCTGCCGAGATGATCGGTCGTCACGTAGAACGTGTCCGTCGTGCCGTCGCTCCTGCGGATCACCTGCACCTCGCCCGAGGGCGTCGGGATGCGGTGCTTCCAGTGCACACGCACGCTGGTGGTCAACTTCTCGAGCAGCCCGCCCACGTAGATCGTGGTCTCGGTGGCGCCGGCATAGGTGCTCACCTGCCGCCAGCGGCTGCGGTCCGGGGCGTAGTTGAATGAGGCCGTGTAGCCGCTCGCGCTCAGGCTCGCCGGCAGGTTGTCGCTGGTCCAGGTGAGCGTCGACCCGTTGCGGGTTGCCATGTTGCCGTTGGCGTCGTACGTGTACGAATTGGAGCCCGCGCTGACCACCGCGTGCTTGCGCACAGCATGGTAGCCGTAGCTGCCCACGTCCGAGCGGCTGGTGACGTTGCCGAGCGCGTCGTAGGCGACATCGGCAATTTCAACGGAACCGTCAGGGTCGTCGCGACGATCGGCAATGCCGAAAGAGGGGTAGCCCAATGCTCGGAGTGCGGACGCCGCTCGGCGTGAAATACGCGTTGGGTGATAGGGCAATCTTCGGTGCAGATATGTCACGACCGCTGAATCTAGCCCGGCAGCCGGAAACCAGTCGTAGCCATGATTGCAGACAGGCTTCCGGCGACCATGCATGCAGTGAATGCGAGATAGAACAGGAATCGACGCGACCACACAGGTGATTGCATGGCCCCTTTGCCCGGGAAAACGCCTTCCCTCCAACCGAGGAGCGCATGAACGCCGGCCAAGCCTAGCGCGCCCAACAAATACGTTCCGCGATTGTGAACAATCCAGCCCGACGATACCGGCTCACCGTACCGCCAAAGGTCGAGCAGAATGAGCGCCGCCGACAGATTCAAAGTTAGCAGCCCCGTCATGACCATCACGGCACTGAAGGACGCTGCCAAGTCGTCGCCCTCGCGGAGCGCGAAGTAGCTTCGCACACTGTCCATCAGGTGAGCATAGTCCGATATCGCACGAGCAACGATGTTCATGACAGAAAAGGGCGCTTCACTAGTGTAGAGGCCCGCATGAGGAACGATCTCCCGCGGGTTGATACATTGAGACAACGAATCGCGCCATGAAATACGTGCTGGTAACCGGCGCAAGCAAAGGGTTAACTGAAGCCCCTGACGCAATGAGGTCCAGGGCGCCCCAGGCAACCTGAGTTGCGTCACCCTCATACCAGCCGTGAGCGATGTCGTTCAGCGCAAGACCCACGCCAAGACCCGCGAACCCACGCGCGGCGACTCTCGCCGCCCTGTCAGCTTGAGTGGCGAACACGGCAATATTCAGATCTACCAATGGCTCTGCAAGTGTGCTTGCCAAGTCGACAACTGCCGTGGCACCGGTTTCGCATGGGGCGTGGCGGTGGGATCGGCCCGACAGATTGTGGCTTGTCATCTGCCGTTGCTGCCGCCCCGCCCCCGCCGCCGCCCTCTGTGCTCCCGGCGCGCACGTCGCCGAAGCGCGACGATACTTGCAGCAGGTAGTCAAAATTCGGCGGATAGAGATGCGTCGCGGAGACGATAATCTCCTCGAGACCGCTGCCGCCTATGGGAAGTCCACCGGAGGGTGCCGTATTGCGGGGGTCAATTGCTCTGACCAACGACCGAAGCGAGTCGCCCCTACGGAAGTCAAATCCGCTCGGGTCCGTATACGCGAGCGGGTTGTTCGTCACGTACGCGTACCGGTTCCAGCCCTGGCTCGCATCGATCCCGTTCACGTACGGATCCGCCGACAGGAACCGCCCGATGGCCGGATCGTAGACCCGGCCGTTCATGTGCACGAGCAGGATATTGTCCAGTGCCTCGTGCCCGGTGTAGCCGCGGCGGGTGGTGTTGGCGATGCCGGTCCAGTCGGGCGGCGTGCTGCTGCTCCAGTTGCTGCCTCGCCGCGCACCCCATGCCCCGAAACTCTCCCTGGCGAGAATGGCGCCTGACCCATCCATCACCGCCTCGGTGCTGCCGAGATGATCGGTCGTCACGTAGAACGTGTCCGTCGTGCCGTCGCTCCTGCGGATCACCTGCACCTCGCCCGAGGGCGTCGGGATGCGGTGCTTCCAGTGCACACGCACGCTGGTGGTCAACTTCTCGAGCAGCCCGCCCACGTAGATCGTGGTCTCGGTGGCGCCGGCATAGGTGCTCACCTGCCGCCAGCGGCTGCGGTCCGGGGCGTAGTTGAATGAGGCCGTGTAGCCGCTCGCGCTCAGGCTCGCCGGCAGGTTGTCGCTGGTCCAGGTGAGCGTCGACCCGTTGCGGGTTGCCATGTTGCCGTTGGCGTCGTACGTGTACGAATTGGAGCCCGCGCTGACCACCGCGTGCTTGCGCACAGCATGGTAGCCGTAGCTGCCCACGTCCGAGCGGCTGGTGACGTTGCCGAGCGCGTCGTAGCCGACGCTGAGCGACTGTGCGCCGGGGCCGCTGGCATTCGTCAACCGATCGAGCGCGTCGTAGGTGAAGGATTCCGTGAGGCCCTGCCGAAGATCCTGCCGGTTGCTGAGGTTGCCGGCCTGGTCCCAGGGTAGGCGAGGTTCTGCACGTTCGAAGTCTGGCCGCCGGTGCCCGCCTGGCGGGTCTTCGCCTCGCCGGTGAGCGGGTCGAACGCGTTCTGCAGCCAGAGGCCGTTGCCGTAGGTTTCGCTCACCGCGTTGGCGCGCGCATCGAGCAGGTTCAGGTTCCACAGCACCGGGCCGTTCACGTTGCCAGTGAAGTCCTGGATCGAGCTCAGCACGCCGCCGGTGTAGCCGTATTTCATCTTCACCCGCACCCCGGCGGTGCTCACCGGATAGGTGAGCGACTCTGGCGTCCCGAGCGAGTTATAGGTCACGTCGAACTGGTAGCTCGCATCCGAGTTGATGGTGCGGCTCGAGGGGCGGCCACTTGGGGGATTAATACTCATTGACGGACATGGATTTTCCCACATACGGTCTGCGCGGACCACGACAGGCAGCAATAGCCTGAGGCCGAGACTGGGGGACGGTATGAAAGGCATCTGCGTGCACCGACTGCTGGTCGTGGGTCTGCTGCTTGGATTTGTGGCCAATGTGCAGGCGGGCGTCGGCCGGACACCAGGCTCTCCAAACGTCACCGCGACCGGGGACGCCGGCTACGCCATTCCACTCCGTCTTCCCGCGGGTGCGCGCGGCCTCACGCCGCAGCTCGCGCTCGGCTATTCCAGCGCGGTCAGCCAGTCCATTGCAGGCGTGGGCTGGTACGTGGCCGGTGTGTCAGCCATCGCGCGCTGTGCAAGCACCGTGGCGCAGGACGGCATCGCCCGCGATGTTCGCCTCGACGCAAGTGACCGATTCTGCCTCGATGGCCAGAAGCTTCGGCTGGTGACGGGCACCTATGGGTCGGCAAACTCCGAGTACCGCACTGAAATCGAGACCTACGCGCGAGTGACGGCCTACGGCGTGGCAGGCAACGGGCCGGCGTACTTCAAGGTCGAAGGTCGCGACGGCCTCATCTACGAGTACGGCAACACGCTCAACTCGCGCATTGAGTCGTTAGGCACGACGACGGCGCGCGCCTGGGCGCTGAACCACATTGCCGACCGCCAGGGCAACGACATCGTCTTTACCTACGCGGAAGATGCCTCCAACGGCGGCTATCGCCTGGACCTCGTGAGTTACACCGGCAACACGGCGCTCGGAGTGACGGCGCCGTACACGGTGGACCTTATCTACGAGACCAAGCCCGTGGGCGAGATCGACAGCGGCTACGTCGCCGGCAGCCTGGTCAAGGAGATCACGCGGCTCGACCGCATCGACGTCGTGCACTCCTCGGGAACGCTTGTGCGCCGGTACGATCTCACCTATGAGACCACGCTTTCCGGCAGCGGCCGCAGCCGGCTCGCGTCGGTTCAGGAATGCGCCGGAAGTCCGCTCGATTGTCTCCCGGCAACCAGTTTCGTTTATCAGAATGGTTCGATCGGCCTGGCCAACGAGGTCAGTACCGGAGTCACGCTGCCGACCTCACCATGGGCGCTGGACGTGAATGGAGATGGCCGCGAGGATCTCGTGTACTCATCGAGCGCCACTTCGGGCAGTGGCGTATGGATGGTGCTTTTCGCGGAGGCCAGCGGCGGATACTCGGCACCGGTCAACACCGGTATTGCCAATACGAATTACGCCGGGGCCATCACCATCGACTACAACGCCGACGGCAAAGGCGACCTGCTCGTGCGGTACTCCGGCAGCACCTGGTGGGTGATGCTTGGCACGACGAGCGGCCTCGCGACTCCAACGAACACCGGCGCGCCCGTGACCGCGACTGGCACCGGCGACAATGCGCGCGCTCTCGACGTCGACGGCGACGGCCTGCAGGACCTCGTGTGGGCGGATCTCGTGGGTTACGCGGGCGGCGATGCGATCCGCTACCGGCTGAAGGTGCAAGGCGGCGCGTTTTCATCCACCGTGCAGGTGCTCGTCGGCCCGCTACCGGGCGACGAGATGATCATGGGGCCGGTGTTCTCCAACTGGCGTGGGCGAACGTCCGGCCGCCCGCTCGACTTCAACGGGGACGGCCGAGCTGATTTCGCAATTCGCCATTATCGGCGGTTCAGCACCCTGCTAGCACCCGTCGGCCTGGCCGCGGACGGAGCGGCTGGCGGATACAATTACGTCTATCGAATCGAGGCGATCTGCCCAGGGGTCGGGACGGTCGGGGCCGGTGCAGCGAACGCGGCTTCCGAGCCCTACTTCGGCGACTTCAACGGGGATGGTAAGACAGATCTCCTTTACTTCGACAGCACTGCGACGTGGCGCTACCGTTTCAGCACCGGCAAGGGCTTCACGGCGGAGCAGGCCGGGCCGAATCTGACGAACTATTCCGTCGGGTGGATCATCGGCGACTGGGATGGGGACGGCTACGACGACGTGCTCGGACCCAACACCTCGAGTAACACGTGGTACCTCATGCGATCGAGCGGCGAAGTGCTCGCGGCGCCGGTGAGCACGGGACTGCCTTACGTCAGTGGCTATTTTTTCCTGAGCGACATGAACGGCGACGGGCTGATGGACCTCGTCTACCGGGATGGCAACGGAGTCCTCCGCTATCGTGTTCACACGCTCGACAGCTCGTTGCCGGACCTGCTCACGAGTGCGACCGACGGGTTCGGTACCACGGCCGCGTTCACCTACCTGCCCATCACGAACAGCGCGGTCTATACCAAGGGCAGCGGCGCCGTGTATCCGCAGGTCGACGTTCAGCTCGGCCGCTGGGTCGTGAACAAGCTCACGGCCAGCGATCTGAGCGGCAATGACGCGACCTACGACCAGACGTTCACCTACGAGGCCGCACGCAAGGACCTGCAGGGCCGCGGGTTCCTGGGCTACGCGAAGCGCACCGGCGTCGATAATCGCGTCGGCTACAACCTAAAGACGATTGAGACCTATAGGCAGGATTTCCCGTACATCGGCGCGCTCGCAAGCCTCGAGCAGCAGCAATCGAGCGGCACCCGCATCGCGCTGACCACGAACACCTGGAGCAACCTGCTGTACGGCAGTGGCTACGCCGCACGGTCGTTTCCGTACGTGTCCTCGAGCACGACCGACCAGCACGAGGTCGGCGGTCTCAGCAATGGAACCAGGATCCGAACGATCACGACGGCCGTCGCCGGCACCGGCGGCATCGACACGCAGTCAGGCCTGGTCAAGGACGTGACGACCACGACGACCGAGGTCGCGACCGGCCTGAACCCGGCTTCATACAAGTCGGAACGCGTGCAGCACACCAGCGTCGTCAACGACACGACGTACTGGTGCCTGGGCCGGCCCTCGGCCACGCAGGTGACCAGCAGCCACACCCTTGCTGCCGGCGGGGCCGTGGCACGCTCGAGCGACGTGACCTGGGACGGTGCCGCATGCCGCGCAACGCAGGCTCGTCTCGAACCGGGTAACGCAACGCTCGAGGCCCGGCTCGATCTCGGTTACGACAGCTTCGGCAACGTGTCGAGCCAGACCGTCACCGGCGCAGGCATGATCGGACGCACGACCACGACCAACTGGGGCACGAGCGGGAGGTTCCCGCTCTCGACTACCAATGCTGCGAACGAGACCACCACGCAGGGCTGGGACCTCGTGCTTGGATTGCCGGGCTCGGTCACCGACGCAAATGGGCTTATGACGAGCTTTGGCTACGATCAGCATGGCCGCCGCACGGGCGAGACGCGGCCAGATGGCACTTCCACCATTTGGACCTACTCAAATTGCCCAACCGGCTGCGACAGCAGAGTGAAATTCATCGTGCAGCAGGACCAGCGCGACGCAGGCAGTGCCACGGTGCGCACGGATACCCAGTATTTCAACCGCTGGGAAGCACTCGCGTGGGAAAGGACGCAGCTCCTCACCACCAACGACACCGCCTGGACCGTGCGCCGGGAGTTCGATTCGCGCGGCCGCACGACGCGTGAATACGTGCCTTACTTGACCTCTGGAGCTGATCAGGGCTACCAGTCCCTGAGTTACGACCTCCTGGACCGCGTGACCGCGGACTCGCTCTACGGGGCGGGCGGTGCGCTGGATCGGGCGACTGTGTACGCCTACGCGGGCCTGCAGGTCACGCGCACCGATCCACTGAATCACTCGACGACGCGCGCGACCGACGCCTGGGGCGAACTGCTGCGGCTGACCGACGCCGCCAACGGCCAGGTGAACTATCAGTACGACGCGTTCGGGCAGTTGAAGCAGGCCACCGACGCCGCCAGCAACGTCGTGAGCGCGGTTACCTACAACGTGCGTGGCCAGCGGACCGGGCTCGTGGACATGGATCTCGGGAGCTGGACGTTCACGCCGAATGCGCTTGGCGAAATCGTTTTGCAGACGGATGCCAAGGGCCAGACGACGACGTTTGGCTATGATGCCCTTGGACGCCCGACCAGCCGGGTCGAGCCGGATGCCACCTCGACCTGGACCTGGGGCAACTCGGCGGCGGCGCACAATGTCGGCCGGCTGCAGGCCGTGGTCGGCATGGGTTACTCCGAGAGCTACACGTACGACGCCCTCGGCCGCCCCTCGAGCCGCACCATCAACTCGGATGCGAGCTACCAGTTCGACGTGACCTATAACTCGCTCGGGACGCCAGAGTCGCTCACCTATCCGGTGAGCACCGCCGGGGTGCGGGTGAAGATGAAATACGGCTACACCGGCGGCGTGCTGAGCTCGATCCAGGACTTCACTGGCAACGTGAACGGCCCGGTGCTGTGGAACCTGAACCTGCTCGATGCGCGCGCCAACGCGGTGAGCGAAACCTACGGCAACGGCCTCTGGCTGCAGAACGCGTTCGACCCGCTCACCGGCGAGGCGAAGACCCGCCAGGCGGGCACCGGCGGGCAGACTTCGAACGTGCAGAACCTCGCCTACGCCTGGGACCAGGCCGGCAACCTCAGCAACCGGCAGGATCTTCGGCAGGGCCTCACTGAATCCTTCACCTACGACGCCCTCGATCGGTTGACGAATGCCAGCGGCCCCGGCGCACAGTCGCTCAGCGTCGGCTACGACGCGCTCGGCAACGTCACCAGCCGCTCGGACGTGGGCAGCTACGGCTACCATGCTGTGCGCAAGCACGCGGTGGTCAGCGCGGGCTCCAATTCGTACACGTACGACGCCAACGGCAACATGTCGACCCGCAACGGGTCGACGCTCACCTGGACCAGCGATAACCTGCCGGCGAGCCTGAGCGCGGGCGGCTACACGGCCTCATTCAACTACGCCCCCGACCGCAGCCGTTGGCGGCAGGTGAGCACGTATGCGGGCGCCACCGAGACCACCATCTACGTGGGCGGGCTGCTGGAGAAGTTGACCACCAGCGTGCGCGTGCACTGGAAACACCGTATCCCGACGCCCTCGGGCGAAGTGCAGGTGATTCGCAGAAGCGATGGCACGAATGACGTGCTCTACGTCACCACCGACCATCTCGGCAGCACCGAGGCGGTGATGGATGCCGCGGGCGCGATTCTGGTGAGAGAGAGTTTCGGGGCATGGGGAGCGAGGCGCGGCAGCAACTGGAGCAGCGGCACGCCGCCCGACTGGACGGGCATCGCCAACACCACCCGCCGCGGCTACACCGGGCACGAGCACCTCGACAACCTCCTGCTCGTGCACATGAACGGGCGGGTCTACGATCCGGCCATCGGCAGGTTCCTGTCGGCGGATCCGTACGTCGGCTGCCTGGTGAGTACTCAGAGCTGGAATCGGTATGCGTACGTGACGAACAGTCCGCTTGGCTATACGGACCCGAGCGGGTACATGGAAGAAATCATCGTATCGGCTCGTGCCGTGAATCCGGGCTCTGGGCTGGGCGCGTTCTTGGAAGCTGGCATGGGAATGTCGAGCAGCAGCGGAGGAATGGAGGAAGTCGTGGTAACGGCGACTCGAATGTATCCGAATACTAGACCGCCTACCCCACCGATGAGGTCGATTCCACTGCCGAACTCATCAACGAGCACGGACCCCAGCCAACGTGCGAATAGGCAGGCGGGCGCCGACCACAGGAAATGTATCGGCGAATGTCGAGGGAGTCTGGAGCCTCTAGTCCAAATGACAGCAGGTATAGCGGGAGGCGCCGCTGGTGGCTTCGTGGCTGGAACTCCGGCGCCGGGACTCGGACAATTGAGCGCGGCTGCCATTGGCGCCTTGGTCGGCGGCGTG
The DNA here is from genome assembly GCA_963706755.1 of uncultured Gammaproteobacteria bacterium. Classification (GTDB taxonomy): domain Bacteria; phylum Pseudomonadota; class Gammaproteobacteria; order Steroidobacterales; family Steroidobacteraceae; genus RPQJ01. Next base: position 59,659 of record CAVPNH010000005.1, read on the forward strand.
ACCGGCCTCGTCACTGGGTCGACCGCGAATGCGGGAATATCCAATTCACAGCGATTTACTGTCGGAACGGCGGCGGGTATCGCAGCCGGTGCGAATGCAGCTCTGCTTCAGGGGGGGCAGCGCACCGCATCGTCAATCGCTTCGGCCGGAATTGCATCGGGCGTTGGTGCGATTGCTCCCGCAGGCGCGACGGGAACTGTGGCGGGGGCGGCAGTTGGGACAGCTCTTGCAACCGGGGTCGTTGGCGTTACTGCAGCGGCAGGGATTGGAACCCTTATCGGTTGGCAATTTGGCGATTTGGCCGCGAATTCGATTTGTTCAGCTATGTGTGGAAACTGATGCGCTCGGGCGTACAACCACGCTCGCAAGCGGCTAAGGATGCGAAAGCGGTGTTCATCCTTGGCGCGGTATTCATGTGCGTCGGAGCCATTTCGCTTGTACTCGGATTGAACGACACGGTCTCGAACCTGTCCTACTGTCTGAATGGGGCCGGGCGCAATGGACCGCCTTTCCTCAGAATCGCTTCGGCGCTCTATTGGGTGAGCTTCGTATCAGGGTGCACGTACGTAGCGATGTTCTTGGCATGGTGGGCCCGACGTGGTCGACCATGGCGTGAAATCAACGATATCGCCTTCTCGCGTATTGCATGGGCCGGACGTAGGGCATGGGATGATTCGTTACTTAAGGTGCTTAGGTCATTTGGAAGCCCCGATGTCGGTCCCCACCGGCGACTCGTCTTGATGTGGCACGTAGCGCTTGCCACAGCTACCACTACGTCCTCTGGAATTCTGCTGTACATTCTGCTGACTTGCGATAGGTGTCCGTCGACTTGGAGCGGCACCTGCATAGGAAGCGCAGCTGGCGCCGCGGCAAGCGCGTTTCTGCTCGTCATCTACTATGATCTTCGCATCAAGTTCCGATCCAGTCATTGACTCGGATGCGAGCTACCAGTTTGATGTGACCTACAACGCGCTCGGGACGCCAGAGTCGCTCACCTATCCGGTGAGCACCGCCGGGGTGCGGGTCAAGGTGAAGTACGGCTACACCGGCGGCGTGCTGAGCTCGATCCAGGACTACACCGGCAACGTGAACGGCCCGGTGCTGTGGAACCTGAACCTGCTCGATGCGCGCGCCAACGCGGTGAGCGAAACCTACGGCAACGGCCTCTGGCTGCAGAACGCGTTCGACCCGCTCACCGGCGAGGCCAGGGCCCGCCAGGCGGGCACCGGCGGCCAGGCCTCGAACGTGCAGAACCTCGCCTATCTCTGGGACAAGGCCGGGAACCTGCAGAACCGCCAGGACCTGCGGCAGGGCCTCACGGAATCCTTCACCTACGACGCGCTCGATCGGTTGACGAATGCCAGCGGCCCCGGCGCACAGTCGCTCAGCGTCGGCTACGACGCGCTCGGCAACGTCACCAGCCGCTCGGACGTGGGCAGCTACGGCTACCATGCTGTGCGCAAGCACGCGGTGGTCAGCGCGGGCTCCAATTCGTACACGTACGACGCCAACGGCAACATGGCAACCCGCAACGGGTCGACGCTCACCTGGACCAGCGACAACCTGCCGGCGAGCCTGAGCGCGAGCGGCTACACGGCCTCATTCAACTACGCCCCGGACCGCAGCCGCTGGCGGCAGGTGAGCACCTATGCCGGCGCCACCGAGACCACGATCTACGTGGGCGGGCTGCTCGAGAAGTTGACCACCAGCGTGCGTGTGCACTGGAAGCACCGCATCCCGACGCCCTCGGGCGAGGTGCAGGTGATCCGCAGGAGCGACGGCACGACGGACACGTTCTACGTGACGACCGATCATCTCGGCAGCACCGAGGCGGTGATGGATGGGTCAGGCGCCATTCTCGCCAGGGAGAGTTTCGGGGCATGGGGTGCGCGGCGAGGCAGCAACTGGAGCAGCAGCACGCCGCCCGACTGGACCGGCATCGCCAACACCACCCGCCGCGGCTACACCGGGCACGAGGCACTGGACAATATCCTGCTCGTGCACATGAACGGCCGGGTCTACGATCCGGCCATCGGGCGGTTCCTGTCGGCGGATCCGTACGTGAACGGGATCGATGCGAGCCAGGGCTGGAACCGGTACGCGTACGTCAACAACGGACCGCTGAGGTACGTTGATCCCAGTGGGTACTTCCAAAGGGGCGATTCGCTCCGAGCTTGGGTTAGAGCCATCGAGCCGGGCCGAAGCTGGGAGTTCTCATGGGGCACGTTCGAGGGACGAGCGACTGAGCGATGGACGTTGACGCTGAATTACAACTCGTTGAATTTCTGGTTAGGAGTTCGTGATCTGCTGCGCGGCAGCGCGGGAAGTGCAGGTGGGGCCGCGGGACGTTCGGCAGAGGGTCGCAGTGGTGGTGCCGCGACGAATGATCGGCGAAGGCCAAAATGCGAGCGCGATCCAGTCCGAGCGGACGCCGCACGCAAAGATCCCGAGAATCCCATGAACCTAGCGCCGGGGACTTATCCTTCGACAACGCGGTCGTTTTCCGCCGGCTACTACGTGGCGCCTCAAGGTGAGGATCGGTACCTCGCTGACTTTTCCACCGGCACGGTCCACCAGCTGTCAAGCGATGGTGTGCAGGTCGGATACAGGTTCGGTGGCAGCGTGCAATCGAGTGGCGGTGCCGGCAACAGAAATTTCACAACGGTGTCCGACTCCGGTATCCAGGGTTGGGGTTGGTCCCTTGGAGGGGCGCTAATATTCGGCGCCGGTGGAGCTGTAACCTATGACGGCGACACCAAGACGTATTCAACGGGAGTTGGCTTGGACGTTGGATTCTCGGTTGGCCTAAGCAATACTCAGTACGGACGAGCGTGGCCGGTCGAAGGCCTTTCAGACAGCTTGTCGGGTCTGGCGGATTTCTATTGGGACACTTACCAAGGAAACTGCGGCGGCTAGGAAGGAACCCGTGGCAACCCTGATAGGTGACATTGCCTTACTGATCGCTGCGCTATCGGCGTTAACTTTTCTTGCAAGCCTCGTTGTGTGCAAGCGCACTGACTTGACTTGGAGCGCGTTTTTGGCTGCAGGACCACTGATTCTCCTCAGGCCGAGGCGGTACTTGGAGGACGAGTTCGCGCATATTCCGCCAATTTTGTTTTTCATTACGATGTCGATGTTTGCCGTGGCTTGGGTAGGAGGCTGGTTCGCAAACAATGCATAATCAGAATCGACGTCGGTCCCACTGACCTGCGTGGCGATTTTCGGACCGTTTGATTCCTGGCAAGTGGCCGGAACCACGCTGGCTCAAACCACCTACCGCTCCGCGAGCGTCTGCGCCGCGCCGCCCCCGCCGCGCTGCGCGGCGGAGAGCGCCGCGACCTTGGTTCCCGGCGGCGGGCGGTCGTAGAAATAATTCCTCACGCCGTCGCGAATGGCCTCGGCGAGGCGTTGCTGCTGGTCGGAGTCGCGCAGCCGGCGCTCGTCCGTCGGCATTGGAGATGAACGCCGTCTCGACCAGCATGGAGGGAATGTCGGGCGACTTGAGCACGACGAAGCCCGCGTGCTGCACGCGCGGGCGGTGCACCGTGCCGATGCGGCGCAGCGAGGCGAGCACGCTGTCGGCGGCCTCGACGCTGCTGCTCACCGATTCCTTCTGCGTGACGTCGAGCAGCACCGAGGCGAGCACGTCGCTCTTGTCGTCGAGCGACACGCCGCCCTTCAAGTCGGCGGCGTTCTCGCTCTCGGCCAGCCAGCGCGCGGCCTCGTCGGATGCGCCGCGCAGCGAGAGCACGTAGACGGACGAGCCGTACACGTCGTGGTTGCGCACTGAGTCCGCGTGAACCGAGACGAACATGTCCGCGCCGAGCTGGCGCGCCTTGCGCGTGCGGCTGCCGAGGGTGATGAAGTAGTCGCCGTCGCGGATCAGCACGGCGCGCATGCCGTCCTCCGCGTCGATCGCCGCAGCGAGCCGGCGCGCGATGGCGAGCGTGACGTCTTTTTCCTGGGTACCGCCTCGGCCGAGCGCGCCGGGATCCTGCCCGCCGTGACCTGCATCCACCGCGACCACGAGGTCGCGACCGTTTGCGTCGGCAACCGCCAGTCGCTTGACGGGACTCGCGGTCTCGACGCCGCACCGGCGCGACGGCGACACCGCACCGGGCGAGGCGCGGCCGCGCCGGACGCATGAGTAGACTCGAGGCGCAGGCGGTCGGTGCCAGCTCGACCACGAGGTGGCCCGCCTTGCCTTCCGGCCCGACCGTGAAACTGCGCATCGCATGGGCGCGGTCGAGGTCCAGGACCAGCCGCAGGCCGTGGTTCGGCCGCGGCCCGGTGCGAACCGCCTTCACCGGCCCCTGCCCGTCCGGCAGGACCTTGCGCGAAAGCGAGTTCGGCGTTCTCGAGGTCGATGACGATGCGGTCAGGATGCTCGACCGCGAAGACTTCATATTTCGCGGGCGCCGAAAATCGACACCAGCCGCGTGCCCTCGGGTCCGGACCAGAGGCGCACGTCGGTGACTGGGTGGGGGTCGCCGCGGCTGCGGACAGCGCCGCGAGGAGAGCGGCCGATGCCAGCAGGTACGCGATGAACTTGGCCGGGCGCGCAGGCATGCGGCGTAATCTACCCTGACCGCAGGGCAATATTTCAATGAAATTATGAAGATACGTGACGTTCGTCAGGTTGCGTCTAGAGCCAAGCCGGGCGAGCACTCGCCGGCCGGCTTCGCTGGCCGCGGAGATGTCCACCGAGCGGCCGTCGTCGAGATAGGCCGAGGTCGAGCGACAGGTCGGGCGTCCCGAGCCGGCCCTCCGCCCGCTCCGGCCACTCACGAGCAGCAGGCTGCGCGGCGACAGCAGGTCCCGGAGGCCGAGATCGTCGAGTTCAGAAGGATGGCGCAACCGGTACAGGTCGCAGTGGTTCGACGTCGCGACCGGCGAGCTGATAGGGCTCGATCAGCGTGTAGGTCGGGCTGCGTACGGCGCCCTCGTGCCCGAGCGCTGCGAGCAGCCCGCCGACCAGTGTCGTCTTGCCCGCGCCGAGGTCGCCCGAGAGGCCGATGACGAGCGCGCCCTGGCTCGTCGACGCATCGCTCAGTGCTGCCGCGAGACGGGCACCCACGCCGCGCGTCTCCGCGGCATTCGCGGCAGTCAATCGCACGCGGGATTCACGCAGGCGCGAACCTGCCGCAGCACGTCGCTCGCCAGCATCCCGCGCTCGCCGGCGCGGGCCGCAAGGTCGCCCGCCTGCGCGTGCACGAACACGCCGGCACGCGCCGCGAGGCCGAGGTCGCCGCACTGCGCGGCGATGCCCGCGATCACGCCGGTGAGCACGTCACCCATCCCGCCGGCGGCCATGCCCGGGTTGCCACGGTCGCAGATCCAGGGCGGTCCGCCCGGCGGATCCACGATCGTGCCTGCGCCCTTCAGCACGGCGACGCCGCCGTATCGCGCCTGCAGCTCGCGCGCGGCGGCGAGGCGATCCGCCTGGACCGCGGCGTTGCTGAGACGCCGAGCAGTCGCGCGGCCTCGCCGGGATGCGGCGTCAGCACCCAGCGCTCGCTCGCTCGCGGCGCGGCGGACGAGCAGGTTGAGCGCGTCGGCATCCACGACCATCGGCAGCCCGCTCGCGAGCGCGGCCGCGAGCAGCGCCGTCGGCCCAGGCGCCCTGCCCGAGCCCGGGACCCACCGCGAGGACCGTCGCCCGCTCCGAGCAGCGGGCATGATGTCGGCGGCCGACGCCTGCAGCCGACGCACATGAGTTCGGGCCTCGCGGCCACGACGCCGATGTTGTCCGGATGCACGGCCAGCGTGACGAGCCCGGCGCCCGCTCGCAGCGCCGCCTCGCCCGCGAGCCGCGCCGCCCCCGGCATGCCCGGGCCGCCGCCGATGACGAGCACGTGCCCGTGGCTGCCCTTGTGCGAGGTGCGCGTCCGCCGCGGCAGTGCGCGTGCGACCGCCTCCTCGCCGATGAGTCGCGCGGCGGGAATCGTCCCGTCGAAGGTCTCTGCGGCACGGCGAGATCGTCCAGCAGGACGCGGCCGACGCGATCGGGGCCGTCGCCCGACGTAGAACCCGAGCTTGCGCCCGATGAAGGTCACCGTGAAATCCGCACGCACCGCGTCGCCCAGCACCGCGCCGCTGTCGGCGTGCAGGCCCGAGGGAATGTCCACGGCCACGACCGGCTGCCCGGACGCGTTGATCGCGCGCGATCACGCACGCGGCCTCGCCGTTCACTTCGCGCGCGAGTCCCGTGCCGAAGATCGCATCCACGATCACGTCGGCCTCGAGGCACGGACGGCGACCAGGGCTCGCAGCGGCCGCCCCCGGCCGAGAAGTCGTCGAACGCGCGCCGCGCATCGCCAGCGAGCGACTGCGGATCGCCGAGCGCGACCACGGCCATGCCCAGCCCCTGTGCCCTCGCGAGGCGCGCGACGCACGTAGCCGTCGCCGCCGTTGTTCCCGGTCCGCAGAGCACGGCGATCGTCCGCGCCGCGGGCCAGAGCGCGCAGAGCGCGTCCAGCGTCGCCCCGCCCGCGCGGGTCATGAGCTCGTAGCCCGGGATGCCAAGCTCGCCGATGGCGCGGCGATCGAGGTCGCGAACCTGCGAGGCGGTATAGATGGCGCCGGTCTGCGCGTGCATGACGGGCATTATACTGGCCGCGTCACTCGCACCGGCGATACCGACCGAATTGAACATCGATCCCGCGGAACTCGCCGCCCAGGTGAAGGCCTGGGGCCGCGAACTCGGATTCCAGAAGGTCGGCATCGCAGCGGTCGGATTGCCCGAGGACGAGCGGCGCCTGCTCGCCTGGCTGGAAGCCGGGCATAACGGCGGGATGGACTACATGGCGCGCCACGGCGTGCGCCGCTCGCGTCCCGCGGAACTGGTCCCTGGCACGCTGCGCGTGATCTCGGCGCGCATGGACTACTGGCCCGACGGCGCGGATCCCGGCACCGTGCTCGGCGACGCGTCCATGGCTTACGTGTCGCGCTACGCGCTCGGCCGCGACTATCACAAGGTGGTGCGCAACCGCCTCGCACGCCTCGCGGAGCGACTCGCCGAGGCCGCGGGCCGCGAGGGCTATCGCGCGTTCACGGACAGCGCGCCGGTGCTCGAGAAGGCGCTCGCCCGCGATGCGGGCCTCGGCTGGATCGGCAAGCACACGAACCTCCTCGACCGCCACGACGGCTCGTGGTTCTTCCTTGGCGAAGTGTTCACCGACCTGCCGCTGCCCGTCGACGAGCCCGTGACCGCACATTGTGGCAGCTGCACCGGCCTGCATCGACGTCTGCCCCACGCAGGCGATCGTGGCGCCGTACCAGCTGGACGCGCGGCGATGCATCTCCTATCTCACCATCGAGCACCACGGCCCGATCCCCGAGGAATTCCGCAGGGCGATCGGCAACCGCATCTACGGCTGCGACGACTGCCAGCTGGTGTGCCCCTGGAATCGCTACGCGAAGCACGCCGGCGAGCCGGATTTCCAGCCGCGCAACGGCCTGGACGCCACGCGACTCACGGAGCTGTTCGCCTGGACCGAGGCCGAATTCGAGGAACGACTTGCGGGCAGCGCGATCCGCCGCATCGGGCATGAACGCTGGCTGCGCAACATCGCCGTCGCGCTCGGCAATGCGCCGACGGTCGCCCGAGGTGATCGGGGCGCTCGAGCGACGACGGGAGGACGCGAGCGAGGTGGTGCGGGAGGCGGTGGGGTGGGCGCTCCGGAGTCGGAGAGCGGCTAGTCACTAACCGCTTTTCCCAGATCCCCCGTCGCCCGGCACTGCAGGTTGTCGATCAGCCGGGCGCGACTGAGCCGCGCGGCCGCAAGCACGACCACGTCCACGTTCCGGCCCTGCGGCTTCGCCAGAGTCTTCGCCATTCGGACCTCGAAATAGTCGGGCCAGAATCCCGCGTCGCGCAGCGCTTTCATCCCCTCGCGCTCGATGTCGGCCACAGTCGCTGTCGCCGGTCTCGAGCCGACGACGGGCCAGGCAGAGCGCGCGATAGAGCTGCGGCGCGCGAGCGCGCTCCTCGGGCGTCAAGTAGCGGTTGCGCGAACTGAGCGCCAGCCCGTCCTCGGCGCGCACCGTGGGCGCGCCGACGATCGCTGACCGGCAGGCACAGATCCTCGACCGAGCATGCGAATGATCGTGAGCTGCTGGTAGTCCTTCTCGCCGAAGATCGCCACGTCCGGCTGCACGAGACTCAGGAGCTTCACGACCACGGTGGCGACGCCCTGGAAGTGTCCAGGCCGGAACGCGCCGCAGAGGATGCCCGAGAGCTCCGGCACGTCCACGATGGTGCTGCCGATCGAGCCCTTGGGATACATCTCCGCCACGGTCGGGAGGAACAGCACGTCCGCGCCGAGTTCCGGCAGCAGCGCGGAATCGTCGACCGGCGTGCGCGGGTAGGCGTTGAAGTCCTCGTTCGGGCCGAACTGCAGCGGGTTCACGAACACGCTCGCGACGACGCGACGCGCCGTGGGTGTGCGCAGCACCCACGAGGCTCGCGTGGCCGGCGTGCAGGTTGCCCATGGTCGGCACGAAGGCGATGCTCTCGCGCGCCAGGCGCCACTCGCGCACGACGTCGCGCAGGTCTGCGATGCGCGTGATGGTCTGCATCACGGGGGCTGCTAGAAGCAGTGCTCCGCGGCCGGGTAGGCGCGCGACTTGACGGCCTGCGACGTACGCCTTGATGCCCGCCAGCGGACTGTCGTGCCCGATCATGAAGTTCTGCACGAAGCGCGGCTTGCGTCCCGGCGTGATGTCGAGCACGTCGTAGAGCACCAGGATCTGGCCGTCGGTGTCCGGGCCCGCGCCGATGCCGATCACCGGCACGTGCAGCTCGGCGGTGATCTCCTTGCCGAGCTGCGAGGGGATGCACTCGAGCAGCACGATGTCGGCGCCCGCGTCCTGCAGCGCCTTCGCGTCGCGGCGCATCTGGTCGGCGGCCGCCTCCTCGCGCCCCTGCACCCGGAAGCCGCCGGTCTTGTGCACGGACTGCGGCCTGAGCCCCAGGTGCGCGCAGACCGCGATGTCGTGGCCCGCGAGGAACTCGACGATGCCCACCTGCTCGGCGCCGCCCTCGAGCTTGACCATCTTGGCCCCGCCTTCCTGCATCAGGCGCATGGCGTTCTTCAGTGCCAACCTCACGCGACGTATAGGTCATGAACGGCATGTCGGCCATGAGGAACGGCCGTGACAGGCCCCGGGCCACCGCGCGGCAGTGGTAGACGATGTGGTCGAGCGTGACGGGGACGGTCGTGTCGTGACCCTGGATCACCATGCCGAGCGAGTCGCCCACCAGCACGAGGTCCACATCCGCCTCGTCCACGAGCGCCGCGAAGCTGGCGTCGTAGCAGGTGATGCTCGCGATCTTCTCGCCCTCGGCCTTCATGCGCCCGAGCGTCGCGACGTTCACCGGTGGGCGGGCCGAACCGCGCAGTTGGAGTTGTGTGTACATGGGGCGGCCTCGAGAGAGCGGCAAGAATGACCGAGCCGCCCTCAAACATCAATGACGGGGACTACAACAGGCTCTTCATGGGGTTGAAGAAGTGCCTGCCCTTGCGGACCCGGACGATTTCGGCGAGCAGACCCGCGTAATCCGGCTCGCTGCCGACGTGATCGATGTCGGCCGCGTTCACCGTCAGGACCGGGGCCGCGTCGTACTCGAGGAAGAACCGCGCGTAGGACTCCGCCAGCCGTTCGAGGTAGCGGCGCTCGATCGCCTGCTCGTAGGCGATGCCGCGGCGCGCAATGCGCTCGAGCAGCACGTCCACCGGCGACTGCAGGTACACGACGAGGTCGGGCACCGGGGCGTCGATCGCGAGGCGCGCGTAGACCTGCTCGTAGAGGCCGAACTCCTCGTCGTCGAGCGTGAGCCGCGCGAACAGCCGGTCCTTCTCGAGCAGGTAGTCCGCGACGCGCACGCGCTGGAACATGTCCTGCTGCCGCAGGTCCTGCATCTGGCGGGCGCGCTGGAACAGGAAGTAGAGCTGCGTCTGGAACGCGGCGGCGCGCGGATTGCGGTAGAAGCGCTCGAGGAACGGGTTTTCGTCGCCCTGCTCGAGCACGAGGTCGCTGCCGAAGCTCGCCGCCAGCCGGCGCGCGAGGCTCGTCTTGCCGACGCCGATCGGTCCCTCGACGACCACGAAGCGATGCGGCGTCCGGACGATCTCCGGCTCGGCCTCGGGCTTCTGCGGCGCGGGGCTCATGCGGCGATCCGCTCGAGGCCGGCCGCGCTCACCCGGGCCGCGAGCGTGCGGACGCGACCGACGCCCGGCACCTCGAGTTCCGGCGCGATTTCGGCGAGCGGCTCGAGCACGAAGGCGCGTTCCGCAATGCCAGGATGCGGCACGGTGAGTCCCGGCTCGTCCATTCGGGCCCCGCCGTACACGAGAAGATCGAGGTCGATGCGACGCGGGCCCCAGCGCACGACCGGTCGGGCCCGGCCGAGGCGCTCCTCCAGCGATTTGAGTTCCGCGAGAAATTCGCCGGCAGCGAGCGTCGTCAGCATGCCAGCCGCGGCGTTCACGAAGTCCGGCTGCGCAACGGGTCCGAAGGGCGACGAACAATAGAGCGAGGAACGCACGATGAGCTGCGAACCGCGCACGGCCGCAAGTCCCTCGAATGCACGTTCGAGCTGTGCATGCGGATCCTCGAGGTTGCTGCCGAGTCCGACATAGGCTGGCATCCAGGACACGTCTTTCATCGACGCGCTCCTCCGCTCAGGTGGCGGGACCCCGGCGACGACGCCGGGAGCGCGATCGCGGGGCCGCATCACCGGTCCGGGGCTGGCTCTCCACCTCGGTGAGGCGCTCGTCGGGCTGCATCTCCTGCAGGCGGGTCCACCACGCGGCGACCTCGGGGTCGACTTCGCCGGAGGCGACCCGCAGCAACAGGAAATCGTAGGCCGCGCGGAAGCGAGGATGCTCGAGGAAGCGCGCGGCGCGCCGGCCCGCGCGACGCTCGAAGCGGGGCTGCATGAGGATGATGTCCTGCATCGGCAACGTGAACCGCTTGGGCACCGCGATGCGGCGCATCTGGCGCGAGATCACCGCATCGCAGGCGGTTCCGAGCAGCGCCGGGTCGTCCGGCAGCGGCCCGCGCGGCACGCCCGCCTCGCGCAGGATCGCGGGCCACAGCAGCACTGCGAAGAGGAACATCGGCGTGACGGACTTGTCCTCGCGCACGCGGTCGTCGGTATTGGCGAGACCGAGCTGCACCAGGCGCGCGCCCGGCGAGTCCGGGGCTTCGTTCACCGCGCGCACGACGTCGGGCATGAGGTGCGACAGGAGCCCGAGCCGCGCGAGCAGATTGCAGGACGCGCCCGCCGAGCCTGCGAGCAGGAGCTTCATCGCCTCGTCGAACAGGCGCGCCGGAGGCACGCCGTCGAGCAGGTAGGCGAGCTTGTGCAGCGGTGCTTCGGTTTCGGCATGCAGCGTGAAGCCGAGCTTGGCGGCAAAACGCGCGGCACGCAGCATGCGCACCGGATCCTCGCGGTAGCGGGTCTCCGGGTCGCCGATCATGCGCAGGACGCGTGCAGTCGCGTCCGGCACGCCACCGACGTAGTCCCAGATCGTGTAGTCCTCGATGCTGTAGTAAAGGGCGTTCGCCGTGAAGTCGCGGCGCCAGACGTCTTCTTCGATGCTGCCGTAGAGGTTGTCGCGCAGGATGCGACCGTGCTCGTCGTGCACCCTTCGCCCGACCTCGTCCACGCCGTGGTCCTCGTCGATCTCGGTGTGCGCGGCGCGGAAGGTCGCGACCTCGATGATCTCCGGGCCGAAGCGCACGTGCGCGAGGTGGAAGCGCCGCCCGATCAGGCGGCAGTTCCTGAAGAGCTTCCGCACCTGCTCGGGATGGGCGTCGGTCGCGATGTCGAAATCCTTGGGACTCAAGCCCAGCAGCATGTCGCGCACGGCGCCACCGACCAGGAAGCCCTGGAATCCGCCCTCGCGCAGGCGATAGAGCACTTTCAGTGCGCCCGGGGAAATGTTGGCGCGGGAAATCGGGTGATCGGCGCGCGGAACGATGACGGGCGACGGATGGCCGGACGTGTCTGGGATGTCGCTGGAGAACAATTAGGGCGCTTCCGCTGGACCGGCAAAAAGGGCTGCGTATAATACGCGCCCTCACGCAGGCTCCGACAGCCTGCAATCTTCGGGCACGCTCCCATCGTCTAGAGGCCCAGGACACAGCCCTCTCAAGGCTGGTACGAGGGTTCGAATCCCTCTGGGAGCGCCATTTGATTCAATGGCTTACGGAATAACCCGCCCTTCCTACGGTCTCGTGGGAATCTGGTGGGAATATTCCCGTACGGAATTTGCGCGATTTCGGCGTCCGATTCTTCCAGCTCATTCGCCAGGCGTCTAAGGCACCTCACGTGCCTCGGTTCCGAGGACCGCCAGGAGACGCGCCCGTTAGAATCGCCAGCGCCTCGGCCAGCGAATTGAACCCCTGCCCGTCCACCTCGTAGCCACCACCCTGCAGCATCACCAGGTCGGGATACTCGACGCAGCGCCAGGTGGTGGCGTCGCGGGTGAAGTGCAGTAACAGCACCGCCGATTAGCCCTTATGGCGGTGAACGCGACCGGGAGTAGCGTCGCCCCTACATTCCGACGGAACAGGGACGGGATAATGCAAAGATCAATACTGTTACTGGCGGTCGGTGTCTATTGCGGCTGTGCCTCCGCATCAGGGGTTGTTCCGATGGGCGACGGGACCTACATGATTTCCAGGTCGCAGTGGGGCATCCAGCACACGGGTGCGAGCGTAAAGGCGAATGTGCTGAAAGAGGCCGGCACGTGCTGCGCTCGGCAACAAAAAGAACTGGAAGTCGTCAGCACCGCGCAAAAGGACATGGTGCCGTTCAAGTCAGAAGCGCAGGCGGAAGTAGAGTTCCGCTGCCGGTAGCGCCCAAGAAGCGGCGCAGGGCTTAATCCTCTTTCAGGTAGCCACTCAGCCCCATCGTTCAATGGTGGCCCGAGGCCAGAACGTCTACGGGGCTTCCTGGCCCTGATTGCGACTCACACGCAGAATCAAAAAGCCCGTCACTAGGACGGGCCTCTTGCCGCGTTGAGCGCGGCGCTTACGCTTTGCGTCGTCGGCTCAAGCCGAGACCGGCGACGCCCAAGCCGAGCAGTCCAAGCACGCTGTTCACAGAGTTGGAGCAGCTTGCCCGGGGCGCCGGAATACTGAGGCAACATGGCCAGCGCGGCCCAATTGCCGGCCACGATCTTCTGCACGTCACGTCGTCTCAATCCCCAAGCATCGCCGACGGTCTTCCACGCTACGTCCGCCTTCTCCTTCAGTAGTTGCGTGAGGCACAGGTAGTGGAGTGCGATATGAGTCCCGTCGCCCGAGCGGCGATTGTGCGGCGGCTTGGTTCCGGTCAGGTCGGCAACATCATCGCCGCGCAGTAGCGCCACAAAGATCGCATCCAGCAAGTTGCGCTCGGCCTGCGTCACGGGCAGCCCTTCGATCGCCTTCGACATCGCTCGAATGAAGCGACGCTGCTTGTCGATGCGAATCGTTTCCTGAATTTCGGAGCGTTGCATTTCGCGGTGTTCTGTCGATGCGCAGGTAGTCGAGCTACAGCCTTAGGCCATGGATCTGACACACGTCACAAGATCTTTATGACATAACGTAGAACTGTTTTTGGCGGTCACTCGCTTACGCTATCCGACGGGATCTTCACACGATGATTGACTTCAGAACGATCGCTGGCCTGACGCGGAAACTCCGGCGCGGGGCCGGGGCTCTGTATCGGCCAAATGAACGTGCTGCTCAGTTCGCTGTGCGTCGCCGGCTCAGAAGGCGTTGCGAAGCCGAGCGCCTCCCGCCCTGCGTTATTGGATGCAATATGCGTACCGATTTAGAGCGTTTCTATTGAATCAATCGGTTGCCGGTTCGGGGTGCGAACGCTTCTCATGCCGTCTGGTGCTATGTAAGAAGCGCCGACTAAGCAAAGGCCGCAATTCAGGCTCACCCACCAGGCCTGCCTCGGCCTACGCTCGCCCCATGATCGACCTCGGCAATCGCCCAGGACGGTAGGGCGCCGGTGCGGGGCCGGGGCATCCGTGTCATTGAGCGTAGCGTTCCAACACTACGCATTGCCGACCGAAAGTGTCAGAGTACAGTTGAAGCAGTCGCAGCAATTGCTGACGAAGCGACGCAGGGCGAGCTGAACATCCCACCAATCGGCGAGGTGGCCAGCGATGTTCCGTGATAGGCCAAGGCTGAAGTACCACTGCGTGGAGGTCATCGCAGGCCAAAACGCTTGCGACGCTGCGCGTTCACTCCAACACCTTCGCGTGTTATCGGCTGGCGCCCCGCTGCTGCCGCTCAAGACCTGTGACCATCCTGCCACCTGCAAGTGCGTCTACCGCCACTTCGATGATCGACGGCGCGGCCCGCGTCGCGAGTACGAACACGCAACGAAGGTCCTCCCCCACAAGGGCGCCGAGCGGCGAATGGGGCATGGACGGCGCGAGACCGACGACTATTAGAGAACCGAGCAAGTCGGGTTTAGCGACACGCTCATTCCACACGGACCCCGCTTCGGCGGGGTTTCTGTTCGTGGGCCGCGCCCCGTGGCGGGCGTCACCGCGCATTTGTGGTGCGAATGTACAGAAACTGGCGCTGCGCGCGGCCTCTACCGATGCCGACCAGCGTTGCGCGGCGTGAGACTCCCGGTCGGTCCAGACCGTCAGGTCGACGGCAACCAGTGACTTCTCGAAACCTTTGTGCGCTGCTGCTCGCGGTCTCGACGGCGGCGCTCATGTCCGGCTGCACCTTTGGCCTTCGTGATGTTGCCCCCGAACGGATTGAGGACACGGATCAATACATCGCCCCGGTTGTATTGCGCGAGATTTGGGAGCAGCACCTCACCAGAAGCGAGGTCATCGATCAGTTGGGCCCAATTGACCCTGGGGACCAGACGGACCGCGCCATTGGCTATCTACGTTGCGGGTTGCCGGGCGTTACAACACCAGCGATAGGCTTCGAGACTATGAGCGTTCGGGACTGTCAGATGGTCGGCGTGTGATTCGACGAGATCGGTCATACGATCGTCGTCGTGTCATATCAGGCAGACACCTTCAACCTGATGCCAATGACGCTCTTTCTTTCGAAACGCAACGCCATGTGGCCCAACTGTCATGATCGCAAGCAATGGGGTCCAGCGCCTGCAAAGTCATCCGAGAAACCCTGACGAAACCGCCTCGGTTGCTCGGCTTACTGCGGCGTCATGTTCAGCGTCACCGCGCATTAGGGGCGAGATCGTGTAGAAACAGAAACCCCGGCGCGGGGCCGGGGGCCTGACTCAAATGAGCCTAACCCTTTGGGGCTTGATCTTTGAAACGTTAGTGACCCGGGAGCTAATCGCCTGCGCGACGACTGCGCGACTTCCTGCGCTGCTCCCCTTTGAACCAGATTGAACGTTCCGAGGAACCAAGCAACCTTCGGTCGTCATCTTCGGCACGCCGGTCGGCATACTTCTGGAAACGACACCGACATACGTGCGGCATTGAGCAGTCCGGCAGCGGTAGCCTCGGCGCTGCGACGGCCAGGGTCTTGCTCCCCTTCAGAGCCTTCACCGCCACACAGCTATTGCCTGCCGTGACGATCGATACAGCCGGGTATTTCTTCATATCCGCAGTTCGCCTCCAAGCCTATGCCATCGAATTCGGACGAGCGTTGCTGCCAATTGCATGCGTCCGGTGGGATCTAGGCAAGCCTGAGTCTGCCGCAGCCCGCAACTTGGAACTGTGGACTAGTGCCGAATCACAGCACGACGGGGGTTCGGCCGCCCGTGCCGACGCGGGGCCGGGGTCCAGAGTCGTGGCATGTTGGGCCACCTACTTGCGTAATTGAATCTGCTCAGGACCCGACACGATAATCTCGGCTATTCCCTTGTAGAGTTCGATCTGCGCGGTCACGCAGATCTTGCGGCCTGTCAGAGACTCCGGCGCATACGAAAACGCCGCCCGGTTGCTGCCCCAGATCAACGCCGTGAACACTTGGTTGCAGCGCGAGCGAGCCGGGTTCGGGGACCGGCGCGGCCGGACCGGTGACCCTGCCTCGCCCCTGCCCTCGTCTAATGATCGACCTCGGCACCATCGCCGGCCTGCTCAAGCACGACCACGAGCTGGCCACTCATTGCCCGCGCTGCGACCGCTGGTCTGTGCTGCCGCTCGCGGAGTTCGTCGCCCCCTCAGGCGCGCTTCGACCCGAGGCGCAGCGCGAAGGCGATAGCGAATCCTCCCGCCACCAGCAGGCTCATCCAGAGCTGGCTCGCGAGGTCGGGCGTGAGCCCCATGAAGACCATGATCGCCACCATGGCAAGCGATCGCAAACCACGTGCCCTACGGGTGCAGCCACATGCGGATCTGCAGCCGCTCGGGCGCCGTGGCCTCGAACTGCCCCCGCAGCCGAAGCTGGGCCGCCGATACCAGCAGGTACAGCAGCATCATGGTCACGCCCGAGGAATTCAGCAGGAAGCTGAACACGTGTTCCGGCGAGAGCCGCTCGGCCGCGAGCGCTCCGTAGCTGAACAGGCTCGCCACGACGATGGCGCGCGCCGGCACCTTGCGGGAATTCACCTGCACCAGCCACTTCGGGGCGTCGCCGTACTTCGCGAGGCCGAACAGTGCCCGCGAGGTGACGTAGAGTCCGGAGTTGAGGCACGACAGCACCGCGACCAGCACGACGGCGTTCATGATCACGTCGGCGCGGCCATAGCCCATGAACCTGAGCGACGTCGCGAACGGCGAGATGCCGGGCACGATCTCGGTCCACGGCACCACTGCGACGATGAGCAGGATCGAGATCACGTAGAAGATCAGGATCCGCACCGACACGGTGACGGTCATGCGCGAGATCGTCCTGGCCGGCTCCTCGGATTCCGCCGCCGCGATGGTCGCGATCTCCGCGCCGCAGAGCGAGAAGATGGTGGAGGTCACGCCCGCCAGCACCACCGCCCAGCCGTACGGGGCGAAGCCGCCGTGCTGAGTCAGGTTGGCGAAGGACGGCCCTGCGCCAGAAGTGACGCCGAATGCGAAGGCACCGGCCACCAGGATGAAGACGATGATCGCAGCGACCTTGATGGACGAGAACCAGAACTCGAACTCGCCGTATGAACGAGCCGACATCAGGTTCACGGCCGTGAGCACGGCCATGAGCGCGACGCCAACCATCCAGACCGGGAGCACGGGAAACCAGTCACTGATGATCTTGGCACCGGCGATGGCCTCGATCGCGACCACGACCACCCAGAAGTACCAGTAGAGCCAGCCCGACAGGAACCCGGCCAGGTGACCGAGGCCGACGCGCGCGAACTCGGGGAAGGTCTTCGCTCCCTCGACCGCGATCGCCATTTCCGAGAGCATGCGCATGACGAGCAGGATGATCAGCCCGGCGATCGCGTAGGAGACGACTGCAGCGGGTCCCGCGGTCTTGATCGCCGTGGACGAGCCGACGAACAGGCCCGCGCCGATGATCCCGCCGATGGCGATCATGGACACGTGCCGCGAACGCAGACTGCGACTCAACTCTGCGCCGCCGCTGACCTCGGTCGCGACGGCTTCTGCGATGTGCGTCACCGGCTCCCCCCATCCCGCCGCGACTGCGACGGCGTGGCCGCAGGATACAGGCACGGAATGGGCTGTCCACCCGGTGGCCGAGGTCAGCAGCGGGCAATGGCGGCCGCGGTGACGCTCCGCACGGGCGAGTCGATCCTTGACGCCGCTCGCCGATCGGTTCACAAACGGGTTACCCAGATCGCACAGGCCCGGAGCAATCCTTGAAAAGACGTTCCTTGATCGGCTCCCTGGCGCTCGGCGCCGTCGCGCTCGTCACCGTCGTCGTCGTGGTGAGGACGGCAGCCTTCGAGCCTCCGGCCGCGAAGGACTTCGCGTCGGTCCCGCTCGCGGCGTCCGTACGCGTGGACATCGCGCAGGCGGCACGGCACCTCTCGGAGGCCGTCCGGTTCCGCACCATCAGCCACCAGGACAGCGCGGAGAACGACTGGGCAGAATGGGACCGATTCGACGCCTGGCTCGAAGCCACCTACCCCGCCGCGCACGCGGCGATGCGGCGGGAAATCGCCGCGGGCCACACGCTCGTCTACACCTGGCCGGGCACGGACCGGGCGCTTGCGCCCATCGTGCTCATGGCGCACCACGACGTGGTGCCGGTCACGCCCGGCACGGAAGGCGACTGGAAACACCCTCCCTTCGACGGCGCCGTCGCCGACGACGCGGTCTGGGGCCGCGGCTCGGTGGACGACAAGGCCTCGCTCGTCGCCATCTTCGAGGCCGTGGAGTCGCTGGCCACGTCGGGCTTCCAGCCGCAGCGCACGGTGATCGTCCTGAGCGGGCACGACGAGGAATCCGGCGGCACGGGCGCGAAAGCGGTCGCCGAGTCGTGGCGCGCGCGCGGTCTCGCGCCGCTCTTCGCACTGGACGAAGGCCTTGCTGTCGTGTCCGACCTGCCGCTTGCCGGTGGATCGGCCGCGCTCATCGGCATCGCCGAGAAAGGCTACGCGACGCTGCGCATCACCGCGCCCGCGAAAGGCGGCCACTCCTCCGCGCCGCCGCCCGAGACCGGTGTCGAGGTGCTCGCGAAGGCCGTGCTGGCCGTAACCTCGCACCCGTTCCCGATGCGTTTCAGCGGCCCTGGCGCGGACATGGTCCGCACGCTCGCACCCGACGCCGGCCTGGGCGCGCGGGTGGTCGTCGCCAACACCTGGCTCTTCGAGCCCCTGCTGATTGCGAAAATCTCCGCCGCGCCCGCGGGTGCCGCGTCGCTGCACACGACCATCGCGCCCACAATGCTGCGCGGCAGCCCGAAGGAAAACGTCCTGCCCCAGGACGCGACGGCGTGGATCAACTACCGCATCTCGCCGCAGGACACCGCGGCACAGGTAATGGCGCGCGCGGAGAAAGCGACCCGCAGGCTCGACGTCCAGCTCGCGTGGGAAGGCCCGGCCTACGACCCGTCACCCGTGTCGTCCGCGGACTCCGACGCCTATCGCATCATCGGTGCCCTCGCTTCCGACGGCGGGCGCGTGCCCGTGGCTCCGGGGCTCGTCACCGCGACGACCGACAGCCGCTACCTCGCGGGCATCGCGCAGGACGTGTACCGCTTCCAGCCGATCGTCGCGTCGCTGCGCGACTTCGAGATGATCCACGGCACGAACGAGCACCTGACGCTCGACAACCTCCGGCGCCTGACGGACTTCTACTCGCGCCTGATCGGGACTGTGGCATCGCGCTGATCTCGCCGGCCGCGCGACCGGACCGGCCAACAACATGGCCTGCGGCCGCACGTCTGGCTCAGCTCAGGCGGACGATGTCTTCCTGGCCGACCGATCGCTCGCGGTGCATCAGGATCCACTGCGCGTGTTCCTCGAGCGAGGCGTCGCCCAGCGCCTTCAGGACGCCGCGCTTCGCGGCGTCGTCGGGGGCGTCGTCGATCCGGCGCCTCGCGTTGTGGAAGGTCCTGCCCATGAACTCGAACTGCTTGATGAGTTCGGCCTCGGCCGTGCCCTTGGCATAGGACTGCCGCACGCCGACCGCGAGCAGTACGCAGCCCATGGCGTACACGAGGGGCACGCGCACGGCGTCGGGCACGCCCGCGCCGACGAACATCAGCACCGCGAGCGTCGCGGTACTGGACCAGATGCCGGCGCGCCCGATGCGCTGCGTCGTCTCGCGCCTGCGGATGCGATCGGCGGTCCTGCGCAGGAAGTAGCCGAGCTGGCCGGAGCGCTCGTCGCCGATCCACTCGTCCACCGCGAAGGCGACGCCCGCCGGGTCCGCGACCCGCCGTGCGTCGCACTCCGTGCCCGCCACGCGCATCACGTTCCTGATCCAGCCGAGTTCGGGGTCCTGCATCTGCAGGAAGTTGTCGTGTGCGAACTTCGTGAGGCTGCCGCTCGTCACGCCGGCGGCAGCCCAGTAGAACTGCACCCGGAGCCCCTCGGCCAGCGTGCGGTAGTCGAGGTACTTGCGGTGCCAGGCGCCCCGCCCCGCCATGCGGTTGATGCCGGTCGCCGTGAGCATGAGCCCGAGCACCATGAACAGGAACAACCTCGTCGAGTAGAAATCCGTGTAGGAAATGTAGGCGAGGCCGGTCAGGAACACGCAGGCGTGGCTCACGCGCAGCGTGAGCAGGAAGCGCTTCTGGAAGTGGACCGCGAGCCAGTCCGCGGCGCAGAAGACGCGGTTGATGTCGCCGAGCCCAGGCGGCAGGCGTGAGGCCTGCGCGTCCGTGAGCAGCGGATAGCACCCGCGCTCGATCTCCTCCGCGTGCAGCGCCGCGTCGCGGCCGAATTCGCTCGAACGCTCGAACACGCGCCGGTGTCGCGCCGGCATCGCGTCGGTGCGCGGATTGCGCTCGTCCGTCGTGTACCACGCGACCGAGAGCGGCTCGAGGCCCTCGGCCGGCGCGCCGTCGGGCCGGTCCCTCGAACAGACCACGTGATACACGAGGTCGCTCTCGTCATCGGTGAGCGCGAGGCGGCTCGAGGAAGCCGGGGCGCCGTAACCCGGCATGACGTCGCGGTGGTGGAAGTGCACGACCTGGCTGGTGCCGCCGACCTGGGCGGACGCCTTGCCGTCCCAGAGCGCGAGCAGGATGTGGCAGTGCGCGCAGAGGAAGACGCCGCACTTCGCGTACTGGGCCTCGCGATCGACCTGCGGCCCGTCGGCCGGCGGGCCCGCGGCCGCCGCAACCAGCGGCAGTTCGAACACGTCGGCCGCGGCGGCGCAAAGTCGATCGAATTCGGCGCACGAGCCCGCAGTGGGAAAATCCCGCAGGTAGTGCTCCCTCGGCATCGGCAGGACCACGACCAGTGGAATGCCGATGTCGAGCGCCTCCTCGGCGGCCAGCCGGTCCGCACCCTCGGCCAGCGGCGACATCATCATGATCGCCCGGTCCGGGTAAGCGTCGCGCAACTCCAGGATGAGGGCGCGAACGCGCCTGCGGATCTCCGGCAATTCGGCGGGCAGCAGGTCGCGATGCCCGGTGACGGCCACGATCAGCGGCACCGCAAACGCCGGCCTCGCACCCACGCCTCGCGTTCCCGACCAGGGATCGAAGCTCGTCGCGGCCGTCGGGTCACCGGTGGCGGTCATGCGCACGGGACCATACTGGAACGCTGCGGCCGATGCACCCCGCCCCGGCGCGCAGCACGGTTGCCTGCGGGCAATCGGGGGGTGTTGCGGCGCAAGAGCGTGCCCCGCGACGACCCAGACCGGGACCCATGTCGCAGGCTCCGCATCGCAGCAGGCGCCGCAGTGCGCGGGACCGGATCTGGCACTACACTTGGCGCGATCTCCGTCGCGACCAGACGACTGGCCCGATTACACTTGGCGCGATCACACGACCGGACAGGACATGGGCGCAGCTGACAAGCGGATCGCCGATCTTCTCGATCGCTGGATGGCGAGCGTCGAACTGCACGCCAGTTACCTCGACCTCGACGCCGCGGCGTATGCGAAAGTGCAGGACTGGCCGCGGCACCAGCGGCCGACCCGCTGGATCGTGGACCTTGCGCGGACCCGGCTGCAGGAACTGCGCCGTGAGCTGGTGGACCGCCAGGTGAAAGGCGACGCGGACTTCGCCGAATCGCTGGAGCTGATGAGCTTTCTCACCACGTTGCTCGGCTCCGAGCACATCGAACGGTTCATCCCGCTGGCCGTGCCGAAGCCCCGCGAACCGACGCGGGACGCGGCAGCGCCGGCACCCCGACGCACGGCGGCGAGGACCGCGGCCGAACCGCCGGTCAGTCGGCCGCGCACGACGAAGGCCGCGCCCACGCCGGCGAAGCCCGTACGAACGGAAAAGCCACCGAAGCCGGACAAGGTCGAGGCGACCGTGATCGCCGACGCTGCGCGCCTGCTTTCCTGGGGGCGCGAGTGGCCGCAGATCGCGGGGCTGATCGCGCGTCTCGCCGACCGGCCGTCGGAAAAGGAGGTCTGGGCCATCCTGCGCACGCACCGCGCCACCATCGAGGCAAAGGCGCGACGCATTCCGGACTGATCGCGCGGGCGTTGGTCCGGGCCTCGGCTCTTGGCGGGCCCGGCGCAGCTGAGGTAAGGTCGCCCGCTCGTGCAACCAGCCGCGACCAATGGAGTGCCGTCGAATGCCCATCCGATCCGTGTTTCGCCCCGTACTGCTGTGCCTTGCGGCAACAGTCGCCCTTGCCGGCGCCGCCCGTGCCGACGGCCCGCCCACCAAGGGCGAGCAGGCGCTGACGTATCGCAAGGCGCTCTACCAGGTCATGGTCTGGAACATCCGGCCGATGGGCGCGATGGCACAGGACAAGATGCCCTTCGACGCGCCGGAATTCGCGCTGCGCGCCGGGCGCGTCGCGGCGATTACGCCGATGCTTGCGGAGGCCTACCCGCCGGAGTCGCAGGATGTCGCGAATTCGAAGCTGAAGCCCGCGATGTGGGCCAACCGGGCGGACTTCGACGCCAAGCTCAAGGACCTCGTGGACCGCAGCGCCGCGCTCGCCCAGGTAGCGAAAGGCGGGGACCCGGCGAAGACCAAGGCTGCGTTCTTCAGCATGGCGGACACGTGCAAGGCCTGCCACGACAAGTACAAGGCCGAGTGAATCAGTAGAGCGCGATCGTCGCGTCTGGCGCCGCCCGGACCATGAGCACCAGCGCGACGACGAGCGCCACCACGATGGCGAGCGCGAGCAGTGTGCGCGAACCCCGGACGGCCTCCCCCGCTCCGACCTCGGAGGCAGGCTTTCGGCCGGTGATCATGGCGCGCACGAGCGGCCTGCGCAGCACACGCCCGTACCACGCGATCGCGACCAGGTGCAGCGCGATGAGGGCCATGAGCAGGTACGAATTGGCCTCGTGCAGGCCGGTGATGCGGTTGCTCGTCGCGGGTGCGATCCAGCCATAGAGCGGACCCGCACTCGCGATCTCGTCGTTGGCGAAGAGGCCGGTTGCCGCCTGCAGCAGCAGCGCCGCCAGCATGGCGAGCACGCTCAACGCCCCGAGCGGATTGTGTCCGGTGGTGGCGCGCGGCGGCCAGCTGCGCAGGTAGTCGAGTACCGACCGCGGGCCGCGCACGAACGCCGCGAAGCGCGCGTGTCGCGGGCCCACGAAGCCCCAGACGATGCGGAATGCGACCAGCACCAGGGTCGCGTAACCGAGCGTGCGGTGCCACGCGAACCAGCGGGTCCCCGCGTAATGCGTGATCCAGGCGCCGGGCACGGTGCACACGAGCATCCAGTGCGCGACGCGCAGCGGAAGGTCCCAGACCAGGCGCGCCGCGACGCCCGGGTCCCTGCTCTCCTGCATTTCGTCCCTCGCCATCCGGTGTCCCGCGCCCGCCTCAGTGGTCGGGCGATTCTAGCAACGCCCGCGTGACTCGCTTCGGCCCGTGCATTAATGTTCCCGCGGCCGCAGTTGCCGGCCGCCAGCAGACGCAGGCCAGTCATGGATCCGCTCAACTGCTTTCTCGCGTCCGGCGGGCCCGGGCCAGGCAGGCTACGATGACTGCCGGGCTGCTGCGCCGCCTCGGCGCCCTGCTCTACGACACGCTGCTGCTCGCGGCGGTGCTCATGATCGCGACCGCGCTCTTCCTGCCGCTGACCGGCGGCGAAGCAATCACGAGTGTCGGCAGCCCGCTGCTCCTGTGGACATATCGGGCCGTGCTCGCCGGGCTCGTCGTGCTCTTCCATGGCATCTTCTGGACGCGCCGCGGGCAGACCCTCGGCATGGCGTCATGGCGGCTGCGGCTGGAACGCGAGGACGGCGGCACGCTCACCTGGGGCGACACCCTGCGCCGGCTGGCGGCGGCCGTCCTGTCCCTGCTCCCGGCGGGGCTCGGATGGCTGTGGATCCTCGTCGACCCCGGGAAGCGCGCATGGCACGACCGCCTGTCGCACACACGGGTGGTCGTCGTGCCGAAGAAACGGCGTGGATCCTGACTCGCTCAGCGGGTCCGGACCAGCATCGCGAACGTCAGCGTGCCGAGCAGGGCCGTCGGCAGCCAGCCGGTGACGAGTGGCGAGAGCCCGAGGATCTGCCCGCTGTTCTCCAGCGTCTGGCTCATCAGCACGAAGCCCGCACCGATCAGGATGCCGACGATTGTCCGCGCGCCCTGCCCGGTCGAGCGCAGCGGGCCGAGCGAGAACGGCAGGGCGAGGAGGATCACCAGCATGAGCGCGACGAAGCGCGCCACGCGGGCCCACAGCGCCACCTCGAAGCGGGACGTGTCGAGGGCGTTGCGCCGCAGGTGCTCGACGTAGGCCATGAGGTCGCGCAGGCCCATCGCCTGCGGCTCGACCACCGCGAGCCCCAGGAAGTCGGGTGACAGCTCCGACCGGAACTCCTCGATCGCGGCCTTCCTCGCCTCGGTTCCGTCCCCGCGGAAGCGAGTCTCGGCGTAGTTCTCGAGCCGCCAGCCGTTGCCGTCGTCCACGCTCGCAGCCTCGGCACGGCCGGCGTCGAGCAGGACGCGCCCCGGGCCGAAGCGGAATATCTGCACCCCGCCGAAGCGCGACTGGGCCGACTGCTGCTCGACGCTGATGATCGCGTCGCCATCGCGCACCCAGGCGCCGCGATTGCCGGCGAAGCTGAACTCGCTGTACTTGCTGAACACCTTCACCTGCCGCCCGTACTTCTCGAGCGGGGGAGCCACGAACTCGCTCACGCCCGCCATCAGCGCGGCCAGGACCAGGCCTGCCACAGCGAGCCAGACGCAGAACCGCGCGGTGGTGATGCCCGAGGCCCGCATCACCACCAGTTCGCTGCCGCGCGCGAGGTTGCCGAGCCCGAGCAGCGAGCCGATGAGCGCCGCGATGGGCAGCAGCTGGCAGGCGAAACTGGGCAGGTTGAAGAACACGTAGGTCATCGCCTGGGTCGCCGTATAGCTGCCCGTGCCTATGTCGTCCTGCTCGTTGATGAAGAGGAACAGTCCGCCGAGCACCAGCAGCACCGCGAGCACCAGTGCCGTGTAGGCGAAGACCGTCCGCAGGATGTAACGCGCGAGGATCGGCACCTCAGCCTCCCGCCGCGCGCCAGCGGCGCAGCAGCGGCCCGAGCCGCTCGTCCCGCCAGACGAGCCAGGCGGCGAGCGCGACCGGCAGCAGGTGCACCCACCACATGCCGAGCGCCCCGCCCGGGCTGCCCTTGTCGATCCACACGCGCACCGCCGCGACCAGGTTCGAGTAGACGAAATATGCGAGCACGGCCACGCCCACCCGCGCGAACCGGCCCTGTCGCGGGCTCAGTTTCGCGAGCGGCACGGCGAGCAGCATCAGCACGAGCGCCATGACCGGCACCGCCGTGCGCCACGCGAGCTCGGAGCGGTCGGCATTTGCCGGCGAGCCGATCAGCGCGCTCGTGGACTTGAACGATAGTTTCTCGCTCTTGGCCTTCACCTCCGGCAGGCGCACCGGTATGCCGTGCTCCCTGAACGTGACGACGCGCCACTCGAGCCCGCCCGGGACCCCTTCGTAGCGCCGCCCGTCGTGCAGCACGAAGAGCTGCTCGGACTGGCCGGCGCCCCGCTGCTCCGCGCGTTCCGCGACCGCAATCTCCACGCGATCGTCCACGCGTCGCTGCACGAACACGCCTTCGAGCTGCCCGTTCGGGCGCACGCGCTCCGCGTAGAAGACGACGTCGCCCCCGGCGAAGCTGCGGAACCTGCCCGGCTCGAGCGCGCCGAACTGCGCGGCCCGCATGGCCTCGACGCGGATCTCCGCCGCACGGATGCCGGCGGCCGGCACTACGCGGTAGGACAGCACGGCCAGCACGGCCACGACGACCAGCGTGAGCAGCGCGACCGGCCGGTAGATGCCGCGCCGTCCCGACCCCGCACGCGGCCATCGCCGTCATCTCGCTCTCGTGATAGAGGCGGCCGAGGGCGAGCACGATGCCGAGAAAGAGGCCGATCGGAAGGAGCACGGTGAGCTGTTGCAGCGTCGTGAGACCGATGAGGCTCAGCACGACCGACCCCGGAAAGCCGTTCAGCACCGCCTGGCCCAGCACCCTCGCGAGCTGGTTCGACAGCAGGATCACCAGCAGCACACCGGTGACGGCGACGAACGCCTGGGTCACCTCGCGCAGCAGGTAGCGGTCTAGCCGGGTCAGCACAGGTCGCGGCTCCGAGCGGGAAACGGTAGACTCCGGCGACCGCCGGCGGCGGGCCGGACCCTTGCCGGCGACCCCGCGCACGTGCGGTGCACGGACAAGTTTAGCGGTCGCATGCTCCCGGCCACCAGCGGGATCGCTGCCAGGGTTTCGGTCAACACGCACACGAAGGAAAGAAGAATGCGTTTCCATGCCGTCAGCGGCTCCGCCGCACGCCAGCGCACGGACTGCGCGATCGTCGGGCTGTACGAATCCGGCGCGCTCGGTGCGCCCGCGGCACAGCTGGACGCGGCCCTCGGCGGCCGTCTCACGCGGCTCGTCAGGCGCGGCGACCTGCGCGGCAAGGCCGGCGAGGCGACGATGCTCGACGTGGAAAGCGGACCGTGCCGGCGCGTGCTGGTCGTGGGCCTGGGCCGGAAGGACGGCTTCGACCGTCGCCGGTACAAGAAAGCCCTGCAGGTCGCGACCGCGGCCGTTGCCAGGTCGGGGGCGCGCGACGCACTGAGCTACCTGTCGCAGGAGCCCGTCGAGGCCACGGACGCCTACTACCGCGGCCGCCTCGCGGCCGAGGCCGTCGGCAACGCGATCTATCGCGTCCCGGCGATCCGCAGCTCCCGCAAGCCGCGGGAGCCCGCGCTGCAGGAGTTTCGGCGTGGCCGTCCCGGAGCGCGACCAGAAGAAGGACGCCGAGCGCGGCCTCGCGCACGGGCGCGGCATCGCGCTCGGCACCGCCCTCACGCGCGACCTGGCCAATCTCCCCGCCAACGTCTGCACGCCGAGCCACCTCGCCCAGCGGGCGCGCGAACTCGCGCGCGAGCACCGCAGCGTGCGCGCGCAGGTGCTGGGCGAACCCGAGCTCCGTCGGCTCAAGATGGGATCGTTCCTCTCCGTGACGGCCGGCACCGACGAACCCGCCCGGCTGATCGTGCTGCGCTACCAGGGCGCCGCGCCGCGCCAGGCCCCGGTCGTGCTGGTCGGCAAGGGCGTGACCTTCGACAGCGGCGGCATCTCGCTCAAGCAGCCGGTCGGCATGGACGAGATGAAGTTCGACATGACCGGGGCGGCGAGCGTGTTCGGCGCCATCAGGGCGGCAGCGGAGATCGGCCTGCCGATCAACATCGTCGGCGTCGTCCCCGCCTGCGAGAACATGCCGAGCGGCCGCGCGACCAAGCCCGGCGACATCGTGCGCAGCATGTCCGGCAAGACGATCGAGGTCATCAACACCGACGCCGAGGGCCGGCTGATCCTGTGCGACGCCCTCACCTACGCGCGGCGCTTCAAGCCCGCCGTCGTGCTCGACATCGCGACGCTCACGGGCGCCTGCGTGATCGCGCTCGGCGCGCACCTGAGCGCGGTGATGAGCAACGACGAGGAACTCGCCGCCGAGATCGAGGAAGCTGGCGGCGCGCCGAGGACCGTGCCTGGCACATGCCGATGGCCGAGGAGTACCACGAGCAATTGAAGAGCAACTTCGCCGACTTCGCCAACGCCTGCGGCCGCGAGGGCGGAGCGATCACCGCAGCCTGCTTCCTCGCGAAGTTCACCGACGGCCTGCGCTGGGCGCACCTCGACATCGCCGGCACCGCCTACCTCACCGGCGCGCAGAAGGGCAGCACCGGCCGCCCGGTGCCGCTGCTCGTGGACTTCCTGATCAACCGCCGCTGACCGTGCCCGGGACCGTCGCAACAAAGGTGGACTTCTACCTCCTCGGTGCCGCCGACGCGCCGCACGCGCCTCGTCACCGCCTGCCGGCTGGCCGAGAAGGCCTGCGGCCAGGGGCTGCGCGTTGCGGTGCGCACCGCCGAGCCCGGCGCAGACGGCCGAGCTCGACGACCTCATGTGGACCTTCAGCGACCGCAGCTTCGTGCCGCACGGGGTGTGGCCCGCGGAGCCGGATTTCGCGGCGGCGACGCCCGTGCTGATCGCGAGCGGCGCACTGCCCGAGTCGCACCGCGACGTCCTGATCAACCTGGGCGACGACCTGCCCGCAGACGCCGGCAGCTACGCGCGCGTCTGCGAGGTGGTCGCGGGCGACGAGGACGCGAAGCGCCGGGCGCGCGTGCGCTGGCGAGGCTACCGGGACGCCGGCCTCGAGCCCGACACGCACAACCTCTGAGCGCGGAGGAACGCATGAACAAGGCGATCGACAACGATTCCGGTGCTGACCGACATCATCGAGGACGACGCGCCCGGCGCGGGCGCCGCGGAAGATCGCACCGCCGCATTCCTTGGCGAGATCGAGGCGCACCTCGCCACTGCCATCCACGACCACGCCGACGAACTCGTGCACAACGCTGCCGCGAGATGGAGGCACTGCTGCTCGAGCAGGTTTCCGACCAGCTTCGCGCCCGGCTGCCCGAGCCTGATCGCGGGGATCATCGAAGAGCACTTCCGCGGTCCCGCCGGCGCCGCCTGAACCGAGCCGATGGACAAGAGCTACTCGCCCCGCGACATCGAGTCGCGCCTCTACGAGCGCTGGGAAGCGGCCGGGTGGTTCGCCCCGGGCAGTACGGGCGCGCCGCTACTGCATCATGATCCCGCCGCCCAACGTGACCGGCACGCTGCACATGGGGCACGCGTTCCAGCACACGCTCATGGACGCTCTCACGCGCCTGCACCGCATGGACGGCGACCGCGCGCTCTGGCAGCCGGGCACCGACCACGCCGGCATCGCCACGCAGATGGTCGTCGAGCGGCAGCTGAATGCCGAGGGCACGCACGCGGCAGGACCTCGGCCGCGAGGCGTTCCTCGAGCGCGTGTGGCAGTGGAAGGCGCAGTCCGGCGACACCATCAGTCGGCCAGATGCGCCGGCTCGGCGACTCGGTGGACTGGTCGCGCGACCGCTTCACGATGGACGAGGGCCTGTCCGCGGCGGTGGCCGAGGTCTTCGTGCGCCTCCACGAAAAGGGGCTCATCTATCGCGGCAAGCGACTCGTCAACTGGGACCCGGTGCTGCACACGGCGCTCTCGGACCTCGAGGTCGTCGTCGGAGCCGGAGGCCGGCAGCCTCTGGCACCTGCGCTATCCGCTCGCCGACGGCTCGGGGCACCTCGTGGTCGCGACCACGCGGCCCGAGACCATGCTCGGCGACACGGCCGTCGCGGTGCATCCCGAGGACGAGCGCTACCGTCACCTCGTCGGCCGCGAGGTCCGCCTGCCGCTCACCGACCGGCTGATCCCGGTCATCGCCGACGAGTACGTCGATCCCGCGTTCGGCAGCGGCTGCGTGAAGATCACGCCGGCGCACGACTTCAACGACTACGAGATCGGGCAGGCGCCACGGCCTGCCGCTCATCAACATGCTCACGGCGGACGCGCGTGCTGAACGACGCGGCGCCCGCGGCCTACCGCGGCCTCGACCGCTTCGAGGCGCGCAAGCGCGTGGTGGCGGACCTCGAGGCGGCCGGGCTGCTCGAGAAGACCGACCCGCACACGCTGCCCGTCCCGCGCGGCGACCGCAGCGGCGCCGTGCTCGAGCCCTGGCTCACCGACCAGTGGTACGTGCGCATCGCCCCGCTCGCCGAGCCCGCGATCCGGGCCGTCGAGGACGGTCGCATCCGCTTCGTGCCCGACAACTGGTCGAAGACCTACTTCCAGTGGATGCGCAACATCCAGGACTGGTGCATCAGCCGCCAGCTCTGGTGGGGCCACCGCATCCCCGCGTGGTACGACGACGGACGGCAACGTGTTCGTCGCGCGCAGCGAGGCCGACGCGCGCGCGCAGGCGCACGCGCGTCACGGCCGCGAGGTGCCGCTGCGCCAGGACGAGGACGTGCTCGACACGTGGTTCTGCTCGGCGCTCTGGCCGTTCTCGACGCTCGGCTGGCCGGAGCGCACGCCGGAGCTCGCCGCGTTCTACCCGACCACGGTGCTCGTCACGGGCTTCGACATCATCTTCTTCTGGGTCGCCCGGATGATCATGATGGGCCTCGAGTTCACCGGCGAGGTGCCGTTCCGCGAGGTCTACATCACCGGGCTCATCCGCGACGAGCACGGCCACAAGATGTCGAAGTCCAAGGGCAACATCATCGACCCGCTCGACCTGATCGACGGCATCGAGCTCGACGCGCTCGTCGCCAAGCGCACCACCGGCCTGATGCAGCCGCAGATGAAGAACGCGATCGAGAAGGCGACGCGCAAGCAGTTCCCGCAGGGCATCCCCGCCTACGGCACGGACGCGCTGCGCTTCACCTTCGCCTCGCTCGCGACCATGGGCCGCGACATCCGCTTCGACCTCGGGCGCATCGAGGGCTACCGCAACTTCTGCAACAAGCTGTGGAACGCCTCGCGCTTACGTGCTCATGAGCGCCGAGGCGACGACCCGGCCGCGCTCGACGGGCGAGCGCGAGTACACCGTCGCCGACCGCTGGATCCGCGGCCGCCTCGGCGCACGCGGTCGCCGAGGTGCGCGAGCGCTTCGCGGACTACCGCTTCGACCTCGCCGCCCAGGCCGCCTACGAGTTCGTCTGGTACGAGTTCTGCGACTGGTACCTCGAGCTCGTCGAAGCCGGTGCTGCAGGCGGCCGACGCTACGCCGCGCGCTGAAGCGCGGCACGCGGCGCACGCTGGTCGAGGTGCTCGAGGCGACGCTGCGCATGCTGCACCCGCTGATGCCCTTCATCACCGAGGAGATCTGGCAGCGAGTGGGGCCCGCTCGCCGGCCGCGCCGGCCCGACCATCATGCTCGAGCCCTACCCGCGGCCGGCGACTTCCGCCGAGGACGCCGAAGCGGACCGCCAGGTCGCCGTGCTGCAGGCCGTGGTGCTCGGCGTGCGCCAGATCCGCGGCGAGCTCGACGTCCCGCACTCGCGCGCGATTCCCGTGTACGTGCGCAGCGACCACGCACGGCGACGCGGAGGCGATTGCCGCGCTCGGCCCCACGATCGCGAAGGTCGGCAACCTCGAGTCGGTCGACCGTGGTCGCGTCGGAGGCCGACCTGCCGCCCTGCGCCATCGCGGTGAGCGCAGGCCGCACGATCCTCGCGCCATTCGCGCGGCTGGTGGACGACGTCTCCGCCGAGGTCGCGCGGCTCGACAAGCGGCGCGCGCGCGCCGGCCAGGATCGCGACCGCTGCGTCGCCAAGCTCGGCGAACGAGAGCTTCGTCGCCAACGCGCCGCCCGAGGTCGTGGCCCAGGAGCGGGGCCGCATCGCGGAGTTCGACCGGCAGCTCGCGCAGCTCGGCGAGCAGCTGCGGCGTCTCGAGGCGCTGCAATCCGGGGAGGAGACACGCATGAACGCCGGGCAGCGAAGCAGCGCCGGCCCAGCTCGACGCCGCGAGCGTGGAGCGGGTCGAGGCGGCGGTCGCGGCGCTCGACCGCATCATCCTCGGCAAGGAGCGCAGCTCCGGCTCTGCCTCGCCTGCCTGTTCGCGCGCGGCCACCTGCTGATCGAGGACATCCCGGGCGTCGGCAAGACCACGCTCGCGCACGCGCTCGCCGCGACCCTCGGCCTCACCTACCAGCGCATCCAGTTCACGAGCGACCTGCTGCCGGCCGACATCATCGGCGTCTCGGTGTTCGACGCCGAGACCGGCCAGTTCCGCTTCCATCGCGGCCCGGTGTTCGCGCAGGTCGTGCTCGCCGACGAAGTGAACCGCGCCACGCCCAAGGCGCAGAGCGCGCTGCTCGAGGCGATGGAAGAGCACCAGGTCACGTCCGACGGCACGACCTACCCGATGAGCGAGCCGTTCTTCGTCATCGCGACGCAGAATCCCGTCTACCAGGTGGGCACGTTCCCGCTGCCGGAGTCGCAGCTCGACCGTTTCCTCATGCGCATCGAGCTGGGCTACCCGGAAGCCGCGCTCGAGCGCGAACTGCTGCTCGGCGCGCGACCGTCGCGACCTGCTCGCGACGCTCGCGCCAGCGCTCACGCCGCAGCAGCTGCTGCCGGCTGCAGGCGGACGTGCCGCGCGTGCACGCCTCGGAGGCGCTGCTCGACTACGTGCAGGCCGTCGCCCTCTACACGCGCCAGGCGAGCGAATTCGAGGCCGGCCTCTCGCCGCGCGCGGTGATCGCGCTGCTGCGCGCCGCGCAGGCCTGGGCGCTGATGCACGCCGCGACCGGGCGTGCTGCCGGAGGACGTGCAGGCCGTGCTGCCGGCGGTGGTCGGCCATCGCCTCGCGCCGCGCGAGCGCCTCGCGCTTCCGCGACGCCGGGCAGGTCGGCCTGCACGTGCTCGAGCCGTCCCCGTACCCTGACCGGGATGCGCGACGCGTCCGCCGCCTGCGGGCGCGGCCTCGACGCGCGCATGGGCGCCTGGATCAGGCGTCGGCAGGGCCCGGACCCCGATCCCGTCAGCGCTCGACTGCGCGGCCGCATCTACATCCTGCCGACCGGCCTCGGGGTCGGCCTACGCCGCCATGGTGGTGGCGATGGTCGCGGGCGGCCTCAACTACAGCAATAACCTCGGGCTCGGGCCTCGCCTTCCTGCTGGCGAGCCTCGGCGTTCGTCGCCATGCACCACTGCCACGGCAACGCTCGTCGGGCTCGAGCTGCGCCTGCTCGCGACGGAGGCCGCATTCGCGGGCAGCCGGTGCCTTCCGGCTGCTGCTCGAGAACCGCGCGGCACGCGCCGACGGCCACGCATCGAGTGGCCGCCGGCAGCGAGCGCCGCAGGTCGTGGCGTGCCTGCCGGCGGCGGAACGCGACCGTCGATCGCGCTGCCCGCCCCGCGGCGCGGCACGCGTCGCGGCTCGACCGCTTCACGTGCTCGCGACACGCCATCCGCTCGGGCTGTTCCGCGCCTGGGCCGTGGTGCACGCCGGCTACTCGCCATCGCGTGGCCGCAGCCCGCGGACCGCGGCCGCGCCCCGCCGGGCGTCGAGACCGACACCGGCGGCGCCCAGGACCGCGCGAAGGGCGAGGACGACTTCGCGGGCCTGCGGCCCTACCAGCCCGGGGACCCGCTGCGCCGCATCGCGTGGAAGGCCTACGCCCGCGGCCAGGGCCTGCACACCAAGCAGTACGCGGGCACCGACGTCGTCTCGCACGTCTTCGACTGGGACAGCCTGCCGGGCCTCGACGTCGAGGCGCGGCTTTCGCAGCTGTGCCGCTGGGTGCTCGACGCCACGCGAGTGGAGAAGCCTACGGACTGCGCCTGCCCGGCGTCGCGATCGAGGCGAACATCGGCAGCGGGCACGCTGCAGCGCTGCCTCGACGCGCTCGCGCTCTTCGCACTGGAGGACGGCCGTGGCCGTGAACCGGCGCCGGGCAGGCTGCCGGCGGACTCGACGGCGTGCTGGCCGCGCTGCTCGTCGCGGTGGCGGCGCACCTCCCGTACCTGCCCTCGTGGACCCTGCTGCTCCTGCTCGCCGCGATCACCTGGCGCTGGACTGCGGACCGGCGTGGTCTCCCGCTCCCGCCGCGATGGCTCTGCGTCACCGCGGCGGCGGTGGCGCTCGTCGTCGTGCTCGCGGCCTACCGGACCGTCAACGGCATCGAGGCCGGCACCGCGTTCCTGGTCCTCATGGCGGCGGCGAAGCTGCTCGAGACCCGCGCGCCGCGCGACCTGACGGTGCTCGTCTTCATCGCCTACATCGTGCTGTACGCGGCGCTGCTGCGCGACCAGCGGCTGCAGCTGCTGCCCTGGCTCCTGGCGGGGACGCTGCTCGCGACCGCGGCGCTCATGCGCGTGCATGCCGGTTCCGTCGGAGACTCGTGGCGCGGCCTGCTGCGACGGACGTCGGCGCTGCTGCTGCAGGCACTGCCGCTCGCGCTGGCGCTGTTCCTGCTCTTCCCCCGGCTGCCCGGCCCTTCTGGGGCCTCGCGGCCCCGAGTTCGGCGCGCACAGGATTGTCGGACGAAATGACGCCGGGCGACGTCTCGGAACTGAGCGTATCGGGGGAGCCTGCTTTCCGCGTGCGCTTCGCCGGCGCGCCCCCTCCGCCCGTCCAGCGCTACTGGCGCGGGCCGGTGCTGCACGAGTTCGACGGCAGGAGCTGGCGGCGGCCGCGCGGCCAGCCGCTCCCGGAGCAGGCGGTCACGGTCTCGGGCGCACCGGTCGACTACCAGATCACGCTGGAGCCTCACGACAAACTGGATCCTCGCGCTGGACATGCCGGCCGAATGGCCGGCGAGCGAGGCCTACCGCGCCTACGACTTCACGCTGCTGTCCCCTCGCCCGCTCGACCGACGTCGCCTCGTTCCACCTGCGTTCATATCCGAGCTATCGCGCCGGCGCGGTGCTCCCGACATCCGTGCGCCACCGCGATCCCAGCTGCCGCCGTCCGGCAATCCGCGCGCGGTCGCGCTCGGCCGCGAGCTGCGCGCTCGCTACGGCGAGCCGCGCCAGATTGCCGGGCCTTGCTGCGCCGTTCCGGAACGAGCCGTTCGTGTACACGCTGCAGCCGCCGCGACTCGCCGCGAATGCGGTGGACGAATTCCTGTTCAGCACGCGCAAGGGCTTCTGCGAGCACTACGCTTCGGCGTTCACGCTCGTGATGCGGGCTGCGGGCGTGCCCGCGCGCGTGGTCACCGGCTACCAGGGCGGCGAATTCAACCCGATCGGCGGCTACCTGCTGGTGCGCCAGTCCGACGCGCACGCCTGGTCGGAGATCTGGCTCGACGACCGCGGCTGGGTGCGGATGGACCCGACGGCGGCCGTCGCTCCCGAGCGCATCGAGCGCGGCCTGGTGAATGCCCTGGGCGCCGACGAACCCGCGCCCGGGCGGCTGCGGCAGGAAAGCGAGTTGTGGCTGCAGGTCACGATGACCTGGGACGCCGTCAACGACCTGTGGAACGAGCGGATCGTGCGCTTCAACGAGGCGCGACAGTTCGACCTGCTCGAGCGCCTGGGCTTCGACGAGCCCGACTGGCGCACGCTGGGCCTGGGCCTCGCGGCAAGCCTCGCGGCGTTCTTCGTCGCGCTCTCGGCCTACCTCGGATGGAGGCACCGCGAGCCCGCGCGCGACTGGCCGGCACGGCTGCACGCCGAGGCCGCGCGCCGCCTGCGCCGCCGCGGGCTCGTGCCCGGCCGCACGGAGGGCCCCGCCGCGTTCCTCGATCGCGCGGCCACGGAGTGCCCGGACCTCGCCCGCGACATCCGGCGGATTCGCGACCTGTACTGCGCGCTGCGCTACGGGCCCGGCCCCGAGCCGGGCGACCTCGGGCGGCTCAAGCACCTGGTGAACCGCCTGCGCCCCTGAACGGGGCTCGGGTATGCTTGCGCCCTCCTTCGTGTGTCGGGGTGCAGGACCATGGCAGACCTCAAGCAGCAGTTCGAAGCGGCCGGCAAGGACGCGCAGAAGCTTCCGTCGCGGCCGTCCGACGAGGACATGCTGCGGCTCTACGCGCTCTACAAGCAGGCAACCGCCGGCGACGTGTCCGGCGAACGGCCCGGCGCATTCGACTTCGTGAATCGCGCGAAGTACGACGCCTGGGCGCGCGCCAAGGGCACGCCCACCGACAAGGCGATGAAGTCCTACGTGGACCTGGTCGCGCGACTGAAGAAACTGGGCTGAGGCGGTGGGTCCGGCCGCGGCGATTGCGCTCTGCGCGGCCGCCGTCCTCGGGTGGCTGCTCGCGGGCCCGATCGTGGCGGCGCGGCGCCGACGCACCGCCATGGCGCGACCGCTCCCGGCGGACGCGATCGCGTATATCGAGCGCAACGTTCCTGCGTGCAGGCGTCTTCCCGCCGCCCTCGCGGCACGCCACGAGGGCCTCGTGAGCGCGTTCCTCGCCGAGAAGGAGTTCGTGGGCTGCGGCGGGCTCGTCGTCACCGACGAGATCCGCACGACGATCGCTGCGCTCGCCAGCCTGCTCGTGCTCTGCAGGCGCGGCCACTACGACGCGCTGCACTCCGTACTCGTGTATCCGTCGGCGTTCTGGGTCGAGGACGAAGTGGAGGACGAGGCCGGTGTCGTCGAGAAACGCCGGCGGGACCTGTCGGGCGAGGCCTGGGAATCGAGCCGCATCATCCTGTCCTGGCAGGACGTGCTCGAAGCCGCGCATTCGCCGGGCGAGGGCTACAACGTCGCGCTGCATGAGTTCGCCCACTACCTCGAAGCGGAAGGACTCGGGCTCGCCCCACCGCCCGCCGTCACGCAGCGCAGGCCGGGTCCCGCGACGCCGGCGGGCCGGGCGCGCGCGCTGGACGCGTGGTCCGCCGATGTCATCGTGGAATTCGAGGCGCTGCGTGACGCGGTGGACCGCGACGCGGACACGTTCCTCGATCCCTATGCCGCCGAGGACGAGGCGGAATTCTTCGCCGTCGCGACCGAGGATTTCTTCGAGCGCCCGTCGGGGCTGCGCGCGGCGCACCCGCGGCTCTACGCGCTGCTGCAGGAGTTCTACGGGCTCGATCCCCGCCGCGTGGTGAAGTGACGACCGCGAGAAGCCACGGGCCAGCTGGTCCCGAGGGCGGCCTTCCCCCTACCGAGGGCGTCACGCCGCATGGACGCGGCGTGCGAGGCTACAGGGATGTACTTGCGCCGTCCCTCGGCAGGGGGAAGGCCGCCCCTCGGGACCAGCGCCGGCGCAATCACCTCACGATCGGGATCTCGAGCACGCTCGCGTGCTTCCGGTCGTGAAAGACGGTGACGTGGGCGACGCGCGCATCCTTACCGGACTCGCCCTCGACGCGCCCGCCCGAGTTGTAGTTCTTCTCGAGGTAAATGCTGTTCGGGCAGTTCACCACGAGGCGCAGCCGGCTGCCCTTCGACACGCGCCTCGAGAACCACGTGAAGCCGGTGAAATCGTAACGCGTGATCTCGCCGGGCGTCACGAGCTTCGCTGCGGTCATCGACTCTCGATAGCGAGCGCGCATTACGTCGCCCGTCAGTTGCACGCTCGGTGCCATCCGGCAGGATTTCGTAGAGGGTCGCCTCAAGGTCTGTGTCGGGCACGTCCATCGACATCCAGAGCGTCAGCTTCACGTAGCCGGAGACTTCGGTCGCCTCTGCGAACGGCTCGCTGTGATAGACGACGCCGTTGCCGAACAGGTTGAGAGCATAGCGCTGGTCGGTGTACCCGTTCTCGACCTCCCCGGACTCGAGCGCCGCCGGGCGCAGGTCCGACGGATCGTAGACGTAGTGGTCCGGCGACGACGGCCGGGGATCCTGGGCGAGGTCGCCGGAATGGACGACGTCGTTCGCCGATCCGCCGCTCGAAGCCAAGTACAGGGGCCTTCTCTCCGTGGCGACCGAGTCGAGGTCATCGGCGTATTTCCACTCCTCAGCGCCCGGGCCCGCGACGTAGTACGCGATGCGCTTCTTCAGGAACTCGGGCCGCGCGCCGCCCTTCAGCGTCCAGTCGTACCAGTCCGCGTGCAGCTTGTTCATGTCGAGCATGCTCGCGTCGCCGAAGGTGAGTCCGCCGACCTCCTTCGCCGGCGTCCGCGTACCTGCGTGGTCCCACGGACCGATGATGAGGTAATGATTCCGCCTGGCCGCGTCATTGCCGTACTGCATGTGCTCGCGGTAGTACGACATGGCGCCCGGCTGGTCGCCATCGTAGTGGCCGGTGATGGTGAGGATCGGGACGTTCATGGCCCGGTATTGCTCCGGCGTCGGCGCCATGGCCTGCCAGTAGCCGTCGTACGTGGGATGCGAGAGCCACGCCTGGAACACGGTGTCCGCATTACCGACGATCCGGTCCAGCTGTCGTACGGAGCCTGGGCCAGGTACAGCTCGCGCGATTTCCGGATCCAGAACGCCGGGTCGCCGAACAGGTTTGTATTCCCCGTCACGCCGCCAGTGAGCGTGAGCCACTGCATGACGTAGGTTGACCAGATGCCATGGTAGTAGGGGAAGTCCACGCCCGCATGGGCCGCAGCTGCGGGAACGATGGTCGCGAGGTGCGGCGGCAACTCCTTCAGCGTGGCCCACTGGTCGAAGCCGGCATACGAGCCGCCCCACATCGTGATCTTGCCGTTCGACCAGGGCTGCGCCCCAAGGAACTCGACGACGTCGTGACCGTCGCGACCCTCATTGGCGAAGGGCTCGAAGGTTCCGCCGGAGTTGCCTCGGCCACGCACGTCCACCAGCACGAACACGTAGCCGTGCTGCGCGAAGTACATGGCCCGCTCGTGGTAGGAGTCCGAGATGTACGGCGTCAGCGTGAAGATCACGGGCAAGGGTCCCGCCTGCCCTGCCGGCTTGTAGACGGTGCCGTTCAGCCGGACACCGTCACGCAGCGGGATCTTGAGGCCCCAGACGAGGTCCACCGGCGTGCCCGCAGACTCGGGAGACTCTCCTTGCGCAGGCGGCTGAGAGGACGGGGACTGGCTTTGCGCCCCTGTCGCCCCGGCGCCGCAGAGGGACACAGTAATCAGGGCGGCGAGCAGGAATCTGGCTGCATGCATGCGAGTGTCCTCACGGTCCGGAACCGATGATACACAGGCCGGCGTGGACCCCGACGCGGCCGATCAGCCCAGGCTCGCCTCCGATCGCGCCGCGACCGCGAGCAGCGCCCCGCCGCCGATGAACAGGATCACGATCGAGAGGATCGACAGCCGCGAGTCGCCCGTCGCCGCCGCGGTGACCCCGACCAGGGCAGGGCCCGAGGATCGCGGACGCCTTGCCCATCATGTTGTAGAAGCCGAAGAATTCCGACGACTTGCCCGGGGGGATGAGCCGGCCGTAGTAACTCCGGCTCAGCGACTGGATGCCGCCCTGCACGAGCCCGATCACGCACGCCAGCACGTAGAAATCGCCCACGTCCCGCAGGAAGTAGGCGTAGCAGGTGGCGCCCAGGTACACCGCGAGCGCGATGAAGATGCCCTTGCGCGCGCCGATCTTCCCGCCGAGCCAGCCGAAGGCGAGCGCCGCCGGGAACGCGACGAACTGCGTGAGGAGCAGCGCCTTGACGAGGTGCGACTGGTCGAAACCCAGCGACAGGCCGTAATCGACCGCCATCTTGATGATGGTGTTCACGCCGTCGATGTACAGGACGTACGCGGCGAGGAACCAGAGCAGCGGCCGGTAGCGGGAAATCTCGCGCAGCGTGCCGCGCAGTTCGCCGAAGCCCTGGCGGATGGCCGCGGCCATGGGGACGCGGGTTCGCCCGTCGCGCTTCTCGCGTACGTAGATCATGCAAGGCAGGCTGAAGAGCAGCCACCACGCGCCGACGCTGACGAACGACCAGCGCACCGCCTCGGTTGCGTTCGCGAGGCCGAACCACTGCGGTTTCAAGGTCATTGTCACGTTGGCGGCGAACAGCAGGCCGCCGCCCAGGTAGCCGAGCGAATACCCGTAGCCCGACACCAGGTCGTACTCCTCGGGCTCGGCAACGTGCAGCAGCAGGGAGTCGTTGAACACGATCCCGCCCCAGAAGCCCAGCGAGGCCAGCAGGAACAGCAGCGCCGCGAGCTGCCAGTTCCCCTGCCCCACCTGCGACAGCGCGAGCGTCGCGACCGCGCCGACGACCGTGAAGATCATCATGAGGCGCACGCGCGCGCCGCCCCGGTCGGCGATGGCGCCGAGCGCCGGCGCCACCAGCGCGACGCAGAGGCTCGCGACGCCGCTGGTCACGCCCAGGCGGTACGTGCTCTCGGTCGCCGCGACACCGGCGTTCCAGTACTGCTTGAAGAACACCGGGAAGAACCCCGCCATCACCGTGGTCGCGAACGCCGAGTTCGCCCAGTCGTACAGCGCCCAGGCGGCGACCGGCGGCCGCGCGAGGACGCTACGCCGCCGATGCGAGGTGCTCACGGGTCTCCCTGAACGTGACGTCGGGCCAGCGCTCGATCGTGAGCTGCAGGTTCACGCGGCTGGGCGCGAGGTACACGAGCGCACCGGAATGATCCAGCGCAAGGTTGTCGTGCGCCTTGGCGCGGAACTCGGCGAGCTTCTTCGGGTCGGCGCAGTAGACCCAGCGGGCCGTGTACACGTTCACCGCGTCCCAGGTGGCCTGCACCGAGTACTCGTCCTGCAGGCGGAAGGCGACCACGTCGAACTGCAGCTGGCCCACGGCGCCGAGGATGAGGTCGTTGTTCCTGAGCGGGCGGAAGAGCTGCGTGGCGCCCTCCTCGCAGAGCTGGTCGAGCCCCTTCTGCAGCGCCTTCATGCGCAGCGGATCGCGCAGCACCACGCGCCGGAACATCTCGGGCGCGAAGTTCGGGATGCCGGTGAAGGTGAGCGCCTCGCCCTCGGTGAAGGTGTCGCCGATGTTGATCGTGCCGTGGTTGTGCAACCCGATGATGTCGCCGGCGTACGCCTGCTCGGCGTGCTGGCGGTCGGCCGCGAGGAAGGTGAGCGCGTCCGCGATGCGCACCTCCTTGCCGAGACGCGCGTGGAAGAAGCGCATGCCTCGCTCGTAGCGACCCGAGCAGATGCGCATGAAGGCGATGCGGTCGCGGTGCCCCGGGTCCATGTTCGCCTGGATCTTGAACACGAAACCGGTGAGCGGCTCCTCGAACGCGTCCACCATGCGTGAGGTCGTCTCGCGCGGCCGCGGCGGCGGGGCTTGCTCGACGAACGCCGACAGCAGCTCCGTCACCCCGAAGTTGTTGATTGCCGAGCCGAAGAACACCGGCGTCTGTTTCGCGGCGAGGTACAGGTCGCGCGAAAACGCCGGAGAGGCCCCGTGCACCAGCTCGACCTCGTCGCGGAAGGCCTGCGCGCGGTCGCCGAGGAATTGCCCGGCGGCCTCGCTCGCGAGCCCTTCGATGGTCTGGTGCGTGCCTGCGCGGCCCTTCTCGGCCGCCTGGTACACGTAGATCCGGTCCTCGAGCATGTGGTAGACGCCGCGCAGCTCGCGGCCCATGCCGATCGGCCAGGTGATCGGCGCGCAGCTGACCTTGAGCACCTTCTCGATCTCGTCGAGCAGGTCGAGCGGCTCGCGCCCCTCGCGGTCCAGCTTGTTGATGAAGGTCATGATCGGCGTGTCGCGCAGCCGGCACACTTCCATGAGCTTGATCGTGCGCTCCTCGACGCCCTTCGCGCAGTCGATGACCATGAGCGCGGAGTCCACCGCCGTCAGCGTGCGGTAGGTGTCCTCGGAGAAGTCCTCGTGGCCCGGCGTGTCGAGCAGGTTGACCATGCAGCCCCGGTAGGGGAACTGCATCACGCTCGAGGTCACGGAGATGCCGCGCTGCTGCTCGAGCGCCATCCAGTCCGAGGTCGCGTGCCGCGCGGCCTTCCTTCCCTTCACGGTGCCCGCCATCTGGATCGCGCCCCCGAAAAGCAGCAGCTTCTCGGTCAGCGTGGTCTTGCCCGCATCCGGGTGGGAAATGATGGCGAAGGTGCGGCGTCGCGCCACTTCGTCGCGTAGCGGGTTCATCGGTCGAGGTCGGTCGGTCGGGATCGGGGCGGCGATTCTATCAGGGACTGGCGCCCGCACCGGGCGAGTCCGCGAGCGCGAGCTTCAGCACGAGCGCGTCCTCCCGCCCCTGCTCGGCCTGGTAGTAGTCCTTCCTGAGGCCGACCTGGGTGAAGCCGACCGACTGGTACAGCGAGATCGCAAGCCCGTTCGAGGGCCGCACCTCGAGGAATGCGTCGGTCACGCCCGCGTCCCGGGCGCGCTCGAGCAGGAGCATCAGCATCTGTCGCCCGATGCCGCGGCTGCGCAGGTCGCCACGCACGCAGAGATTCAATATGTGCGCTTCGCCGGCGCCCATGGCGACGATGCCGTAGGCGACGACTTCACCCTCCAGGTCCGCGACCCTGCACAGGTATCCGACCCTGATGCAGTCGCGGAAGATCCCCTCGCTCCACGGGAACGGGTAGGCGGCACGCTCCATCGCGCCGACCGCCACGATGTCGCCCGGCGTCATCGCGCGGAACTTCACGAGCCGCTGATGGTGTCCGTGCGCGTGCACGGCGCTCACGCCAGCACCTGCTCGCCCCGTTCAAGCCGCTGGAACACCTGCTTTGCGTAGAGCAGGTCGAGCCACGCCTTGCGCTTCTCGCCGGGGCTGCGGAGCAGGTAGGCGGGGTGATAGATGACGACCAGCGGCCGTCGCCGGGCGCCGAGGCCGTGCACCCGGCCCCGCAGCTTCGCAAGCGCGGTGTCGGTCTCGAGCAGGTTCTGCGCCGCGATCCGTCCGACCGCGATGATCATCGCGGGATCGACGAGCTCGATCTGGCGCTCGAGATACCCGCGGCAGGCCAGCGCCTCCTCCGCGCGCGGGTCGCGGTTATTCGGTGGGCGGCACTTGAGCACGTTGGCGATGTAGACGTCCTCGCGCGACAGCCCGAGCGCCTTGATCATCGAGGTCAGGAGTTGGCCCGCACGACCGACGAACGGCTCGCCTTGCCGGTCCTCGTCGGCGCCGGGGGCCTCGCCGATGAACATCCAGCGCGCCCTGGGATTGCCGACGCCGAATACGGTCTGGGTGCGGGTGGAGTGAAGTTCGCAGCACTCGCAGGCGGCCACCGTCGCGCGGAGTGCATTCCAGTCGAGGGTGGCGACCGCGCCGGGTGCGCCGACCAGCCGCGCCACGGTGCCCGCGTCGTTGCGCAGCGTTCCGGGCGCGTCCCCGGGACTCTCCTGCGCCGACGGGGCGATTCCGGGCACACGCGCGCCGCGCTCTCGCAGGACGTAAACGTCCACGCCCAGGGCGTCCAGGTATGCCGCGTGGCGTGGCTCCACCACGGCGTGTCCCGCTACTTCTGCGCCCCGGAGCCGGCGCGGGACCGACCGCGGCGCCCTCGGGCGATCCTGTGCCACGCCCACAGGAGTGGCCCGGAGAGCGCGTAGAGGCCGAACAGGCCGAACAGCATCTCGGGTGGGCTCGAGCCCACGACGATGAAGCCGAGCGGCAGCAGCGCCAGGAGCGCGAACGGGATCCGCTGGTTCAGCTTGAAGTCCTTGCCGCTCGCGTAGGGAAAGCGGCTGATCATCAGGCCGCCCGCGACGGTGGCCACGACGAAGGCCAGCACCAGCGCACGCAGGCCCTCGCGCTGCAGGTCGTTCAGCATCCACACGAAGCCGGCCAGCAGCGCGGCGCCCGACGGGCTCGGCAGGCCCTCGAAATACCGCTTGTCCGCGGTCGCGGAGCGCGCGTTGAAGCGCGCCAGCCGGAACGCAGCGCAGGCCGTGTAGAAGAAGGTCGCGAGCCAGCCGAGCCGTCCCCACACGGCGCCGTACTCCGCGATCCGCGCCACACCCCACTGGTAGGCGACGACGGCAGGCGCGACGCCGAACGCGACCATGTCGGAGAGGCTGTCGTATTCCTTGCCGAACTCGCTCTGCGTGTTCGTCCAGCGCGCGATCCGCCCGTCGAGCCCGTCGCACACCAGCGCGATGAAGATCGCGATGCCCGCCCGGTCGAAATTGCCGTCGCTCGCGGCCACGATCGCGTAGAAGCCCGAGAACAGGCACCCGGTCGTGAACAGGTTGGGCAGGAGGTAGATGCCTCGGCTGCGCGGCCGCGAGTCGGCCGCGCCGGGGGTCGGGGAGGAGTCGGTGGTCATGTGCACCCAGGCGCTGTGGCTCGGTTCATCATAGGTAGAGCGCCGCGCCCGCACAACGAAAAGCTGGCGGACGGACTGGGCCGCTGGCCTGCTCTGCTAGAATCCGCCGCCGCCGGATCACTCCCTGCCCTGGTACCACGATGCGACTTTCGACCTACCCGATCAACACCTTGCGGGACGTTCCCGCCGACGCCGAGGTGGTCAGCCACCAGCTGATGCTCCGGGCGGGGCTCGTCCGCCGCCTGGCGGCGGGCCTGTACACGTGGCTGCCGCTCGGCCTGCGGGTGCTGCGCAAGGTCGAGGCCATCGTCCGCGAGGAAATGAACCGCGCGGGCGCGATCGAGCTCCTGATGCCGACGGTGCAGCCTGCCGAACTCTGGCAGGAGTCCGGCCGCTGGGAGCAGTTCGGCCCCGAACTGCTGCGCATGCGCGACCGGCACGATCGGCCGTACTGCTACGGCCCGACCCACGAGGAAGTGATCACCGACCTCGCGCGGCGCGAGTTGAAGAGCTATCGCCAGCTGCCGGTCAACTTCTACCAGATCCAGACCAAGTTCCGTGACGAGATCCGTCCCCGGTTCGGCGTGATGCGCGCGCGCGAGTTCACGATGAAGGACGCGTACTCCTTCCACCTCGATCCCGCCTCGCTCGAGCAGGGCTACCAGGCGATGTACGACGCGTACTCGCGCATCTTCACGCGCATGAACCTGCGCTTCCGGGCGGTGCGTGCCGACACGGGCAGCATCGGCGGCAACGCGTCGCAGGAGTTCCACGTGCTCGCGGACTCCGGCGAGGACGCGATCGCCTTCTCCGATGGCGACGACTACGCGGCGAACCTGGAGATGGCCGAGGCCCTGCCGCCGTCCACGCCCCGCCCGCCGCCCGCGGCAACGCTCGCGAAAGTGGCGACCCCGGGCACACGGACGATCGCGGAACTGACCGCGTTCCTCGGCATTGGTGCCGCGCGTTGCCTCAAGACGCTGCTGGTCGAAGGCAGCGACGGCGGCGTGGTCGCGCTCGTCGTGCGCGGCGACCACGAGTTGAACGCGGTCAAGGCGCAGAAGCTGCCGGGTGTCGCCTCGCCGCTCAGGATGGCGGCGCCCGAACAGGTACGGGCCGCGACGGGCTGCGAGGCTGGCTTCATCGGGCCC
This sequence comes from uncultured Gammaproteobacteria bacterium, assembly GCA_963706755.1. Taxonomy (GTDB): domain Bacteria; phylum Pseudomonadota; class Gammaproteobacteria; order Steroidobacterales; family Steroidobacteraceae; genus RPQJ01. Next base: position 104,244 of record CAVPNH010000005.1, read on the forward strand.
GTGGGGCTCGACCTCAAGGTGTATGCGGACCACGCGGCTGCCGCCACGGCCGACTTCGTCTGCGGCGCCAACGAGCGGGACCAGCACCTCACGGGCGTGAACTGGGGTCGTGACCTGCCGGAGCCGAAGGCGGTCGACATGCGCAACGTCGTGGCCGGCGACCCG
>CAVPNH010000006.1:0-71771 GCA_963706755.1 uncultured Gammaproteobacteria bacterium
ATATTGAAGCCGGCCACCCATATGCGTATCCCGGCGTACTCGGGTTGGAACTTCACGACCACACGCTCCTCCTGCCAGATGCGCACGACGAGGGCGCGCACCTCTCGGGCGTGAAGCCAGGAATCTCGACGGCGAGGATGCCAGACGCCAACTCCCAGGACGCCGGTGATATCATCAGGCCCGGCAGTCCGCGCAACCCGTCGTGCAGCCGGCGCACGAACGGGGCGGCGGCCCGCGATGACTTTCACTCCTATGCGCTGCACCGTCGATATGGCCGCGCCCGCGGCCAGCCGCAAGCTCAGGCTCTCAGTCCCGACCTCCGTCCGACCGCCGGCGCTCAGCGGGCGCTCGCCGGCCTGCCCGTCTTCGCGTGGGTTGGGATGCGGCATGAACAAAGGGTGGTAGTCCGGCAGTTGCCGACGGTTTACGACGAGGTAGCCGAGGCCGGCGGGACCCAGCAGCCACTTGTGCAGCGAACCAACGTAGAACTCGGCGTCGATAACCCCTGCGTCAACCGGGAACTGCCCCACCGCCTGCGCGCCGTCCACCAGGACTTTCACGCCGCGGACCGGGCGAGACGCGTCGCCTCTGCCACCGGCAGGCGCCGGCCATCCAGACACGAGACGTGACTCAGGATGACCAGCCGATGATCGGGCGTCAGATGCTCGGCCAGCGCCTCCAGGAAGCACTCGGGCCGGTAGTCGCTCCCGTTTCCGGCCGGGATGACAGTCGTCGCCCGGCCCGTGACCTGCTCGACCCCACGCGCCAGGGTGCGCGTGCTGACGTGCTCGACGCTGCTGATGGCGAGCCGGTCACCCGGCTGCCAGGGCAGGCTGGCCACGGCGAAGCGTACGGCGCTCGATGTGTTCGACAGCCAGGCCACTTCTTCGGGCGCTACGCCGATGAGTGCTGCCAGCGCCCCCCGGGCCTGTTCGGCCTGCTCGGCCAGCGTGGCGTAGGCGTCCGAACCGAGCAGGGCGGTATGATTCTCGTCCCGCAGCGCTTGGACCAGGACGTCCTGGGTGCTGTCGGACACGGGCCCCTCGGACCCGTCTGAAAATAGGCGCAAGAGCGCGTCAGGGCGATATCGGCTCGCAGTTCTGCGAGGCTGTGGATCGGCCCGATCGCGGCCCCGAAGCTCACACGATTTGAAGTTTGAACCATCGAATCACCCAGACACAGTCCTTAAGGGATCTCTCCTCGCAGGTACGGCCAGAGGCTGAGACTCTCCACGTTCTCAGCCTCGTGGAACAAGATATCGTCAAAGCCCAGGTCGCTGAGCCGGCGCGTGGTTTCGGCGATGACGCGGCCCGGCTTAGTACGCGGCGCATTCGGGACCGCCGGCTCCGGCCAGACGCCGAACCAGTCGCTCAGGCGGAACCAGATGGAATGGGACCGGTTGGCGCGGCGCACGGCGGCGTAATACTGTGGCGCCTCGTCCACCCAGATCGGGTCAATATCGAAGAGACCGTACAGGTCGGGCCGGTCCGGGCCAAGGATGTCTTCACCCGCAAACGTCACCAGCTCATCGACCAGCCCCTCGGCGACCCAGGATGGCCAGTCGACGACCATTTTGACACGCGGGTACACGTGGCGCACCATCAAGGGGTGTCGCATGATGCCAACTGCGAGGGGCATCTGCCGGCCCAGGGCCTGGCGAGCCTCGCGCAGAAACTGCGTCAGCCCCTCGCCCAGGATCTCGTACCATTTACGAAAATCGAACGGGGTGAGGCGGATGTCCACCCCGTAGCGCAGCCGGTATTCCTCCACAACGGGCTGGTTGTACCCGAAGGAGTCGGGGAGGTAGGATGGCTCGCACTCACCGGCGTGGCTGCGCGTGCAGAGGTAGAAGCCATCGACCCTGTAGCCATCGACAATTTCCTTGAGCTGGGCCACGCGGTGGAGCGCACCTCCGGGTAGTTGTAGCACAGGGCACCGCGAAAGTGGCGCTTCCCGTCGCGGCTGACGAACTGGTACCCTGGATGAGCGACCACAAAGCCGGATTCCAGGTTGCCGCTATAGTAGTCATCCAGCAAGGTGATCCACGGGTACAGCTTCAGCTCGTAGCGCGGCGCCAGCTCGCTGGCCACGGCCAGTGGATCGAAACGCTGCATCACCGCCGTCATCTTGTCGTTCTCGGCGTGGGGCTCGGCCCAGTCGAAGGGCGTGCGCACCCTGCTGTGGTAGGCCTCTTTGCCGCACACCGACAGCCGCCACAGCACCCGCTGGATCCCTTCTTCACGGCAGCGCCGCAACAATTCCTCGATGCGCCGCTCGTCGTAGAACTCCGGCGTGCCGGTTCTCCGCCGCGTAAGACCAGGTCGTAATAATCGACATTGAGAGTTCGGTCCATATCACGCTTCTCAACTTGCGACGATGCCTGCCGCTCGCGGTCCTCCAGTACTCTCGGCCAAAGTCAACCGAGGGTTGTCATTGCGAGAGACCCGCACCTTCGGCGTAGCAACCTCAGGCATAGGTGCGGGATTGCTTCGGGCTACCGCCCTCGCAATGATCACTCTCGTGATATATGGCTTCGCCGGCTCAAACGGTACATCCGTGACCATAATCCGATTACGGGCGAGCTGCGACTGGCTGAAAAGCGTGAGCATGTAGTCGTTCAGCGGCAGATGCGTATAGACGCTCGGGTTGTGTGGCTGGAACGCTTCGGCGTACGGGATGCACCAGTGCAGCCCCATGCGGCCGTTGACATCTTCGACGCATTTGCGCGCCAGGTCGCCGGGATAGAACTGGCTCGTCAGGCAGTCCATCGCCCGCACCTTTCGGTCCACCACCGAGGTGATGTCGATGAGGACGTTCCCGTAACGCATCCCTTCCATCGTGAGCTGCGTGGTGGTCCCGTACATCTCGCAGAAATAGATCTGAATCGGGTAGCCCCGCATCTTGTATTCCTCGGGTATCTGTGGGGCGCGTTCGCCAGCCCGCGAAGAGGCCAGCGCGGCCTGCGCCGTCTCGCCATGGCCGTTGCCTGGCTCCTCGCTGGGATTGTGCAGGATCAAGATGTGCGGCTGGACGTCGGCGATCTGCGCGGCGATGGCCTCGATCAGGGCCTGATTCACCAGCACCAGCTCGTCCGGGAAACGCAGGAAGCGCACGTCATGGACGCCGAGGATCGCCATGCCTTTCAGCACCTCGGCTTCTTTTTCGTCTATCGCGGTCTTCAGGTCCGGGCCGTCGAGGCGCTCTCGAAGCGCAGCGCCTCGTTGCGCTGGTGGTGGTGCGTATCCACCCCGTGGGTGCACACCACCACACTGACTTCATCCCCGCGCTCGGCATGCAGGCACATGGTCCCGCCGGCGTGGTCGATGGCGTCAGCAGGATGACACACGATGGTCATGATCCGCAATTGTTCGCCCATGGGGAGTCCTCCTTGGATTAGTATGACCAGTAGGGCGGGTACCTGTCTACCGTATAGTCACCCAGGGTCTTGACCGGGATCGCGCATTTGAGCTGTCGATCAGTCTCTCAGTGAAGGATCGAGCGCATCCCGCAGTCCGTCGCCCACCAGCGTGAAGGCGTACATGGTGAGCGCGATCATGATCGTGGGAAAGATGCTCAGATAGCCGTACGTCTGCATGTACGGAACGTATTCATTGAGCATTTTGCCCCAACTCGGCATGGGCGGATTAACCCCAACGCCCAGGAAGCTGAGGCCGGCCTCGGCGATGATCGCGGCGGGAATGCCCAGGGTCACGATCACAATGATCGGCGTTAGTGCATTCGGCACCATGTGGCGTCTCATGATGTACCAATCGGTGGCGCCGATGGAGCGGGCTGCCAGCGTGTAGTCTTGCTCGCGCAAGGAGAGGAGCCCGCGCATAGCCGGGCGGCGCTGATCCAGACCGTGATGCTCATGGCGATGAACACGTTGACCAGGCCGCTGCCGAGGATAGACATCAGCAGGATGGCGAACAGGAGGGTAGGGAAGGTGGACATGATATCGACAATTCGACTGAGCACATAGTCGATCGGGCCTTCAAACCAGCCGGCGGCCGCGCCCACCGGTATACCGATGAGCAGCGCGATCAGGTTGACCACGATGGCGACCGCCAGCGAGACACGCGCGCCGTACATGACGCGGCCCAGGACGTCGCGGCCGAACGGGTCGGTGCCCATTACGTGTTGCCTCGAAGGGAATTGCCACGAGTCCTCGTATACCTGGTGGTCGTACCCCTCGGGGAAGAACAACCCGGCCGAGAGTGCCATGAGGGTCAACAACAGGACCAGCCCCAGCGCCGCGACCGACAGTTTGTTGCGGCGGAAACGCCCCAAGGCGTCTCTCCACAGGCTGCGCTGCCGGGGTTGTGCCGCGATAAGTCGGTCTTGGCCGCTGTCTCGCTCATCGGGTCCCCCCTATCCGAATGCGAGGATCAATCACGGCATACAGCAGGTCTGTCACCAGGTACGAGACCGCGATGAGCGTGGTCCACAACAAGGTGAAGGCCATGATCATGGGATAGTCGCGATTGTAGACGGCGAAAGTGCCCTGGTTGCCGATGCCGGGGATGTTAAAGATCGTCTCGATAAAGAAGGACCCCGTGATCATCGTGGCGATCATGGGACCCAGAACCGTCAGAATGGGCAAGAAGGCGTTCTTGAGTGCATGGCGGAGCACCACCATTCCTTCGGTCAGGCCCTTAGCCCGGGCAGTGCGCACATAATCCTGCCGCAGAACCTCCAGCATGCTGGAGCGGGTCATGCGGGCGAGCGCGGCCGCAGGCGCCAACATAAAGACGAATACCGGCATGATGGCCTGCTTCGGCGTGCCCCAGCCGCCCGTCGGGAACCAGTGCAGCTTGATCGAGAAGAGATAGATCATCAGGATCGCGATCACAAAGGTAGGTGTGACGATCCAGGTGACCACCGTGACCGAAGTAAGGTAGTCCAGCCACGAATTGGGCCTGAGCGTGGCAAGTAATCCCATGGCCAGGCCTACGATGACCGAGAGCACGATTGCGATCAGCCCGAGTTTCGCCGTCGTTGGCCAGCCACGCGCGATAACCTCGGTTACCGGGTCGCCGTACTTGTACGAGACCCCGAAGTCGCCGTGCAGCACTCTCCCCATGTAGCTCAAATACTGGACATACACAGGCTTGTCCAGGTTGTATTTTTCCATCAGGGCCTTGCGGATATATTCCGGCAGGGGACGCTGCATCTTGTCACTGGTGTCGAACGGCCCCCCCGGCACGAGGTGCATCATCCCGAATGTGATCATGGATACGACGATGAGGACGCCGAGGATTCCCAGGACTCGCCCCAGAACGTATCTAGCCACTTTCAGTAACCTCCCGGACATAAGGGTGCGGGGGCATGCCTCCGCACCCTTCGGTCATGACACGATTTCGCCTACTTCACGTTGTTCTTGACATACACATCGGCCAGCCAGCCGGTGTACAGGAGGCGGTTGCCGTTCTTGTCGGCCTGTGGTCCGCCGACCCAGGGCTTGTAGAGCAGCATCTGCTTGGGATGCTCGATAAACACGCCGGCGGCGTCCTCGAGCATGATCTTCTCGGCTGTTGCGTACAGCTCGCAGCGCTTCTTCGGATCAATCTCAGAGGAGGCGGCCTTCACTGCCGCGTCGAAATCGGGGTTCTTCCACTGGATGATGCTGCCGGCGTTGCTCTGCCACCAATCGACGAAGTTGCTGGGGTCGTTGTAGTCCATCGCCCAGCGGGCCAGTGCGATCTCCATATCTCCCTTTTTCAGGGTGTCCACATAGACCGCTCGTTCGACGTTCTTTGTGATGACCTCGATTCCCAGGGTCTGCTTCAACATGTTCGCGATGGCTTCCAGCTCTGGCTGGGCCTCACCCTGCTTGGTCCACATCTCCATCGGAGGCAGCTTGGTGACATCGATTCCGGACTCTGCCAGCAGCTTCTTGGCGAGTCGGGATCGTAGTTGGCGAGCGCCGTGTACTCCGGGTTGCCGTCGTTGTTGCAGGGGGTGCCGTTCGGAATCATCGTGTAGGTGGTCAGGTTCATGCCCTTGGTGACCTTCTGCGTGATCGCATCCCGGTCAATGGCATGGCTGATGGCCTGGCGCAGCTTGAGGTTGTCAAAAGGCGGTTTGAGCGTGTTGAACCAGACATAACGGGTAGTATAGCTCGGATAGACAACGGCTTCCTTGCTCAGGACGGGGTCGGCCTGCGCCATGATCATATCGGCCTGCGTGCCACCCGGGGTGTAGTCCAACTCGTCGGCCTGATACATGCTCAGGGTAGGCGCGCCCTGTTGGATGAACTTCTTCTGGATGGTTTCGAGCATCGGCTTCTGCGGGCCGGCATAGTTGGGGTTCAGCTTATAGGTGATGTCGGTACCCTTGTTCCACTCAACCGGAACGTACGGCCCGTTGAAGGCCGTCTTGTCGATGTCCGTGGCGAACTGCTCGCCATACTTCTCCACATACGCCTTAGGAATGGGCCACGAGGTCGGGAAGCCCATCACCATCGGCATATAGGGGAGTGGCGCCTTGGTCGTGACCTGGAAGGTCTTGTCGTCCACAGCCTTGACGCCCAACTCGGAAACCGGCATCTTTCCTGTGGCGACCGCCTCGCCGTTTTTGATGGGATAGTAGAACCAGGAGTAGGTGCTGGCTGTGGCAGGATCCATCAGGCGTTGGAAGGTGAACTCATAGTCCGTGGCGGTCAGGGGTGAGCCATCCGACCACTTGAGGTTCGGACGAAGGTGGAAGGTCCAGGTCAGGCCGTCCTCCGATACCTCCCAGCTTTCAGCGTCGCCCGGGAAGGCGTAGTTCTGGTTCGCATCCGGGAGCACCAGCGCCTGGTTGCAGATGATGCAGATGTCGTTGAACTGATAGACATCCTTGTTGAAGTCGAAGAACTTGCCTTCCATGCCGGCGTCGTGGAAAACCTGTTTCTCCAGCGGCGCGGCATGGCCGGCAGCGTGATGCCCAGGGAGTTCTTGACTTCGGCCGGAGGCGCCGGGGCGGTTGTGGGCGCCGGGGCGGCGGTGGGTCAGCAGCCGGGGCGGATGCGGGCGGGGAGCGGCAGGCGGAGCAGCACAGGCTGTCAGAAGCATCGACAGCGCCAAGAGAATGACCACAGCGGCCGAAAATCTTCGAGGTATCATTTTCCAGATCTCCTTTGTGCCAGGTAGGCCGTCTGGCGCGATTTCGTCCCCCGATCGCTCGTCCTGCCCGACGACCGGGGATCGATGGCAATCGTCCAGGCAGCACGTGACTCGCAACAGCGATTTCGGATCTCTCGATTGCCTCCTTCTCGTGCATCCGGCGTTGCACGCTCTCCGCACGACTGCACTTAGCCGCAGTTCTCAGGTAGTTCGCCAGGCGGAAGCAGGATATGTGGATCAACAGCCCGCTCGATCCGTTTCGTGGCCCGAGAAGCGCGGCGCTCGAGGTCAGCCAAATGCTCGCTCATGGCCGAGCGGGCCGCGTCCAGGTCACATCGCTCGATGGCGTCGACGATGCGATCGTGCCCGCTCCAATGACATTCGCGCTCCGCCGCGCTGATCACCGCCAGGGCCTCCGGATCAGAGCTGTCCTCCGGTATGGCGAATACCGTGATGGGGTCCAGCATGTCGACCAGTATGCGGTTATCGGTTGCGGCGGCCATGAGCTGATGGAAACGGATGTGTTCTCGGGCGGCGTTTGTGGTGTCCGTACCGTCGAGGCGCCGGCAATTGGCCAGCACCTCACGCATATGGGCGATTTGTTCGGGGGTGACGTGCGCGATCGCCTCTTCCACCACGATCCGCTCCAGGCCGCGGCGCATCACGAACAGCTCCCAGGGCGTGTAATCGTGCCGGCGCAAGGACAGGGAGATCGCCTCGGCCAGGCGGGCGCGGCTGCTGCTGGTGACTGACGTGCCCACACCGTGGCGGATCTCGACCAGCCCCTTGGTGGCAAGGACACGGATGGCATCGCGTACGACGACGCGGCCTACGTGCAGCTCATGGGTCAGCTCGACTTCGGAGGGTAAAGCAGCGCCGGGTTGAAGCACACCGTCGAGGATCAACTGTTCGAGACGGTCCGCTATCGCCTCGTGCAAACGCTGCCTCTTGACCGGACCAAGCGTCAGCTTCGGCATGGCATCAGAACTCCGCAAACAGACAAGTCCGCGCAGGATGGAAGATCAGTCACTGGGTATCTTCTCAATAGGTAGGGGCGATCCCTTGCGGTCGCCCGGCGGGCAGGCGCAAGGCCGTGCCCCTACCCCAGATTACTGAGAGGACACGTCACTGGTATAGTGGTATAGTCATCATACATCTTGCACTATATCACGGCCAGGGGAGCGTGTCAATAGCCCTAAAGCAGGGGTAGTGTATGCGGATCGGTTGAAATTTGTCCGTCTCGGTCGCAGTCCGCCCGCCGGCGGCTGAAGCCGACCGGCTCAGGAGGTGAAAGCCGGTTTCAACCGGCTGGCGGGACTGGGAAGTACCTGCCAACCGGTTTCAACCGGTTTCCACCTGCTGAGCCAGCGTTTCAACCCCTGGCAGGCGAACTGGTACACAAGGTCTGCGCTGCCGCCGCACAGCACATGTACCAATCGCATTTTCAACCTGAAGCGATACACTACCAAAGCAGGCGCCGCCGGGTCAACGAGCATTGCCTGAAGCTGATTCCTCCTGCGTTCTCCCAAAGGGGTAGCGTCCCTCCTGAGCCAGTTGATCGACCAATCCGGCTCTGGTCAACACGGCCCGCACCTGGTCTGGCGTGCGACGCCGCCCTGTCCAGGGCGCCACCCAGCTCAGGCGGGCCACCGTGCGCGCCACTCGCAGCGCCTCGGCCTGCAAGTCCAGGCGGTTCAGCTTGTCCAGGGTGTCGGCGGCGGTGTGCGTGAAGCGGCCGAGCACGTAAGGCTGCCCTCCCGTCACCTCCGCGGTCGGCACGCCAGCGATCATGAACGGATAATGGTCCGAGTGAACGCTGGGCGTCCAATTGGTCAGGCTCATGTCAGGGACTCCCGCCAGTGGGGCGCGCAGCGCCGTCCATAGCTCAGGCCAATCATCCAATGCCATCTCCTTGGCGCCGGGCCCCCCCGCGAGTCAAGGTTCAGCATCAGGTCGATCCCGTCGAACTCCGCGGTGTGCTGCCTGACGTAGGCTTCCGACCCAAGCAGTCCCACCTCTTCGGCGCCAAAGGCCACGACGCGCACCGAACGCCCGAGCCCGACATGGCTCAGCAATCGCATCGCTTCCACCATAACCGCTACGCCGCCGGCGTTGTCGACGGCGCCGGGTGCGATATCGTGACTGTCATAGTGCGCTCCAAGGAGAAGATAGCGATCCGGCCACGCCTGCCCGCGCAGCTCGGCCATCACGTTCGGCTGCTCGCCGGCCGGCTCAGGTTCTGATCTGACCGTGAAGGGCGTCGGCGTGACCAAGGGTGCGCGCGCAGCGATCGAAGCCGCCGGCGGCACGGTCGAGGCGGCCTGAGCGGCCCGGATCAGGACACCTGAGGACACCGAGTGGCCAACCAGCCTACATCGAGCCCCGTCGCCGCCCTGGGCGAGGCGAGCCGGCTCACCGAGCTGAGGGGGAGGTTCCTCTTCCTGCTCGGCGGGCTGGTGGTCTATCGCATCGGGACCTTCGTCCGGTGCCCGGCATCGACCCGGTGGCGCTGGCGCGTTTCTTCCAGGACCAGCAGGGCACGATCCTGAGCATGTTCAACATGTTCTCGGGCGGCGCGCTGCAGCGACTCTCGATCCTGGCGCTGGGCGTCATGCCGTACATCTCGGCGTCGATCATCGTGCAGATGATGGCCGTCGTGGTGCCGCAGCTGCAGGCGCTGCGCAAGGAAGGCGAGGCCGGCCGCCGCAAGCTCACGCAGTACACGCGCTGGGGCACGGTGGGCCTCGCGGCCTTCCAGGGCGCCGGCGCCGCCGTCGCCTTCCAGAACCAGGGCGTGGTGCTCAATCCGGGGCCGCAGTTCGTGTTCATCGCGACGGCGACGATGGTCGCGGGCACGATGTTCCTGATGTGGCTCGGCGAGCAGATCACCGAGCGCGGCCTCGGCAACGGCATCTCGATGATCATCCTCTCGGGCATCGTGGCGGGCCTGCCGGCGGCGATCGGCGGCACCCTGGAGCTGGTGCGCAACGGCGAGATCAACCCGGCGCTCGCGCTCATCATCGTGCTCATGGTGGCCGCGGTGACCGCGTTCGTGGTGTTCGTCGAGCGCGCGCAGCGCCGCATCCCGGTGAACTACGCGAAGCGCCAGCAGGGCCGCCGCATGTTCGCGGGCACCACCACGCACCTGCCGTTCAAGCTCAACATGTCGGGCGTGATCCCGCCGATCTTCGCCTCCAGCCTGCTGCTGTTCCCGGCGACCATCGCCAGCTGGTTCGGCACCTCCGACAACTTCGCCTGGCTGCAGGGCGTGGCGGCGAGCCTCGGCATCGGCCAGCCGGTGCACATGATGCTGTACTCGGCGCTGATCATCTTCTTCTGCTTCTTCTACACCGCGCTGGTGTTCAATTCGCGCGAGACGGCGGAGAACCTCAAGAAGTCGGGCGCCTTCATCCCGGGCATCCGCCCGGGCCAGCACACGGCCGAGTACATCGACAAGGTGCTGACCCGCCTCACCGTCTGGGGCGCGATCTACGTCACCCTCGTGTGCCTGCTGCCCGAGATCCTGATTTCCAAGTTCCGCGTGCCGTTCTACTTCGGCGGTACGTCGCTCATGATCATCGTGGTGGTGATCATGGACTTCATGGCCCAGCTGCAGGCGCACCTGATGTCGCACCAGTACGAGGGGCTCATGAAGAAGGCCAACCTGCGCGGCTATGGCCGCGCCGGGCAGCTGCGCTGAGCGCGGCCGTCCACTGTCGGAGAGAGACCCATGAAAGTTCGACCCTCGGTGAAGCGGATCTGCAAGAACTGCAAGGTGGTGCGGCGTCGCGGCGTCGTCTACGTGATCTGCAGCGACAAGCGCCACAAGCAGCGGCAGGGCTGATTGCCCGTCCGCATTGAGTGAGCACGGTTTTTAAGTTATTATTTCGGGCTTTTCGCGCCCCGGAGTGAGCCTCAAATGGCCCGTATTGCCGGCATCAACATACCGATGAACAAGCACGTGTGGGTGGGCCTCACGTCCATCTACGGCGTCGGCCGCACCCAGGCGCTGGCGGCCTGCGAGGCTGCGGGCGTCAAGACCGACACCAAGGTCAAGGACCTGACCGAGCCCGAGGTGGCGGCGCTGCGCTCGGCGATCGCGCGCCTGCCGGTCGAAGGCGACCTGCGCCGCGAAGTGTCGATGAACATCAAGCGCCTGATGGACCTCGGTTGCTACCGTGGCATCCGTCATCGCAAGGGCCTGCCGATGCATGGCCAGCGCACGCGCACCAACGCGCGCACGCGCAAGGGCCCGCGCAAGGCGGCCGTGAAGCTGAACGCACCCGTCGGCAAGGCCTGATCGGCCGCGCCCATTGAACGAGGACTGACCTCTCATGTCGGACGACAAGAAGCAGACTGCCGGCGCCGCGAAGCCGAGGAAGAAGGCGAAGCGGATGGTGACCGACGCCATCGCGCACGTGCACGCGTCGTTCAACAACACCGTGATCACGATCACCGACCGGCAGGGCAATACGCTCTCCTGGGCGACCTCCGGCGGCTGCGGTTTCCGCGGCTCGCGCAAGAGCACGCCGTTCGCCGCCCAGGTGGCGGCCGAGAAGGCGGGCGTTGCGGCGCAGGAATACGGCGTCCGCACGGTCGAGGTGCGGGTCCGTGGTCCCGGCCCGGGCCGGGAGTCGGCCGTGCGCGCGCTGAACGCCGCAGGGCTCAAGGTAACGAGCATCGAGGACGTGACGCCGATCCCGCACAACGGGTGCCGTCCGCCCAAGAAGCGCCGCGTCTGACCGGGCGCCGACGAGGAATATCGCAATGGCCAGGTATCTTGGACCCAAGTGCAAGCTCTCGCGCCGCGAGGGCACGGACCTCTTCCTGAAGAGCGGCGTCAAGTCGCTCGAGTCGAAGTGCAAGCTCGAAGTGCCGCCGGGCGGCATCAAGGGCGAGCGCCGCGCGCGCGTCTCCGGCTACGGCCTGCAGCTGCGCGAGAAGCAGAAGCTGCGCCGCATGTACGGCGTGCTCGAGCGGCAGTTCCGGGGCTACTACCAGAAGGCCGCCGGCCGGCCGGGAGCCACGGGCGAGTCGCTGCTGCAGCTCCTCGAGGGCCGCCTCGACAACGTCGTGTATCGCATGGGCTTCGCCGCTACGCGCAGCGAGGCGCGGCAGCTGGTGAGCCACCGTTCAGTGACTGTGAATGGCGAGGTCGTGAGCGTCCCGTCCTTCCAGTGCAAGGGGGGCGAGGTGATCGCGCTCCGTGAAAAGGCCCAGAAACAGGCGCGTGTGCAGCAGGCGCTGCAGATCCGCGCACAGACCGGCTTCCCGGACTGGGTCGAGGTCGACGAGAAGAAGTTCTCCGGTGTCCTGAAGTCGTTGCCCGAGCGCGGCGACATTCTTCCGGACATCAACGAGAGCCTCGTCGTCGAGTTGTACTCCAAGTAATCCCGCAGGGTGGCTTCAATGCAGTCAGCCGTCGCAGAGTTCCTCCGTCCGCGCGTCGTCAAGGTGACGCCGACGGCGCCCCGTCACGCGCGCGTGGTGATCGAGCCGTTCGAGCGCGGCTTCGGCCACACGCTCGGCAACGCGCTCCGGCGCGTGCTGCTGTCGTCCATGCCGGGCAGCGCGATCACCGAGGCCGAGATCGAGGGCGTGCTCCACGAGTACACCAGCATCGAGGGCGTGCAGGAGGACGTGGTCGAGATCCTGCTGAACCTGAAGCAGGTCGCCATCCGCCTGAACGCGCGCGAGCACTCCGAGCTCCGGCTGTCGAAGAAGGGCCCGGGCCCGGTTCGCGCCGGCGACATCCAGAGCGACCACGACGTCGAGATCGTGAACCCGGAGCTCGTGATCGCCAACCTGACCAAGGCGGGCGAGCTCACGATGATCCTCAAGGTCGAGCGCGGCCGCGGCTATCGTCCCGCCGTGCAGCGCCTGGCGTTCGAGGAGGTCAGCCGGCCGATCGGCCGCCTGCTGCTCGACGCTTCGTTCAGCCCGATCCGCAAGGTCACCTACAACGTGGAGGCCGCGCGCGTCGAACAGCGCACCGACCTCGACAAGCTGATCATCGACATCGAGACCAACGGCACGATCGACCCGGAGGAGGCGATTCGCCGTGCGGGCTCGATCCTCAAGGACCAGCTGTCGGTGTTTGTCGACCTGCAGGGCCAGGACGAGGACAAGTCGAAGCCGAGCGAGCACCACGTCGACCCGTTGCTGCTGCGCCCGGTCGACGAGCTGGAGCTCACGGTCCGCAGTGCGAACTGCCTCAAGGCCGAGAACATCCACTACATCGGCGACCTCGTGCAGAAGACCGAAGTCGAGCTGCTGCGCACGCCGAACCTCGGCAAGAAGTCGCTCACCGAGATCAAGGAAGTGCTCGAGAGCCACGGCCTCACGCTCGGCATGCGCCTCGACAGCTGGCCGCCGGCCGGCCTGAAGCGTGACGAGGACCGGGACGTCATCTGACTAGTGACTAATGATCAGTGACTAGGGGGTAGTGAAGAACGCCCCCCTGGTCGAGGCGGAGCAAGAGATGAGACACGGAATGACCGGGCGGCAGCTGAGCCGTAACACACCGCACCGCTGGGCGATGCTGCGCAACATGGCCGCCTCGCTGCTGCGCCACGAGACCATCCGCACGACCGTGCCGAAGGCCAAGGAACTGCGTCGCTACGTGGAGCCGCTGATCACGCTCGGCAAGACGGACAGCCAGTCGAACCGTCGCCGCGCCTTCGCCCGCCTGCGCGACGCCGCGGTGGTCGAGAAGCTGTTCGACGAGCTGGGCCCGCGCTTCAAGGCGCGCCCGGGCGGCTACACGCGCATCCTGCACATGGCGAACCGCGCCGGCGACAACGCCGACATGGCGCTGATGGCGCTGGTCGACCAGGCGCCTTCCGCCGACGAGGCCAAGCCCGCCGACGAGGCCGGGAAGAAGCCGCGCGCGCGCAAGACGAAGGCCAAGGAGCCCGCCGCTGAGGCCGCCGCGGAGACGGTCGAGAAGAAGCCGCGCGCTCCGCGCAAGAAGAAGACAGCATCCGCCTGACGCGATCGGGACGGGTCTGATCAGAGAAGAGAAGCCGGGTGATCCCCGGCTTCTTTTTTTTCGGCCGGCGGCTTATCGTCGTGTGAGGCCCGTGCCCCGGGGCACGGGCGTTTCCACCAAGGGTTAGAGGAGCAGGCGCATGGGCATGTTGCAGGAATTCAAGGACTTCGCCATGAAGGGCAACGTGCTCGACATGGCGGTCGGCGTCGTGATCGGCGGCGCATTCGGAAAGGTCGTTTCGTCGTTCGTCGGCGACGTGATCATGCCGCTGCTCGGCACGGTCGTGGGCGGGGTCGACTTCAGCAAGCTGGCCGCGACCATCGGCGCCAATGCGGCCGGCGAGCCGCTGCTGCTCAAGTACGGCGCGTTCCTGCAGGCGGCATTCGACTTCCTGATTATCGCCGCCGCGATCTTCATGGCCGTGAAGGCGATCAACCGGCTGAAGACGCCGCCCGCGCCGGCTGCGCCCGCCGCGCCGCCCGCCGACGTCGCGCTCCTGACCGAGATCCGCGACCTGCTGAAGAAGTAGGACAAAAAGGGGACATTCTCCTTTTCGGGAAATAGGGGACATTCCCCCGTCTCCGTCACGGGAGGGAGCTACGCACTAAGCGGGAAATAGGGGAATGTCCCCTATTTCCCGAAAAGGAGAATGTCCCCTTTTTTCATGCGAAGGCGTCGCGGGTGAGGTTCTCCGGCGCGCCCGTCGTGCAGACGACGTCATCTTCGATGCGGATGCCACCCCAGGGGCGCAGTCGCTCGATCGCGTCCCAGCGGATGCGGCCGCCGTGTCCGCCTGTCCGCGCCTGGTCCATCAGCAGGTCGATGAAGTAGAGCCCGGGCTCGATCGTGACCACGAACCCCGGCTCCAGCCGCCGTGTAAGGCGCAGAAACGGGTGCCCTTCCGGCCGCGGGATTTCCGCCCCGGACGCGTCGCGCGCCAGCCCTGCGACATCGTGTACCTGCAGGCCCAGGAGGTGCCCGACGCCGTGGGGAAAGAACACCGACGACAGCCCGGTCTCCACGGCTTCGTCGGGCCCGCAGGCGATGATGCCGGCTTCGCGCAACAGGCCGGCGATCAGGTGATGGGCGAGGAGGTGAATTTCCCGGTAGTCGGTTCCGCCCGTCACGGACGCGCATAGCCTCAGCTGGAGCGCATCCATGCCGCGCACCAGGGCCGCGAACTCGCCCTCGTCCGCGGCATAGGTCCGGGTGATGTCCGCGGCGTAACCGCGGAACTGCGCGCCCGCGTCGATGAGGAACGAGCGGCGCGCCTGGCCGCGACGCTGGTCGAGGTGCTGGTAGTGCAGCACCGCGGCGCCCTCGTTGTAGGCGATGATGTTTCCATACGGCAGTTCCTCGCCGCGCTGCCCCGCCGCCGCGCAGTAGGCCAGGTGCGTCTCGAACTCGGACGCGCCCGACTCGAAGGCGTCGCGCGCGGCCACATGCCCGCGTACGGCCATGACCGACGCGCGGCGCATGCATTCCAGCTCGTAGGCCGTCTTCACGGCGCGGTCGTAGTGGAGCTGGTGGAGCAGCGGGGCGGGATTGACCGCGGCGAAGCCCCAGTCCGCGAATGCGCGCTGCAATTCGCCCACGAACGCGACGCGCCTTCCCCCGGCAAGACCGAGCAGGCCGCGCGCCTGCCCGGGATCGCGCAGGACCTCGAGCCGGAATTCGCGCACCCAGCCGCCGGTCGGCAGCGACGGTGGCAGGTGCCAGTAATCGGCAGGCTGGTGGAAGCAGAGCAGCGGCGTCGTCCCTGGCGAGTAGGCGATGAAGCTCTGCTGCAGCTCCGTGAGTGGCGCCCACTGCGCGAAGTGAGGATTGACCCGGAACGGATAGCTGCGATCGTCCAGGAAGGAACACCCGGCGGCGCCGGAGAAGATTGCGATGGCGTCGAACCCGTGGGCGGCCAGGGCTAGGTCCAGTGCGACGCCTCACCTCGGCCAGGTGAGCGGCGAACAGGCTGTCGATGTCTTGGTGCATGGCGCATCGCCCCTCGAGGGTGAATCCTCGACGACATCTTGCCCAAGCCGGCCAGTTGTCGCCATTCAGAGACAGTTCGGGCGCGTTACGGGCGACCTGAGGGTCCTAGAATCCCGCTTACGCAGTCGTTGGAGAGCTGGCTTACAGCCGGTTTCTGTGTGGCTGCTGAGTCAAGTCCCGTCCCATCATCAAACCCAAAGGGGTATTGCACATGAACTCGAAGATCGCCCTTGCTGCCGCCCTTGCCGCCCTGGCCCTCGCTGGTTGCGCCAAGAAGGAAGAGGCTGCCACCGACGCCGCCGTCGCGACGGACGCCGCCGCTGCTGACGCCGCTGCTGCCGCCACCGACGCCGCTGCTGCTGCTGGCGATGCCGCTGCTGCCGCGACCGACGCCGCCGCTGGCGCCGTGACCGACGCCGCTGGCGCTGTTGGTGACGCCGCCGTCGCCGCTGGCGACGCCGCCGTTGCCGCTGGCGACGCCGCTGCCGCTGCCCCGGCCGCCCCGGCCCAGCAGTAAGCTGACGCTCAGCGCAAGCTGATCGGGAAGGGCGGGTCCCGGCCGGGACCCGCCCGACCCACTGACTGGACTCCCGGCCCCGGGCTCCCGGCCCGGCAACTGCCAGCGAAAGGCTGGAACGAGAGCAGTGCCCGTCACACTACGAGACGCGCGCAACTCCCCCGCCGACCGCGAATGGATTCGCACGGTCTACCGGGACTATCTGTCTGAACTCTCCGCCAGCAAGTCCGGCCTGTTCCCCGCACTGGGCGAGTGGAACGAACGCGAGGGCGAATTCCTCGCGGGCTGGTTCGGCGATTCTGCGGCCCATCCCTTCGTGATCCTCCAGGACGACGTGCGTGTCGGCTTCGCCCTGGTCGTGCGCGCCCCGTCCTTCCCGCGTCGCGTCGCGGACTTCCGCATGGCCGAATTTTTCGTGATCGGGACGGCGCGCCGTCGCGGCGCGGGCGCCGCCGCCGCCGCGCTCCTCTTCAGTCGCTTTTCCGGCGAATGGGAAGTCGTCGAGGACGAGTACAACCGGCCGGCGCTCGGGTTCTGGCGTCGCGTGATCGGGCAGCAGACACAGGGGCGCTACACGGAGTCGCGTACCGCCGGCGAGGTCTGCCACCGCTTCCGGACGCTGGCACGGCCCTCAGCCGCGCCGGCCTGACGTGCGCCTGGCCGGCGCTCCGGCCGGCTCGCTGCCACGGTTTCCCCTGGCGCCGCCGGCGAGCACCCGCGCGAGGTACCGCCCGGTGTGAGAGGCCGATTCGCGCGCCACGTCCTCGGGCGTGCCGGTCGCGACGAGCCGCCCGCCGCCGTCGCCGCCCTCCGGCCCGAGGTCGATCACCCAGTCCGCGGTCTTGATGACGTCGAGGTTGTGCTCGATCACGACGATGGTGTTGCCCTCGTCGCGCAGCCGCTGCAGCACGCCGAGCAGTTGCTCGATGTCGCGGAAGTGCAGCCCCGTCGTGGGCTCGTCGAGGATGTAGAGCGTGCGGCCGGTCGAGCGTTTCGCGAGTTCGCGCGACAGCTTGACCCGCTGCGCCTCGCCGCCCGAAAGCGTCGTGGCGTTCTGCCCGAGGCGCAGGTAGGAGAGGCCCGTCTCGAGGAGCGTCTGCAGAGCGGGACTGCAGCGCCGGGACGCTGCGGAAGAACTGCGCGGCGTCCTCGACGGTCATCTCGAGCACGTCGCTGATGTTGCGGCCCTTGTAGCGGATCTCGAGCGTCTCGCGGTTGTAGCGCATGCCGCGGCAGGCGTCGCAGGTGACGTACGCGTCCGGCAGGAAGTGCATCTCGACCTTGATGACGCCGTCGCCCTCGCAGGCCTCGCAGCGACCGCCACGCACGTTGAAGCTGAATCGGCCCGGGTCGTAGCCGCGCGCGCGGGCCTCGGGTACCTCGGCGAAGAGTTCGCGGATGGGACCGAAGAGCCCGGTGTAGGTCGCGGGGTTGGAGCGCGGCGTGCGGCCGATCGGGCTCTGGTCGATGTCGATCACGCGGTCGACCTGGTCGAGTCCCTCGACCGCCTTGCATCCGGCACCACCGTCGCCACCGTCCTGCAGCGCCGCCGCCACGTGGCGGTACAGCGTGTCCACGACCAGCGTGGACTTGCCGGACCCCGAGACGCCCGTCACGCAGGTCATGAGCCCGAGCGGCACCTCGACCGTGACCGCGCGCAGGTTGTTCCCGCTGGCCTCGACGATGCGCAGCGCGCGGCCCGGTTGCGGGGGCGTGCGGACGGCGGGCACGGCGATGCGCCGGCGGCCGCTCAGGTACTGGCCGGTGAGCGACTCGGCCGAGGCCTCGACCTCGGCGGGCGTGCCCTGGGCGACGATACGCCCGCCGTGGACGCCCGCGCCGGGCCCGAGGTCCAGGACGTGGTCGGCCTGGCGGATCGCGTCCTCGTCGTGCTCGACGACCAGCACCGTGTTGCCGAGGTCGCGGAGCCGCGTGAGCGTGTCGAGCAGCCGCTGGTTGTCGCGCTGGTGCAGCCCGATCGAGGGCTCGTCGAGTATGTACATGACCCCGACCAGCCCCGAGCCGATCTGGCTCGCCAGGCGGATGCGCTGCGCTTCTCCGCCCGAGAGCGTTTCGGCGCTGCGGTCCAGGGACAGGTAGTCGAGCCCGACGTCGCTCAGGAAGGTGAGCCGGTCCGACACCTCGCGCACCAGGCGGCTCGCGATCTCCCCGCGCCAGCCCTCGAGCCGGAGTTCCGCGAAGAACCGGCGCGAGGCCGCGATCGGCAGCGCCGCGAGCTCCGGCAGGGTGCGGCCGGCGACGAACACGTTGCGCGCGGCGAGGCACAGTCGGCTGCCCCCGCAGTCCACGCAGGTGCGGGTGCCGCGGTACTTCGCCAGTTCCTCGCGGACCGTGGCCGATTCGGTCTCGCGGTAGCGCCGCTCGAGGTTGGGGAGGATGCCTTCCCAGGCGTGGCTGCGGCGCGTGCTGCCGCCGCGCGCGTCGAAATAGCGGAACTCGACGCGCTCCTCGCCACTGCCCCAGAGCAGCACGTGCCGCACGGACTCGGGCAGGTCGTTCCACGAGGCCTCGATGTCGAAGCGGTAGTGGCGGGCCAGCGACTGGATCAGCTGGAAATAGTACGCGTTGCGCCGGTCCCAGCCGCGCACCGCGCCGCCCGCGAGCGACAGCGCCGGATTCACCACCACGCGCGCCGGATCGAAGAATTCCTGCACGCCGAGGCCGCCGCAGGTACCGCAGGCGCCGCTCGGGTTGTTGAACGAGAAGACCCGCGGCTCGAGCTCCACGAGGCTGTAGCCGCAGGCCGTGCAGGCGTAGCGGTTCGAGAAGACGACCGGCTCACGGTCCGGCTCGTCCTGGAACGCGAGCCTGGCGACGCCCTGTGAGAGCGAGAGGGCCGTTTCGAAGGACTCCGCGAGCCGCTGGCCGGCGTCCGCGCGCACCCGCAGGCGGTCCACGACGGCATCGATGGAGTGCCGCCGCCGGGGGTCGAGCGCGGGCGCGGCATCGAGCTCGATGAGATTCCCATCCACGAACGCCCGGACGTATCCCTGTCCCCGCAGGTGCTCGAGCACCTCTGCGTGCTCACCTTTGCGGTCCTGCACGACCGGAGCGAGCAGCAGCACGGCCGTGCCCTCCGGAAGCGCCAGGACCTGGTCGACCATCTGGCTGACGGTCTGGGCGGCAAGATCCTGCCCGTGTTCCGGGCAGCGCGGAATGCCGGCGCGCGCGAAGAGCACGCGCAGGTAATCGTAGATCTCCGTGACCGTGCCGACCGTCGACCGCGGGTTGTGCGACGCCGCCTTCTGCTCGATTGCGATCGCGGGCGACAGCCCCTCGATGTGGTCGACGTCCGGTTTCTCCATGACCGAGAGGAACTGCCTGGCGTAGGCGGAGAGCGATTCGACGTAGCGCCGCTGGCCCTCGGCGTAGATCGTGTCGAAGGCAAGCGAGGACTTGCCGGAGCCCGAGAGCCCGGTGATCACGATGAGCCGGTCCCGCGGCAGGTCCAGGTCGATGTTCTGGAGGTTGTGGGTTCGCGCACCGCGAATGCGTATGACGTCCATGGCGGGATCCGGATTCCGACGGCTGGCGGACAGCCTGCTAATATAGGCCCAGCCTCCGAGGCAACGCCAATCAGTACCCAGGACGAAACCAGGAAGCCGGCGCTCTCGCCGCTCGAGCGCCGCTCGGTCGGTGCGCTCGCGGCCATCTACGCGACGCGCATGCTGGGGCTGTTCCTGCTGCTCCCGGTACTCGCGCTCTACGCGAAGCAGCTGCCCGACTATTCCCCGGAAATGCTCGGGCTCGCGATGGGAGCCTACGGGCTCACGCAGGCCCTGCTGCAGATCCAGTTCGGGCGCTGGTCTGACCGCTACGGCCGGAAGCCCATCATCACGGTCGGCCTGCTGTTCTACGCGGCGGGCTCGCTGATCGGCGTGTTCGCCCACACCGTCCTGGGGCTGTTCGTGGCCCGTTGCGTGCAGGGGGCGGGCGCGGTGTCCGCGGCGGTGACCGCACTGCTCGCCGACCTCACGCGCCCCGAGGTCCGCACACGCGCGATGGCGTTCGTGGGCATCAGCATTGGCCTGTCCTTCGTGCTCGCGCTGGTGCTTGCGCCGGTACTGGACTCGGCGATCGGCGTGCCCGGCATCTTCCTCATCATGCTGGCCATGGCGCTCGCGGGCCTCGCGCTGCTGCACCTCGCGGTGCCGGCCGAGCCGGCGCGCACGGGCGGCGCCGAATCGAGGGAGCTGTCGGCCCTCGCGGAATTGCTGACGAGGCCCGCGCTCCGGCCACTGTACGCCGGCGTATTCGCGCTTCACTTCATCATGACCGCGACGTTCCTCTCCGTGCCGCAGGTCCTGGCCGGCGACCTCCGGATGGCTGTGGCTACGCACTGGCAGGTGTATCTGGGGGTCTTCGTCGCGTCGCTCGCGGGGACCATCCCGCTGATCCTCGCAACCGAGCGCTTCGGCCGTGGCGGAGTCGTGTTCGTCGCCGCGGTGGTGCTCGTATCCGCGGCACAGGTGCTGCTCGGGCTCGACCACGCCCACCTGTGGCGGGTCCTGGCGGCTCTGACGCTCTTCTTCGCGGTGTTCAATTACCTCGAGGCGCGGCTGCCGGCCCTGCTCACCCAGGCCGCCCCGGGCACGGACCGTGGCGCGGCCCTGGGCATCTTCGCCACAGCGCAGTTCCTCGGTGCCTTCGCCGGCGGGGCGCTGGGCGGCGTGCTGCTCGGCCGCTACGGCCTGTCGGGCGTCTTCTGGGGCAGCGGGACGGTGGCCGCCGCCTGGGCCGTGATCGCCGCCACCGGTGGCACCGGCAGGTCATTTCAGCGCGGAACCGCCTGATTCTCAGTTTCCGCGGCGACG
Organism: uncultured Gammaproteobacteria bacterium; assembly: GCA_963706755.1. Classification (GTDB taxonomy): domain Bacteria; phylum Pseudomonadota; class Gammaproteobacteria; order Steroidobacterales; family Steroidobacteraceae; genus RPQJ01. Next base: position 21,436 of record CAVPNH010000006.1, read on the forward strand.
GCTCCGTGCCGTAAAATCCGAATCCTTTTCAAGCAGGTAAGCGCCATGGCACGCGGTATCAACAAAGTCATCCTGGTCGGCAACCTCGGCAAGGATCCCGAGACCCGCTACATGCCGAGCGGCAAGGCCGTCACCAACTTCAGCATCGCGACGTCCGAGAGCTGGAAGGACAAGCAGACGGGCGAGCAGCGCGAGCAGACGGAGTGGCACAACATCGTCATGTACGACCGTCTCGCCGAGATCGCCGCGGAGTACCTGCGCAAGGGCTCCCAGGTCTACGTCGAGGGCCGGATCCGCACGCGCAAGTGGCAGGACAAGGAAGGCCGCGATCGCTACACGACCGAGATCATCGCCAACGAGATGCAGATGCTCGGCAGTCGCGGCGGTGGTGGTGCCGGCACGGAGTCGCGGTCCGAGCCGCGGGCCGCGGGTGGTGGCGGCGAGCGCGCCGCGCCAGCGTCAGCGCCCGCACCGGCGCCGGCGGCGGACGAAGGGTTCGACGACGACATCCCGTTCTAAGGCCTCCCGGCCCGGCCCATGCCGCGCGTACACGTCAAGACCTACGGCTGCCAGATGAACGAGTACGACTCCGCCCGCATGGCGGACGTGCTGCGTGAGTCCGGCGCTTATGAGCCGACCGAGGATCCCCTGGAGGCGGACCTCCTGCTGCTCAACACCTGTTCCGTGCGCGAGAAGGCCCAGGAGAAGGTGTTCTCGCTGCTCGGCCAGTGGCGGCTCATCAAGCAGCAGCGCCCCGAGGTGATCATCGGCGTCGGCGGGTGCGTGGCGAGCCAGGAAGGCGAGGGCATCACGGAGCGCGCCCCGTTCGTGGACCTGGTCTTCGGACCCCAGACGCTGCACCGGCTGCCGGACATGATCGCCTCCGTGAAGCGCGGCGGGCGCTCGGTCGTGGACGTGAACTTTCCGGAGATCGAGAAGTTCGACCGGCTGCCGGAGCCGCGCGCGACGGGCGCGACGGCCTTCGTCTCGGTGATGGAAGGCTGCAGCAAGTACTGCGCGTTCTGCGTCGTGCCATACACGCGCGGCGAGGAAGTGAGTCGCCCGCTCGAGCAGGTGATGGACGAGGTCCGCGGGCTCGCGCGCCAGGGCGTGCGCGAGGTGACGCTGCTCGGGCAGAACGTGAACGCCTATCGGGGCAAGCTCGCCGGCGGCGGGCAGGCGGACCTCGCCGCGCTCATCTACTTCGTGGCCGAGGTGCCCGGCGTCGAGCGCATTCGCTTCATGACTTCGCATCCGGTCGAGTTCCGCGACAGCCTCATCGAGGCCTACCGCGACGTGCCGCAGCTCGCGAGCTACCTGCACCTGCCGGTGCAGACCGGCTCGGACCGTGTGCTCGCGCTCATGAAGCGCGGACACACCGCGCTCGAGTACCGGCAGAAGATCCGGCGGCTGCGCGAGGCGCGGCCCGGCATCAGCGTCACGTCGGACTTCATCGTCGGGTTTCCAGGCGAGACCGAGCGCGATTTCGAGGCGACGATGGACCTCATCGCCGAGGTCGGCTTCGACCAGAGCTTCAGCTTCATCTACAGCCGACGCCCGGGCACGCCGGCGGCTTCGCTGCCCGACGACGTGAGCCACGACGAAAAGCACCATCGCCTCGTGCGGTTGCAGGAGCGCGTGGACGCGCAGTCGCTCGAGATCAGCCGCTCGATGGTCGGGTCGGTGCAGCGGGTGCTGGTCGAACGACCCTCGCGGCGCGACGCGCGCCAGCTCGCGGGCCGCACCGGGAACAACCGCTGGGTCAATTTCGACGGTCCGCCGTCGCTCATCAATGGCTTCACGGACGTCGTGGTCACGGAGGCGATGCCGAACTCGCTGCGCGGGCGGCTCGCTTTTCCCGAGCGGAGCATCGCTTGAGCGCCCAGGTCCTGGTGCGCGACATCTCGCTCGAGGACGCGGACAACGCCCGGCTCGCGAACTTCAGCGGCCCGATGGAGCAGAACCTGAGGCACGTCGAAGAGCGCCTCGGCGTCGAGGTGCGCAGGCGCGGGCACCAGCTGCAGGTCTTCGGCGCGGCCGGAACGGTGGACAATGCAGCCGCGGTGCTGCGGCGCATGTTCGAGCTGTCGGCGAGCGAGTCCATGTCACCTGAGCGCGTGCACCTCTGCGTGCAGGAGCTCGGCTTCCCCTCGGCCGACGAGCCGCGCGGCCCCGCCGGCGACGTCGTGGTGCAGACCCAGCGCGGCGGCATCCGCGGCCGCGGCGCGAACCAGTGCCAGTACCTCGACAACATCCACCAGAACGATCTCACGTTCGGCATCGGCCCGGCCGGCACGGGCAAGACCTACCTCGCGGTCGCGAGCGCGGTGGAGGCCCTGCAGGCGGGTTCGGTCCGGCGCATCGTGCTGGTGCGTCCCGCGGTCGAGGCGGGCGAGCGGCTCGGGTTCCTGCCCGGCGACCTCGCGCAGAAGGTGGACCCCTATCTCCGGCCCATGTACGACGCGCTCTACGAAATGATGGGATTCGACCGCACGGCGCGGCACGTCGAGCGGCAGGTGATCGAAGTGGCGCCGCTCGCGTTCATGCGCGGCCGCTCGCTGAACGACTCGTTCATCATCCTGGACGAGGCGCAGAACACGACGGTCGAGCAGATGAAGATGTTCCTGACCCGTCTCGGCTTTGGCTCCCGGGCCGTCGTCACGGGCGACATCACGCAGATCGACCTGCCACGGCAGCAGCGCTCGGGACTCAGGCACGCGATCGAGGTCCTGCGCGGCGTCGAGGGCGTGGCCTTCACGTTCTTCAACTCCCGCGACGTCGTGCGCCACCCGCTGGTGCAGCGCATCGTGCAGGCCTACGAGCGGGCGACGGGCGAGCAGGAGCCCGAGGCTTGAGCGCCGCCCGCCCGGTGCTGTCGGTCGAGGCGCAGTTTGCCGCCGTTCGCCCGTGGGTGCCGGCCAGGGCCGCGCTGCGGCGCTGGGCGGAGGCCGCGCACCGCGCCGCGCTGGCCGATCGGCGCCCGGCGCCCGCCCGCGATCCCGGCGCGTCGGCCGGCAGGCTCTGCATGCGTGTCGTGGGCCCGGCCGAGAGCCGGCGGCTCAACCGCGCCTACCGCGGCAAGGACCAGCCGACCAACGTGCTGTCTTTCCCGGCCTCCAGCGAGGAGCGCGCGCTCGGCGGTGCGCTCGGCGACCTCGTCATCTGCGCGGCCGTCGTCGCGGCCGAGGCGCGCGAGCAGGGCAAGGCGCGGCCCGCGCACTGGGCGCACATGGTCGTGCACGGCGTCCTGCACCTGCACGGTTACGACCACGGGCGGCCGCGCGCCGCGCGTGCGATGGAGCGGCTCGAAGTGGAAATCCTCGGCGGATTCGGGTATCAGAATCCGTACCTTTCCGTCATCGACCCGGGCAAATGACCCAAGACCGTCCAAGGCCCGCAGGAAGCTGGCTGCGCCGCCTCGTAGAATCACTCTCCGGAGAGCCCAGGGACGTCGAACAGCTCGCAGACGTGCTGGCCGACGCCAGGGACCGCGGTCTCATCGAGGCCGACGTGCTCGCCATGATGGAGGGCGTCCTGCAGGTCTCCGAGATGCAGGTGCGCGACGTCATGGTGCCGCGCTCCCAGATGGTGGTGATCCAGCGCGACGAGCCGCCGGAGCGCATCCTGCCGATCGTCATCGAGTCCGGGCACTCGCGCTTCCCGGTCGTCGGCGAGGACCGCGACGAGATTGCCGGCATCCTGCTCGCCAAGGACCTGCTGCGCCACTTCGCGCAGGGCGGGGAAGGGCAGTTCGACATCCGCGAGTGCCTGCGTCCCGCGGTGCTCATCCCGGAGAGCAAGCGCCTGAACGTCCTGCTGAAGGAGTTCCGGGTCAGCCACAACCACATGGCGATCGTGGTGGACGAGTACGGCGGCGTCTCGGGGCTGCTCACGATCGAGGACGTGCTCGAGGAAATCGTCGGCGAGATCGGCGACGAGTACGACGTGGACGAGGGCGAGGGCATCCGCAAGGAAGCCGAGCGCACCTTCACGGTCCCGGCCCTGACCCGGATCGAGGAATTCAACCGCACATTCGGCACGCGCTTCGCCGACGAGGAATTCGACACCATCGGCGGGCTGGTGCTGCACGAGCTCGGGTGCCTGCCTAGGCGCGGCGAGTCCATGGAGATCGGCGGCCTCGAGCTCGAGGTGCTGCGCGCGGACCGGCGCAGGATCGAGACGCTGCGAGTCCGCACGCCGCGCGATCTCGAACTCAAGCCGCGCGCCCTGTAGCGGTGCGCAAGTCCCCTGGAACCAGCACGCCGGACTGCGTCCGATGAATTCGATCCGCGACTTCATTGCGCGCCACGGGCACTGGCTGGCGCTGCCGGCGGGCGCGTTGCTGGCGCTCGCCTTCGCCCCGGTCGGCGCGTGGCCGCTTGCGTTCCTGTGCCCGGCAGTGCTGATGCTGATGTGGGAGGATGCGTCGCCGCGCTCGGCGGCCTGGCGCGGCTGGCTCTTCACGGCCGGAACCTTCCTCGCCGGAACCTACTGGCTCTACCACAGCGTCCACCTCATCGGGCAGGCGCCGGTGTGGATCGCGCTCTTCCTCATGCTCGGGCTCGTGGCAGTCATGGGCAGCTACACCGCGCTGCTCGGTTACGCGGTCGCGCGCTGGGGCGCGGCCGCCGGGCCCGTGCGCTGGCTCGTGCTGATTCCCGCGGGCTGGGTGTTCACCGAATGGCTGCGCGGCTGGTTCCTGAGCGGCTTTCCCTGGCTCGCGCTGGGCTACAGCCAGCTCGACACCGCGCTCGCCTCGTTTGCGCCGGTCGCCGGCGTGCACGCCGTGAGCCTGGCAGCCGCCGTGTCGGCCGGCGCGCTCGTGACCCTGCTCGCCGGCACGCGGCGGGCACGTGCGATCGCCGCCGTCGTCCTGCTCCTCACCTGGGGATGTGCGTTCGCGCTCGGCCGGGTCGAGTGGACGCGCCCGCGCGGCACCGAGGTCACGGTGGCGCTGGTGCAGGGCGCGGTGCCGCAGTCCATGAAATGGGTGCCGGGGCAGCTCGAGCGCACCATGAATCTCTACCTCGAGCTCACCAGGCCCCATCTCGGCGCGGGCATCATCGTGTGGCCCGAGTCGGCGATACCTTCGCTCGAGAGCAACATCCGGGACTATCTCGGGCACGTTTCGGCGCTGGCGCACTCGCGCGGTTCCTCGCTGGTCACGGGGCTCGTGCGCCGCGACCCGCAGTCCGGCGCCTACTACAACGCGATGGCAGCGTGGTCGCCCGGCGAGCAGTGGTACTACAAGCGGCGCCTCGTGCCGTTCGGAGAATTCTTTCCGGTCCCCGCGGCAGTCCGCGACTGGATGCGGCTCATGAACCTGCCGTATTCGGATTTCACCGCGGGCGGCGATGCGCAGCGGCCGCTGCAGGCGGGTGGCGAGGCGCTCGCGCCCACCATCTGCTACGAGGATGCCTACGGCGCCGAGCAGCTCGCGCTCGCGCGCGAGTCCACGCTGCTCGTGAACGTGACCAACGACGCGTGGTTCGGCGATTCCTCCGCGCCGCACCAGCACCTCGACATCAGCCGCATGCGCTCGCTCGAGACCGGGCGCCCGATGCTGCGCGCGACGAACGACGGCGTCACCGCGCTCATCGCCCACGACGGCGGGGTGCTGGGACAGCTTCCGCAGTTCCAGCCCGGCGTGCTGACCGGCACGGTCCAGCCTAGGATCGGGCTCACGCCGTACGTCCGTGCCGGCAACGGGCCGGTGCTCGCGCTCCTCGCAATCGGGCTCATCGCCGGCTTCCGGCGACCGCGCGCACGACGCCCGGTGACGCAGTGACCGATCGGCACGGCATCCTGACCAGCGAGGGCGAGCGCTATCCGTCGCCGCCGCGGGAGCTCGAGTACCTGTCCCTGGATCCGCCGCAGCCCGGGCACGCAGTCGCGGTCGCGGAGGGCCTCCTCTGGGCGCGCATCCCGCTGCCGATGGAGCTTGCCCACATCAACGTGTGGCTGATGGAGGATGAAGAGGGCTGGACGCTGGTCGATACCGGGATGGCGGCTGAGTCCTGCCGCGAGGCGTGGCGGTCGCTGGAGAGCGAGGTCGTGGGCCACCACGGGCTCAGGCGGATCTTCGTCACGCACGACCACCCGGACCACATGGGGCTGTCGCCCTGGCTGCAGGAGCGGCACGGCGCGAAAGTCTGGATGTCGGCCGTGTCGCACGAATCCGTCGCCACGTACGTCGCCGCCGAACCTGCTGCCATCCGCGCCCGCATGCGGACGTTCATGAGCCTGCACGGCGCGGTGTCGGACGGTGCGCCGGCCAGGTCGCCGGGCCCGGCGCAGGATTCCTGGTTCGAAGGCGTCCCGACGCTCGCGGTCGCGCCGCAGGACGGCGACGCATTCCTGGCCGGCGGCCGCGAGTGGCGCATCATCGAGACCGGCGGGCACTGCCGGGGCCACCTCTGCCTGCACGACGCGCGGGGCGGACTGCTGATCAGCGGTGACCAGGTCCTGCCGGGCATCTCTCCGAACGTGAGCGTGATGACGAGCCGGCCCGAGGCCGATCCGCTCCGGGACTTCCTGGCGTCGCTGGCGCGGCTCGCGCACTGCGCCGAGGACACCGTCGTGCTGCCGTCCCACGGTCGCCCGTTCCGCGGCCTGCATCGCCGCATTGCCGACCTGCGCGCGCACCACCTCCAGCAGCTCGCCTCGCTGCGCGAGGCCTGCGTCGAGCCGCGCTCGGCGTTCGAACTGCTGCCGGTGATGTTCGGCCGGCCGCTGCGCGGCTTTCATCGGGTGCTCGCCATGGGAGAAGCCGTCGCTCACCTGAATTACCTGCTGGCCGACGGCCTCCTCGAGCGGCGGATCGACGGCGACGGGGTCGCGAGGTTCGTGGCCGCCTGAGCCGGCCGGCGGGGCCGACCCCGGGGCACGCTCTGGTATCCTTCGCGATCCGGTTTCGCCCATTTTTCGCTCCGCCGCCATGCAAGAACGCTACGAACCCGCCGTCGTCGAATCCCAGGCCCAGGCCTGCTGGGACGAGCGGCGCGCCTTCGCGGCCGTCGAGGACCCGGACCGGCCGAAGTACTACTGCCTGTGCATGTTCCCGTACCCGAGCGGGCGGCTGCACATGGGACACGTGCGCAACTACACCATCGGCGACGTGCTTTCGCGCTACATGCGCATGCAGGGGTACAACGTCCTGCAGCCCATGGGCTGGGACGCCTTCGGCCTGCCGGCCGAGAACGCCGCGATGGCGAACGGCGTGCCGCCTGCGAAGTGGACCTACGACAACATCGCCTACATGAAGCGGCAGCTGAAGTCGCTTGGCTTCGGCATCGACTGGGACCGCGAGGTCGCGACCTGCCGGCCCGACTACTACCGCTGGAACCAGTGGCTGTTCCTGCGCATGCTCGAGAAGGGCATCGCCTACCGCAAGACCGGGACGGTCAACTGGGACCCGGTGGACAAGACGGTGCTCGCGAACGAGCAGGTGATCGACGGGCGCGGCTGGCGCACGGGCGCCCTGGTCGAGAAGCGCGAGATCCCCATGTACTACCTCCGCATCACGAAATATGCGGAGGAACTGCTCGGCGCCCTCGACTCGCTGCCCGGCTGGCCGGAACGCGTCAAGCTGATGCAGTCGAACTGGATCGGACGCTCCGAGGGCATCGAGCTCGAGTTCGACGTCGAGGGGGCGGCGGAGCCCCTGCGGATCTATACGACGCGCCCGGACACGCTGTACGGCGTCACCTACATGGCCGTGGCCGCCGAGCATCCGCTCGCCGAGCGCGCGGCGGCGGGCAACCCCGACCTGCAGGCGTTCATCGCCGAGTGCCGGCGCACGGGCGTCACCGAGGCCGTGCTCGAGACGATGGAGAAGCGCGGCATGCCGACGGGCATCCACGCGATCCACCCGCTCACCGGCGAGCGCGTGCCGGTCTGGGTCGCGAACTTCGTCCTCATGGGCTACGGCACCGGCGCGGTCATGGCCGTGCCCGCGCACGACCAGCGCGACTGGGAGTTCGCGCGTCGCTTCGGGCTGCGCATCCACCAGGTGATACAGCCGGACGACGGCAGCCTCGTGGACATGGAGGCGGGCGCGTACGTCGAGCACGGGCGGCTGATCAACTCGGGGCGCTTTGACGGGCTCGACTTCGACGAGGCCTTCGATGCGCTCGCGAAGTACTTCGAGGCGAACGGCCGCGGCCAGCGGCGCGTGAACTGGCGGTTGCGCGACTGGGGAATCTCGCGCCAGCGCTACTGGGGCTGCCCGATCCCGCTGATCCACTGCGGGAGCTGTGGCGATGTCCCGGTTCCGGACGACCAGTTGCCGGTGGTGCTGCCGGAGGATTGCGTGCCGGATGGCAGCGGCAACCCGCTGAACCGCAACGAGGCCTTCCTCGCCTGCACCTGCCCGAAGTGCGGCCGGCCTGCACGGCGCGAGACGGACACGATGGACACCTTCGTGGACTCGTCGTGGTACTTCTTCCGCTACGCGAGCGCGGGCAACGAGGACGCGATGGTGGACGGGCGTGCGGCGTACTGGATGCCGGTGGACCAGTACATCGGCGGCATCGAGCACGCGATCCTGCACCTGCTGTATTCGCGCTTCTGGACGCGCGTGATGCGCGACACCGGCCTCACCGCGGTCGAGGAGCCGTTCACCAACCTGCTGACGCAGGGCATGGTGCTGAACGAGATCTACTTCCGGAAGCCCGCCTCCGGCCGCATCGTCTACTACAACCCGGCGGACGTGGACGTGCTGCTGGACGAGAAGGGCGCGCGCGTCGGCGCGGTGCTGCGCGAGGACGGCCAGCCCGTGGAGTCGGGCGGCATCGGCACGATGTCGAAGTCCAAGGGCAACGGCGTGGACCCGCAGGCGCTGGTCGAGAAATACGGAGCCGACACGGCGCGGCTCTTCATGATGTTCGCCGCGCCGCCGGAGCAGTCGCTGGAGTGGTCGGACGAGGGCGTCGAGGGTGCTTTCCGGTTCATGAAGCGGCTGTGGAAGGCCGTGCACCAGCACGTCGCGGGAGGCTCGGTGCCGGCCGTCGACGCAGGGGCGCTCTCGCCCGCGCAGCGCGACATGCGCCGCCAGGTCCACGAGATGCTCGCCAAGGTCACGACGGACGTCGGTCGCCGCCGCACGTTCAACACTGCCATCGCGGCCGTCATGGAACTCATGAACTCGCTCGCCCGCTTCGAGGACGGCTCGCCCCAGGGCCGCGCGGTCGCGCAGGAAGCGCTCGAGATCGTGGTGCTCGCGCTCGCGCCCGTGGTCCCGCACGCCTGCCACGCGCTCTGGCGCGAGCTCGGGCACTCGACCGCCGCGGTCGACGAGCGCTGGCCCCAGGTAGACCCGCGCGCCCTCGAGCGGGAGACCATCGAGGTCGTCGTGCAGGTGAACGGCAAGCTGCGCGGCCGCGTCACCGTGCCGTCGGACGCCGGCGAGGCCGCCGTGCGCGAGGCGGCGCTGGCGGACGCGAACGTGCAGCGCTTCATGGAGGGCAGGCCGGTGCGCAAGTTCGTCTACGTCCCCGGCAAGCTCGCCAACGTCGTGGTGTGAACGTGTCGCGCAACCACCTCGTGCTCGTGCTGCTCGCGCTGGTCGCCGCCGGCTGCGGGTTCCACCTGAAGGGCGCGACGGCGTTGCCCGCGGACGTGAAGTCCGTGTACGTCGCCACCAGCGACGAGCTCTCCCCGTTCTCCGTGGAGTTGGGCCGCGCACTCCGCGCGTCGGGTGCGACGCCGGCCGCCTCCGCCGAGGTGGCCAGTGCGGTCGTGCGCGTCACGCAGGACCGGACCGGCCGGCGCGTGCTCTCGGTCAGCGCGCGGAACGTCCCGCAGGAATACCAGGTCTTCTACCAGGTCACGTATTCCATCGAACGCGGCGGCGCGCAGGCCGTGCCGCCGCAGGAAATCGAGTTGAGCCGCTCCTACAGCTTCAGCGAGTCCGACGTGCTCGCGAAGGACCGCGAGGAGACGATCCTGCGCGACGCGATCGCGGGGGACCTCGCCGACCTCGTGGTGCGCCGGCTCGCGTCGCTGTAGCGCGCGCGAAACGATCGGTCGCGCTCACCAGCTCGTGCGCATTGCCGGGCTCGAGCGCCGAGTGGCCGGCGTCCGCAACGACGCGGAAGTCCGCCTCCGGCCAGCGCCGGTGCAGGTCCCATGCCGTGCGCATCGGGCACACCACGTCGTAGCGTCCCTGCACGATGACTGCGGGAATGTGCCGGATGCGATCCACGCCGCGCAGCAGCTGGTCCTCGCGGCGCATGAATCCCTTGTTGACGAAATAGTGGCACTCGATGCGGGCGACGGCGACCGCGAAGTCCTCCTCGCCCCACTGTTCGATGTTCGACTCGCTGACGTGCAGGAAGCTGGTCGCGGCTTCCCAGACCGACCAGGCGCGCGCGGCGCGCACCCGCGTCGCGCGATTCGGGCTGGTGAGCCGCCGGTAGAACGCGCCCACCAGGTCGCCGCGCTCGCGCGGCGGTATCGCCGCGACGTAGTCCTCCCAGCGGTCCGGGAACAACGCACCCGCGCCGTCCTGGTAGAACCAGTCGATCTCCCACTTGCGCAGCATGAAGATCCCGCGCAGCACGAGCTCGCTCACGCGCGTGGGATGCGCCTGCGAGTAGGCGAGCGCGAGGGTCGAGCCCCAGGACCCGCCGAACACCAGCCAGCGCTCGATGCCGAGGAACTCGCGCAGGCGTTCCATGTCGGCGACCAGGTCCCAGGTCGTGTTGTCCTCGAGGCTCGCGTACGGCCGGCTGCGGCCGCAGCCACGCTGGTCGAACAGCACGATCCGGTATCGCCGAGGATCGAAGAAGCGCCGGGAACTCGCCCCCGCGCCGGCGCCCGGGCCACCGTGCACGAACACGGCCGGCTTGCCCCGCGGGTTGCCGCACTCTTCCCAGTAGACCTCGTGGACGGGCGACACGCGCAGCCAGCCGCTCCGGTAGGGTTCGATGGGGGGGTAGGGCTTGCGGCGGGCCGCGGTCGGGCGCTTGCTGTTCATGCGCCGATTCTAGCCGTGCCGCAAGCACAGTGCTGGGCGGCGCTGCGGCGTCCGGCTTCCCGCCGGGCATCTGGCGTTGGCACGCCGCGAGCGAGCCTGCATAATCGACCTCGCATGCCGAATCATTCCCCAGGTCGCACCGCCGCAGTGGCTTGCGCATGAGTCGTCCCGGGCAGTGAGAACGAGTCCCGACGCCCTGCTTGCGGGACTCGTGCGGGGGCTCGGCAGCACGTACCTCGTTACGGGCGCAGAGCCGCTGCTGATCGCGGAAGCGGCCGCGGCCATTCGCCAGGCGGCGCGTGCCGCGGGCTATGCCGATCGCGAGGTCCACTTCATCGAGCGCGGCTACGACTGGGACGAGCTGCTGCGCGATTCCGCCAACCTCTCGCTGTTCGCGTCGCGACGGCTGATCGAGCTCAAGTTCAACTCGACCCCGGACGCCGAGGCGCAGCGCGCGCTCGCGGGACTTGCCGCGCAGCCGCCGGTGGACACCCTGTTGCTCGTCGCAGGTGAGCTGGACAGGAAGCCCCTGGGGGCCGCCTGGGTCAAGGCGTTCGAGCAGCACGGCGTGCTCGTGGTGACGCAGGCCGTGGAGCGCAAGGCGCTGCCGGGATGGATTCGCGAGAGGCTCGGCCGGCACGGCGTGGGAATCGACCCTGCGGCGGCCCAGGTGCTGGCCGACAGGGTCGAAGGCAACCTGCTCGCCGCGCAGCAGGAGGTCGAGCGCATCGCGCTGCTGATGCCAGGTGCAACCCTCGGGCCCGAGGACGTTGCACGGCTCGTCGCCGACAGCGCGCGCTACGACGTATTCGAGCTGTCCGCGGCGGCGTTTGCCGGCCAGCCGGAGCGCGCGCTGCGGATCCTCGCGGGACTGCGTGCGGAAGGCCGCGAGCCGCCGCTGGTCCTGTGGGCCCTGGTGAACGACCTGCGCGCCCTGTCGCGCGTGACGCAGCGCCTCACGCGGGAGCGTTCGGAGGACAACGCGTTCCGCGCGGAGCAGGTGTGGTCCAACCGGCAGGGGCCGTTGAGCGCGGCGCTGAAGCGGCTCGACCGGAAGAGCATCGACGCGCTGCTCATGGCGGCCGCCCGTGCGGACCGGGTCGCGAAAGGCAGCCTGCGCGGCGAGGCCTGGGTCGAGATCGAGAGGCTCGCCGCGAGGATCGCCGGCTTGAAGCTGGCCGCATGAACCCGATCGGGATCTTCGGCGGCACGTTCGACCCGATCCATTTCGGTCACCTGCGCACGGCATTCGAGCTGCAAGCAGGCGCTGGAACTCGCGGAGCTGCGCTTCGTGCCCGCGGGCAAGCCGCCGCTCCGCGACGAGCCGCTCGCCGATGCCGGCCTGCGCCTCGCGATGGTTCGCGCGGCCATCGAGGACCAGCCTGGCTTCACGGTGGACGACCGCGAGGTGCGACGCGAAGGGCCCTCGTACACGGTGACGACGCTGGCGGAGCTGCGCGCCGAGGCTCCGCTGCGGCCGGTGTGCCTCCTGGTCGGCATGGACGCGTTCCTGGGCCTGCACCGCTGGCACCACTGGCGTGAGATCCTGCAGCTTGCGCACGTCGCAGTCGCGCATCGGCCGGGCTGGCGGGCGCCGACCGACGGCGCGCTGGGCGAGTTGCTCGCCGAGCGGGGCACGAGCCGCGTCTCCGATCTGCGCGACGAAGGCGCCGGACGCATCTTCGTGCATCCGGTCACGCAGCTCGAGATTTCTTCCACGGACCTGCGCAACATCATCGTGAGCGGGCGCGACCCGCGATACCTGGTGCCCGACGCAGTGCGCGCGATCATCCGCGAGACCGGTTGTTACTCCCCCAAGGCCACGAGGTGAGCATGGCAGCGAAGCGAGCGAAATCACGATCCACGGCGAAAACCGCAAGACCTGCAGCGCGCCCGGTGAAGCGGGCGAAGAAGAAGATTGCGCGGCCGGCCGCGAAGCCGACGCTGCAGGAAGTCGTGCTCGGCGCACTCGCGGACATGAAGGCGGTGGACGTGAAGACGCTCGACGTGCGCGGACTCACCGACATCACCGACACCATGGTCGTCGCGAGCGGCACCTCCGATCGCCACGTGAAGTCGATCGCCGACAGGGTCGTGCAACGCTGCAAGGAAGCCGGCTTCCGTCCCTACGGGATGGAGGGCGAGCGCGACGGGGAATGGGTGCTGCTCGACCTGCAGGACGTCGTGCTGCACGTCATGCTGCCGCGCGCGCGGCAGTTCTACCTGCTCGAGAAGCTCTGGGAGGCCGGCCGGGCGACGGCCTGACGGGGTGGCGGCATGTTGATGCGAGTGATCGCGGCCGGCACGCGCATGCCCGCCTGGGTGGATGCGGGCTGCGCCGACTATGCGGGTCGCCTGCGCGGTGACTACCGGCTGGAAATCGTGGAGATACCGCTGGGGCAGCGCGGCCGCGGCGCGGTTTCGAAGGCCGTGGTCGCCGAGGGTTCGAGGATGCTCGCGGCGGCCGGTGAACGGGCGCAGCTCGTGGCCCTGCAGGTGGGCGGTCGCGCGCTCGATACCGCGCAGTTGGCCCGCTGGCTCGAGGATCGTTCGGCTGAGGGCCAGTCGCTCGCTTTCTGCATCGGGGGCCCGGACGGGCTCGCCCCGGAGGTGGATGCCAGGGCCCGCCTGCGCTGGTCCCTGTCGGCGCTCACGCTGCCCCACGGGCTCGCGCGGGTGGTTGTCGCCGAGGCCCTGTACCGCGCCGTGAGCGTCATCAAGGGCCTGCCTTACCACCGCGCCTGACACTCATGCCCGCCGGGGCGGGCGCCCGGCGCGAAGGATGCGGAATACCCGGTGGACATCCGCGGTCCCGGCGGGTTTGAATCCACGGTTCACCCCAAGGTTCGAGCGGCACCATGCACCCATATCCCCACCACTACGCGGTCCAGGCCTCCGCGACCCCCGAGGGCGACGTGCCCGTGTCCTCGCAGGGCCTGCCCGACCTCGCGACCGCGCCCCCTGCCGAGTTCGACGGTCCCGGCGACCGCTGGTCGCCCGAGACCCTGCTGTGCGCTGCCGTGGCCGACTGTTTCCTGCTCAGTTTTCGCGCCGTCGCGCGCGCCGGAAAGCTGCCGTGGAAGTCCCTGCGGTGCGAGGTGCGCGGGAAGCTCGAGCGCGTGGACGGCACGACCCGCTTCACCGAGATCGTGGTCGAGGCCGCGCTCGTCGTTCCGGAGGGTACGGACAACGACAAGGCCGCGAAGGCCATGGAGCGGGCCGAGCACGTGTGCCTCATCAGCAATTCGCTGGCGGCCGAGCGGCGCCTCGAGGCGACGGTCGCCGTCGGCTGAACGCATGAGTCGTCCGCTCATATTCCTCGCCTCGGCATCGCCGCGTCGCAGTGAACTGCTGCGCCAGGTCGGTGTCGCGCACGAGGTGCGCCCTGTCGAACTGGACGAGACGCGGCGTCCCGGCGAGGCGCCGGCGAACTACGTGAAGCGGCTGGCCGAGGCCAAGGCGCGCACGCTCTGGGCGAGCCTGCCGGCCGGGCAGAGACTGCCCGTGCTCGCCGCCGACACGACGGTCGCGCTCGACGGCGAGGTCTTCGGCAAGCCGTCCAGCCGTGACGAGGGATTGGCAATGCTGTCGCGGCTCTCCGCTCGCACGCACGAGGTGCACACCGCGGTCGCGGTGCTGCACGGTGGCGGCGGCGCGGCGCGCGTGAGCACGAGCCAGGTGAGCATGCGCGAGATCTCGCCTGCCGAGATGGACTGGTACTGGCGGACCGGCGAACCCTGCGACAAGGCCGGCGGCTACGCGATCCAGGGCCGTGCCGCGGTCTTCATTTGCCATCTTGCCGGCAGCTACTCCGGCGTCATGGGCCTGCCGCTCTGCGAGACCTGGGAACTGCTCGGCTCGGTTCCCGGCCTGATTGCAGGAGGCGCCGCCGCATGAGCACCGAGATGGTCGTCAACGTGAGCCCGCGCGAGACGCGGGCCGGGCTGCTCGAGAACGGCGTGCTGCAGGAGCTGTTCGTCGAGCGCGCGAGCAAGCGCGGGCTCGCGGGCAACCTCTACAAGGGACGCGTGTCGCGCGTGCTGCCGGGCATGCAGGCGGCCTTCATCGACATCGGGCTCGAGCGCACGGCCTTCCTGCACGTCTCCGACATCGTGCAGCCGGCCGACGCGGAGGGCTCGAGCGAGGCGCCGCGAACCGACAACATCCGGGAGCTGGTCGGGGAGGGCGCGGACATCCTGGTGCAGGTGCTGAAGGATCCGCTCGGCACCAAGGGCGCGCGCCTCACGACCTTCATCACCATCCCGTCGCGGTACCTCGTCTACATGCCGTTCGGCCATGGCGTGGGCGTTTCGGCGCGCATCGAGAACGAGGCAGAGCGACAGAGGCTGCGCGAGGCCGTGCAGTCCGAGAGCGCCGCCGGCGACGCGGGCGGTTACATCGTGCGCACCGCGGCCGAGGGGGCGGAGGCCGAGGCCCTGCGCGCCGACATGCTGTTCCTGCGCAAGCTCTGGGACGTCCTCACCGCCAAGGCGCGTGCGGCGGGACAGGGCTCGCTCGTGCACGAGGACCTGCCGCTGCCGCTGCGCCTCATGCGCGACCTCGTGGGAGAGGGCGTCGACCGCGTGCTGGTCGACAACGAGCGCACCTGCGAGAGCATGCGCGAGTTCGCCGCGACCTTCATGCCGGGCCTCGACGCGCGCGTCGAGCGCTACACCGGCGGCCGCCCCATCTTCGACCTGCACGGCGTCGAGGAGGAGATCCAGCGTTCGCTCGACCGCAAGGTCGCGCTCAAGTCGGGCGGGTACCTGATCATCGACCAGACCGAGGCGCTCACGACCATCGACGTGAACACCGGCGCGTACGTCGGTCACCGCAATCTCGAGGAGACCATCTACCGCACGAACCTCGAGGCGGCCGTGGCGATCGCGCGGCAGCTCCGGCTCCGCAACCTCGGCGGCATCATCATCATCGACTTCATCGACATGGAGGAAGAGGAACATCGGCGCCAGGTCCTGCAGGCCCTCGAGAAGGCGCTCGCCAAGGACCACGCGAAGACCCACTTCTCCGCCGTCTCGCCGCTCGGCCTCGTCGAGATGACGCGCAAGCGCACGCGCGAGAGCCTCGCGCACCAGCTGTGCATGCCCTGTCCTGCCTGCGAGGGACGCAGTTTCGTGAAGACGACCGAGACGGTCTGTTATGACGTCTTCCGCGAGATCCTGCGCCAGGCCGCGCAGTTCGACCTGCAGCAGCTGCTGGTGCTCGCGCACCAGGACGTGATCGAGCGGCTGCTCGACGAGGAGTCCGCGGCGCTCGCCGAGCTCGAGGTGCTGGTCGGGAAGCCGATCCGCCTGCAGACGGAATCGCTGTACACGCTCGAGCAGTACGACGTGGTGCTCATGTGAACGCGCCGGCCGGGCGTGGGCGTGCCGCCCGGATCTGGCGTGCCGCCGCGGTGCTGCTGGCGGGCCTGCTCATCGCGGGCGCGCTGCTGCTCGGCGCGCTCCGGCTCCTGATCGCGCGGGTGCCCGAGAACGCCGCGCGGCTGCAGGCGTGGGTGGAGCAGCAGACCGATCTCCGCGTCGAGTACCGCACGCTCGACGCGCGGCTGCGCTGGTTCGGCCCGGAGGTCGTGCTGCGCGGGGTGCGCGTCCGCGAGAGTCGTGGTTCCGAAGCCCTCATCCGGGCGCGGGAGTGCAGCGTCGGACTGGACCTCTGGAGCCTGTTCCGGAGCGGCGAACTCGTTGCCGGGAGGGTGCGGTTCGCGGGACCCACGCTCACGGTGGTCCGCCTCGCGGACGGGCGCATCCGCCTGCTCGGACAGGACGAACGGCCGATGGATCGGCCGCCCTTCGATCTCGACCGCCTTCCGGCCGGACGCGTCGACGTCGAGGACGCGACGGTCACGTATCGGGACCTTGCGACCGGCGCCGCGCCCGTGACCTTCAGCCGGATACAGGCCGAGTTGCGCCGCCAGCACGCAA
Source organism: uncultured Gammaproteobacteria bacterium (assembly GCA_963706755.1). Lineage (GTDB taxonomy): Bacteria > Pseudomonadota > Gammaproteobacteria > Steroidobacterales > Steroidobacteraceae > RPQJ01. Next base: position 38,356 of record CAVPNH010000006.1, read on the forward strand.
GCACGGCGGTCACGGGCTCGGCCCGGCTGCCCGAATCGATTGGGCGAACGATGAATTTCCGCGGCGACCTTCGGGGCTCGCTCGAGCACTTCGAATCGCTCGGTGCCGAACTCCAGGTCCGGGTGAACGGTCTCCTGCTGACAGGGCTCGCGCCTTTCCTGCCATCCGGGGTGGCCCGGCCATTCAGCGGCTCGGGGACGGTTGAGGGCTCGGTCAAGTTCGCGGACGGCGTGCTCACGCACGCGCGCCTCGACCTCGGCCTCGCCGACGTGGGCCTCGTGCTGCCGCCGCGAGAGGCGCCTGCGGTGCCAACCTTGAGGCTGGGGCCAGCGCAGCGACCGCCGGGCGCGCCGCCGATGAGCCTGCCCCTCGTGTCCTCGACGATCGAGCAGCGGCCCGCGGCCGGCCCGAAGACGGTCCGCTATCCGGGACTGCGCGGCACCGTCCGGCTGCGGCACGAAGCAGGCGAGTGGGTCCTGCGCGTCCAGAAGCTGCAGTTCAGTGGCGCGGGTGCACGGGGCGCCGCGCCGGCCGGGCTCGCGCTGCGGTGGCAGGGCAATGCGACGACGACGTTCTCGATGGCGCTGTCAGCGGATCGACTGAGGCTTGCGGATGCGTGGCCGCTCGTGCTCGCGTTCGCGTCACCCGTCTTCGACCGCTGGTCCGGTCTCGCGCCGACCGGGGAGCTGCGCACGCTGCGTGCGGAGGTGGAGCGCGACAGGGCCGGAGCCTGGCCACGGTTCGCCTTGAGCGCCGAGGTCGCGGACCTCGGTTTCGCGGCGAGCGGGTCATGGCCCGGGCTTTCGGGCCTCACCGGCGTCGTCTCCGGCACCGATCAGCGCGGGCGCATCGCGCTCCGCGCGAGGTCGCTGTCCTTCGACCTGCCACACATGTTTCGCGAGCCCATCGCGGGCGCAGCGGTGTCGGCCGACATCGACTGGCGACGTGAAGGCCGGCAGTGGGTGCTTGCCTCTGGACCCGTCAGGGTCGAGCACCCCGGCGCCCGCGCCCGCGGCACGTTCGAGTACCGCTACGAACGGCCGGGGGTGTCACCGTGGCTCACCGTGGACGCCGAGGTCGAGGGCGCGGACGTGGCCCTTGCAGGTCGCGTGCTGCCCTACGGCAGCTTCGGGCCCGGCGCCGTTTCCTGGCTTGCACCCGCATTTCTCGCGGGTCGCATCGAGGCGGGTCACGTGAGCTACCGCGGTCCGATCCGCGCGTTTCCGTTCCGCCACGGCGAGGGTGATTTCACCGCAACTGCCTCGTTCGGCGGCGTCGGCGTGGACTACTTCGACGGGTTCGCGCCGCTGAAAAATGGCCAGGGCGTCGTCGAATTCCACAATTCGGGTTTCGTCGCGAGGCTGCACGGCGGCGAGGTCGCCGGATTGCGGCTCGATCACGCCGACGTCGGGATTGCCGACATGCGGGAGACGGTCGTCGAGGTCGATGCCGCAGTCACCGGCGACCTCGGCAAGGCGCTGCCCTTCGTGCAGCAGAGCCCCGTCGGCGCGGTGCTCGGCAGCCAGTTCATGGGCCTTGCAGGCGAAGGCCCTGCGGACTACTCGGTCAGGCTTCACCTGCCCACGCAGGCGCTGGCGATGCACGACCTCCTGGTTCGCGCGAACCTGCGCTCGGCGACCGTCGCGGTGCCGGCGCTGCGCGCGCCGGTCGAGCGGGTGACCGGGCTCCTCGAAATCCACAACCTGGAGATACGCGCTCACTCGCTGCGCGGCACGATGCTCGGCGGTCCTTTCGAACTCGACGTGGAGCCGGGACCGCTGACGCGCGAGACCGACGCCTCCGTGCTGCTGCACGGGCGCGGGCACGCGGCGGGTGCCGGGCTTCCCGCGTTCATCGGCCTGCCCGACGGGATCCGCATGTCGGGGTCGGCGGACTGGAAGCTCGACGGCCGAATGGAGCGGCACCGGGACAACCAGCAGTGGTCGTCGCACTACGACATCGCGAGCGATCTCGTCGGCCTCGAAGTCTCGGCGCCGGCGCCTTTCACGAAGGCGACGATCGATCAACGGCCCACGCGCGTCGGCCTGGGCTTCCTGCAGGACGGGCGGAGCGAGGTGGCCGTGGAGTCCGGGCCGGCGCGCGTGCGCCTGCTGTTCACCACGGAAAAGGACGGGCACCTGCGGCTGGATCGCGGCATCGGGCGGTTCGACGGGCGGCCGGCCGTCCTGCCCGACCGTGCCGGCCTGCGCTTCGCGGGCGACTGGCCGGCATTCGACCTCGGTGAGTGGCTCGCGCTCGGTTCGGGCCGCGGGGCGGGCGGGCTGTCGGACTGGCTGGGCCCGACCGAGGTTCACGTCGACAAGGCGCGCATCTTCGGTTTCGACTTCGCCCAGGTGGACGCGTCGCTCAAGCCGCAACCCGCGGCGCTGCAGATCCGGGTGAGCGGCCCGATGGCCGAGGGCGAGGTCACCGTTCCGAGCGACCTCGACGGAGGCTCGCCCATCCTCTTCAACATGGACCGCCTGATTCTGCATCCGGTGCCCGAGTCCGCTGGGGAGTCGGCGACGACGCTGGACCCGCGCAGGGTTCCGGCGCTCACGTTCAACATTGGTGACTTCGCATGGCAGGACCGCCGGTTCGGGCGGTTCGAGGCCAAGGTCGCAAAGGATCCCCTGGGCCTGCGCCTCGACGAGCTGACCGCCTCGTCGCCCGACTGCACGATCCTCGCGCGCGGCGACTGGCTGGTCCAGGGTGCGGGTTCTCAGACGCGGCTTGCGATCAAGCTCGAGAGCAGTGACCTTGGTGCGACGTCGCGCGCGCTCGGTATCCCCGGCGCCCTCGAGGCAAAGCACGCGAGCGCAACGGCCAACGTCTCCTGGCCCGGGGGACCCACGGGCGACATCGTCGCGCACCTGGACGGCACGCTGGGACTCGCGCTGGAACACGGCCAGCTCCGCAACGTGAAGCCCGGCGCCGGCCGCGTGCTGGGGCTCACCAGCCTGGCCGAGCTGCCGCGGCGGCTCGCGCTCGACTTTCACGACGTGACGGACGCCGGGCTCGCATTCGACAAGGTGCGCGGCGACTTCGAGATCCGTGACGGCAATGCCTACACGCAGAACATGCTGCTCAAGGGCCCTGCGCTGGACATCGGGCTCGTGGGTCGCACGGGGCTCGCCGCGCAGGACTACGACCAGACGATCGTCGTGAGCGGCAACCCCACGGGCGCGGTCACGGTCGCGGGGGCGCTGGCGGCGGGGCCGATCGGCGCCGCAGGCGGACTCCTGCTCTCGCAGATCTTCAAGGGGCAACTGCAGGGGCTCGCGCGCGTTTACTATCGCGTGACCGGGCCCTGGGCGAACCCGGTCGTGGAGCGCATCTCGACGCAAGCGGGTGAGGCGTCCACCACGCCGGCCCCGACCGGGCAACAGGGTGCGAAGCAATGACCATCGTTGCAGCCGTACAGATGACGTCCTCGGCCGACGTCGGGCGGAACCTCGCGGAGGCGGGCCGGCTGCTGGCCGAGGCCCGGTCGCGCGGCGCACTGGTCGCGGCGCTGCCGGAGAACTTCGCCTTCATGGGCATGAGCGAGGCCGACAAGTTCGCGATCGCGGAGGCGGAGGGCGGCGGGACCATCCAGGACTTCGTCGCGGCGACTGCGTGCGAACTCGGCCTGTGGATCGTCGCTGGCACGATTCCCCTGCGGGTGCCGGGCCAGCCGCGCCTTGCCGCGGCGTCGCTCGTCTTCGACGCGCAGGGCAGGCAAGCTGCGCGCTACGACAAGATCCATCTCTTCGACGTCGAGGTCCCGGGCCGCGACGAGCGCTACCAGGAGTCGTCGTCGGTGCGCCCCGGCGAGACGCCGGCCTGCGTGGACACGCCGGCCGGGCGCCTGGGCCTCGCGGTCTGCTACGACGTGCGGTTTCCGGAGCTGTTCCGCCGGCTCCTGGAAATGGGGGCCGAGTGGCTCTGCCTGCCGTCGGCATTCACTGCGCCGACCGGCAGGGCGCACTGGGAAATCCTGCTGCGCGCGCGGGCCATCGAGAACCTCTGCCACGTGGTCGCGCCGGCGCAGTCCGGATTCCACCAGAACGGCCGCGAGACCTACGGTGATTCCATGATCGTGGATTGCTGGGGGCGGGTGCTTGCGCGCCTGCCGCGCGGCACGGGCGTGGTCGTCGCCGACATCGACCTCGTGCGACAGCGTGAGGTCAGGCAGAATTTCCCATCCGTCGCCCACCGGCGACTGCAGGCCTGAATCAAATGAGACCCAGCATTCCGCCCGCGCTCTTCGCGCCCCGCCATCTGCCGACCATCGGGGACGCGCCGCGCGACTGCATGGCGCTCGCGCGGAGCGCGCTGCTGGCACCCGCTGGCCTCGACGAAGACGCGGTCGCACGGGTGCTCGGCGACGTGATGGGCCATGCGGTGGACTACGCCGACGCTTACTTCCAGCTCATCCGCGAGGAGTCCTGGGCCCTCGAGGACGGCATCGTGAAGGACGGCGCGCACAGCATCGACCAGGGCGTAGGCGTGCGCGCACTCTCCGGCGAGAAGACCGGGTTCGCGTATTCCGACGAAGTCGTCCTGCCGGCGATGCTCGAGGCGGCCCACGCTGCGCGCGCCATCGCGCGCTCGGGCGCCGCCGGCGCGGTGCAGGCCTGGCGCGCGTCGGGCGGGCGCGGACTCTACCTGCCGATCGACCCGGTGGAGTCGCTGGACGACGGTGCCAAGGTGAGCCTGCTCGAGGCGGTCGACCGCGAGGCCCGCGCGCTCGACTCACGCATCGTGCAGGTCATGGCGAGTCTCGCGGCCTCGCACGACACGATCCTCGTGCTCGCCAGCGACGGCACTTTGGCCGCGGACGTGCGCCCGCTCGTGCGCCTCAACGTCTCGGTGATCATCGAGCACCAGGGCCGGCGCGAGCAGGGCTACGCGGGTGGCGGCGGCCGGTTCGCCTACACGGAATTCGTCGCCGGTGACCGCTGGCGCGAGCTCGTGCGCGAGGCCGTGCGCTCCGCTCAGGTCAACCTGGAGGCCGTGCCTGCGCCGGCCGGCACGATGACCGTGGTGCTCGGCCCGGGCTGGCCGGGCGTGCTCCTGCACGAGGCCGTCGGTCACGGGCTCGAGGGCGACTTCAACCGCAAGGGTACTTCGGCCTTCAGCGGGCGCATCGGGCAGCAGGTCGCGTCCCGCGGCGTGACGGTGGTGGACGACGGCACGCTCGCCACGCGTCGCGGCTCGCTCAACGTGGACGACGAGGGCACGCCGACCGGCTGCACCACGCTCATCGAGGACGGCGTGCTCAGGGGCTACCTGCAGGACAAGCTGAACGCGCGCCTGATGGGTGTGGCGCCCACGGGCAACGGCCGGCGCGAGTCGTTCGCGCACCTGACGCTGCCGCGCATGACCAACACCTACATGCTGCCCGGGCCGCACGCGCCGGAGGAGATCATCGCCTCCGTGAGCAAGGGCCTCTATTGCCGGCACTTCGGCGGCGGGCAGGTGGACATCACCTCGGGCAAGTTCGTGTTTTCAGCGAGCGAGGCCTACCTGATCGAGAACGGCCGGCTCGGCGCACCCGTGAAGGGCGCGACGCTCATCGGCAACGGCCCCGACGCCATGACCCGCATCGCCATGGTCGGCAACGACCTGAAGCTCGACGACGGTGTCGGCACCTGCGGCAAGGACGGCCAGGACGTGCCGGTCGGCGTCGGCCAGCCGACGCTGCGGGTGGACGGGCTCACGGTGGGCGGAACGGCCTGAACCGCCGCATGCGATTCGCCGCCCCGTTGTGGATTCCGCGCAGCCTCTACGAGGCGCTGCCGTACGTGTACATGGCGATGGGCGTGGCGGCACTCGCGGTCGCATTCATCGGTGGTCGCGACCCGCACGGCCTGCTCATGCTGCTGGGCGGCCTCAGCCTGACGGCGGGCCTGGTGCTGTGGATGAGGCGTCGCGAATTTCGCAAGAACCAGGCGGACTACGACTCCAGCACGCTCGACGACTGACGGGCTCAGGCCTCCCGGCCCTCCTCGAGTTCCTCGCCTTCGTCCTCGCCCTCGTCCTCGCCTTCTTCCACGTTCTGATCTGCCTCGTCGTCCCCGGGCAGTACCATCGTCGCGGCGCCGGGCGGCTCGGCGCGGTAGTAGACGAGCTCGTGCATGCCGAGCTTCAGCACTTCGCCTTCCTGCAGGCGATGGCGCCGCACGCGCCGACCGTGCACGAACACCCCGTTCGTGCTGTTCAGGTCCTCGAGCCAGCTGCCCTCGGCATTCGTGACGACCTGCGCGTGATGGCGGCTCACGTACTTGCTCTCGACCTGGAGGTCGTTGTCCGCGGTGCGCCCGATGAAGATGCGTCCCGGCACGAGGTAGGTTTCCTGCACCTTCGAGCCCTTCAGCGTCAGCACCAGCCGGCCGGCCGGCGGCTGCGCGTTTGAGGCCGTGTCATCCATCGTGTACTGCAGCTGCGAGGACGTCCGCGCCGCGTACTCGACCCACTGCAGCTCGTTCACCGCCGATTTCACGTCCTCCGCCGACACCGTGTGCCGGTCCAGCGCGAAAGCCGCGATGAGCGCCGTGTCGCACAGCGTATTCACGAGCCGCGGGATGCCGCCCGTGTAGCGATAGATCACGGGGAAGGTCTCCGGCTCGAAGATCTCGCGATCTCCAGCGCCGGCGACGCGCAGCCGGTGCCGGACGTACTCCACGGTGTCGGGTTCGCCGAGCGCGGTCAGGTGGAAGCGCAGCCGCACGCGCTGCTTGAGCTGCACGAGTTCGGCCGAGTCGAGCTTGTCGCTCAGCTCGGGCTGGCCCGCGAGGATGATGCGCAGCACCTTCTCCTTGGTTGCCTCGACGCCGGAGAGCAGCCGCACTTCCTCGAGCACCTTGTTGCTCAGGTTCTGCGCCTCGTCGATGATCAGGAGCACCTTGCGGCCGTTCGCGTACTGCTCGATCAGGAAGTTGTTCAGGGTCGCGAGCAGTTCCGCCTTGCGCATGCGGAAGGGGCTGAACCCGAACTGCACGAGGGTCGTCTGCAGGAACTCGATCGGCGTCACCTGCGTCTGGTTGATCTGCGCGACGACGACGTCCTGCTGGATCTCCCTGAGAAAGGTCTCGATCAGCGTCGTCTTGCCCGAGCCGATCTCGCCCGTGATCACCACGAAGCCGTCGGTGAACCAGATCGTGGACTCCATGTACGCCTTGGCGCGCGAGTGGATGTGGCTCAGGTACATGAAGGCCGGGTCCGGGCTCAGCCGGAACGGCAACTCACTAAGCTGGAAATGTTCGAGGTACATGCAGGGCTCCGGCCGGTACTATAAAAGATCGGCCCCCACCCGCAATAAATGGGTCCGTCACAATCCTCAGGACCCGGCAGCCCCGAGCGCAGCGCCTGGCGCCCGCCCCCCCGGCGGGACCCTCAGCGAGGTACGTGGCGCATCAGCCGCCTCTGCAGGCGATCACGCGCCGCGGCCGTGGCCGCGACCACCGTGCCGTGCCCCAGCTTGCGCCCGGGCCTCGGCGTCTTGCCGTAGTCGTGGTGGTGCGCGCCCGGGATCGCCAGCACGCGCTCCCGGTCCGGCATCGTGCCGATGTAATTGACCATGGCCGAGTGACCCACTGCCGCCGTGTCGCCGAGCGGCAGCCCGAGGATGGCGCGCAGGTGATTCTCGAACTGGGAGGTGACGGCGCCTTCGATGGTCCAGTGCCCGGAGTTGTGCACGCGGGGCGCCATCTCGTTCGCCACCAGCCGCCCGTCCTGCACGAAGAACTCGATGGTGAGCGCTCCTGCGTAGTCGAAATGGTCGAGGACGCGGCGCAGGTGGCGCTCGGCCGCCCGCTGCAGGCGCGCATTCCTGTGCGGCGCTCGAGTGACGCGCAGGATGCCGCCGCGGTGCTCGTTCTCGGCAAGCGGATAGCAACGCGTCTCGCCGCGCGTGCTGCGGGCGCCGATGATCGAGACTTCGCGGTCGAAGTCCACGAAGCCCTCGAGGATCAGCGGGACGCCGCCGAGCGCGGCCCACGCCTGCCCGACGTCGCGCGCCCGGCGCAGGTAATGCTGTCCGCGGCCATCGTAGCCAAGCCGTCGGGTCTTGAGGACGCAGGGCAGCCCGACGGCAGCCACCGCGGCGCGCAGTGCCTCGAGACTGTCCACGGCCCGGAAGGGCGGCGTCGGGATGCCGAGCCGGCCGAAGAGCTCCTTCTCGAGCAACCGGTCCTGCGACACGCGCAGCGCCTCCACCGGGGGCAGGCAGGGCCGCGTCTTCGAGACGGCGGCGAGTGCGGCCACCGGCACGTTTTCGAACTCGTAGGTGACGAGATCGGTGTCGGACGCGAGCCGGCGCAGGCTCGCCGGGTCGTCGAACGGGCCGGTGACGATGGGGCCCACCCGGCCGCCCGGGGAGTCCGCGCTGGAGTCGAGGAACAGGAATTCGATTGCGAGTGGATAGCCGGCCAGCGCCAGCATCTGCCCGAGCTGGCCGGCGCCGATGATGCCGATCTTCATGCGCTGGCGGGTGGCTCGCGCGGGTCGGGCTGCGCGAGCACCTTGTTCGTCTGCTCCGCGCGGAAGGCGTCGAGCGACTCCCGTATGGCCGCGTGCGAGAGGCTCAGGATGGATGCGGCGAGCAGGGCGGCATTCGTCGCCCCGGCGACACCGATCGAGAGCGTTCCGACCGGCACGCCCGCCGGCATCTGCACGATCGAGAGCAGCGAGTCGACGCCGTTCAGGGTCTTCGACTGCACCGGCACGCCGAGCACGGGCAGGGAGGTCTTGGCCGCCGCCATGCCCGGCAGGTGCGCGGCGCCGCCGGCGCCCGCGATCAGCACCGCGAGACCCCGGCCGCGGGCCGTGCTCGCGTACTCGAAGAGCAGGTCCGGGGTGCGGTGCGCCGAGACGACCCGCGTCTCGTACGGGACGCCCAGACGGTCGAGCATCTGGGCGGCGGACTTCAGGGTCTCCCAGTCGGAGGTCGACCCCATGATGATGCCAACGAGCGGTTTCACCGCGGCATTGTAGCATCGGCGCCGAAATCCCCTGCTGCGGCCCCGGGGCGCGGGCGGGTAGCGGGCAGTCCCGAGGGGGGGCGGGCCTTCAGCGGTCCCGAGGCTGGAGGACCTCGCGCAGCCGCCTGAACAATTGCCGGGCGGCCGCCGGCGGGCGCGACGCCGATTGCTCGGCCCGGGCCTGACGGGCCAGCGCGCGCAGCTGCTGCAGGGTCGCTGGGTCGGCGATCCCGGCGAATTCGGTCCAGGCCGCGGCTTCGTCCGCGAGCAGGCGGTCGCGCCAGCGTTCGACGGCCTTCTCGCGCTGGAGGCGCTGGCGGTCGGTCTCGCCGCGGCGCTCGAGGGCGACCCGGATCGGCTCGGTGTCGATGCGTCGCAGGAGCTTTCCGATGTAGAGGCGTTGCCTCGCGCGGGCGCCGTTGCTCGTGATGCGCCGGGCGACGAGGACCGCCTCGCGGACGTCGTCCGGCAGTGGCATTGCCGCGAGTTCCGCCTCGGGCAGCTCCACGAGTTCCCAGCCGAGATCCTGGAGGTCGCGGCTCTGCCGCTTCTTCTCGCTCCGGCTCGGCAGCTCGTCGTCTTCGTGGTGCGTGTCGCCCATCCGTCCTCCGCGCAGGATGCTAGCACGCGGGGGTCGCAGCCCCCGCCGCTGCTAGAATGCGCGCATCCTGGTACCCGGCGGAATCATGTCCAGCAATCGAACCATGGCGCCAGCGGCGGACGGCGCGGACCTGCTTGCGCTCGTCGAGATCTCCCTCCAGGAGGCGAAAGCGCTCGGCGCCTCGCAGGCCGAGGCGGCGGTCAGCGTGGACGTCGGCCTCTCGGTCTCCGTGCGCCTCGGCGAGGTCGAGAATGTCGAGTACCAGCGCGACCGCGGCATGGGCGTCACGGTGTACTTCGGCACGCGCAAGGGCACGGCCAGCACGGCGGACCTGAGCGCGGCGGCGCTGCGCGAGACGGTCGCGAAAGCCTGCAGCATCGCGCGGTTCACCGCGGAGGATCCCTGCGCCGGCCTGGCGGACCCGGACACGCTTGCGACCGACGTGCCGGAGCTCGATCTCTCTCATCCCTGGGACCTGACGCCGGAGGGCGCCTGCGAGTTGGCGCTTCGGTGCGAGGCGGCGGCGATGGCCGTGGACCCGCGCATCACCAATTCCGAGGGCGCCGGTGTGAGCACGCACCGCGGCCTGCGCGCCTACGGCAACACGCACGGATTCCTCAGGGCCTACCCCGGCACGGTCCACAGCGTGAGCTGCGCGGTGCTGGGCACCGAAGGCGACGCGATGGAGCGCGACTACTGGTACTCGACCGTCCGTGACTGGCGCGAACTCGAGGACGCCGAGAGCGTGGGCCGGATGAGCGGCGAACGGGCGGTGAGTCGCCTGGGTGCGAGAAAACTCGGCACGACAAGGGCGCCGGTGCTCTTCAGTGCCGACGTCGCGCGCGGGCTCATCAGTCACTTCATCGGTGCGGTGCGAGGCGGCAGCCAGTACCGCCGTGCCTCGTTCCTGCTCGACGCGGCGGGCCAGCAGGTCTTTCCGGACTGGTTCAACCTTTCGGAGCGACCGCACATCGCCCGGGCGCTCGCGAGCGCGCCATTCGACCACGAGGGTGTCGCCACCCGCGACCGCGAACTCGTCGCCGGCGGTGTGCTGCTCGGCTACGTGCTCAGCAGCTACTCGGCGCGCAAGCTCGGCCTGCGCACCACCGGAAATGCGGGTGGCAACTACAACCTCATCGTGCCGGGGCGCGGCCGCGACTTCGACGGCATGCTGCGCCTCATGGATCGCGGCCTGCTCGTGACGGAGTTGATGGGGCAGGGCGTGAACGGCGTGACCGGCGATTACTCGCGTGGCGCCACCGGATTCTGGGTCGAGGGCGGCCGGATCGCGTACCCGGTGCACGAGGTGACGGTGGCCGGCAACCTCAAGGACATGTACCGCAACCTGGTCGAGGTCGGCTCCGACGTGGATCTCCGCGGTGGCATTCGCACGGGCTCGATACTGCTCGGCGAGATGACCATCGCCGGCGACTGAGCGCCGTCGCGGTCAGCCGTTCCCGCGGACCAGGTCCAGGAGCGTGCGGCTGCCGGCGCTCGCCCGCAGCGCCTCGTCGGCGCGGCGCACGACCTCGTCGGCCGCCGCCACCGGCCGCGGCTCCGGCCGCCGCGGGTCGGGCATCTCGTGGCGGATCGCATCGAAGATTGCCGCGAGCGTGATTGCGCTCAGGTCCCGGGCCGGGACCAGCGTGTCGTCTTCGGCCGTGAGCACCAGCCCGTGCGACTCGAGTGCGGACACGACGCTGCCCAGCACGGTCGCGGGAACGTCGAGCTGTTCGGCGAGCACGTTTGTGGTCAAGCGCTCCGCGCCCTGCACGAACCGCTCGGCCAGCAGGAACATCGCCGACATCGCCAGCCGTTCGCGCAGCGCGCCCGTGGTCGGTATGTCCGCGTGCCCGGTGCGCAGGTGCTCGGGGTGCTGCACGTAGAACGAAAGCTGCGCGCCGAGCAGCAGGATGAGCCAGCTCAGGTACAGCCAGAACAGGAACAGGAACACGACCGCGAGGCCGGCGTAGACCGCCGAGAGACTTGCGGAATACACCACGATGCGCGCGAACAGCGCGCCCACCGATGCCCAGAGCAGTCCGCCGAAGAGTGTGCCGACCACCGCGGGCCATAACCGCACGCGGGTGTTGGGCATGTAGACGTAGAGGAAGGCAAAGAGCCCGAGGATCAGCGCATACGGCGCGAGGTGCGTGCGGGTCGCCCCGCCCGCGTGGCCCGCGGCCGCGCCCGAGAGCTTCGCCACGACCGCGCTCGCCTCCAGCGAGCCGAGCATCACCATGGCGACGACCGCGAGCGCAGGGACGACCAGCAGCACGACCAGGTACTCGGTCGCGCGGCGCGCGAAGCTGCGCGGCCGGTCCACGTGCCAGGTGAAGTTGAGGGCCTCCTCGATCTTCTGCACCGTCGCGATCGCGGTGTAGAGGAGGAACACGAACCCGACCGTGCCGAGCAGCGTGCCCTGCACGTTCTCGACGAAGCCCATGATGCGCTCGGTGAGCCGGTAGCCCTGGTCGCCGAGCGGACGCAGGAACTCGTAGAGCACGGGCTCGAGCTGGCGGTGATAGCCGAAGGCCTTGAGCACGGAAAAGGCGACGGCCACGACCGGCACGATCGCGAAGAGCGTCGTGTAGACGAGGCCCATGGCCCGGAGCCCGAGCTCGCCGCGCGCGATGTCCCGCAGGAGCGCGTACACGTAGCGCACCGGCGTCGCGAGGGCGACGAGCGCCCGGCTGCCGAGCGACTCGGGCAGGTCGAACAGCCAGTGCTCGATGCGCAGGTGCAGGGACGGGAACTGCGCGGCCATGCGCTATGCGGTGAGCCTGCGCAGCGCTTCCTGGTACTTCTCGCTGGTGCCGCGGATCACTTCCGGCGGCAGCTTCGGGCCGGGCGGCGTCTTGTTCCAGGCCAGCGTCTCGAGATAGTCGCGCACGAACTGCTTGTCGAACGAGGGCGGGCTCGTGCCGGGCGCGTACGTGTCCACCGGCCAGAAGCGCGATGAGTCCGGGGTGAGCGCCTCGTCGATCAGGGTGAGCGTGCCGGCCTCGTCCACGCCGAACTCGAACTTGGTGTCGGCGATGATGATGCCGCGGGCCAGCGCGTGCGCGGCGGCGAACTCGTAGAGCGCGATCGCGGTGTCGCGGACCCGGGCGGCGAGGGTGGTGCCGATTGCGGCTTCGATCTCGGCGAAGCCCACGTTCTCGTCGTGCTGGCCGCGGTCGGCCTTGGTCGAGGGCGTGAAGATGGGTTGCGGCAGGCGGTCCGCCATGCGCAGCCCGGGCGGGAGCCGGATGCCGCAGACTTCCCCCGTGCTCTGGTAGTCCTTCCAGCCCGATCCGATCAGGTAGCCGCGGACCACGGCCTCCACTGGCAGCGCCTTCAGGCGCCGCACGACCATGCAGCGGTCCGCAATGGTCGCGCGCTCGGCCGCGTCCGGCACAGCGCGCTCGAGCGGGTAGTCCGCGAGGTGGTTCGGCACGATGTGGCCGCGTGCGGGCGAACCAGTAGTTCGAGATGCTGGTGAGCACGCGGCCCTTCCCGGGGATGGGATCGGGCAGCACCACGTCGAACGCGCTCAGGCGGTCGGTCGTGACGATCAGCATGTGCCGCTCGTCCACGGCGTAGATGTCGCGCACCTTGCCCTGGTGGATGCGCGTGAGGCCGCGCAGGCTGGACTCGTGCATCGGGGGGGAGGCGGCAGTGCTGTCGGGCATTGCGGGGATTCCGGTGTCGGGGCGCGGGCGCGGCGCTGCTACCATACTGCGCTGCGGCGTACGGTCAGTGTTGCAGCAGCGTTCCCCGGCGGTCAAGGAATCCATGGGCTGGTACGGAAAACTCATAGGCGCGGTACTCGGCGCGATCATCGGGCGCGGGCTCTTCGGCGCGATCGTCGGCTTCCTGCTCGGGCACCAGTTCGACCGCCGTGCGCAGGATGGACGGGCTGCCGGGGGAGGCGACGCCGGCGCGCGGAGCCGGGCCTTCTTCCGCGCGACCTTCCAGGTCATGGGCCACGTTGCGAAGGCGGACGGACGGGTCACGACGCAGGAGATCGATGCCGCGCGGGCCGTCATGCGCCGCTTCTCGCTCGGGGAGGCGGACGTCGGTCGCGCCATCGAGTACTTCACCGACGGCAAGCGAGCCGATTTTCCGCTCGAGCCGGTGCTCGCGGAACTCAGCGCCTCCGCGGCGGGCCGCGGCGACCTGCGGCGCCTGTTCGTGCAGATCCAGCTCGAGGCCTCGATGCTGGGCGGGGGGCTGAACCCGGCTTCGCGGGCGGTGTTCGCGCGCATGTGCAGCGCGCTCGGCATCTCGGCCGCGGAGTTCGCCGCGCTCGAGGCCATGCTGCGCATGCAGTCGTACGGGCGGTCCGCAGGACCGCAGCCGTCCCGGGGCGCACCGTCGCGGCTTGCCGATGCCTACCAGGTGCTGGGCGTGCGCCCGGACGCGGGCGATCGCGAGGTCAAGCTCGCCTATCGTCGTCTCGTGAGCCAGAACCACCCGGACAAGCTGGTCGCGAACGGCCTGCCCGAGTCCATGATCGAGGCGGCGCACGAGCGGACGCGAAGCATCCTCGAGGCCTATGAAGCGATACGCGACAGCCGGGGGATGAAATAGGCCGCGGGCCTGCTACAGTCCCGGCAGCGCCGGAGGAGCCACGACATGCCAGAGCCCTGGATCGCCCCGTCCATCCTGTCCGCCGACTTCTCGCGTCTCGGCGAGGAAGTGCGCGCGGTGCTCGACGCGGGCGCCGACCTGATCCACTTCGACGTGATGGACAACCATTACGTGCCGAACCTGACCATCGGCCCGCTGGTCTGCGAGGCGCTGCGCAAGTCCGGCATCACCGCGCCGATCGACGTTCACCTGATGGTGAAGCCGGTGGACCGGATCGTGCCGGACTTCGCAAAGGCGGGCGCCACCTGGATCACCTTCCACCCCGAGGCGAGCGAGCATGTCGATCGCACGATCGGGCTGATACGGGAGCACGGCTGCCGGCCAGGGCTGGTGCTGAATCCCGCCTCGCCGCTCAGCTGGCTCGATCATGTGCTCGAGAAGATCGACATGGTGCTGCTCATGTCGGTGAACCCGGGCTTCGGCGGCCAGTCCTTCATCCCGTCGGCGCTGCCGAAGCTGAAGCGCGTGCGCGAGATGATCGACCGCAGCGGGCGCGAGGTCCGGCTCGAGGTGGACGGTGGCGTGAAGGTGGACAACATCGGCGCGGTCGCCGCGGCGGGTGCCGACACCTTCGTCGCGGGATCCGCGATCTTCAGCGCGAAGGACTACCGCTCGACGATCGCAGCCATGCGGAGCGAGATCGCCCGGGCACGCTGATCGGGGACCGCTGCGCCCGCCGGGCGCGGCCGGGGGAGGGCGGGACCCTCGTCTTCCGCGAGAGGGCTACTTGCTGGCCGCGCCGGCAGTCCGGGAAGAGACTACGCCTCGTCCTCGCCGTCCTCATCGTCGTCGTCGTCATCATCATCGGCGGTGGCGGTGGCGGCCTTCGAGGTCCGCAGCGACAACGGCGAGGGCGGGCTCGGCTGGGTCGACATCTGCGCGGCCTTGCCCTTGAGCTTCGGCCGCACGCCGAAGACCACCATGGTCTTGCCGCGCGCCGTGAGCAGGCCCTGTTCTTCCAGCACCTTGAGCACGCGGCCCGCCATTTCGCGCGAGCAGCCGACCAGACGGGAGAGTTCCTGCCGGCTCACCTTGATCTGCGTGCCCTCCGGATGCGTCATCGCGTCCGGCTCGTTGCACAGGTCCATGATCGCGTGCGCGACGCGGCCGGTGACGTCCACGAAGGCGAGGTCGCCGAGCTTCTTGTTGGTGCGGTCGAGGCGGCTCGCGAGCTGTGTCGCAAGCTCGAAGAGCAGCGTCGGGCTTTCGGCCGCGATCTGGCGGAAGCGCGGGTAGGTCATCTCGGCGAGCTCGCACTGGTTGCGAGTGCGCACCCAGGCGCTTCTCTGCGGCTGCTCGTTGAAGAGCCCCATCTCGCCGAAGAACTGGCCCTTGTTGAGGTAGGCCAGCACCATCTCGTTGCCTTCCTCGTCCTCGATCAGGACTTCGACGGAGCCCTTGATGACGTAGTAGAGGACGTCGGGCACGTCGCCCGCGTGGATCAGTACGGTCTTCGAAGGCACTGTGCGGATGCGGCAATAGCTCAGGAACCGGTTGATCGCCGGAATGTCACTGAGCGGTCTTCCACCGGTCTCCATGCGTACTGCCCCGCGGTTTATGTCAAACGATCCGTGGATTTAATAGCAAGTACGCGTCGCACCGCAAGTTTTCAGACGTGATAGGCGGTGCGGGTCATGACGCGCGCGGCGCGGCGCATGAGTTCGCGGACGGGCCGGGGCAGTTCACGGCCGCCGGCGTTGCGCGCATCGGAGCCATGGCGAGCCTCGTCGTCCTGCATCTGGCTCACGATCCGGCGCGAGCGCTCGTCGCCCTCCGGCAGCTCGTGCATGTGCGATTCGAGGTGCTCGCACGACCTGTCGTTCGGTCTCCGCGACGAAGCCGAGGCTGGTGCGGTCGCCGGCGAGCCCGGTGACCGCGCCGATCGCGAATGCGCCTGCGTACCAGACGGGGGCGAGCAGGCTGGTGTGGCTGTCGAGTTCGCGCACGCGCGCCTCGCACCATGCGAGGTGGTCGGTCTCGTCGCGGGCCGCGTCGAGCAGGGTCGCGCGGATCCCGGGGTCACGGGCCGTGAGCGCCTGGCCGTGGTAGAGGGCCTGGGCGGCAATTTCCCCGGCGTGGTTCACCCGCATGAGGCCGGCGGCGTGGCGCCGGGCAGCGGTCTCGGTCACCGACTCCGGGGCGGGCCCGGCGGGGTTGGGGCGGGCGGCCACGTTGGCGGCGGCCACAGTGCGCAAGCCCCGGTCGAACTCCCGGATCAGGGCGTCGACCAGGCCAAGCGGCCGGTGTCTGGTGCTCATGGCTCATTATAGATAGGTGTGCGGGGCGCAGATCCCGGATCCGGGGGCCGGGGAGGGGTCGAGGATGGTCGGGGCAGCGCATGGCGGCGTGTGGAACGGTCCTGCGGCCGCCCTTGGAGCGGGCCCTGAGGGACCGGAATGGCCGAGGGCCGCCCGGGCCCGGCCCGGCGGCCCGTTCCCGGCTTTGCAAAGAGGTCCCGCCTACAGTAAGATTCGCGGCTCTTTGCAGGATAGACAGGTTCCCTGGGGCCTCCCTATGAGCACTTTTTTCGCACGCTCCGAGACGGTGCGGCGTGACTGGTATGTGGTGGACGCGAGCGGCAAGACGCTCGGCCGCCTCGCCACCCAGCTCGCCATGCGCCTGCGCGGGAAGCACAAGCCCGAGTACACGCCCCACGTGGACACCGGCGACCACATCATCGTTCTCAATGCCGAGAAGATCCACGTCACCGGCGACAAGCTGCGCGACAAGGTCTACTACTGGCACACCGGCGCCATCGGCGGCATCAAGAGCAAGACGCTCGAGAAGATGCTGGCCGAGCACCCGGAGCGCGCCATCGAGTTCGCGGTGAAGGGCATGCTGCCCAAGAACCCGCTCGGCCGCGCCATGTTCAAGAAGCTGCACGTGTTCCAGGGTGCCGCGCACCCGCACACCGCGCAGCAGCCCAAGCCGCTCGACCTCTGACACCAGGCAAGGTTTCGACGATGCCCGCTAGCACCAATTACGGCACCGGCCGCCGCAAGTCCTCCACGGCTCGCGTCCACCTGCGCCCCGGCACCGGCACCATCCGCATCAACGGTCGCTCCATCGAGGAGTTCTTCGGCCGGCAGACTCGCGCATGATCGTGCGCCAGCCGCTCGAGACCGTGCAGATGGCCGACCGCTTCGACGTCGACGTGAACGTCGCCGGCGGCGGCATGACCGGCCAGGCCGGCGCGATCCGCCACGGGATCACGCGCGCGCTCATGGATTACGACGAGTCGCTGCGCAAGGCGCTGCGCACCGCGGGCTTCGTCACGCGCGACGCGCGCGAGGTCGAGCGCAAGAAGGTCGGCTTCCGCAAGGCCCGCCGCGGCACCCAGTTCTCGAAGCGCTAACACGCTTGGGGGATCGTCTAGCGGTAGGACTACGGACTCTGACTCCGTCAACCTAGGTTCGAATCCTAGTCCCCCAGCCACTCACCTGAAGGCCCGCGCAAGCGGGCCTTTTCGTTTGCGGTGGCGATCGCGTGCGGACGATGCGCCCGCCTCGCGGGCGGCGCGCGCCGGCGTTACGAGTCGAGCGGGCTCTGCACGGCGTTCGCGCCCTTGCGCATCACGTGCGTGTAGATCTGCGTCGTCTTCACGTCGCTGTGGCCCAGGAGTTCCTGGACCGTGCGGATGTCGTAGCCGCGCTCGAGCAGGTGCGTGGCGAAGCAGTGGCGGAAGGTGTGGCACGAGGCGGGCTTCGTGATGCCCGCAGCCTTGACCGCAGCCTTTACGTGCCGCTGGACGCTGTCGGGATACACGTGGTGGCGACGCCAGCGCGCCGCTGCGCGGATCGCGCGACGGGCGCGGCGCGGGGAACACGTACTGCCAGCCCCATTCGAGGTGGGCGCTCGGGTACTTTCGCTCGAGCGCGTAGGGCAGCTCGACCCCCGCGAGGCCGTTGCGCATCGCGGCCTCGTGACGCGCCTTCACGTTCTCGAGGTGCTGTTGCAGCGGCCCGAGCAGGATCTCCGGCAGGATCGTGGCGCGGTCCTTGGCGCCCTTGGCGCTGCGCACAATCACCTGCCGATACTCGAACTGGAGGTCCTTCACGCGCAGTTGCAGGCACTCGCGAAGCCGCAGGCCCGCGCCGTAGAGCAGGTTGCCGATGAGCCAGTAGTCACCCTTCAGGTGACGCGAGTATCGAGCGGACCTCGGCGGTCGTAAGGACCACCGGCAGGTAGGTCGAGCGCTTCGCGCGGACGATACCGTCGAGCCACGGCAGCTCCACCTGAAGGACCTTCCTGTACAGGAACAGGATGGCCGCGAGCGCCTGATTCTGCGTGGACGCAGACACCTTGCGATCGACCGCCAGGTGCGAGAGGAATTCCTCGACCTCCGGGGCCGCCATGCCCGACGGTGGCGCTTGCCGTGGAAGAGGATGAAGCGCCGGACCCAGAACAGGTACTGCTGCTCGGTTCGGTAGCTGTAATGCAGCGTCCGGAGGTGGTCACGGACCTGCTCGAGAAGACGGGGTTTGGCGTCCATGCCAATTTCCTGCCGACGCCAATTGACGCCCTAATTTCCTGGTGCTTAAGTACAGCCAAGGGCTTAGCCAGGGAGCAACGCGCTTATGCTGCGGGATTGCGGCAATTCTCCGGCGACAAGTGCCGCGAACCTGCGGCCTAATCTTCCCGCCTAATTGAAGTTAGACGCTATCCATATGTCGCGTCGTCGTCCCTTTCCGCCACGTCCTACAAAGCCATTCCGCACGTCCTGGCTGGCGTCACACCTGGATATCGTGGCCCGGCACACCCGGGCCGGCTTTGATCCGGTTCCAGACGAATACGTGCGGTGGCACTATATGTTCTTCCTTCGCTTCCTGGCCGACAGGGGCTATCTACATGGAATCGGCGACAGCAATGACTCCAGCCTAGGCGGACGGGTTGAACTATGGAGTACCGACCTCACGCCGGAGGGTTATCGCTTCGTTCAGTACGCAGAGGACCGCTGGTTCCAGCGCCTGCGGAAGGGCGACGATGACACAAAGGCGCTGGCGTTCCTCCGAAAGTGGCACGAGTCATTCCTAAAGCTGCCAGCTGGAACATTTGAGGGCCATGATGGCGTCTAACTACGCGTTCGAGCGGACGCAATCAAAGGGCGGCGCATACTCGGCGCGCGCGGCAAACAATTTTGCGCGCACCTCGCTGAGTGTGCGTCGGCGCGGCGCCGCTCAACGCGGGCGTTAGGCCTCATAAACCGTCCATGGCGCAATTCAGCATCGTTTCAAAGCAATGCCCCCTGTGCAACTCAGTTGCTGTTGAGAAGGCAGACAACAACATCAGCTTCAAGCGCCGTCCCAGTCATCGCTGCACGAAGTGTGGAGCAGCGCTGACAACAAAGATGACTTGGGCGGCAGCATGGTGCGCGCCGGCGCTAGGCGTATCAATGGGAGCAATATGGATAACGTTTCCTTGGCTTCAACAGAGCCAGATGCCCCACGCACTCCAGGTTGCCCTAATGAGCGGCATTGGCGGACTGGCTACGTCGTTTCCTTTTCAGCCTCTCGTTCGCGGAATAGTGTTTGTGCCATGGAAAGTGTGAGGCCTAACAACGCGCTCAACACGGACTCGCCTTGTCTGTCACGCCCTTTGCAGGGCAAAGGGCGCGCCAGCCTGCGGCGCGCCGGTAAGCGCGAGCGTTAGGCGTCGCAATCCCACTGTGAGGTGCGTATGAGTCTACAAACGTTGCTGCGACGACTTGCTTGGATCGGAATGCTGTTTCTCGGGTCGGTGGCGGCCGCCAACGCCGACTGGTCTCCGGAGCAGTCTGAGCTAGTCTCGCTTAGCGACGCATGGATAACAGCGGAAGTGGCACACGACAAGACAGCATTGGAACGGATTCTGGATGAACGCTTCCTGGCTACATTCGCCTCCTCCGGTAAGACCGTCGACCGGTCGGCCTATATCGCATGGATCATGCAAATGCAGATTGATCCGTTTACGGTGGTGAATGAGGTCGTAAACATTCATGGAGACACGGCGCTTGTGATCTCCACAGAGGGCGCTACTAAATTCACGTGGGTGGCGGTTAAGAAGGGTGGGCAGTGGGTGGTCATCTCGGAAACGTTCTCCAAGATCAGTGAGACACGCTGATGCGCGCGCCGCCTAACCAGTCGTTCCAGCCGACGTCGCACTCGTCGCTTCGCTCCTTGCGCGCCGCGGCTGAACTCCAACGTAGGTTTGCAGAAACAGCATGTCACTAGGTTCGAACATGAAAAGACAAATGCAGATGCTCCTGCTTGCCGCTGCAGTGAGCAGTTGCTCGTCGATGTCCCCGATCGAAAAAGAGAGCGAAAGCAAGTCGCACTTCGAAGACGCTGTATACAAGGGTCACGACTTTTATATCTCGCCCCAGGAAATTGAAGGGGAACGCTACCGCATTTATCATCAAGCCTCGACCGGATTCAGTGGAACCGGCGGCATCAGGAACACAGCTACGCAAAGAGCAAACCGATTTTGTCAGGACCTCGGAAACAAGCGAATGCTGACGGTGTCTGAGCATACCGCGGCACCGCCATACATCCTTGGCAACTTCCCACGCATAGAGATCATATTCGTGTGCGTAGATGACACGGTCGCTCAAGGACCTGCCAACGCGGCTACGGACAAGTACGACAGGCTTGTGAAGGTAAAGGAACTCTATGACAGCGGAGCGCTATCCAAGGATGAGTTTGAGGCGGAGAAGAAGAAGATTTTGGCGGAGTGACCGGAATCCTAACAAGCCGTTGCAGCCGACGTTGGTCTCGTAGCTTCGCTCCTCGACCGCCGCGGCTGAATTTCGTCGTTAGGTGGCAGAGCGCGCAACTCGCAACGCTATGAATCTCGACCACATCACCCTGCTGGTAACGTCGCTCGAGCGGAGCATGCCGTACTACGAGCAGCTGCTGCCCCTCGTTGGCTTCGCAAAGGTCCGAGACCACGTCTGGTCAAGTGATGCAGGGTTCACGTTTCAATTTCGGCAAGCCAAGGAAGGTACGTTTCCGTACGAGCGCTACGGAGCAGGAATGAACCACCTTGGGTTCGGTGCTGCCTCGCCGGAGCAGGTACATAGCGTCCGTCTAGCCATGGCGGCCGGCGGCTTCGAAGTTCCAGAGGTTCAGCTCCTCGACGGCGCAGTTGCGCTGTTCATGAAGGATCCCGATGGCATCCGGTTCGAGGTAACGTACTATCCGCCAGGCTCATCCGTTGTCGACTGAGGCACTGCCACCTAACTACGTGCTCAAGCCGACCCGCCGGGACGCGCTGTCTCTCAACCGACCACAGCCGGCCGCGGTCGGCTTAGCACGGCGTTGGGCGGCCGCGATCAAGCGGAACCGGAGCCAGGCTGTAGACGCGAGAAACCTAAGGGAGACATTGATGAATAGGCAACGACGCGCACATGTGTCGGGTCTCTTGTGCGGGGCGATCGCTTTGGGGGCGCTCGCCGGCCCCGTCACGCAGGCGGCGAAGAAGGACGCGGCCGCGGGCATGCCGGCGCCCGGCATCGCCGAAGTCAAGGCCATCGCCGAAGAAGGCTTCATCTACGGCCTTCCCATCGTGATGAACTACGCGGTCATGTACGAGTACGCGGTGGACAAGAACTCGGGCCAGTTCAAGGCGCCCTTCAACCAGATCCACAACGAGGCCCGCGTCTTCACCTACCAGGACACGACGATCGTCACCCCCAATAGTGACACGCCCTATTCCATGATGTTCATGGACCTGCGCGCCGAGCCGCTGGTGCTGTCGGTGCCGGCGGTGGACAGGAAGCGCTACTACTCGGTGATGCTCAACGACGGCAACACCTTCAACTACGGCTACATCGGCAGCCGAGCGACCGGCAACGACGCCGGTGATTACATGGTCGTCGGCCCGAACTGGAAGGGCGAAACACCGCCGGGCATCAAGAAGGTGTTCCGCTCCAGCACGCAGTTCTCGGCAGCGGCCTACCGTACCCAGCTCTTCGGCCCGGACGACATGCCCAACGTCGAGAAGGTGCAGGCGGGCTACAAGGTGCAGCCGCTCTCCGCGTATCTCAAGCAGCCGCCCCCGCCTGCGGCGCAGGCCATCGACTTCCCAAAGATCGACAAGGAGATGGTCAAGACCAACTTCTTCGAGTACCTGGACTTCGCGCTGCAGTTCGCGCCGCCTGGCCCCGAGGAAGAAGCGATCCGCGCCAAGCTCGCCAGCATCGGCATCGGCCCGGGCAAGAAGTTCAACTTCAAGGACCTCTCGGCCGAGCACAAGGCCGCCATCCTGCTGGCGATGAAGGAAGGCGACAGCGAGGTCGAGAAGTACCTTGAGGCCGGGATGAAGGACATCAACGGCTGGAGGGTCGGCTCGCTGTTCGGCGACCGCGAGTTCTACAAGGGTGACTGGCTGAAGCGCGCCGCCGCCGCCAAGGGCGGCATCTACGGCAACGATGCCGCCGAAGCCATGTATCCGATGACCAAGACGCTGGCCAGCGGCGAGGTACTCGACGGCAGCAAGCACAAGTACACGCTGACCTTCGCCAAGGACCAGTTCCCGCCGGTCAACGCCTTCTGGTCGGTGACCATGTACGACGGCAAGACCCAGTTGCTGATCAAGAACCCGATCAACCGCTACTTGATCAACTCGCCGATGCTGCCCTCGATGAAGAAGAACGCGGACGGCTCGCTAACGCTCTACGTCCAGAAGGATTCGCCCGGCAAGGACAAGGAGTCGAACTGGCTGCCCGCACCGGACGGGCCGATCTACTTGGTGATGCGCCTTTATTGGCCGAGGACCGAGACACCGTCGATCCTGCCGCCCGGTGCAGGCACCTGGAGTCCGCCGGGCCTGACGCGAGTGCAATAGGTCAGGGGGCAGGCCTGGCGATTTCCCGCCGAGGCACCAGATGGCCGCCCAACAACGCGCTCAACCGGAGGCACGAACAGCAGGCTTTGGCCCGCTGTTCGTGCCTCGGTTAGCGCGAGCGTTAGGCATCACAAGGCACCCCGCGAAATTTGCTTGACATGTATTGGAGACAGCGATGCGCTTCCCTGCTCAGAAGCAAGGCGTTTTGTACCTGACCGAGGGCGGACAAGAGACCGAGATCATGTACAAGTTTGGCCATGACCTGCCAGACTTCGCCATGTTCACCCTCTTGAACAAACCATCGGCGATGAAAGAGGTCCGGGGCATGTATCAGCGCTACCTTGAGGCGGCTGCGCGTCATCAGTTCGTAGCGTTGATGGGAGGCTTGGACTATCGAGCAAGTCCCGACTGGGCCAGCAAGCTCGGCTACTCAAATGCGGCGCTCGCAGATGTGCAGTTGCAGGCAATCGAGTTCCTTCGTGACGTCGCGAACCCGTACGCTTCCGAACTTCCTGGCGTTCTCTACACGGGCATTGTTGGCCCCCGCGGTGATGCTTATTCGCTCAATCGTGCGATTTCAGCGGAAGAGTCTGAGGACTACCACAGCGTGCAGATCGCAGCACTTCGAAGGGCCGGAGTTGACCTGGTCAGTGCCCTGACGCTCAACAACATAGAGGAAGCAGTGGGAATCGCGCATGCAGCACACAAGGCTGAACTCCCAGTCTCACTGTCATTCACACTTGACAGTTCGAGTCGGCTGCAGTCAGGCGCTACTGTCCGCGAAGCCATCGAAGAGGTAGATGCTCGAACGCAGGACGCTCGGCCAGATTTCTACGGGATCAACTGCTCGCATCCCGTCGAGTTCACGCCGGCTCTGGAGCCTGGAGACTGGTTCCTTCGGGTGCGCAGCTTGAGACCAAACGCGGCGAAGATGGACAAGATATCGCTCTGTAAGCTGGGGCATCTTGAGGCCGGCGACGCGCACGAGCTTGGTCACGAGATGGGTGAGCTGGCACGCCGGTATCCTCATCTGGACGTGTGGGGCGGATGCTGCGGAACATGGGAAACGCACCTCGACGAGATTGCACGCCAGGTTCGACAGTCGCGCCATTAGTTGGTGCGCGTTCTACAGTGGCAATGGTGATGCCCAACCCCTCGCACAAGCGGAGCGCCAACGGCAGGCCACCAGTCCCGGGCTGGTGGTACGCGGTACATTTTCACCAGCCCGGGCCTGGCGTCCTGCCCTCGTCGCCCGCTTAGCTCGAACGTTGGGTGGCACGAGCGATGTCGACGTGGAATTCACCAGGGAGAGAGAAATGGGACCACGTTGGAATTTTTTGATTGCGTTTGCGCTCGTGTTCTACGGCACTGGCGCAGCTTTCATTGAGAGTTTTGTAAACTATGCGAGTTGGCATCTCATCGGAGCTGACGAGTTCATCGCATACCATCAGTTCATCTCGCCGCGAGTGCTGACGTTCTTGGTTACGCCACTGCTTCTTGGCACCGCGTTTACGATCCTCATGTTGTGGTCACGGCCCGCTGCGATTCCGGCTTGGGCCGTATGGGCAGCTATTGCTGCGCAAGCAGTCGTGTGGGTCTCCACCGTCACGATACAGGTACCGATCCAGCTCCAACTAAGCGATCACGGTCTATCGGTCGAGCTTATCGAGCGTCTGATCGAGACCAACTTCTGGTTACGCAGGATTCCGTATGCGATTTGTGCAGGGTTGTTTCTATGGATGGCAGCGCAAGTCATGGGTGCAGGCGGTGAGAGGCGTGCCGCCTAACAGTCGCATGAAGCTGACCAGCCAAAGCGTCACTTGTTTCGCTTGCGCAAAACGGCCGCCACTTTGCCTGGCAGCTTATGCGGAGCGTTAGGGCGCGCCACGAATATTCCAGCGACTCAGCCGTCGGATCAACTGAGAGGCCCCGCCAAGTTCTACACTTCCCGCAATCACTCTATCGGCCGTTCCGCCGATTCCGGAGATAGTCGCGTGCTGCGCTCGAAATTGTTTCAATTCGTCGTCGGCGTTTCGTTCATGGCTTTTGCCGTGGCCTGTTCGACGCAGCCTCCCGCTCGGCCTGACCTGCTCGAATCGACTGTGCCCGCTCAGCCGAAGGATACGACTCGCATCCCGCTCAGTCCGTACGTCCGTGCGCTCAAGACAGTGACCCTCAGTATCAGCGGATCGGACTACACGTTTCTCGTTGATACAGCGGGTGGAAGAACTCTCTTGGCGCCCGAAGTGGCAGCAACGCTCGGATGCACGCCCCGGGGGCGGGATGTCGGGTACCGTATGAACGGCGAACCAGTCGCGTTTCAGAACTGCCCAGTCCTGAATGGAGTGTTATCGTCACTCCCAGTTCACGTAGCGCCAGTTGCCGTGTTCAACATCAATGGCCTTCTGCCCGCAGAATTTCCCCGACTGCACGGCGTATTGGCGCTAGATGCTTTCCGCGGTCAGGTTCTCACACTGGATTGGGCGCGAAATGCACTTGTTGTCCACTCAGCTCGGGACGGCACAAGCGTCATGAGAGGGAACGGTCTTCCCATTCGCTTTGCTACGGGCGAGACCGGGACCGCCTTGACTGTGCTTGTCCCGGTTCGAAGTGCACAAACTCAGCTGTGGTTTCTGCTCGACTCCGGAAACGTCAAAGGTACGCTTGTAGATCGCCGTTTGCTGCAGGATGGTTCGATCAAATTGAGTGTCGACTCCTTCGCGCAAGTCAGGGTGGGCAACGGAGGTGAGGAGTTGCTTCAGGTAGTGGCGGACGACATCAACTACGACGGTGTCCTAGGAACGGAGTTCTTGCAGTCCCGCGTCATCAGCATCGACCTACGACGCGCGCCCTAACCCATCACTCAAGCGGAGCGTCAACGGCAGGCCACCAGGCCCAGGCTGGCGACGGTGTACGGCGTGCCGCCAGCCCGGGCCTGGTGGCCTGCCGTTGACGCTCCGCTCAGCTCGAACGTCAGACTTCCAAGCAGCGTCGCTCAGCGCCACTTGACGGTATACGGCGGAGCCGTATAATCGCTCGATGTTCAGTTTCATCGAAACGCGGCTGTTCACGCGGCTCGTTCTCGATTACTTGAGGAGTGACGAATATGTGGCGTTACAGCAAGCACTGGCGGAGGATGTAGATTCTGGGGCGATCATCCTTGGGTCTGGTGGCGTCCGAAAATTGCGCTGGGCCGCGCCTGGGCCCGGGAAGCGCGGTGGGTAGCGCATCATCTACTACGTGAAGCACGCGAACGGCGTCATCTGGATGTTGACGATGTACCCGAAGAACATCGCGGAGAACATTCCGCCGCACATACTCCGACAGATTCGGAAGGAAGTGGAGGATGGCTAAGGCGAAGCGAAGTATCGGACGCGAGATCCTCGACGGGCTACGTGAGTTTAAGCGCGGCGAGGTTGGTCGCATCGTCCGCCGTCCAGATGTCGCGAGCATCCGGGAGAAGACCGGGCTTTCCCAGTCCAGGTTCGCGGCGCTGCTGGGCGTCTCGGTACGGACGCTGCAGGATTGGGAGCAAGGGCGTCGAGCACCATCGGGTGCGGCACGCACGTTGTTGATGGTGGCGAATCGAAATCCAGGGGCTCTTCTGGAAGTCGCGTAGTTGGGAGGTCTAACTTTGCGATGTAGCAAACAACGCTTGTCGTCACGCCGCCTGCCGGCGCAACCGGCGCGCCAACTGCGCGTCGTTGCTGATCGCAGTCGCTGGACAGCGATCGAGTCGAGCTTGAGGAGGTACTGGAGTGGCTGAGATCGTGGTCCATCAGATTCCGGCCGGATGGGGGCTCCCATCGATTGGACCCTTTTGCCTGAAACTCGAGACCTACCTTCGAATGGTGAATGTCCCTTTTAGGACCGTCGTAGACGCGACTCCCTTTCGAGGGCCCAAGGGGAAGCTCCCTTGGATCGAGCACGAAGGCAAGAAGATTGGGGACTCGGGCCTCATCATCGAGTACCTCGAGAAACGGCTTGGCTGTGATCCGGACGCCGGTCTCTCAGTGGTCGAACGAGCGACGTCTCGCGCCTTACGGCGGCTGGTAGAAGAGAACCTCTACTGGACAATGGTCTACGACCGCTGGATCGTCGTGGAGAACTGGCCGGTCGCCAGAGCCGTCATCCTTGGGATGGTTCCGCCCCCGGTGCGGCAGGTAATGGCCCCAATCGCAAGGCGAGGGGTCCGTCGACAGTTGGAGGCGCACGGCATCGGACGGCACTCCCGAGACGAGATACACGCGATCGGGCGGGCGGATGTCGCATCGCTCGCCGAGTTCCTCGCGGATAAGCCTTTCCTGATGGGCGAGAAGGCGACTCAGATCGACGCAGTCGCATATGGCGTGCTGGCAAACATTGCCTATGTACCCATCGAGAGCCCCGTCAAGGACGAGGTGAAGGGCCGCGCGAATCTCGTGGGCTATCTCGAGCGGATCCGAGGGCAATATTTTGCCTAGCGGATTCGTCTGTTTCCTGATGCCCCGAATAAGGCCGTCCGCGCCCTACAATGGCATGCAGCGGACGGCGCATGACGCCACAGCTGATGCTGAGCGTCAGGCGGCTTGAATCCATGACGGAGGCAGACGACGAGTGATGTGGATCTGGATAGCATTCATAGCGTTCGTCCTGCTGATGCTGGCACTGGACCTGGGCGTCTTTCACCGCAAGGCCCACGTCGTCAGCGTCAAGGAGGCCCTCGCCTGGTCGGCCGTGTGGCTGGCCATGGGGTTGTCGTTCTCCGTGTTCGTGTACTTCGCCTACGACGGCCAGTGGTTCGGCCTTGGCACCGTGGTGGACGC
Source organism: uncultured Gammaproteobacteria bacterium (assembly GCA_963706755.1). Taxonomy (GTDB): domain Bacteria; phylum Pseudomonadota; class Gammaproteobacteria; order Steroidobacterales; family Steroidobacteraceae; genus RPQJ01. The sequence goes on from CAVPNH010000006.1 coordinate 66,186, forward strand.
GGTCGATGGGCTGACGAACGAGCGGCGCAACGGCAACGGAGAAGTACCTGACCGGCTACGTCGTCGAGAAGTCGCTCAGCGTGGACAACATCTTCGTGATCGCGATGATCTTCGGCTTCTTCGCGGTGCCGCCGCTCTACCAGCACCGCGTGCTGTTCTGGGGCATCCTCGGCGCTCTGCTCCTGCGCGGCGCGATGATCGGCTGTCGGGGCGAAGCTGATCGCCGAGTTCCACTGGGTTCTGTACCTCTTCGCCGTCTTCTTGATCCTGACGGCGATCAAGATGCTCTTCCTCAAGACGGATCACACCGATCCGAACAAGAACGTCGTCGTTCGGTTGACGCGCCGCTTGTTCCCGGTGACCGCCAGGTTCCACGGCGAGCACTTCGTCGTTCGCGCCGGTGCACCCGCGTCGTACGAGAGCGAGGTCCCCGGTGCGCCCACGGTCCCGGACGAGGTCGTGGACAAGGCTCGGCCGGGAACCCTGCTCCTCACGCCTCTGGCGCTGGCGCTCGTCATGGTCGAGACGACCGATCTGATCTTCGCCGTCGACTCGATCCCGGCCATCTTCGCCATCACGGGCGACCCGTTCCTGGTGTTCACCAGCAACGTGTTCGCGATTCTCGGTCTGCGATCGCTCTACTTCGCGCTGGCCGGCATGGTGAACAAGTTCCGATACCTGAAGGTCTCGCTCGCACTGGTCCTGATGGTAGTGGGCGTGAAGATGTTGCTTGCCGAATGGCTGAAGCTCGCCCTCGGGAAGCACTTCAACTTGTACTTGCTGACCGTGGTACTCGCGATCCTGGCAGCGGGCGTGGCAGCATCCATGCTGGCGGAGCGTCGTCGCATGAGCCGCCTAGACAAGCCGATGAAGCTGACGGTCGCCTGGCGGCGGCCGCAGCTTATCGGCAGTCCGTCAGGCCTTGGACCGAACCTTTACGCTCACGTCGTCAGGATACTTGCAAGGGTCTGAAGCAGCGGCTTCGGTTTGGTAACGCAGAGGAGGATCGGATGGCCAGAGGCGAGTGCAATTGTGGCGCGATCCAATTCGAGATCGACGCAGATCTTTCCGGTGTCATCGTGTGCCACTGCTCAATCTGTCGCAGGTCGACGGGTAGCAACGGCATCGCGGTGGTTGTCGTTCCGAACGACCAATTCCGGTGGGTTCGGGGCCAGGAGCACATCGCAACCTGGACGAAGCCGGGCACACATTGGCAAACCTGGTTCTGCAGGGTCTGCGGTTCTCCCGTGCCCGGTGAGAACGACCCAACGAGAATGTTCGTGCCGGCAGGATCCATTACCCAAGGAGGTGACGCGCTCAGCGTCATCCACCACATCTGGGTGGGTTCGAAGGCCGCCTGGGACCAGATCGGAGATGCAGGCAAGCAACACACCGAGGCGTTTCGCGGTTAGCGTCGATGCCGCCTGCGCTGGGGTAGAAGATGCGGCTCTGGTCGTTACATCCGAAATACCTGGACCCGCAAGGGTTGGTCGCGCTGTGGCGAGAAACGCTCCTGGCGCAAGCGGTCCTGCGCGGAGAAACACGCGGCTATCGCAGTCATCCGCAGCTGGATCGCTTCAAGAGCCATCCGGCGCCGCTCAGTGCCATGTCGCTGTACCTGAGAGCCATTCACGCGGAAGCCGAATCGCGTGGCTACTCCTTCGACAAGGGCAAGATCCGGCCAGCCCGGAAGCAGTTAGTGCTTTCGGTCACAACCGGCCAGATGGAGTACGAGTGGGCGCATCTTCTGGCCAAGCTCAAGGTCCGCAATCCTGCCCTTTGGCGCAAGTGGCGGGAAACACGGGTGCCAGCGCCCCACCCGCTGTTCAAGGTGCGACCAGGAGAAGTTGAAGCATGGGAGCGCCAGTGAAACGGTGCCCGACAACTCGCCGCAGGCACGACGGCCCTGGCGGGCCGAGGTCTTAGCTCAAGCGTCAGGTCGAGATCACCGCAGAAGGCTGCGTCGGGAGGAGGGCATGAACGGCATTGCCACCAGCGACCCCGGGACGAGGGCCACGCATCGCATGCCGGGCGCCTGGTAATTCCAGACGGCACCTTTGACTCGATGCGAGTACTGGCCGTCTGCCGCTACACATCGGTAGCGTCGCGTTTTCCGCCGCAGGCGCGGCGTTCTGCTATCGGACCACCTGCGTGGGAGGCTCCCTGCTCCCGTGCCTCCCGTGCGCTTGAGCAAGGCGCTATGATCAGGAAGCGCAGGGGGCTCGCACGACACGCCAACCTGGACGCACCTCGAGAAGCACGTCTTCGACCCCTTGTGCTTTCCGATTCGACCTCACGAGGAACCGACATGACGATTTCGCGAAAAGCACTTTGTATCGTCTATGCCCTGGTGGGCGCCGTGGCCTTGATCGGCTGCTGGGGCAACAACGTCCAGTACTTGAATCTGGGCCTGGGCCTGCTGGGAGTCAACGTTCACTTCTGGCAGGAGACGTTCGCCAATCCGGCCAGCCGTTCCATCACGATCGACATCCTGTTCCTCGGGCTCGCGGCGATCATCTGGATGCTCCTCGAGGCGCGTCGACTGTCCATGCGCGGCGCGTGGCTGTATGTGCTGGCCGGCGTCTTCATAGCGATCAGCGTGGCATTCCCGGCGTTCCTGATCCATCGCGAACGAGTGCTGGCGGCGCGCGACGGATCGACCAGCGCGGGGACATTGTCGGGGGCCGACATCCTTGGCCTCGCGGTCCTGTCCCTTGCCATGCTGGCGTACACGTATTTCGCGCTGGGCAGCCAGGCGAACTGAAACGCGGTACGAGGAGATGGCGATGGACCTGTCGAATGCGACTGTCGGCCAGTTGTTGATCCCGGTCGAAGACTTCGATGGCGGGGTGGCTTTCTACCGGGACACTCTCGGTTTGCCGTTCCTGTTTTCGGCGCCGCCGCAGATGGCGTTCTTCATGTGTGGCGCGGTCCGGCTGCTGGTCGGGGTCATGCCCGCCGGGCAGTCGCCGCAGCGCGGGTCGACCATCTACTTCAAGGTTGACGACATCCAGGGCGTTGCGGCGTCGCTCGTGACGAAAGGCGTGCACTTCTCGGCTGCACCGCACGTGGTGCACAGGACCCCGGCCCATGAACTCTGGCTGGCCGAGTTCACCGACCCGGATGGGAATCACCTGGCGCTCATGAGCGAGCTCGCCGCCAAGGGCGCCTGACGCATCCGTCCACCGGGTCGTGACAGCGCGTGGCCGCGTGAGAATCAGGAGTGACCCTGGCCATGCGCCCGGCCGCGGGTGATATAAGGCGGCTTTGCCGAGGGAACCTCCATGTTCGACCGTCTCCTTCCCCGGAACATCGACAACTCCTATCGCGGACGCAGGCTCGCGCTCTGGCTGTTCGCACTCGTCGCGTTGATGGTCCTGGGGTTGGCCCTGTCGCTGTGGAACCGGGAGGATTCTCGGTCTGAAGGGAGGATGAATTCATGAACGCAGCACCGAAGTGGTACCTGCCGACGGCGATCGTCGCCTTGCTTTGGAACCTGCTGGGCTGCGCCGCCTACCTGCACGACGTGACGCTCACGCCTGATGACCTGGCGAGCATGAGCGCGGCCCAGCAGGCGCTGTACGCCGCCCGCCCGGCCTGGGCCGTGGCCGCAACGGCGATCGCGGTGTGGGGTGGAGCGGCGGGCTGCGTCGGCCTGATCCTTCGCAAGCGCTGGTCGACGCCGCTGCTGGTCGCCTCGCTGGCGGGAGTGGTGGTCCAGGACATTGGGCTGTTCGCGGTGGCCGGCGCGGCAGCGAGAGTCGAGCCGATCGCGCCTGTGTTGCAGGGGCTGGTACTGCTGGTCGCCCTCGGCCTGGTCGTGCTCGCGCGCAAGGCGACGGCGCGCGGATGGATCGCCTAGGCCAGCACCAGCGCATGTCCGACCACGGACCGCAATGACTATCCGCGACGCGAGACAGTCGGACTTCCCGCGGGTCCTCGCCTTGAACGAGGAGTCCGTGCAATTCCTGAGCCCGCTGACGGCGGAGGGCCTGGCGCGTCTCGACGCCGAGACGGCTTACCATCGTGTCTACGAGGCGGAAGGGCGGGTCAGCGCTTTCCTGATGGCGTTTCGGGAGGGAGCGGCGTACGACAGCCCCAACTACCGCTGGTTCGCCGCGCGTTATACGAATTTCCTGTACATCGATCGGGTCGTCGTCTCGAACGCCATGCAGGGTCGTGGCATCGGCCGGCTCCTCTACGAGGATCTCTTCGCGTACGCGAACGGCAGCGGCGCGAGCCTCGTCACATGCGAATTCGACGTCGATCCGCCAAACCTGCCGTCGCTGAAATTCCACGAGGCTTTCGGCTTCAGGGAAGTCGGCTCGCAGACCGTCGGGGCCGCGAGAAAGAGAGTCTCGCTGCAGGCGGTGTCGGTCGCGGCCTCCAGCGCGCCCTGATCAACCGGCATCAGTGAGGTCGTCATGAATCGATCGCCGCAAATCGTCGCAGCCATGGCGCTGATCTCCGCATCCGCCGTGGCGGGGTCCCCGGCGCCGCCCGGGACGCGGGGATATCCCGGGAGGGCACGACCATGATTCTTGGACTGCGGACCGCCATCTATCCCGTGTCTGATCTCGCCGGCGCAAAGGCCTGGTACGCGTCCGTCCTCGGAAGGGAACCGTACTTCGACCAGCCGTTCTACGTTGGGTTTGCCGTCGGCGGCTTCGAACTCGGGCTCGTTCCCGACGGGCGTGCAAGTGTCGACGGGCCGCAACCCCTGTGGGGCGTGGCGGACGCCAGCCTCGCGCACGCCAGGCTCATCGAGCTGGGAGCCGCGCCACTGGAACCGGTCACGGACGTGGGAGGTGGCATCAGGGTGGCCGCAGTCCTGGATCCGTTCGGCAACAGGCTCGGGATCATCGAGAATCCGAACTTCAAGCCGGGCGAGGTCGAGTAACGACGCCCGGGCAATGACGGGTCATGCTGCCGCTCGGCGCACGCGACAGCATCGGCCGCGACAACCAGGGTAGTGCAGCCATGCAGGCACCATGAACAACCCGTACCTGCAGCCGGTCGTATCAAAATGGACGCGCTTCGTCGGGGTCGTGCTGCTGCTGGCGGCGTCGGGACTTGCCGTGGTGCTGGCCAGGGGACTCATCGGGCTCTTTGCGCATGAATCCGCTCGCCGCCACCTGACGAGCTCGTCGGTCATTTTCGCCCTGATACTGCTGGCGCTTGGCGGGTTCTGCGGGCAGGCAGGCTTTCGCCTGGCGTTCGACCGGCCGGACCGCAACGGGACATTGTTCTCCCGTGTCGGTTGGCTGGCCATCGGCACGGGCTTGCTTGCGATGGCCGGCCTGATGACGTTCGCGATCCTGTCGGTACGGCGGCCGACCGGCAACGACGTGCAGATGATCATCGTCTTGTCCGCGTTCGGCGCCTGGTGCATCGTGCTGGCGTTGCGCGACCGGGCCGGATCGCGATGACGTGCCCTCGGTGCATTCAACCTGGCTGGAGTAACGACGATGAGGGAACCCGCATGAGACGGTGGCTGGCAGTGATACTCCTCGGCGCGTCGGCAAGCGCGTGGGCCGGTGGACCCGATGCATCGGGGCCGCAGGCCGCGTCACCCTGCAGCGATGC
>CAVPNH010000007.1:0-359694 GCA_963706755.1 uncultured Gammaproteobacteria bacterium
GGTCGTGTAGAGCAGCGACCGCAGGGCCTGCATGGTTCGTTTCCTATCCGGGCAGCCTCGAAAGGTCCGCGGCGTGCATGAAGAGCGACTGCAGCCGCCGGAGCAGCGCCAGGCGATTTGCCCTGAGCGCCGGGTCCTCCGCCATCACCATCACCGAATCGAAGAAATCGTCCACGGCCTTGCGCAGCACGGCCAGGTTCTGGAGCGCCTCGGTGTACTGTCGCGCGCGGAACTTCGGCTCGACCATCCGGGCGATCGCGACCACCTGCTCGCCCAGGATCTGCTCGGCCGGGTCGCGGAGCAGGTCCTCGTCGATCGTGTCGCCGACCGGGCCGGGCGCCTTGCGCAGGATGTTGGCGATGCGCTTGTTGGCCGCGGCGAGGCTGTGGGCCTCGGGCAGGCGCAGGAACTCCGCCAGCGCGCGCAGGCGGGCGTCCAGGTCGAGCGGAGACGCGGGACGAGTGGCGAGCACCGCGTCGAACATCTCGGTCGTGATCGCGAAGCCGGCCTCGCCGTCGAGGTAATAAGCGCGCAGGCGCTCGAAGACGTACTCGTATACCTCGCCTGCTGTGTTCTCCGGCGCGGAGAAGGGTAGCGAGGCGAGGGCGCGGGCAGTGAGCCGCGGCAAGTCGAGGTCCAGCCTGCGTTCCACGGCGATCCGGAGCAGGCCGAGTGCCGCGCGGCGCAGGCCGAACGGGTCGCGGGTGCCGGTCGGCTTCTGGCCGGTCGCAAAGATGCCCGTGATGGTGTCCAGCTTGTCCGCGATGGCGACCGCCATCCCGGTCTTCGTCGCCGGCAGCGCGTCGCCGGCGAAGCGCGGCAGGTACTGCTCGCGCAGTGCCTCGCAGACCTCGGCAGCCTCGCCGTCGTGCTGCGCGTAATAGCGGCCCATGAGGCCCTGGAGTTCCGGGAACTCGCCGACCATCGCGGTCAGGAGGTCGCACTTGCAGAGCTGGGCGGCCCGATCGGCGAGCGCGGCATCCCCGCCGATCGCGGCGGCGATGTCGCTCGCGAGCGCACGGACGCGCTCCGACTTGTCGTAGAGCGAGCCGAGCTGGGTCTGGAAGGTGACGCGCCTGAGCGCGTCGCAATGCGAGTCGAGACGGTGCTTGCGGTCCGAGGCCCAGAAGAAGGCCGCGTCGCTCAAGCGCGGGCGCACGACGCGCTCGTTGCCGGCGATCACCTGCGCGGGATCCGAACTCTCGATATTCGAGACGGTTACGAACCACGGCATCAGTCGCCCGTCCGTGTCGCGGACCGGGAAGTAGCGCTGGTGGTCCTGCATGGTCGCGATCGGCACCTCGGCCGGCAGTTCGAGGAACTGCGGGTCGAAGCGCCCGGCGAGCGGTACCGGCCACTCGACCAGCGCGGTGACCTCATCGAGCAGCGACTCCGAGATCACGGCTACGCCGCCCAGGCGGGACGCGACGGCGGCCACGCCCTGGCGGATCGACTCCCTGCGCTCGTGGATGTCGGCGACGACGCGACCGCGCCGGTGCAGCGTGGCGACGTAGGACGCCGGGCTGCCGATGCGGATCGCCTTCGGCGCCATGAATCGATGGCCGTAGGTGAGGCGGCCCGCGCGCACGCCCAGGATGTCGCAGGGCACTTCGTCACGGCCGAAGAGCATCAGCACCCAGTGCACCGGACGCACGAACTGGGCCTCGCCCGCGCCCCAGCGCATGCGCTTGGCGATGGGCAGCGCGTCGAGCGCGGCCTGCACGATGCCTGGCAGCAGGCTCGCGGTGCTGGCGCCGGCCTCGGTCCCGCGATGAACGAGCCAGATGCCCTTGGGCGTCTCGAGCTTCGCGAGTGCCGAAACGTCGATCCCGCAGCCACGGGCGAAGGCGAGCGCGGCCTGGGTGGGCGCGCCTTGTGCGTCGAACGCCGCCTTGAGCGGCGGACCACGCCTTTCGATGGCTCGGTCGGGCTGCTGCTCCGCGAGGCGGCGCACGCGCACCGCCAGGCGACGCGGGGTCGCGTAGCGTTCCACTGCACCGTGCTTCAGGCCGGCGGTGTCCAGTCCCTTCGCGACGCCGTCCGCGAACGCAGCCGACAGTGCCAGCAGCGACTTCGGCGGCAGTTCCTCGGTGCCGATCTCGACCAGGAAATCGCGGGCTGCAACGCTCATGCGAGGCCCTTCGTCGTCAGGCCCCGTTCCGGCAGCGGCGGGTCCACCATGGGGACTGGCTCCGTTTCCGCTTCGGAAACGGTGCCTGTCCCCAATTTGGAGGGGACAGTCCCCATTTCCGAAGGAACGGAAAAGGGGACAGTCCCCCGCAGCATCGGGAAGCCCAGCGCTTCACGGCTCGCGTGATAAGCCTCCGCCACGCCGCGGGCCAGCGTGCGTACGCGCAGGATGTAGCGCTGGCGCTCGGTCACGGAAATCGCCTTGCGCGCGTCGAGCAGGTTGAAAGTGTGCGAGGCCTTGAGCATCCGCTCGTAGGCGGGGAGCGAGAGCTTCACCTCGAGCAGCGCCAAGCACTCCTTCTCGTGCGCGTCGAACTGGCGGAAGAGTTCGTCCACGTCGGCGTGCTCGAAGTTGTACTTCGACTGCTCGACCTCGTTCTGGTGATACACGTCGCCGTAGGTGACGCGGCCGAGCGGGCCGTCGGTCCACACGAGGTCGAACACGCTCTCGACGCCCTGCAGGTACATGGCGAGGCGTTCGAGCCCGTAGGTGATCTCGCCCATCACCGGCCGGCAGTCGAGGCCACCCACCTGCTGGAAGTAGGTGAACTGCGTGACTTCCATGCCGTTCAGCCAGATCTCCCAGCCGAGGCCCCAGGCGCCGAGGGTCGGCGACTCCCAGTTGTCCTCGACGAGGCGGATATCGTGCACCAGCGGGTCGATGCCCACGGCCCGGAGCGACCCGAGGTACAGCTCGATGATGTCCGGCGGCGACGGCTTGATGACCACCTGGTACTGGTAGTAGTGCTGCAGGCGGAATGGGTTGTCACCGTAGCGCCCGTCCGTCGGGCGGCGCGAGGGCTGCACGTAGGCCGCGCTCCAGGGTTCGGGGCCGAGCGCCCGCAGGAAGGTTGCCGTGTGAAACGTGCCGGCGCCCATCTCCATGTCGTAGGGCTGCAGGATCACGCAGCCCCGGTCCGCCCAGTAACGCTGCAGCGTCAGGAGCAGGTCCTGGAAGGTGCGTGGAGGCGTCGGGGCCTTGTTGGGCATCGGGAGTCCGGGTAACGGTCGCTGCGAGGCCGCGAAGTATAGCGAAGGACCGCTGCGCTTCCGGTTCTGGAACAGCGTTCAGTTCGACGGCGGCGGGAGGGGGTTCACCACGCGCAGCGCCGGAAAGCGGCTGAAGTCGCGGTCCGCGGACCAGAGTTCGGCGACCCCGTGCTGCAGGCAGATGGCGGCAATGCGGGCATCGTGCACACGGCTGCCCGTGACCTGGCCGGTTTCAACCAGCCTGCGGAGGCTGGCCCAATGATCCTGCGATTCGCCTATGAGCACGAGCCCCGGAGCTTCCCGCCAGCATTCAACCTGCTCGATCGCGTCCGCCACGGGGGTTGGCGGGGCGAAGATGCGCGGGTGGGTCACGATGGCGAGGAACTCATGTATGCAAGGCCAGGGGATCGCCCACCGGACCCGCGACTCTGCGAGCCTCGCCACGCGCGTATCGGCGGCCTCATGCCAGGGCGAGTCGGAGCGATGCGCGTAGACCAGGATGTTGGTGTCGACGGCGATCATGGGCCCCGGCCTTCGTACGACAGCTCGCGGATCCTTTCCCATCCGGCATCAACAGCCTCGGGCCGCAGCCCGCTGCCTCCACAGGCATGCCGTCGCAGGACGAAGGGCTGGCGCTGACGGGTCGCCTCCTCATCCAGGTAGCCGTGCAGGGCGGCCTCGACGACCCGCCGGAGCGTCGTGCCCTGCCGAGCCGCTGATTTCTTCGCGGCGAGGAGCAGGGCATCGCTCAGCTCGATCGTGGTCTTCATATGGGTGCCCATATAATACAAGCCATACTCCCGTATAGTATGGCCATCAGGTTCGTGAGCGGCAAGCCAGAAATCGAACGGATTCGTGGAGAATGACGCCCGTCGCGAAAACCGGGAACAGATAGATGCCAGCTGACCCAGCGCAAGCCATCGCCAGCTTCCTCGCCTCGAGCGCGTTCGCCGTCGTCGGCGCGTCGCCGCACCGTTACAAGTACGGGAACAAGGTGCTGCGCTGCTACCAGCAGAACGGTCGACCCGCGATCCCGGTGAATCCGAATGAGTCCGAGGTCGAGGGCGTGCCCTGCGTGGCGAGCGTGCTGGACCTTCCGGAGGACGTGAAAAGTATCTCCGTGATCACCCGGCCGGAAGTGACGGAGCGGATCGTCGAGGACGCCATTCGCAGGGGCGTCGAGAACGTCTGGATGCAGCCGGGCGCGGAGAGCGCGGCGTCCGTCGAAGCGTGCCGCAGGGCGGGCATCAACGTCATTGCGGACGGCAGCTGCGTGCTGGTCGTGCTTGGCTACAGGGAGCGTTGATCACCGCGGTCGAAGGCCGCCAATATTGTGCAGTTGATCTGTCTTATTCTTTTTATGTTAGCAGCGGGCTGCCGCGTTTCGTTAGGAAACATATTCAAATCTGAGAGCACAAATTCCCGCCGCCGGCCCCCGCACCGGACGCGTGTGAACAAGCCAGGGTGCAGGCCTTGGGTTCACGAATCCAGTCGCCGTGGATCGCCCGCGCGCAGCAGGCCGGCCGGCGGCCGAAGCAGCAGCAGACCTCCCCCCATCGAGTGGCCCCGGCCCGAGGATCCGCTAACATGCCGGCTTTCCCGGAGGCACGTTCCCTGGTTCGATCCTTGAATCGCCCGTTCGTCATCTTCGCGCTGCTTGCGCTGCTGGTCGCGCAGGCGGCGGCGGGGCAGCATGCCGCGAAGCACTTCAAGGCCGGCGGTGACGCGCCGGGCCTTCCGGGTACGCACACGCAGCTGTGCCTCGAGTGCGCCTCGTTCGCGCCGCTCGCCTCCGCGCACGGCGGCGCGGCCACGTCGCTCACGGTCGTCTCGCTTGCGATCGCGGAGTTCATCCGCACCCACGACGACACGGTCGTCGACCTTCGCCATTACGCGTCGTACCGTTCCCGCGCCCCTCCGCGCTGACCGACCATCCGCAGGTCCGGCCGGCACCGCCCGGCTCGTTTCAGTTCGTCGAGGAGTGTTCCCATGGGAAGGCGTTCCGCCTGTTTGTCCGTCGTGGCATGTGCCGCGGCGATCGTGCCCGCCGTCGGCGAGGCATCGAACGAAGCCGACGTCGCGGCGCTGCGCGCCGAGATCGCGGCGCTCAAGACCGATTACGCCACGCGCGTGACCGCGCTCGAGGCGCGCATCGACCAGCTCGAGGCGTCGAGCGCCGCAACCGCTTCGGTCGCGTCAGCCGGCACATCGGCGCCCGGGCTGGCCGAGGTTGCGACGCCCGCCCCGGCGGATGCCCAGCCGCCGGCCCCGGTCGAGGCGCCTCCGCCCGCGCCAGCGGCAGCGAAGAGCGCCTCGGCCTTCAACCCGGCGATCTCCGTAATCCTGATGGGCAATTACGCGAACCTGTCGCAGGACCCCGCGGACTACTACATCGCAGGATTCGTGCCTCCGCCGGAGGGCGTGGGTCCGGACGACCGCAGCTTCAACCTGGGCGAGTCCGAGATCACGCTCGCGGCGAGCATCGATCCGTATTTCACCGGCACGCTCACGGCGGCCATCACCGGCGACAACGAGATCTCGGTCGAGGAGGCGTACTTCCGGACGACAGCGCTGTCGCACGGGTTCTCGATCAAGGGCGGCCAGTTCTTCTCGGGTCTGGGCTACCTGAACGAGGTTCACGCCCACGCCTGGGACTTCATCGACCAGCCGCTCGTGTACCAGGCGTTCTTCGGCGGGCAGATGGCGCAGGTCGGCTTGCAGGCGAAATGGCTTGCGCCCACGGACTTCTTCCTCGAGTTCGGCGCCGAGACGGGCAATGGCGAGAACTTCCCGGGCACGCGCCTCGCGCGCAACGGCGCGAACGGCGAGACGCTCTTTGCGCACGTTGGCAGCGACATCGGCGACACGCTCACCTGGCGCGGCGGCGTGTCGTGGGTGAACCTCGACGCCGAGGATCGCAGCTTCCAGGAGCCGAATGCGCTGGGCGAGGAGGTCACGAACGCGTTTACCGGCAGCTCGGAGACCTGGATCGCCGACGCGGAACTTAAGTGGTCGCCGCTGGATAACCCCCGCCGCCAGTATCTGAAGCTGCAGGGCGAATACATGTACCGCACCGAAGACGGCGACCTGAGTTACGCCGGCATCGGGCCGACGCTCGACGGCAGCTATCGCAGCCGGCAATCGGGCTGGTACCTGCAGGCCGTGTACCAGTTCCTGCCGCGCTGGCGGGTCGGCGCGCGCTACGACTCGCTGGACTCGGGCGACACGAAGATCGGCCTCGTCCAGTCGGGACTGCTCACCTGGCAGGACTTCCCGATGCTGATGTCGGCCACGCCCACGCGCACGACGCTCATGGTCGACTGGAGCCTGAGCGAGTTCTCGCGCCTCCGGGCCCAGTACGCCTGGGACGACGCGGCGCCGGGACTCACCGACGAGCAGTTCTTCATTCAGTACATCTACGCACTCGGCGCCCACGGCGCCCACAAGTTCTAGGAGCCAACCCATGTTCAACAGGATCATCCAAGCCTGCCTCGCGGCCGCGTTCCTGATCGCGCAGCCCGCGCAGGCCGCGATCAAGGTGCTGGCGACCACCGCCGACTGGGGCTCGCTCGCCACGGAACTCGGGGGCGACAAGGTGAACGTCTACACCGCAACCAGCGCGCTTCAGGACGTGCACCAGGTGGACGCCAAGCCCAGCCTCGTCGCGCGTGCGCGCAACGCGGACCTCGTGGTCGCGAACGGCGCGGACCTCGAGATCGGCTGGTTGCCGGTGCTGCTGCAGGAATCCGGCAACCCGAAGATCCAGCCGGGCGCGCCCGGCTACTTCGAGGCGACCCCCACCGTGCGTCTGCTCGACATCCCGACCTCCGTCGACCGCTCGATGGGCGACATCCATCCCCTCGGCAATCCGCACGTCCAGCTCGACCCGCACGACGTCGCGGCAGTGGCTAAGGCGCTGACCGCCAGGCTCGCGACCGTCGATGCAGCGAACGCCGCCTACTACCAGGCGCGCGGCAACGACTTCCAGGCCCGCTGGCAGCAGGCCATCACGCGCTGGGAGGCTGCGGCTGCACCGCTCAAGGGCGTGCCGGTGGTGGTCATCCACATGGACCAGCGCTATCTCACCCGCTGGCTCGGGCTGAACCAGGTCGCGGCCATCGAGCCCAAGCCGGGCGTGCCGCCGAGCGCGGGCTACCTCGGCCAGCTGGTCACGAAGTTGTCGGCAGACAAGCCGAAGATGATCCTGCGCAATGCCTACAACGATCCCAAGGCCGCGGACTGGCTGTCGGATAAGGTCGGCGCCCCCGTCGTGCTGCTGCCATTCTCGGTGGGCGGTACGCCCGAAGCGAAGGACCTCTTTGGACTCTTCGACGACACGCTGAACCGACTGCTGGCGGCCAACAAATGAACGACACGCTCGCGAATCTTGGGATCCTGTGGCCCGCGCTGGTCGCCGGCGTTCTCGTGTCGCTGTCGCACGTGCCGCTCGGCCAGCAGGTGCTGAAGCGCGGCATCGTGTTCATCGACCTCGCGATCGCGCAAGTCGCGGCGCTCGGCGTCATCGTGGCGCACACGGCGGGCCTCGAGCTCGCGGGCTGGATGACACAGGTGGCCGCGGTCGCGGCGGCGCTGCTCGGCGCGCTGCTCATGACCTGGACCGAGCGCAAGCGCCCCGAGGTACAGGAGGCCCTGATCGGAATACTCTTCGTGCTTGCCTCCACCGCGCAGATCCTGCTGCTTGCCAACAATCCGCACGGTGGCGAGGAATTGAAGGACCTGCTCGCTGGCCAGATCCTGTGGGTGTCCACGGCGCAGCTCGTGCGCGCCGCCGTGCTGACGGCATTTTTCCTGGTCGTCTGGACGCGATTCCGCAATCGCATGGGGCACGCCGGCTTCTACATCATTTTCGCCGTGATGGTGACGATGTCCGTGCAGCTGGTCGGCGTCTACCTCGTGTTTACGACGCTCATCGTGCCGGCCGTGGCGACCTATCGCCACGCGGCGAACCGGCAGCTGGCGCTGGGCTACGGACTCGCGTTCGCGAGCTACCTCGTCGGGCTCGCGGCGTCGGTGCTCACCGATCTGCCGTCGAGCGCCGTGATCGTCTGGGCGATGGCCGTGCTCGCGATCATGCTGCACCTGACCGCGCGGCCGCACCATCCGGTCGATCTAGAGGAGAGCTGAGCGCGGACCTGGGCTGACCCTATAGAAGATCCTGACACCCGGCTGTAGTGAGATGCAGCGGCAGAAAGCGGCCGTTCGTCTACTTCCGGGTTCGGCCAGAAGCGGACCGTGCAGGCTGGTGCCAGTCGTGGCGGGCAGGACAATGGGAACAGGGATTGTGGTATGAAGGTCGGGGTCCGATCTCTCACCGCCCGGTGGGTCACCTCAATGATCATCAAGCACAAGGCCGGACGCCTTGCACGCACGACTGCAACGTTCGTCGCGGCGTTTCTGGCAGTCGGGATAGCAACGGCCGCGGCAGCAGACGAGAAGTCGTTCGACTGGGCCCAGTCGAACTTGGCAATCAATCCGCAAGTTGCGGTGCCGGTACTAGATGAGCTCGCGCGTGCCGGGGACCCAAGCGCGCAAATGCTGCTGGGCACAACGCTGCTGGAGGGCAAGATCGTCCCGCAGGACAAAGTGTTGGGCCTGGCATTCTTGCAGGTAGTTGCCGAGAGTAATTGGAGTGCCGGGGTAACGGTCAACCGAAGTCAAATCGTTGCAGTAGTCCAGCGGTATCAAATGCAGATGTCGGGCAACGAACTCATTCACGCGGACACGCTCACGAATGCAATTCAAGTTCAGGTGGTAATGGCTCACCTGGCTCCGTACACCAGTCAAAGGCTCATTCGGGCCAACGGGTTCCTGACCTTCGAAACAGAGCCTGTACAAATCAACGTGCCGCCGGTCGTGGCGCCGGGCCAGCTCATGCGCCTTGGGTGTGCGGCCAAGCGGCTGAGTGGCTGTCGTGGAGCGCTAGATTCCGGCGCCCAGGGTCATTGCTCGGGCCGCATACAGAGGCCTGACGCAGTGAAATCAAGGGGCGACGCATTGGCGCAAGTGCCATACCCCACGATACCGGACGAGCTGCGATATAGATCCTTTAGGACAAACGCCGTGGTGCTCACGCATGTCGACAGCAGCGGCGGCATTTGCAGCACCATTCTTATAAGAAGTTCCGGGAATGCGCTGCTTGATGAAAGGGCGCTCAACTCGATTAGTCGATCAACTCTAAGTCCGCCGAGCAAGGCCGGCGTGCCCATAGAAGGACTTCTTGTTACGGGGTTTACTTTCCGGGTGCAGTGAGTCTTGCGGAAGGTGTCCGCTCTGGGTCGGAAGCACCAGTCGGATGTCCGCTGTCGGGATTGGGTTGCCCGGCGGGGCGAGGGGTGTGGGGGAGTGGGCGGGCGCAGGCGCCCGGTGATCCTGCAGAAGCGCGCGGCGGAGATCGCGCAGCTGTACGGCCGAGCGGCGCCTTCCGGCTCAGTTGTCCCCGGCCTGGGTCCGTTGGAGGGTCACGACGTTGTCGCTCACCGCGCGCTCGGCCGGCTGCTCGCCCAGGCGCTCGAGGCGGCCGTCCACGGTCGCGCCGCAATCCATCCGCAGCTGGCGGTAGGTGATGTTGCCGCAGATGCGCGCGTTGGCCTGCAGCTCGAGGAAGTGCTCGACCTCCAGATCGCCAGTGACCGTGCCGTTGATGACGGCGTCGTAGACCTTCACCGAGCCCTGGATGCTGCCTTTCTCGCTCAGCACGAGCAGGCCGCGTGCGTCCTGGCGGACGCGGATGTCGCCCTGCACTCGGCCGTCGACGCGCAGGCCGTCCGTGATGATCACGTCGCCCACGATTTCCACGCCGGCGTCGATCAGGCTGGAGAGCCTGGTGACCTGGATCGACGGTTGCGACTTCCTGCGGAACATGATCTGTACCCCTGCGACGTCAGTTGGGCGACTTGGCGCGGCGCGGCCGGCCGTTCTGGGCATGGACGAAGGCGAGCTCCCGATCGAGGTCGGCGATGCGCCGGTTCAGCTCCGCGACCTGCGCGTCGAGCGCCGACCGCGTGGCGCGCGCGAGCTCGAGTTCGGCCTCGAGCCGCGCGACGTCGGCCTGCAGCGCGGAGTTCTCCTGCCGCAACCGGTCGCTCCCGGCCAAGGTCTCCGCGCCGCCGGCGTACAGCCGCAGGCCGGCGGCAGCAGCGAGCGCGACCAGCACGGCCACGAGCGTCGCGCGCATGAGCACGCGCGCGCGGCGGTCCGACACGAGCTCGAAAGGCTCCGAAGCGAGCTGTCGCGTGGTGGCGCCCGTCATCGGCCGCTCGTTCCCGGAGCATCATCCAGGACGTGGGCGAGATACCGCTGTGGCTCGACGCGCCGCCCGTTGCGGATCACCTCGAAATGCAGGTGCGGTCCGGTGGAACGGCCGGTGGACCCGACCAGGGCGATCTTCTGGTCGGGCATCACGACGTCGCCGGCGCGCACGAGCAACTTCGAGGCGTGGCCGTACAGGGTGGTGAGGCCGTCGCCGTGGTCGATCATCACGGACTTTCCGTACGCCCCCCGGTAGCCAGCCGACACCACTCTTCCGCCGCCGCTCGCGAGGATTGGCGTGCCGTAGCGGGCCGGGATGTCGAGCCCGCCGTGGCGCGCCAGCCGGCCGGTGAACGGGTCGTGCCGCAGGCCGTAGCGGGAACTGACCGGGATGCTGCTGCCCGCGACCGGCATGCGGTTGGGATAGGCCATGGTCTCGAGCTCGCGTTCGGTCGCCGCCTCGGAGAGGTGGGCGAAGGTACCCTCGAGCCGCGTGAAGTCTTCCTCCAGCTGGTCGAGCCCCGCGACCGGCAGCAGCGGCCCTCCGCTCGACTCGCGTTGCGGCCGGCGCGCCAGGGTCGCGGCGGCCGGCGCCTCGCCGAGGCGCCGGGCCAGGGTGGCGGCCTCGTTTTCGAGCTGGACGAGGCGCCCCGTGAGCGTGCCGAGGCGGCTCACCAGCGCCCGGCCCTGCGGTTGATGCAGGTCGAGCGGGGCAGCCGTGATTGCGGGCGTGGCCAGTCGTGCCAGGCGATATCCGAGCAGGAGGCAGCCGGCCATGAGCAGGAGCACGCCCAGGCCGGCGACGAGCAGCAGCGGACGCGCACGCAGAGTGCGCAGCTGCGAGTCCGCCAGGTGCCCTGCCGAGAAGATGACGAATGCCACGGGCCCCTTACACGCTCTCGTTCACCGCAGATGAGGCAGTAATTACGCGATCGTCCCGGTCCGCGACAGTCCGCGGGACTTTCCACGCCTGAATCCGTGACCGAGGCCACACGAACAAGGGGTGTGCCGGCGGCCCGATCCGGCGACCGGAGGGTCCTCTTTCACATAACCGCACGCCGCTGCTCGAGCGCCTCCGGTTCCTGGCGATCTCCAGGTCGAACCTCGACGTGTTCTGCATGAAGCGCGTCGGGGCGATGCGCACGCGTGCCTGCGCCGGCCTGCGGCGCGCAGGTGATCGCGAGCGCCGTGGGAGCGAGCCATGGCGGCCAATCAAGCGGCTTCTGAGAGCAAGCGGCCGCTTGCGGAAAGCCCGGACAGTATTTCGCCATCTGACGAAATATGCTGCTCGCTGTGCCCAAGAAACAATCCAGGCCAGACACGCCGGACGCCGTATTCAAGGCGCTCGGCAGCCCTGCACGACTGACCTTGGTGCGCACCCTCTCTGAGGGTGAACGATGCGTCTGCGACCTGGTCGACGCCGTGGGCCTCGGTTGGTCGACAACATCGAAGCACCTCGACGTGCTTCGTGCAGCGGGGGTCGTCTCGAGCGACAGGCGCGGCCAGAAGATCTTCTACCGGCTGGAACTCGGCTGCGTCGCTCATTTCATTGACTGCCTGGACAAGGCGAGCCTCGGCCGAGCCCCGAAGCGCGCCGCGTGCGGATGCGCATGAGGAGCAGAGCATGGCGACCCTCACTCTTGACCCCGGCGTTCGACACGAACTGAAGATCTTTGGCTTGCTCGCGGTGGTGTTCGCTGCGGCGTATTTCCTGCCGGTCGGCCAGCCACGTTTCGACGGTGCGATCTCCGAGGCACTCGAACTGACCAAGTGGTACGCACGCGAGCACGTGGTGCTGTGCCTGCTGCCCGCCTTCTGGATCGCGGGCGCGATTGCCGCATTCGTCTCGCAGGCATCGGTCATGCGCTTCCTTGGGCCGACGGCTCCAAAACCCCTCGCTTACGGTGTCGGCTCGGTCTCCGGGACGATTCTCGCCGTGTGTTCGTGCACGGTGCTGCCGCTGTTCTCGGGCATCTACCGGATGGGCGCGGGACTCGGCCCCGCGACGGCGTTCCTCTACTCGGGCCCCGCGATCAATGTGTTGGCCATCGTCATGACGGCGAAGGTGCTCGGCGCGCAGCTCGGCCTTGCCCGGGCCGCGGGAGCGGTGGCGTTCAGCGTGATCATCGGATTGCTCATGGCATTGATCTTCCGCCATGAGGAGCAGCAGAAGTCCGCAGCAGCCCTTGCACTGCCTGAGCCGGAGGCCGGACGGCCCCTGTCGCTGACGGCCGCTTTCTTCGCCGTGCTGGTCGGTATCCTCGTGTTTGCGAATTGGGGTGCGGCTTCGCAGAAAACCGGGTTCTTCGCGGCAGTGTACTCGGTGAAGTGGTTCGTAACCTCCGGCCTCGGCGGCGTACTGGCGTTCATCCTGTGGCGATGGTTCAAGCTCGACCTGGTGCGCATCGCCGTAGTCGCCGCGGCAACGGTGATGACAGCGTTCGTCGTGCCGGGGCGCCCCACCTGGCCGTTCCTCGTTGCGATACTGGGGCTCGCGTGGCTCACGGCCGGTCGCAAGGATGAAGCCGGCGAGTGGTTCAACCAGGCTTGGGATTACACCAAGCAGATCGTGCCGCTGCTGTTTGCCGGCGTGCTCGTTGCAGGCTTTCTCCTCGGTCGTCCCGGTCACGAAGGAATGATTCCGTCGGAGTGGATCAGCAGTCTCGTCGGTGGCAACTCGATTGCATCGAACCTGTTCGCCGCGGTCGCAGGCGCCTTCATGTATTTCGCCACGCTGACCGAAGTCCCGATCGTGCAGGGCCTCGTCGGCAGCGGCATGGGTTCCGGCCCGGCGCTGGCGCTGCTGCTCGCGGGACCCGCGCTGAGCCTGCCCGCCATGCTGGTGCTCAACTCGATTCTCGGCTTGAAGAAGACTGTCACGTACATCGCGCTGGTCGTCGTCATGGCGACGATCACGGGCTGGGGTTACGGCCTTCTGGTGAACTGATGCGGGGCAGCCCGCAGGAGACGAATCATGAAGATCCAGATCCTCGGCTCCGGATGCGCCAAGTGCCGCGCACTCGCTGCGGTGGCTGAGCAAGCTGCATACGACATGGGGTTTAGCTACGAACTCGAGAAGATCACAGACGTGAAGCGCTTCGCCGACTTCGGCGTGATGTTCACGCCGGCGCTGGCCGTTGATGGCGCGGTGAAAGTGAGCGGCAAGGTGCCATCGCTCGACGAGGTGAAGAAGCTCTTGAGCTGACCCTGCTTCCGGCAATTCCCGAAAGTCCGTTTCTCTCGGGCACGATTGACTGAAATGGGTCGTTTATCCCCGTTGACCGTCTGCTATCGGGCGCGGGTTCGGGGTCGTTCCTCGGCATCGAGGGAAAGCAGACCTTCGCGTAGGCGTAAAATCGGCCAGGAGCAGACCGTCGCATCGCGCTTCCAAGGCGTCCGCGAACGGGCCGAAGGCGGGCATCTGCTGGCTCGACCGGGCAACACGACCAAGCTGTAGACTCGCGAGTGGCGTACCGGGCATGTTCGCTCCGGATCGACCACTGCATGCCAGGCTAGGGATGTGCCGCCGCGCGAACACAGCGCCGCAACCCGCGACTGTGTACTCATCGCCTGGAGGAAATCGTGACCGAGCAAACCGTTGCGTTCGACTACACCGAGACGGGTTCCGGCCCAGCCCTGCTGTTCCTTCCTGGGAGCTTTGGCACGGGCACGGGATGGAAAGCGGTCATGGGGCATCTCGGTGACGGCTACCGCATGGTCACGACCAGCCTGCTTGGCTACGGAGCCACGCCAGACATCCGGCCGGACGGCAATGCCACGATGGCGCAGCAAGTCTGCCTCATCGACCGGATCATCGACCAGATCGGGACGTCCCCCCATGTCGTGGGGCACTCGTACGGCGGACTATCCGCCATCGTGCATGCCTTGACCGGCCGACACAGGCCCGCGAGCCTGTTGCTCGTGGAAGCGAACCCTCTGGGCTTGCTGCGCGCGTCGGGAGACCTGGAACACTACGGGATGTTCGAGTCGATGACGGGTGCGTACTTCGCCGACTTTGCCCGGGGCGATGCAGAGGCGGCCCGACACGTCATCGACTTCTACGGCGGTGCGGGAACGTTCGATTCGATGCCTCCGAAGGTGCGCAGCTACATCGTTGCGACCACGGCGGTGAACGTGCGCGACTGGTCCTCGGGAACACCGTTCGAGCCCAGCAAGGAGACGCTGCAGTCGATCGACGTTCCGACAACGGTGGTTCGCGGAGGAAACAGCCATCCGGCGATGCGCAGGATTGCCGAGCTTCTGCACGATTCGATTCCTGCGGCGCAGCTCGTCACTATCGAAGGCGGGAGTCACTTTCTTCCAAGCAGCCATCCAGCGGAGATTGCCGCACTGGTGCGCCGGCAGGTCGATGGAACGCCGGTGAGGTAAGGCTATTTATGCGTCCGCGAGGTCGAGAGGCAAAGTCTCCGATCCGACCCCTTCAGTCATTCGGGCCGCCCAGGTCGAGCGTCTGCTCGGGGTCGATCTCGGGCTTACAGCGTCCGCTTCTGGCAACCCTGTCGACCGCCAGCACCCCCGGCGGGCAGGAAAGCCCACGCTCGTAGCGCCGCACGGCCGCGCTTCATGATTGCCTACAATGTGCGGGACGCTCAGCAGATCGACAACCGCCGCATGGCCAAGCCGCGACATGTCAGCGAAACGCCCGCCGTGGCCTTCCTCAAGGCCCACGGTGTGGAATTCACCGAACACGTGTACGAATACCTGGAGCACGGCGGCGCCCAGCACAGCGCCGAAGTGCTGGGGCTCGATCCGTTCGCTGTGGTCAAGACCCTCGTCATGCAGGACGACAAGGGCAGGCCGCTGATCGTGCTGATGCACGGCAACCGCACAGTCTCCACCAGGAACCTCGCCCGACAGATCGGCGTCAAGTCAGTCGAACCCTGCACGCCGGAGACGGCTAACCGTCACAGCGGATATCTCGTCGGCGGCACGTCACCGTTTGGGACCCGGAAGCCGATGCCGGTCTATATAGAGCGCAGCATCCTGGCGCTGCCGAAGGTCTGCCTGAACGGCGGACGGCGTGGGTACCTGGTCGGAATTGCGCCCGAGGTCTGTGTGCGCCTTCTCAAGGCCCAGGCCGTGGACTGCGCACTCGACAAGTGACACGTCGCCGGGCGGGGCGTCAGTATCCGCGACGGGCACGGACGACGACCGTGCCCGCAAGTTGGTCGTGCCAGCCCTGCTTGCGCCGGTCCCAGCCGACCCGGAAGAAGCCCAGGCCCAGGCCGAAGAGCGACACGTAGTAACCGACGTAGCGGACGATCGCCTGTCTTCGCGTGAGCGGCGCACCGGTTTCCGCGTCCACGATCTTCGCGTGGATCAGCATCTTGCCGGGCGTCGCCTGCCGCGCGATCCAGAAAGCGACAACCGCGACCGCGGGCAGCACCCACGAGACGAGGTCATCGACCGGGCCCCGGCTGGGTGCAGAGGCGATCGCCTCCAGCGAGCCGGCGAGTGAGCCGCCGAGCGCCGCTGTGAGCGGGGCCCAGTACTCGCTGCCGTAGATCATGGTGAGCAGCGGCCAGACGATCATGCCGAGCAGCACGGTGTCGACGAGCGACGCCCAGGCGCGCGCCCAGAATCCCACGTACTCGTATCGGCTCTCGTCGATTGGCATGACCGTCTCCGCTTCAGTCGTGCGCAGGGATGCCCGACGGAGTGCACCCGCTATGTATACGCCTTGTATTTGTCCAGGTAACGCACCGGCTTCGAGAGCGCGTCGCGGCGGAACGGGTCGCCGAGCTCGCGGGTCACCATCATCTCGAGCACGGTGGTGCGCCCCGCCGCCTGCGCTTTCACCGAGGCCTCGAGCGCGGGCCCGACGTCCGCGAGCCGGTCCACGGTCACGCCCTCGCAGCCGAACGCCTTCGCGATGCCGGCCCAGCTCGGACTCACGAGATCCACCGCCTGGAAGCGCCGCGAATAGAAATCCACGTGGTTCTTCTTCTCCGCGCCCCACTGGCCGTTGTTGAAGACGACCACGGTCACGCCGATGTTCTCGCGCGCGCAGGTAAGCAGCTCGTTCAGGCTGATGCCGAAGGCGCCATCGCCGACGTAGGCGATCGCGGGGCGATCCGGCCGCGCCAACTTCGCGCCGCAGGCCACCGGGAATGCGTATCCGCAATTGCCGAAGCTCATGGCCGCGAACATCGAGCGCGGCTGCTCGAATCGCAGGTAGGAGTTGGACACCGAGCAGATGTTGCCGATGTCCGTGGACACCATCGCGTCCTTCGGCATGGCCTTTTCGAGTTCGCGCAGCATCTGCCGCGGGTGCATGAGCTTCGAATCCTTCGCGACCTCGAGCGAATATGGATCGCGCTCGTGGGTCCACTCGGAGAGTTCCTGTTCCCAGGCGCCCTTCTCGGCTTCGATCCTCGCCTTGCGCTCGGCCTGGTTGGCGACGCAGGCGAGGGCGCGGCCCTCGAGCCTGTCGATCAACGCGCCCGCGGCGGCGCGCGCGTCGCCATTGATGCCGACGCTGATGCTCTTCACCAGGCCGAGCACCTTCGCATCCACGTCGACCTGGATGATCTTCGCGTTCGCCGGCCAGTACTCCATGCCGTACTGCGGCAGCGTGCCGAAAGGTCCGAGGCGCGTGCCGAGCGCGAGCACGACGTCCGCCTGGGAGATCAGCTTCATCGCGGCCTTCGAGCCCTGGTAGCCGAGCGGACCGCACCAGAGCGGGTGCGATGCCGGGAACGCGTCGTTGTGCAGGTAGCTCACGCAGACCGGCGCTCGCAGGAGTTCCGCGAGCCGCACGGCTTCTGCCGAGCCTTCCGAAATGATCACGCCGCCGCCCGCGAGGATGACCGGGAACTTCGCAGACGCAAGCAGCGCCGCGGCCTCGTCGAGCGCGGCAGTGTCGCCCGCGCCGCGGCCGATGCGGAGCGGCGGCTGGATCGCGGCCTGGATGTCGCCGTAGAAGAAGTCGCGCGGAATGTTGAGCTGCGCCGGCCCCATCTCGAGCATCGCGCGATCGAAGCAGCGTCCGGCGATTTCCGCCATGCGCTTCGGGTTGCCCACGTGGCCCTGGTACTTCGTGATCTTCGAGAAGATCGGCAGCTGCTCCGTCTCCTGGAACCCGCCGAGCCCCATGGTCGTCGAGCCAGTCTCGGGCGTGATGAACACCACCGGCGAGTGAGCCCAGTAGGCAGCGGCTATGGCGGTGACGAAGTTGGTGATGCCCGGGCCGTTCTGCGCGATGCACACACCGTGGCGACCCGACGCGCGCGCGTAGCCGTCGGCCATGTGCGCCGCGCCCTGCTCGTGCGCAACCGGGATGAAGCGGATGCCGGCGGCCGGGAAGATGTCGAGTGCGTCCATGTAGGCCGAGCCCACGATGCCGAAGACGTCCGTGACGCCGTTGGCGGCCATGGTCTCGACGAGCGCCTCGGAAGGGGTCATGCGCTGGGCAGCGGGTGCAGTCACGGCAGGCTCCTGTGGGGTCCGCTGGATCCGAGCACAGGCAGGGACGGCGGGCCAGTCTCCACGGCAAGACTACCGCAGCTGGCGGCGATAACTCAGTCGCGTAAAACGCAATCGGCGCGGGCCGCTAGCAACGACCCGCGCCGGCGCGCGCGCAAAATCCGCCCCGGGCTTCAGGTCGCCGGCGCAGCGGTCTCCTCGGCGGGCGGGGCGATCGCGGTCCAGGAGCTGTCGGGATCGAAGCTCTGGATGGCTTCCGCTGCCGTGGCGGTGTCTTCGCCCAGATCTTTCTGGAAGACCACGCCGTCCTGGTTGACGATGAAAGTCTGCACGCCGCTCGAGCCGTAGTCCGCCGGCCACGCGACCAGCGCGAAACCCTGGGTCATGACGCCATCGGAGAAATACTCCTTCGCGCCGCCGTTCGCGTTCGCGCCCTGGGCATAGAGCAGGCGGTAGTAGTAGCCGTGATACGGCGTTCGCCCCTCTCCGCGTCGATAACCCTCCTCAGCGGCAGAGGCCACGAAGGGACCGGCCGGGCTCTGCGGCTCGCCCTCCGCGGTCGGCCAGTAGAGGCCATTGTGCATGCCCTCGTCGCTGATGAGCTTGAGGGCGTAGATGCCGGCCGGGTCGCCGTCGCGCCCTTCCGACGCGTATTCCTGCTGCGCGGCCACGAAGCCGCGGCAGACGTCGATGGCGCCGAGCTCGTTCCTGCCGACGCGGCGGTAGATGAGCTCGTCGGCTCCTGCGGCGCCATCGAGCCGCCACTTGCCGTCCTGCTCGACGACCGGGATCGGGAACGGCCAGTCGTCGCTGCCGACGACCAGGACCATCTTTCCGCTTCCTTCTTCGCTCAGGGAGTGCTTCGCCTGATAGAGGTCGAGGAACCGTTGGCCGTTCGCCTTGTCCTGCACCGGGTCACCGGAATCCAGGAGCTCATCCACGTCCGGGCCCAGGAGCTTCCTGAGTTCGGCTTCGTCGCCCTTCTGCACCGCTGTGACGAATGCGTCCACCGCTTCCTGCGGCGTCTTGAACGACGCGTGCTTCTCCACCTTCGCGCACGCCGTGACGAGCACGAGGACGCAGGACAGCACAATGGCGAGGCTGGCGCTGCCGAATCGCTGATTCATTGTCTTCATGAGAGTCTCCTAGCGCCCCTTCTTGCCGCTACCGCTCTTGCCGCCGCCACCACCGCCCCCGCCCTTGCTCTTGGCGCCCTGCGGCATGCTCTGCTTGCCACGCTGGCTTGCCTGGCGGTCCGCCGAGCCGCGGTCGGCGCCGGACATTGCGCTGTCGCGACTGGCAGGCTTCTTGGCGGGCTTCGATGACGGTGCCGGGCGGCTCGCCTGCTGCTGTGGCTTCGCGCTCGGCTGCGGGCGCGACGTGGGCTGCGAATAACCGCGGTCGCCGCCGCCCCCCTTGCCGGCCGCACCCTGGTAAGTGGACTGGCCTCCCTTGCCCGACTTGGCGGCCGCGCCCTGGTAGGACGACTGGCCTGCGGTTGGTCCCTTGCTCGTGCTCGGGCGGGCCGCGTCGCGGCTCGCAGGCGCCCCGCCTGCGTACGAACCCTGCACCTTCGGCGCGGGACGTGCCTGCGCCCCGGATGCCTTGCCCGTCGCGGCCCGGTTCGATGCCGAGGCTGTGGCGCCCGCATAGCTCTTCTGGCCCTTCCAGTTCGAGGCTGTCTGCGTCGTAGAGGGACGCTGCACGTCGGCCGGCATTGCCCGCGGCTGGCGCTTGTTCAGCTCGTTGAGGTCAGAACGTCTCGGGTTTGCGCCCGTGATCGGGCTCGAATTCCGGTATCCCTGCTGGCCGCGCTTGTTCCAGTAGTCGTTGCCGCCGGTGTTGATGATGACGTTGCCGTTGTTCACGTAGTTGTTGCCGTAGCGTCCGCCGTAGCCCGGCGGCGGACGGTAGCCGTTGCTCGGGTAATAGCCGTTACCGTAGGCGGGACGGTAGGGATACGGCGGGTAGTACGGCATCCCGCCGTAGCCGTAGTTCGGGTAGTAGTACCCGTGCTTGTAGTAATCGTCGTCGTCGTCATCGAAGATCTCGTTGACGAGCATGCCGGCGCCGAAGGCGAGCAGTCCCGTCGCGATGAGCGTGCCCGTGCTGTGGCCCGTCGACTCGGTCGTCGTAGTGGTGGTCGTCGCGGGTGCCGCTGCCGTCGCAGGCGGCGGGGCATAGACGGCCACCGGGTCGTACTGCGGCACGTAGACCACGCCGTCCGACGCCGGCTTCAGCACAACGACCTCCTTGCCGTCCTGGGTCTCGCTGTCGACCGTCATCTGCGGCGACGTCGCGAGGTTGCCGACCGACATCGCCTGCTTGCGCAGCCGCTGCACCGCGTCGAGCACGCCGGCCTGGTCGGCCGTGAACGCGCTGCCGAGCTCGGTGGTCCAGTCGAGCTCGCGGCACATCATGTCGAGCGTGTCCGGGAAATTCAGCAGCGCAAGCACCGGCGGCGTGAAGCCGACCTTGGCCGCAGCCTCGTCGAGCGCCTTGCCCTTGAGGCCCTGGTTCTGCAGCAGCCAGTTGCCGGCGTCGAGCACTTCCTGCGGATTCGTCGCGGCGATGAGCACCTGCGACAGGATCGGATCGGGATAGAGCGCGATCGGGGCGAGCAATGCCTCGAGCGCCTCGGGGGTCCACGATGTAGGAATTGCCGCTGCGGCCTGGTCTATGGTCGGGGTGGCGGCAACGCCCTGGTCGGTGGGCGCTGCAGGCGCCTCGGCAGATGGCGCACCTGTTGCGGGCGGCTCCTTCGATCCGCAGGCGACGACGAGGATGGCAAGACCGAGCACGATCGCCGGGGAAAGCGATCGGCTGCGAGATGAACGAGCTTCCATGTGTGCACTCCGGACGTGCGGGCGAAAACGACTATTCGAGTTCATGTAGAACGATGAAGTCTCCGGAATCTGATGTACATAAGGCAAGATGCAGCGCAGCAGCGTCGGCGACTCGGGGCGCCCCATATTGGGGCGCGCAAAACCGTGTGACGCACCATCATGGTGCTCTATCTGGGCAGAGCCGTCGAATCGAAGCGCAAAATCAACCTCTTTGCGCCAGACCAGTGCGCTGGCATACTACGTGCATCCAGTTTCACTCCCAAAGACCCGCACCGGGTTCGTCGCGGCGAGCGATCCCGGCCACCTGAATTCGCTGCATCCGTAAGGAGAGCCCATGACCACTGCTGCCGACGTACTCAAGCTGATCAAGGAAAAGGAGGTCAAGTTCATCGATCTCCGCTTCACCGACACCAAGGGCAAGGAACAGCACGTGACCGTTCCGGACCGCGTGGTGGACGACGCCTTCTTCGAAGACGGCAAGGGCTTCGACGGATCCTCGATCGCCGGATGGAAGGGCATCCAGGAGTCCGACATGATCCTGATGCCGGATCCCTCGACTGCGGTCATCGACCCGTTCTTCGAGGAGACCACGCTCAACCTGCGCTGCGACATCGTCGAACCCTCGACGATGCAGGGCTATGAGCGCGACCCGCGCTCGCTCGCCAAGCGCGCCGAGGCCTACCTGAAGTCGACCGGCATCGCCGACGCCTCGATGTGGGGCCCCGAGAACGAATTCTTCATTTTCGACAGCCTGCGCCACGGCAGCTCGATGAACGGCTGCTTCTACGAGGTGGATTCGCTGCAGGGCGCGTGGAATACCGGCCGCAGCATGGAAGGCGGCAATCTCGGCCACCGCCCCGGCATCAAGGGCGGTTACTTCCCCGTGCCGCCGGTGGACGCCTACCAGGACCTGCGCACGGCGATGTGCCTCGCGATGGAGGAGATGGGCCTCAAGGTCGAAGTGCATCACGCCGAGGTCGCGACCGGCGGCCAGGCGGAGATCAACGTGTCCGCGAACACGCTGGTGAAGAAGGCCGACGAGGTGCAGATCCTCAAGTACGCCATTCACAACGTGGCGGCGAGCTACGGCAAGACGGCCACCTTCATGCCTAAGCCGCTCGTCGGCGACAACGGGAACGGCATGCACGTGAACCAGTCGCTGGCGAAGGACGGCAAGAACCTGTTCGCCGGCGACAAGTACGGCGGCATCTCGGAAATCGCCATCTACTACATCGGCGGCATCATCAAGCACGCCAAGGCGCTGAACGCGATCTGCAACGCCAGCACCAACAGCTACAAGCGGCTGGTGCCGGGCTTCGAGGCGCCGGTGATGCTCGCGTACTCCGCGCGCAACCGCTCGGCGTCGATCCGCATCCCGCACGTCATCAACCCGAAGGGCCGCCGAATCGAGGTGCGCTTCCCCGACTCGACCGCGAATCCGTACCTGTGTTTCGCGGCCATGCTCATGGCGGGCCTCGACGGTGTCAGGAACAAGATCCACCCGGGCGACCCGTCGGACAAGGACCTCTACGACCTCGAACCCGAGGAAGCGAAACACATCCCGACCGTGTGCCACTCCCTCGACATGGCGCTCGAGGCGCTCGACAAGGATCGCGGATTCCTGAAGGAAGGCGGCGTGTTCACCGACGACGTGATCGACGCCTACATCGCCCTCAAGATGCAGGAGGTCACGCGCCTCCGGATGTCCACGCATCCGGTGGAGTTCGAGCTCTACTACAGCGTCTGAAGACGGTCGTTCCATGCGCCGGGCGTGCGGCACCCGCTGACGCCCGGCGCGCATCCGGCCTTCCCATGACGCACGTCGCGGAATGCGGGCCGCAGCTTTGCCAGGGTTGGGTCCACAGGGCTATGCTCGATCCCCATGCAGACCCGGTTGCCGTTGCTGGCGTTGTGCCTGCTCGCCTATGCGAGCCAGGCGCAGGAATCCAAGGTCCAGATGTGGATGTGGAAGGACGCGAACGGCGTCGTCCATTATTCCGACGTACCCGGACCGGGCGCGGTCAGGGTGGACATCAACGTCTCGAAGGGCCAGCCGGGCGCTGCGCCGCCCACCGCCAGCGAAAGCCAGGGCGAGGGTCGTGGCGAGGGTCGCGGAGAGGGTGCGCCTCTCGTGGCGGCGACCACGTATTCCTCGCTCGAGATCGTGCAACCGGCGAACGGGACATCGTTCTTCGAGGCCGACGCCGTGGTCGACGTGCAGATTGCGTCCGATCCGGCGCTGGGGGCCGACGACAGTGTCTACCTGTATCTCGACGGCGAACGCGTCGGGAGCTCCGGCGACGCGATGGGCTACTCCCTGCCAAACATGGCACGTGGCCAGCACACGCTCAGCGCAGCGATCGTCGATTCCGGGGGCACGGAGAAGATCCGCAGCCAGCCGGTCGTCTTCTACATGAAGCAGCAGACGATCTACGACAGCAAGGGCAAGGTCAATGCGCCCGATGTCGTCGGTCCGAAGCTGAAGCCGCCGCCGAAGCCGAAGCCGACGCCAAAGGGCGGCTAGCAGTCCGCCGCGCCGCACGCCGCCGCAGGGAGGCGTGAGTTGGCGGCAGATCTCCACAACGCGTTCCGGCCGAACCAGCCCGAGCTTTGCGGCCTGCTCGACGGCGTCGCCACGAGCATCCTCTGGCTCGACGGCGACGGCGCAGTGCTGTACCTGAACGAGCCCGCCGAGGACCTGCTCGGCATCGGCCGCAACCAGGCTGCGGGCCGCAGCATTCACGATCTGCTCAAGGGCAATTCCGAACTCGACGGCGTGATCGGGCGGGCGCGCGCTGCGGGCGCGCAGTACTCGCGGCGCGAGCTGCCGTACGAGGCCGGGCCCGGCGCACCGCCACGAACGCTGGACGTGACGGTGACGCCCTTCGATCAGCCGGGTCGGCCGGGCGGCGTCATCGTGGAACTCGCCGACGTCACGCAGCACCAGCGGATCCTGCGCGAGAACGCGCTGCTCACGCAGCTCGGCGGCAGCCGCGCGATGGTCCGGCAGCTCGCGCACGAGATCAAGAATCCGCTCGGTGGCCTGCGCGGCGCGGCGCAACTGCTCGAGCGGCAGCTCAAGGATCCGGCGCTGCACGAGTACACGACGGTGATCATCAGCGAGGCCGACCGGCTGGCGGCGCTGGTGGACGCGCTCCTCGGTCCCGGCCAGCCGCCGCGCAAGGAACCGGTCAACATCCACGAGCTCGTGCAGCACGTCGGCCACCTGCTGGCTGCGGAAGCACCGAACGGCGTAGCCATCGAGCGCGACTACGACCCGAGCCTGCCGCGCCTCCGGCTCGACCGCAACCAGTTGATCCAGGCGCTGCTCAACCTCGGGCGCAACGCGATCCAGGCCGTGGGCGCGCACGGCCGCATCGTGCTGCGCACGCGGGCGCTCACCAACGCGAGCATCGGCAGCCGCCGCTATCGCGTCGTCGCCAGCATCCAGGTCGAGGACGACGGCCCGGGCGTGCCCGTGGAGCTAAAGGACACGGTCTTCTATCCGCTCGTCACCGGCCGCCAGGGCGGCACCGGACTCGGGCTCGCCGTGGCGCAGGACCTCGTCGGCCGCCACGACGGCCTGATCGAATTCGACAGCCGCCCCGGGCGCACCGTCTTCACCATCCTCATCCCGTTCGACAGCCATGAACTCGGCGAAAACGCTTAACGTCTGGCTCGTCGACGACGATGCCTCGATCCGCTGGGTGCTCGAGCGCGCGCTCAAGCAGGGCGGCATGCAGACGACCGCTTTCGAGGACGCAGACGCCGTGCTCGCCGCGCTCGCGCGCGAGGAACCGGACGTGCTCGTCACCGACATCCGCATGCCGGGGCGCAGCGGGCTCGACCTGCTCGAGGAGATCCGCAGCCGGCGGCCGCGCCTTCCGGTGATCGTGATGACGGCGCACTCCGACCTCGAGAGCGCGGTCGCGGCCTACCAGGGCGGCGCCTTCGAGTACCTGCCGAAGCCCTTCGACATCGACCAGGCCATCGACCTGGTGCGGCGCGCGGCCGCACAGAGCC
The DNA here is from genome assembly GCA_963706755.1 of uncultured Gammaproteobacteria bacterium. Lineage (GTDB taxonomy): Bacteria > Pseudomonadota > Gammaproteobacteria > Steroidobacterales > Steroidobacteraceae > RPQJ01. The sequence goes on from CAVPNH010000007.1 coordinate 24,765, forward strand.
ACCGTACGGCGACCTCAACCTCCGAGTCGCGGCGCATCCCGGAAATGCTGGGCCACGCGCCCGCGATGCAGGAGGTGTTCCGCGCCATCGGCCGCCTGTCGCGCTCGAGCATGACCGTGCTCATCACCGGTGAATCGGGCACCGGCAAGGAGCTCGTCGCGCGCGCGCTGCACCGCCACAGCCCGCGTGCGGCAAAGCCTTTCATCGCGCTCAACACCTCCGCAATCACGCCCGACCTGCTCGAGTCCGAGCTCTTCGGTCACGAGAAGGGCGCGTTCACGGGCGCCACGGAACTCCGGCGTGGCCGCTTCGAGCAGGCCGACGGCGGGACGCTGTTCCTCGACGAGATCGGAGACATGTCGCCGCAGCTGCAGACGCGGCTGCTGCGCGTGCTGGCCGAAGGCGAGTTTTATCGCGTGGGCGGACAGCTGCCGGTGAAGGTGGACGTGCGCGTGATCGCCGCCACGCACCAGGACCTCGAGACGCGCGTGAAGGAGGGACTCTTCCGCGAAGACCTGCTCCATCGCCTGAACGTGATCCGCATCGGCGTGCCGCCGCTGCGACAGCGACGCGAGGACATCCCGGAGCTGCTGCAGCACTACCTCGACGTCGCTGCGATGGAACTCGGCGTCGCGCCCAAGATCCTGGCCGAGGAGGCCGGCGCGGTGCTCGCCGCCTTCACCTGGCCGGGCAACGTGCGCCAGCTCGTGAACGCCTGCCGCCGCCTCACCGTGCTCGCCGCGGGACGCGAGATCGCACTTTCGGACATTCCCGCGGACCTGGGCGGAGGATCCGCGGCGATCGCCTCCTCGCTCGACTGGTCGAATGCGCTGGCGAGCTGGGCACAGGCGCGGCTGGCGGCCGGCGGCGCGCCGCTGCTGGACGACGCGATGCCGGAGTTCGAGCGCACGCTCATCCGCGAGGCGCTCAAGGCCGCGCAGGGCGGGCGCCAGGACGCGGCGAAGCTGCTCGGCTGGGGCCGCAACACCTTGACGCGAAAGCTCAAGGAACTCGGGATGGAGTAGGAAGATAGGGGACATTCCCCTATTTTTCGAAAAATAGGGGAATGTCCCCTATTTCCTCAGCAGAGACAGGCTTCGACTTTGCGTTGCGGCCGCTCGAGCGAGCCGACCAGCTCGCTGATCGACGCAATGGAATTCGCGGCGAGGTACTCCGCGATGCCCGCGTTGATCTTCGTGCACACCAGGGGATCGTAGAAGAGCGCCGTGCCCACGCCCACGGTGGTCGCGCCCGCGATGATGAACTCGAGTGCGTCCTGCGCCGAGCAGATCCCGCCCTGGCCGATGATCGGGATGCCGAGCGGCCGCGCCACCTCGGCCACCTGCATCACCTTGAGCAGCGCGATCGGCTTGATGGCCGGGCCCGAGAGCCCGCCCTGGACGTTGCCGATCACCGGCCGGCGCGTCTTCACGTCGATGGCCATGCCCATCATCGTGTTGATCACGGCGAGTCCGTCGCTGCCGGCCTCGATGCAGACGCGCGCGCTCTCGCGGATGTCGGTCTGGTTGGGCGAGAGCTTGGTGATCAGCGGCTTCTTCGTCACCGCGCGGCAGGCGGCCACGACGCGTGCCGACATCTCCGGCACGTTACCGAACTGCACGCCGCCTTCCTTCACGTTGGGGCAGGAGATGTTGATCTCGATCGCGTTGATCGGTGAATCGTCGAAGCGGCGCGTGACCTCGACGTACTCGTCGATGGTGGACCCGCAGACGTTGGCGAAGAAGCGCGTCTCGGAGAAATCGAGCGTCGGCAGGATCCGGTCAACGACGTGGGCGACGCCGGGGTTCTGCAGGCCGATGGCGTTCAGCATGCCCATCGGCGTCTCGTAGACTCGGTGCGGAGGGTTGCCGAGTCGCGGCGTACCGGTCGTGCCCTTGAGCACGATGGCGCCGACTTGTGTGTTGGAGAATCCCTCGACGCGCGTGTACTCCTCGCCGAACCCGACACAGCCCGAGAGCAGCACGATCGGCGAAGTCAGGCGCAGGCCGCAGAAATCCACGGCCAGCGAGGGCGGCAGGGCGGCGGAGGACATGTGCGCAATTCTATGCGGAAACCGGCGGCGACGAGCGGGCGGCCTCCAGTGCCTGCGTCGCCGTCAGCCGGTGGTCGACGGCCGGCCCCGGGGGGCGTAGTTATCCGGATTGCCGTGTCGGAGAAGCCGGGCCAGCCTGTCACGGACTTTGGTCGCCCATACGACCCTTCAGCTCGCAGGGACCCAGGCAATGGCAACACTGATCAAGACCGCATCGGCGATCCCGTTCGCGCTCGGCGCATACTTGTTCACCTGCGGGTTGCAGGCCGCCGTGACTCCGCAGGAAGCCGCGGCACTCGGTGGCACGCTGACCAGGTCTGGCGCCGAGAGGGCCGGCAACGCGGAAGGCAGCATTCCGGAGTACACGGGCGGACTGCCGAAGCTGTACGCCGGGCCCGGACACGGCGAGTTTCGTGCCGAGGATCCGTTTGCCGGCGAAAAGCCTCTGAGGGTGCTGACCGGCGCCAACGCCGACAAGGCCGCGAGCCAGCTTACCGCCGGCACGATGGAACTCCTGCGTCGCGATCCGACCTTCCGCGTGGACGTGTATCCGACGCATCGAAGCGCGGCGTACCCGGCCTGGCTGCTCGAGAACACGCTTCACAATGCGACGACGGCGCGCAGTACCGACGGCGGCCTGGGATTCAAGGACGCGCTGCCGGGCATTCCGTTTCCCATTCCGGCAGATGGCAGCGAGGTGATGTGGAACCACCGGCTGCGTTACATGGGGCGGGCGCTCGTGCAGAAATTCGAGAGCTGGCTTGTCGACTCCAATGGGCAGGCGATGCTGACGGGCGCGGCGACGGGAACGTGGGAGTTCCCGGTGTTTGACGAAAAGCACCGCAGCACGCTGATCAAGGAGGACGAGCGGCTCTTCGACTGGAAAGGGATCTATACGGGGCCGCAGAGGAGGGCCGGCGAAGGCATGCTCCTGCTCGAGGCGGTCAATCCGCTGAGGCAGCCGCGAAGCGTATGGTCGTACGTCCCCGGGCAGCGCAGGGTCAGGCTGGTCAACATGCCCGACGACGCCCCGCACAGCAGCAGCAGCGGGGCGTACATCGTCGACGATGCGTTCGTTTTCAATGGCACGCTGGAGCGCTTCGACGTCAAGCTGCTCGGCAAGCGCGAGATGCTCGTGCCGTACAACACGTATCGCATGGCGTTCCTGTCGAAAGGCGAAGATATCCTGCGACCGGGACACATCAACCCTGACGTCGTGCGCTGGGAGCTGCACCGGGTGTGGGTCGTCGAAGCGACATTGAAGCCCGGCCAGCACCATCCCTATGGCCGCCGGGTCTTCTACGTGGACGAGGACACCTGGATTGCGCTCGCCTCGGACGAGTACGACACGGAAGGCAAGCTGCTGCGGGCCGTGTACGCGTTCTCGACGTTCGGCTTGGAGACAGGCGTGCCGTTTACCTGCAGCTTCGCGCCCTACAGCTTCGACACCGGCGTCTACTACCTTTCCTACCACCCGGTTTCGGCGGCGACGACCCGCTACGTCGACCCGCTGCCGGACTCGGGTTGGGCGCCCGACGCTCTCGCGGGGGCCGGCGTGCGCTGAGGGAATCTCAGCCGGAGATGAATTTCTCCAGCTGCTCGATGGTGCTGGCCTGCTCCTCGATGACGGCGCGTACGAGGTCGCCGATCGAGATCATGCCGATCATGGTCACGCCCTCGACCACCGGCAGGTGACGGATGCGCCGCTCGGTCATGATCTCCATGCACTGGCGCACGCTCTCGCCCGGCGGGACGGTGACGACGGGTGCCGACATGATCTGCCAGACGAAGGTCTCGGCGGAGGACCGCCCGAGCAGGACCACCTTGCGCGCGTAGTCGCGCTCGGACACGAGCCCGACGAGCTCCCCGCCGCGCATTACCGGCAACGCGCCGACGTGCCGGTCCGCCATGATCTGGATCGCCTCGAGAACGGGCTGGTCCGCATCCACGGACCAGACGTCCTTGCCCTTGCGGGCGAGCAGGTGACTGACGCGCATCATGGTCGTTTCCCCCGGAATGGCGCGCGGAAGGTACGAGGCGATTCTAAACCCATGTGAGGCGAAATCGCTGCAACGCCTTGCGCCGCCGAGGCGCGCACGCCACGATCCGGCGGCGATGCTCCACGTCGTGCTGCACGAACCCGAAATTCCGCCCAACACCGGCAACGTCATCCGCCTGTGCGCCAACACGGGCGCGCGGCTGCACCTCGTCAGGCCGCTCGGGTTTCGGCTCGATGAGCGCTCCGTGCGCCGGGCCGGGCTGGACTACCGCGAACTGGCGGACGTCACCGTCCACGCGAGCTTTGAGGCCTGCCTGGAGACGCTGGGCCGGCCGCGATGGTTCGCGCTCACGACACGCGCCGCCGCGACCTACGATTCCGTGCGCTATCGGGAGGGAGACGCACTCGTGTTCGGGGCGGAGACCCGCGGGTTGCCACAGGCGGTCATCGATTCCTGTCCGGAAGACTGCCGGGTTCGCATTCCGATGCTCGGGCACGCGCGTAGCGCGAATCTCTCGAATGCTGTCGCCGTCGCGGTGTACGAGGCGTGGCGGCAGCTGGGTTTCGTAGGCGCCGGTCCCGGCTCGCCACTGATCACGAACCCCTGATCACCAGTCACTTCTTCTACTCAGTCCGTCTCCGACCTGATCGCGCGCTTCATGAGCGCGTAGACCGCGTCGCGCGGAGGCTTGCCTTCGTAGAGGACGTTGTAGATCTGCTCGGTGATGGGCATCTCGACGCCATTCCTGCGCGCCACTTCACGCACCGCGCGCGCTGCCATCACGCCCTCGACCACCTGCCCGATCTCGGCGGCCGCCTCGTCGCGCGACTTGCCGGCGGCGAGCGCCAGGCCCATGCGCCGGTTGCGGGACTGGTCGTCCGTGCAGGTGAGCACGAGGTCGCCGAGTCCGGCGAGGCCCATGAAAGTGTCCTTGTCGGCGCCGAGCGCCACACCGAGCCGCATCATTTCCGCGAGCCCGCGGGTGATGAGTGCGACCCGGGTATTGGCGCCGAATCCCAGTCCGTCGGAGATGCCGGCGCCGATGGCGAGCGCGTTCTTCGTCGCGCCGCCGACTTCGACACCGATCATGTCGTTCGACACGTAGGCGCGGAAGTTGACGCCCGAGATGCCACGCGCGAGCGCCATCGCATAGTGCTCGTCGCCGGAGGCGACGGTCATTGCCGTCGGCAGGCCCGCCCCGACTTCCTTCGCGAACGTCGGGCCGGAGAGTACGGCGGTGGGCACTCCCGCGCCGAGCACGTCCCTCGCCACCTCGTGCGGCAGCTTGCCCGTCTCGAGTTCGAAACCCTTGGTGGCCCAGGCCACGCGCTGGCCCGGGCGCAGCACCGGCCTCAGGCGCTCGAGCACCTCGCGGAAGGCGTGGCTCGGCACGACCAGCAGCAACTGTTCCGACTGCGCGACGGCACGCCCGAAATCGTGTTCGATCTCGACGCCTGCCGGCAGGCCGATGCCCGGGAGGTAACGACGATTGGTGCGATCGCGCGCCATCGCCGTGAGTTCATCGGTTTCGATGCCCCACAGGATGGCGCGATGCCCTGCGCGCGCGAGGTGCACCGCGAGCGCGGTGCCCCATGAGCCGGAGCCGAGGACGGCGACGGCCGGGCGCGCGGCACTTGCGGCTTGTTCGGGAGTCGCCACCTGGGCGACCGCCTCAGTTTACCGCGGGGCTCGGCGGCTGCTGCTGGGCGGCGGCCCGCGCGTGCAGGCCCTCGAACGTCACGAGCGGCAGCAGGAACGGGGGGAACCCGCCCTTGCCCACGAGGTCGGCGACCGCCGCCCGCGCGAACCCCAGCAGGTAATTCGGCGCGGCGATCGCGAGCACATTGCCAACGTCGGCGGCCGAGAGGTTGCGGATCGTGAACGCCCCAGCCTGCTGCAGTTCGAGCAGCCACGCCGTCTTGTCGCCCACCTTGGCTTCGAGGTTCACCTGCAGCACGACCTCGTGCAGGTCCTGCGCGAGAGCGGTCGCCCGGGTGGCGAGGTTCAGGTTCACCGTCGGCGTACCGTCGGCGGGTGACATGAAGGGGCCCATGGGCGCCTCGAAGGAGCAGTCCTTGATGTAGACGGCCTGCGGATTCACGAAAGGCGCGTTCGGGTCCGGGGTGGTCTGGGGCTGGGCGTTCGGCTCGGTCATGGTGTCGTCCTGTTCAAGAAAAAGGTCTGGGTGTATCGGCTCCGGCCCGTCAGGCGCCGCGCAGGATCGTGTCGAGCTCGCCCGATTTCTCCAGGGCGTAGAGCTCATCGAATCCGCCGACGTGTCGGTCGCCGATGAAAATCTGCGGCACCGTGCGACGGCCGCCACTGCGGACGAGCATGGCCTGGCGGTCGGCCGGGTCCTCGTCCACCTTGATCTCGCGGAAGGCCACGCCCTTGCCTTCGAGCAGCGCCCGTGCGCGGGCGCAGTAGCCGCACCAGGCGCTCGAGTACATCACGACGCCGGTCACGTCCGCCACGGCGCTTACTTTCCTTTCGCGTCCGACTTCACGAGCGGCAGGTTCTCGCCGCGCCAGGCCGCGAGCCCGCCGCGGAGGTTCACGACCTTCGTGAAGCCCTGCGCCTTGAGCGCGCGCGACGCGGCGGAGGAGCGCGTGCCAGTCTCGCAGCAGGTGATGACCACCTTCTCGCGATATTTCTTCAGGGTCTCGCCGCTCCCGGCGAGGTCCTCCTGCGGGACGTGCCGGGCGTCGATCACGTGGCCCGAGTCGAACTCCGCCTTCGACCGCACGTCGAGCGCGAGCGCGCCCTGGTTCAGCAGGCGCACGGCGTCCAGCGGGCCCACCGCCTGGCCGGCATTGCGTGCCCGGCTGAGCTCGTAGACCAGCACCGCCACGGCGAGCGCCGCCGTTCCCCCGACGAGGAGCGGGTGTCGGGCGACGTATTCGAGGAGTTTGTCCATGGGCCGGGCGGGTAAAAAGGGTCGCGGATTATAACAGCCCCGCTAGACTTGCCGGCCTGACCCCGCCTGGAAGCCGCATCAAGGCATGTTCGGCCCGTTTCTTTCGACCGTTGAGCGATTCCGCCGCCGGCCTTGGGCGCTGAGCCCGGCCGCCGTGCTGGTCCTCGCGTCTGCCCTGAGCCTGGTGGTGCCATCCGTTGCCATTGCTCAGAAACAGCCGACTCCGGCCCAGAAGGAGGCCGAGCTGCGCCGGGTGAATTCGCGCATCGAGAAAGTGCGCAAGGCCGTCAATGCCGACATCGAGAAACGGGACAAGCTGAGCGCGCAGTTGCGCGACGCGGAGCTCGGGGTACAGGCAGCCCGGCACACGGTGGATGAGATCCGCGCCCAGCGGCTGGCGACTGAGGCCAGGCTACGGGATCTCGAGCGGGAGGAAGCCCAGCTCGAGCAGGAGCTCACGGCCGAGCGCGGGGCGCTGGCGGGAGAACTGCGGGCCGCCTACGTCAATGGCCGCGAGGAAGAGCTGAAGCTCCTGCTGAACCAGGAAGATCCGGAGACCTTCGGCCGAATGCTGCGGTACTACGGCTATTTTGGCCGTGCGCGCGCCGAGAGGATCACCGGAATTCGCGACAAATTGGAGCATCTTGCGCTCGTACGCGAGAAGATCGCCGCAGAACATGAGCGCTTGGCAAGGCTTGAGTCGGACCAGGAGCAGCAGGTTGCTGCACTGCGCTCGGCCCAGGACAGCAGGACTCGGGCGGTCGCGGCCATCGACGGCCAGATCAAGTCGCAGCGCGGCGAACTGCGGCCGGCTCCAGTCGCAGGCACAGGCGCTGGAGAAACTGATCGCCGACCTGCGCAAGGCCATGGACGACGTGCCGATCGCGAAGCAGGCCCCGTTCGAGCCGCTGCGCGGCAAGCTGCCCTGGCCGGTGCAGCAGGGGCGGGTCCTGGCGCGTTTCGGCCAGCCCCGGGCGGGGGGCTCGATGCGCTGGCAGGGCATGCTCATCGGCACGGACCGCAGCGCCCGCGTGCGTGCGCCCTTCGCCGGGCGCGTCGTGTACGCGGACTGGCTGCCCGGCATGGGACTCATGGTCGTCCTCGATCACGGTGGGGGCTACCTGAGCCTGTACGGTCACAACGAGGAGATCTTCCGCAAGGTCGGCGATACGGTTTCGGCGGGTGAGGTGATCGGGGCCGTCGGCGACACCGGCGGCCACAACGAGCCGGCGCTCTACTTCGAGGTGCGTCGCGGCCGCCAGCCGGTGAATCCAGAGATCTGGCTGCAGAAGCGTTGAGGCGCGGGCGCCGGGCGCCGCGGGAATGTGACCCGCGCCACCCTGCTGGCACGTTCGCCCCGCTGGCCGCGTGATCCACGGATCGGCCACGGATACACTGGCAGTCGCTTACAACATGGTCCACGGCTTGACCCGACCCATACACACCGTCCTGTCCGTCCTGGTCGGCGCCACCCTCGGCGCAGGCTTCATGTACGCCCGCGACCTCGTCTCGGACCGCCACGCGCCCGCGCCCGTGGCCCCGGTCGCGGCGCGCTCCGAGCACGCGCTGCTCGACGAGGTCGCCGAGCACGTGCGCCGCGAGTACGTGGATCCGGTGAACAGCGGGCAACTCGAGCAGGCCGCCGTCGAGGGCATGGTCGCGAGCCTCGACCCTCACTCGGAGTTCCTGGACGGCGCGGCCTACGACGAGATGCGCGTCAGCACCGCGGGCACCTACTCCGGCGTCGGCATCGAGGTCGCCGAGGAGGACGGCGGGCGGATCGCGGTCGTCGCGCCGATCGAGGGTTCACCCGCGGATCGCGCCGGGGTGCGCGCGGGCGACGAACTGCTCGAGGTGGATGGACGCCCGGTCGTGCCCGGGCAGCTCGACGAGACCATTACGCGCATGCGCGGTCTCGTGGGCTCGCACGTGGTCATCGTGCTCGGCCGCAAGGGCGCACCCGAGCCGCTCCGTTTCGACCTCGAGCGCTCCGAAGTTCACGTGCGCACGGTCCGCGCCGAGCGGCTGCCGGGCGGCTACGGTTACGTGCGCGTCAGCCACTTCAGCGATTCGACGCCGGGCGATTTCGACGGCGCCATCCTGGAAATGCAGGCCGCGGCGGGCGCCGCGCCCCTGCGCGGACTCGTGCTCGACCTGCGCGACAACCCGGGCGGCGTGCTCGAGTCGGCGGTGAGCGTCGCGGACAGCTTCCTCGAATCGGGCATGATCGTGCGGGCGGACGGGCGCACGCCCGACGCGCGCTTCGAAATGGACGCCACGCCGGGCGACCTGCTGAACGGCGCACCGGTCGTCGTGCTGGTGGACGGAGGCTCCGCGTCCGGCGCCGAGATCGTGGCCGGCGCGCTGCGCGACCACGGCCGCGCGACGCTGATGGGCGAACGCACTTACGGCAAGGGCTCCGTGCAGACCGTCATGCCGCTGCGCGACGGCGAGGCGCTGAAGCTCACGACGTCGCGGTACTACACGCCGTCGGGTCGCACGATCCAGGAACACGGCCTCGATCCCGACGTGCGGATCGTCGCGAAGGAAGGACGAAGCGCGCCGCGACTTCCGGCGCGCGGCGGGCAGCGACCCCGAAGTGCGTTCGGCGCTGCAGTACCTGCGGGATCGCAGCCTCGACACGCACGTCGCGCTCGCGACCAGGCCCTGACCGCGCGCATGGTCGTGCCCGTGCCGCGCGTGCTCATGCCGCTGGCCGAAGGCTTCGAGGAAATCGAGGCGGTCACTGTCGTCGACCTGCTGCGCCGCGCCGGCATCGAGGTCCGCACCGCGACGCTCTCGGGGCCGCGGGTCAGGGGATCGCACGGGATCGTCGTCGAGGCCGACATCGCGCTCGACGCCGCCGAGGTCGCGGACTACGACATGATCGTGCTGCCCGGCGGCATGCCGGGCGCCGAGCACCTGAAGCAGGACGCGCGCGTGATCGCGCTGCTGCGTCGCTTCGCGGGGGAGGGCCGCTACACCGCGGCGATCTGCGCGGCCCCGGGCGTGCTGGCGCACGCGGGCCTCCTCGACGGTCGCCGCGCGACCAGCTTCCCCGGATTCCTGAGTGCCGGCTTCGGCGCCCGGGATCGGTCTCAGCGAGGAACCCGTCGTCGTGGACGGAAAGGTGGTGACCTCGCGCGGCCCCGGCACCGCGATCGAGTTCAGCCTGGCGCTGATCGAGTTGCTGTCCGGCAGGGCGGCCGCGGATGCGGTCGGCAGCCGGCTGCAGCGGCCGTAGCCACGCTCGCGGATCGCGAGACTCCGGGAGGATTCCTCCTTCCGGCTCTTCCCACTAACCGCGAACCGCCGGTCACTGACCGCTAGATCAGCGTTCGTCCCGCGCCGATCAGCGCGCCGATCAGCAGCACAAGCACCGGCAGCATGCTCATGCCGAAGCCGATTTCGCGCTTCGCCGGGTCTGCAACGTAGCCACGGAAATACACGATCCGCCCGACGAGGTAGATCGCACCGAGCCCGGCGGCCCACTGCGGATTGACGTACTGGCCGAAGAGCCAGATCGACGGCACGAACACGATCAGCAGTTCCATCGTGTTGTAGTGAACGCGGAAGTAGCGATCGAAGACCTCGTGGCCGCTGATGGCCGGCGCCTTGACGCCATAGAGGCCGCGCGCGCGACCGACCAGCATGCCGAACGCCACGAATTCAACGAGCGCGAGCGCGATGACGAATGCGACGAGTTCCATGCGTGTCTCCCTGGGTCGATTGATTGGTGTGCCCGGCAGATTCCATTACCATGCCGGCAACGTCAATGGCTTCCAGCCGTTCCACCGCGAGGAGAGGCTCAAATGGTCGGATTCCTTCTGCGCGCCGCGATCACTGCGCTGGGCCTCTGGGTTGCGAGCGAGATCTTCGACGGACTCCAGTTCGAGTCGCCCGCGAAGCTGATCGTGGCCGCCATCCTGCTCGGCATCGTGAACGCCGTCGTCCGCCCGCTGGCGTTCATTCTCACGTTGCCGCTCACCGTGCTGACCCTCGGGTTCTTCCTGCTGGTGCTGAACGCGGCGATGGTGGGACTGGTCGCGTGGATCGTTCCCGGCTTCGTGATTTCCGGATTCTGGACCGCCGTCGGCGCCGCGCTGATCGTGAGCCTCGTGTCCTGGGCCGCGTCGAGCGCCATCGGGTCGAACGGCAAGGTCGAGATCTTCACGGCCCGGAAGTAGCGGTCTGAAAGCCGGTGCCAGGCACCGGTAGCAGTCACCGGTCTTCCGGCGCGGCGCCAGGTCGCTACTTTCCCAGAGTCACCAGCGCGACGCCCAGCAGCACGACGAGCATGCCGGCGAGCTGCGCGGGCCTGAGCACCTCGCCCAGCACGACCCAGCCGAGCAGCGCCGCGATTGCCGGATTCACGAAAGCGAACGTGCCGACGCGATCCGCAGGCGAGTACTTGAGCAGCCACGTGTACGCGGTGTACGCGAGCGCCGAACCGAACACCGCGAGGTAGGCCATCGCCGCGAGGCCGCCAGCCTGCCACCGCCAGTCCGGGATCTCGCCGTTCGCCGCTCCCGCGAGCAACAGCCATGTTCCGCCGAGTGACATCATCACCGCGTTGAACGCGACCGGCCCGACCGGCAGCGCGGCATTCCGGTAGAGCACGGTGCCGACGGCCCAGGAGAGGCTGCCGATGAGCACCAGCGACTGCCAGCCGAAGTGCCCGGACAGGGTCGCGCCCTGCGGCCAGACCAGGAGCACGACGCCGACCAGCCCGAGCAGCAGGCCCAGGTTTCCGCGCAGCGTCAGCTTGTGGCCCTTCGGTCCCAGCGCGCCGAGCCAGGCGATCCACAGCGCGGAGCCTGCCGACAGCAGCGCGCCCTCGTTCGACGGCAGGTGCCGGAGCGCGATCGTGGTCAAGCCGCTGCTGCTCGTGATCATCAGCACCGAGAACGCCGCCAGGTATCGCCACTCGAGCCCGGTGCGCGGAAAGCGCTCGCGGAGGAGCACGGCGACCGCGCCGAGCAACGCACCCGCGAACAGGAAGCGCCCGCCCGCGAAGAGCATCGGCGGCAGCGAGCGCACGCCGAGCCGGATCACGAGGAACGTGGAACCCCAGACGAGGTAGATCGTCGCGTACGCGGCGAGGATCCCGAGCCTGGGGCGCGACGCCGCCAGCGCGTTCACGTGCGGCGTGTGCCCGTCCGGTACAGCCACAGCGCGAGCCATCCGACGACGAGCAGTCCCAGCCAGCCGCCGAACTGCAGCCCTGCGGGCAGCGAGATGACGTCGGCGCGGCCCGACGCCACGATCGGGATGGCGATGATGATGCCCGTGAGCGCCTCGCCGGTGATGAGGCCCGCGGCGAACAGCATGCCGTTGCGGCCGGCGCGCTCGGCCGCCTCGGGGCCGCCCAGCTTGCGCTCGACAATGTGGGCGATCAGGCCGCCGAGGAAGATCGGCACCGACAGGTCGAGCGGCAGGTAGATTCCGACCGCCACCGCAAGCACCGGGGCGCGGAACGTCGAGCCGCGTTTCTTGAGCCACAGGTCCCAGGCGATCACGGCGGCGCCGATCACGCCGCCGATCTGGATCATCCCCCAGGGCAGGTGTCCGCCGAACATGCCCTTGGCAACCGATGCCATGAGCGTCGCCTGGGGCGCGAGCAGCGGATTCGGATGCGCGACCGACGGCACGCCGATGCCGTAGGCCTTGAGCAGCAGGTTCAGCACCGGGGCCATGACGAGCGCGCTCGAGGCGGCGCCGATGGCGAGCATCACCTGCTGCTTCCAGGGCGTTGCGCCCACGATGTAGCCGCACTTGAGATCCTGCAGGTTGTCGCCGCCGATGCACGCCGCGCAGCACACGACCGCGCCGATCATGATCGCCGCCACCGGCCCGAGCGCCGCGCCGCGCCCCATGAGCAGCAGCAGCACCAGCGAGGCGAAGAGGATGGTGCAGATCGTGATCCCGGAAACCGGGTTGTTGGAGGAGCCGACGAGGCCGGCCATGTACGCCGACACCGAGCAGAACAGGAAGCCGGCCACGATCATGATCAGCGTCATGGGCAGGCTCACGGCCACGCTGCCGACGATGTTCTGGTAGAGCGCGAACAACGGCAGCGTGAAGAGCAGCGTGCCGATCAGGATCGCCTTCATCGGCAGGTCCTGCTCGGTGTGCGCGACCACGCTGCCCGCGCCGGCGCGCGCTGCAGCGAGCCCGCTCTTGATGCCCGAAAGCAGCGACTCGCGGATGGAGATGAGCGCCCACACGCCGCCGACCAGCATCGCGCCGACGCCGAGGTAACGGATCTGCGCCGACCAGATCGCGCCCGCCGCGTCCTCGGCGCTCGCACCCGCGAGGCTCGCGGCGAGCCCGGGATTGCCGTCGAGGAAGAACGCGCTGTAGATCGGGATGGCGACGTTCCAGGAGATCATGCCGCCGATCAGCACCAGCACGCCGATGTTGAGGCCGACGATGTAGCCCACGCCAAGCAGCGCCGGCGACAGGTTGGTGCCGAAGTAGGCGATGCCCTTGCCGACCCAGCCGCCCGCCGCGGCCGTGTCGGGGAAGAGACGCAGGCCGCTCGCCGCGGCGAGCTTGGCGAAGCCGCCACCGAGCGCCGAGAGCCCGAGAATCTTCACGCCCTGCGCCGGGTTCTCGCCGGTCTTGAGCACCTCGGCCGCGGCCTTGCCCTCGGGGAAGGCGAGGCCCTGGTCCACGATCAGTGCGCGCCGCAGCGGCACCGAGAAGAACACGCCGAGGATGCCGCCCAGCCCCGCGATCGCGAGCACCCACATGTACTGGAAATCCGCCCAGTGCCCGAGGATCACGAGCGCCGGAATCGTGAAGATCACGCCCGAGGCGATGGACGAACCCGCCGACGCGCCGGTCTGCACGATGTTGTTCTCGAGGATCCCCCCGCCGCCGAGCATCCTGAGCACCGCCATCGAGACGACTGCGGCCGGGATCGCGGAAGCGATGGTCATGCCCGCGAACAGCCCGAGGTAGGTGTTCGCTGCGGCGAGGATCATCGCGAGCACGATCGAGAGCGTGACGGCTCGGAACGTGAGCTGGGGGGCGACGGCGGCCTGGTTCATGGAATCTCCCTGAAGCATTCGATCAGCGCGTTACCAGCCGCACTTCTGGACCTTGTTCTGCTCGGTCGAGCCACGCGCCAGGCGGCGCTCGAAGGGTCAGGCGTGCTTGACGTCCTCGGCGCCGTGCATCCAGCGCACGAGCATGCCGGAGAGCGTCCACAGGACGACGGCGAACACGAACAACGTGCCTGCCAGGCCGCCGAAGATCGTGAGCTCGCCCAGGCTCTCGGCGTAGGAGCCGATGATGCCGGCGAGCCAGTTCGCCACGAAGTTGATCATGAACCACACGCCCATCATCAGCGACGCGAGCCGGAGCGGCGCGAGCTTCGTCACCATCGACAGGCCGACCGGCGAGATGCACAGCTCGCCCGTGGTGTGGAAGAAGTAGGCGATCACCAGCCAGGACATCGAGGCCTTCGCGCCGCCCGCCGACTCGAGCGCCGCGGCGACCATGGCCAGGAAGCCGATGCCGGTCAGGACGAGGCCGAGCCACCATCTTGCGCGGCGTGGCCGGGTTGCGTGCCCGCGGCGCCGAGCCTGCCCCACATCGCGGAGAAGATCGGCGCGAGCAACACGATGAAGAGCGGATTCAGCGACTGGAACCAGCCCGCCGGCACTTCGAAGGCGCCGACCATGCGATCGGTCTTGTCGGCGGCGTAGATGTTCATGAGGCCGCCGGCCTGCTCGAACGCGGCCCAGAACAGCACGACGAACACGAACAGCATGAAGATCACGCGCAGGCGGTCGACCTCGTCAGGCGTAAGCGGCTCCTTCTTGCCGCCGGCCTGCGCCATGGCGCGATGCGCGGCCGGGACCTTGCCGATGTCGGCGAGGTAGCGGTTGGAGAGCGCGAGCTGGATGATCACCGAGAGGATCATGCCGACGCCGGCGGCGAAGTAGCCGTAGCGCCAGCCGTAGATCCGGGTCCTCGCCCAGCGTCGAGCAGACGAGCGGCGCGAGGAAGGCGCCGGCGTTGATGCCCATGTAGAAAATCGTGAATGCGCCGTCGCGGCGCGCGTCGCCTTCCTCGTACAGGTCGCCCACCATGGTCGAGATGTTCGGCTTGAAGAAGCCATTGCCCAGCACCAGGATGACGAGGCCCACGTAGAAGAGGCTCAGGTTGCCGGGGATGGCCGAGGCGAGCGTGAATTGCCCGACCGCCATCAGCAGGCCGCCGATGATCACGGACTTGCGCTGGCCGAGATAGTTGTCGGCGAGCCAGCCGCCGATCAGCGGCGTGAAGTACACGAAGCCGGTGAAGAGTCCGTAGAGCTTGAGCGCTTCCGACTGCGACCAGCCGAAGCCGGGGTTGGCGACCTCGACTCCTGCGATCAGCGACAGTACCAGCAGTGCTCGCATGCCGTAGTAGCTGAAGCGCTCCCACATCTCCGTGGCGAAGAGCAGGTAGAGACCCTTGGGGTGTCCGAGCCAGGTCTCACGCGTCACCGCGGGCAAAGTCGAGTTGGACATGCGTTTTTACTTCTGTTTCAGGCGTTTGCGCGACGGTGCGCGAGGGCGGCAGTCTCCGCGAAATTGCGGTGCAAGAGCAAGGGAGGGGACATTCTCCTTTTCCCCAGCCCGACGCACCTCGCGATTCGCCTTGCGATCGCTGGAAAAACGCGAGGAAAAGGAGAATGTCCCCTATTTTCCGGCTTGGGCCGCCTCGTGTGCGGCCTTGTCCGCCGCGCGCCGACGGACAAGGTACTGCGCGAGCACGATCCCGAGCTCGTAGAGCACGTACATGGGCACCGCCATGAAACTCTGCGAGATTGCATCCGGCGGGGTCAGGATGGCCGCGACGATGAAGATGCCGAGCAGCACGTAGCCCCGATGCTTCCTGAGTGACTCCACCTTCACCAGGCCGGTTGCCGCGAGCAGCACGACGGCCACCGGCACCTCGAAGGCGACGCCGAAGGCGAAGAACAGCAGCATCACGAAGTCGAGGTAGCTCGAGATGTCCGTCATCATCAGCACGCCCGTGGGAGCCGTCGACGTGAGGAAGGTGAACATCAGCGGGAAGACCACGAAGTACGCGAACGCGACGCCGACATAGAACAGCAGGATGCTGGACAGCAGCAGCGGCAGCGCGAAGCGTCGCTCGTGGCGGTACAGGCCGGGAGCGATGAACGCCCACAGCTGGTACAGGACGTAGGGCATCGCCACGAACACCGCGGCGATCATCGAGAGCTTGAGGGGCGCCATGAACGGGGCGACGACGCTCGTCGCGATGAGCGAGGTCCCCTCGGGCAGCTTTTCGATGAGCGGCCTCGCCACCAGCGTGAACAGCTGGTTCGAATAGAAGACGAGCGGCAGGAAGGCGATGCCGACAGCGAGCGTCGCCCGCAGCAGGCGGTCGCGAAGCTCGAGGAGGTGCGAGATCAGCGTGCCTTCGGCCAGCGGCTCGGGCTCACGCGGACTTTGGCTCATCGCTCCCGCCCGTCGCCGCAGGCGCGGCCTCCGTCATCGTGGCCGCCGCGGTGTCCGGGCCGGCCGGTGTCTCGGGATTCGAATCCGGCGCCGCCGATGGCGCCGCCGCTGCGACCGGTGCGGGCACCGGTGTGTGGATGGTCGGGGTGGCCGCCGGCGGGTCCTTCATCGGGTCGTAGTGGACTTCCTGCTCGAGCTGCGTGCGCAGCTGCCGTGCCATCGCGCGCGCGCGTCCTGCCCAGCGGCCGAGGTCGGTGGCGAGCTTGGGCAGCCGCTCGGGACCGAGCACCAGCAGCGCGATCGCGCAGATCAGCAGGATCTCGCTGAACCCGACCTCGAACATCGCGATCAGGCGTTCGGCTTGCTGTCGGACTTCGCGGCGGCGGCGTGGTCGTGGTCGTGGAAGCCGGCATCCTTGCCCGACGCGTCGCTCAGCTGCTTGGTCTGCTCGTCGTCACCGTCGTTTACCGACTTCTTGAAATTTCGAACCGCCGCGCCCAGGTCCGAGCCGACGTTGCGCAGCTTCTTCGCGCCGAACAGGACCAGTGCGATCAGGAGGATGATGATCAGTTCGCGAAAGCCGATTCCCATGAGGATCTCCGGGGCCACCAGGGCGAGCGGCAATGATACGCGAATCGCTGGTCAGCCCCCGGCGGCGGGGGCAGCGGTCCGCAGCCAGAACGTGACCGGGCCGTCATTTGTCAGGCTGACCTGCATGTGCGCACCGAACCGGCCCGTCGCGACGCGCTCTCCGAGCCGCGAGCGCGCCTGGCCAACTGCGTAATCGAAGAGCGCCTGGCCGTGCTCAGGGGACGCTGCGCTGGCGAAGCTCGGGCGCATCCCTTTCCCCGTGTCGGCGGCGAGCGTGAACTGCGGGACGAGCAGCAGGCCACCGCCGGTGTCGACGAGGCTCAGGTTCATCCGCCCCGCCGAGTCCTCGAAGACGCGATAGCCCAGCAGGCGCTCGATGAGGCGGTCGGCCTGCGCTTCCGTGTCCGAGGGTTCCACTGCCAGCAGCACCAGCAGGCCGGGCCCGATCTCGCCGACCACTTCCCCGCTGACCCCGACTCGGCCGTGGGTAACACGCTGCAGGAGGGCGATCACTCGGGTCTTGCCTCGATACGGAAACTCGAATTGACGCCGGACGGACCCCAAGGAAGCGAAACAGAACTACACATATCGATCGGCATACGCCTTATAGTTGATCGAATATCCCACATTGCCTCTATCAGTGGCGATCATGAATGTAAATGGAAGTCGTTTTCTGAAAACACGCAATTAGTGGGAGGCGGTCCGGATTAGTGTTCTTGAAATGATCTATAGTGGGACTGGAGACATCTACTGGTCGACTATTGCGAAAATAGTGATGAATTAGCGCTAAAGCGTCGACAGCGCCTTGGCACGCTCCAGGGCTTCCTGGGCCTGGCTGTTCTGGCCGCGTGCCCGCAGCGAATCAGCAATCAGCTGCCACGCCTGGGACTGCGTCCGGTCGTCGCCCACTGACATGGCCAGGGCCTTCCGGCCCATGCCCTCGGCCTGGGCGTAACTGCGCTGGTCCATCCTGAGCCTGCCCATCTCGATCCACAGCAACGGGTTGTTGGGCTCGATCCGCAGCGCCCGCTCCAGCGTCACCGTGGCGCCCGGCAGATCCCCCTTCTTTCGCTGCGTCTGGGCCTGCGCGACCAGGGCCTTGCTCGCCGGGCCCAGGGTTGCGGCGGGGACCCTGGGCCGGTCGTGCGGCAGTTGCGCCGGGGGCGGGGCCGCAATCGCAGGTTCCTCCCCGGGAGCAGGCGGCGTGACGGGCGGCGCGGAAGTGAGGACGGGCGCCGATCCTGACTGCGGGTGCGCGCCGCCGTGTCCTGACGAGGATCCGGGCTTCCCCGTGTGGAACGGATTGAGCGCGCAGCCGGAAGCGGCGAGCGCGAGGCACAGGACGGCGGCGAGTGTTCGGTACATGGCGCGCGATTGTCCGGCCCACGGCCGAGACATATCAAGGCGCAGGCGCTTCGGTTGCTGCGGCCTCGCCTGTCTCGAGGCCGGCCGCCTCCACGATGCCCGGCGGGCAGGCGTCGTTCGGCGGCAGGACCGTGCCGACGCGGAACGGCAGGTAGACGGCGGCTCCGTTGCAGGACGGGGAAGTCTCGAGCCCGGAGTAGTAGTCGATCCAGCGATTCTCGAGCGACTCGGGCATGAGCGGCTCGAACGATGAAGTGGTGATCGACGACATGAGCCTGGACCACGCGGCGAGCGCGCCCGTCGTGCCCGTGAGCCCGGTCTGCGAGTTGTCGTCGTGGCCCATCCACACCACGACCAGGTGCGTGCCCGAGAAGCCCGCGAACCAGCTGTCGCGGTAATCGTTCGACGTGCCGGTCTTGCCCGCGACCACGAGTCCCGGGGGCAGGGTGCTGCGGGCCGGGCGACCCGTACCCCGCTGCATCACCTCGATGAGCATGCGGTCGAGCGTGTAGACGGCGCCCGCGGGCGCGGCCTCCGCGACCTCGAGCTGCGGCGCCGTGAGCTGCTTGCCCGACTCGGCGAGGACCACGCGTACCGCGCGCAGCGGCGAGCGGAAGCCACCGTTCGCGAGCGTGTTGTACATCTGCGCCACTTCGTACGGGCTCAGGTTGGTCGCGCCGAGCAGCATGGACGGATAGGCGGGCGGCGCTTCCGCGAGGCCAAGCTGCACGAATGTGCGCGCGACGCGCGGCAGCCCGACCTCGAGCCCGAGGTTGACCGTCGGCAGGTTGAGCGACTGCGTCAGCGCGCGCACCGCGGGCATGTCGCCGCGGATCTCGCGGTCGAAGTTCGCGGGCTTCCAGGTCTGGCCGTTCGGCAGCTTCAGCACGACCGGCTGGTCGTGGACGATCGAAGCCGGCGTATAGCGGCCGGTCTCGAGCGCGGACAGGTACACCAGCGGCTTCGCGAGCGAACCAATCGGCCGCTTCGCGTCGAGGGCGCGGTTGAAGCCGTCGAAGGACGCGTGCCGGCCGCCGACCATCGCGGCCACTTCGCCCGTCTGCGGAGCCGTCACGACCACGACGCCCTCGAGTCCGTGCGAGACCTTGCGCCCCGACGCATCCTGCCGGTTGAGTTCCGACTCGAGGGCGGCCTCGGCCTTCTCCTGCAGCAGCGGGTCCAGCGTGCTGAACACGACGAGGCCCGCCTCGGTCAGGTCCTCCTCCTTGTAATCCGTGCGCAACTGCCGGCGCACGAGGTCGAGGAAGGCCGGGAAGAAGACCGCGCTCTTCTGTCCGGACCTCGCGACCCCGAGCGGCTTCGAGCTTGCGGCCTTCGCGTCCGCCTCGCTCACGACGCCCCGCTCGGCGAGCACGCGCAGCACGAGATCGCGCCTTGCGCGGGCCCGGTCCGGGTGGCGCCGCGGGTCGTAATACGAGGGCCCGCGCACGATGGCGACCATGAGCGCGATTTCGGGAAGGTCGAGTTCCGCCAGCGGCTTGCCGAAGTAGAACTGGCTCGCGAGCCCGAAGCCGTGGACCGCGCGCTGCCCGTCCTGCCCCAGGTAAATCTCGTTGATGTAGGCGTTCATGATGTCCGCCTTCCCGAACCGCGATTCGAGGATGACGGCCATGATCGCCTCCTCGGCCTTGCGGCCGAGCGTGCGGCGGCTGTCGAGGAAGTAACTCTTCACGAGCTGCTGCGTGAGCGTGCTGCCGCCCTGCTCCACCTGGCCGGCGCGCACGTTGACGAACAGCGCACGCAGGATCGCGAGCGGATTCACACCGTGATGCGTCTCGAACTTGCGGTCCTCGATGGCCTTGAGCGCCTCGGGCAGCAGCGCCGGCACCTGTGCCGGGGCAACGACGATCCGGTCCTCGCCGTGGATCGGGAAGATGCTGCCGATGAGCAGCGGATCGAGCCGGATCACCGGGACGTCAGTCCCGCCCGCGGTGCGCAGCGACACGATGGCTTCGCCCGCGAATCCGATGGTGAGGGTGCGCGCCGCCTGCATCTCGTCCGGGAAGCGGAAGGCGCGTACATAGACGTCGATCCTGTCGCCGCGGCGCCTGTACATGCCCGGGCGGTCGATCCGGGCCTGGGACAGGTAGCCGAGGCGCTCGAGTTCCTCGGCGGCGCGCTTCGCCGACAGCGCCTGGCCGACATAGAGCTCGATCGGCTGTGCGTAGACCCGCGCGGGCAGCGTCCATCGCCGGCCTTCGAACTGCTTCGTGACGCGGTGATCGAGCACCGCGACCACGACGATCGCGACCACGAACAGCAGGAGCGCAAGCGCCGCCACGCCGCGCTGGATCTGCCTCCTGGTCCTCGCCGGCAGCTTTCGCGCAGCCATTACTTGCGCCAGAACGACGGCGTGAACAGGACGACGACGCTGAAGATTTCCAGGCGGCCGAGCAGCATCGCGAGCGAGCAAACCCAGGTCTGGAAGTCAGTGAGGATCTGGTAGTTCCCTGACGGACCGACGATCCCGAGGCCCGGCCCCATGTTGTTGATGCAGGCGATAACAGCGGAGAAGGCGCTCATGAAATCGAGGCCGCTCGCCAGCAGGGAAAACGTGAGCACTACGACCGTGCCGAAATACAGGACCACGAATGCCAGCACGGCGAAGACGATTTGGTTCTGTAC
The DNA here is from genome assembly GCA_963706755.1 of uncultured Gammaproteobacteria bacterium. Taxonomy (GTDB): domain Bacteria; phylum Pseudomonadota; class Gammaproteobacteria; order Steroidobacterales; family Steroidobacteraceae; genus RPQJ01. The sequence goes on from CAVPNH010000007.1 coordinate 45,819, forward strand.
GACCTGCCCGCCGATCTTGACCGGCCGGACGGCCTGCGGGTGCACCAGCAACATGAGCTCGCGCCCGGCCTGGCGGAACAGCACCAGCGTTCGAAACATCTTGATTCCGCCGCCGGTGGACCCCGTGTTGCAGCTGTAGCAGGACAGCATGAGCATTACCATCGGCGCGAAGATCGGCCAGACCGCGTAGTCCTGGGTCACGAAGCCAGTCGTGGTGGCGACCGACACCAGGTTGAACGTAACGTAACGCAGGCACGTCCAGAAGCCCGCGTAGACACCTTCTGACCAGATGAATAGCGAGACGGCCAGCGTACTGATGCCCAGCAGGATCAGCATCGCCTTCGCCTCGCTGTCGGTCGTGTAGGGGCGAAGGCTCTTGTGCTGCCACGCAATGAAGTGCCGGGAGAAGTTCACGGCCGATATGAGCATGAATACGACCAGCACGATCTCGATCGGCAGCGAATGGTAGTGGCCGATGCTCGCGTCATGGGTTGCGAAGCCGCCCAGTGCCAGGGTCGCAAAGGCGTAAAAAGTCGCGTCGTACCAGTCCATGCCCGCGACGCGCAGCGACAGGATGCAGGCGACCGTGATCAGGACGTACACGAACCACAGCGCCTTCGCCGTCTGGGTGATGCGCGGCGTCAGCTTCTCGTTCTTGACCGGGCCGGGCGTCTCGGCCTTGTAGAGCTGCATGCCACCGACGCCGAGCATCGGCAGGATCGCAACGACCAGCACGATGATGCCCATGCCGCCGTACCAGTGCAGCGCACCTCGCCACATGTTGATGGACGGCGGAAGGTCCTCGACCCCGGTCAGTACAGTGGCGCCCGTGGTGCTCAGGCCAGACATGGACTCGAAGAAGGCGTCGGTGAAACTGAGGTCCGGCAACGCCAGCATGAGGGGCACGGCCGCGATCGCCGACATCATGACCCAGGCCAGGCTTACCAGCAGGAACCCGTCCCGCGACCGTAGTTCACGCTTGTTGCGCCTGGTGACGGCCCAGAGCATGGAACCGAGGCCGAGGCACATGACCGCGGCCACGACGAAGTCGATCACCACGCCGTCCCGGTAAATGAGCGATGTGACGACGGGCAGAAGGTAGGTGACGCTGAACAGCATCAGCATCGATCCCATGACGTGGATAACCGCGAGCATGGGTCAGGACTGGAACAGCCGCTCGACCTGCTCGACGTGGCGCTTGTCGGCGAGGAACAGGATCACGTGGTCGCCGGTCTCCACCACGGAATCGTGGTGAGCCATGATGACCCGGTCGCCGCGCACGAGCGTGATGATCCGCGCGCCCTCGGGCAGCTTGATGTCCTCCACGGCGCGCCCCACGACCTTGCCGCCGCGGGCGCCGTGCGCCACGGTCTCCATGGCCTCCGCGGTGCCGCCGCGCAGCGAGTGCACCATGACCACGTCGCCGCGCCTCACGTAGGCGAGCAGCGAGCCGATCGTCACGGTCTGCGGCGATATGGCGACGTCGATCGGTCCGGCCTGCATGAGCTCGGCGTACGCGGGCCGCGTGATGAGCGCCATGACGCGGTGTGCGCCGAGGCGCTTCGCCAGCAGCGCCGAGAGGATGTTCGCTTCCTCGGAGTTGGTGAGCGCGCAGAATACGTCCGCGCTGTCGATGTTCTCCTCGACCAGCAGTTCCTCGTCCGCGGCGTCGCCGTTCAGCACGATGGTGCTGCGCAGCTTCTCCGAGATCTCGCGGGCGCGGGCGGAGCTGCGCTCGATGATTTTCACCTCGTGGTTGTCTTCCTCGAGCTTCTGCGCGAGCCGCAGGCCGATGTTGCCCCCGCCGGCGATCACGACGCGCTTGACCGGGTCCTCGGCCTTGCGCATCTCGCTCATCACGTTGCGGATGTCCTCGGTGGCCGCGATGAAGAACACCTCGTCGTTGTGCTCGACGACCGTGTCGCCGTCGGGGTCGATACTGTGGCCGCCGCGGTAGATGGCCGCGACGCGGGCGTCCACCTGCGGGATGTGCTGCCGGATCGCGCGGATCGGCTGGCCGACGAGCAGGCCGCCCTTCACCGCGCGCAGTCCGACGATCCGCACGCGCGAATCGGCGAAGTCGACGACCTGCAGCGCGCCCGGATAGCGCACCAGGCGCTCGATGTAGGCCGTGACCGTTTCCTCCGGGCTCAGGTACATGTCCACGGCGAAGCCGGAAAGCTGCGCCGGCGGCTCGCTTTCCGTCGAGACGAAGATCTCCGGCCGGCGCGTGAATGCCTGGGAGCGGATGCGGGCGATCTTGGTCTTCGTGCCGAACAGGGTCCATGCGACCTGGCAGGCGACCATGTTGACCTCGTCGCTGTTCGTCAGCGCGACGATCATGTCGGCGTCGCCGGCGCCCGCGAGCTCGAGCGTCCTGGGGCTCGCCGCGTTGCCCTGCACCGTGCGGATGTCGATGCGGTCCTGGAGGTCGCGCAGCAGCTCGTCGTCCGTGTCCACCACGGTGACGTCGTTGGCTTCTTCACGAGCGAGGTGCTGGGCCGCGGTGCGTCCGACCTGGCCGGCCCCGAGGATTATGATTTTCACCGCGGCATTGTAGCGCTAGACGACTTCGAGGTTGGCGTAGCCCATCATGAGCCACTTCGTGCCCTGCCGCTCGAAGTTGACCTGGACCCGGGCGTTCGAGCCCTGGCCCTCGACCCCGAGGACCACGCCGTCGCCAAACTTCTGGTGCCGCACGCGCTGGCCGAGCCTGAGACTCCCGGGCGAGTCGTCGGTGTAACGCTGCGTGCGGGTGGCCTGCGCCTGGGGGCGGGCCGGCGCGTAGGCGGGCCGCGAGACCTGCACCCGGGGCCGGACCTCCTCGAGGAGTTCCGCCGGGACCTCGGCGATGAAGCGCGAGGGGGCGCCGTAGCTGTCCACTCCGTGCATGCGACGCTGCTCGGCGTAGGTGAGGTAGAGCTGGCGCATCGCGCGGGTCGTGCCCACGTAGCAGAGGCGGCGCTCCTCCTCCAGCCCCTGCGCGTCCGCGATGGAGCGCTGGTGGGGAAAGAGCCCGTCCTCCAGCCCGCACAGGAACACCACCGGGAACTCTAGGCCCTTCGCCGAGTGCAGCGTCATCATCTGCACGCAGTCTTCCCACTCCTCGGCCTGCCCCTCGCCGGACTCGAGCACCGCGTGCGACAGGAAGGCCATGAGCGGCGGCATGTCGCCATCCTCCGGCTCGAAGCCGCGCGCGGCGCTCACCAGTTCCTCGAGGTTCTCGAGCCGCGCCTCGCCCTTGTCGGCCTTGTCCTTCTGGTAGTGACCCGCGAGGCCGCTCGCCTGGATCACGTGGTCCACCTGCTCGTGCAGCGGCAGGTCGCGCGTGTCGGCATCGAGCTTCTCGACGAGTACCAGGAACGCCTGCAGGGCGGCTGCCCCGCGCGCCCCGAGATCCTCCGCGCAGGCGGCGCAGGAAGACCAGAGCGACGTCGAGTGCGTCTTCGCGTGCGCTCGCAGCACCTCGAGCGTGCGGGCGCCGATGCCGCGGGTCGGCAGGTTGACGACGCGCTCGAAGGACGCGTCGTCGTCGCGGTTCGAGATGAGCCGCAGGTAGGCGAGCGCGTCCTTGATCTCCTGGCGCTCGAAGAACCTGAGGCCGCCGTACACGCGATAGGGGATGCGCGCCGCGAGCAGGTATTCCTCGAACACCCGCGACTGCGCGTTCGAGCGGTAGAGGATGGCCGTGTCGCGGCGGTTGCCGCCGCGCGAGGCCCAGTCGCGGATGCGGTTCACGACGAATTCCGCCTCGTCGCGCTCGTTGTAGCCGCGGTAGAGGCGGATCGGCTCGCCGCGTGCGCCGCTGGTCCAGAGCTTCTTGCCGATCCGGCCGCTGTTGTTGGCGATGATCGCGTTCGCCGCTGCCAGGATGTTGCCGGTGGAGCGGTAGTTCTGCTCCAGCTTGAAGACCTGCACGCCGGGGAAGTCGCGGCGGAACTGCTGCAGGTTCTCCACTCGCGCGCCGCGCCAGCGGTAAATGGATTGATCGTCGTCGCCCACCACGAACGGGATGCTGGTCGCGCCGGCCAGCATCTTCATCCACGCGTACTGGATGGTGTTCGTGTCCTGGAACTCATCCACCAGCACGTGACTGAACCGGCTCCTGTAGTGCTCCACGAGGGACGGCACATCACGCCACAGCTCGTAGCTGCGGAGCAGCAGCTCCGCGAAGTCCACGACGCCGTTGCGCCGGGATGCCTCCTCGTAGGCCTCGTAGAGGCGGATCATCTGGCGTCGCGTCGGGTCGCCGTCGTCCTTGAGGTGCTTCGGGCGCAGGCCCTCGTCCTTCTGCGCGTTGATGAACCACGTCACTTCGCGCGGCACCCAGCGCGTCTCGTCGAGGCCCGCGGCCCGGATCATGCGCTTCACGAGCCGCTGCTGGTCCTCGGAATCGAGGATGGAGAAGCCCTGCGGCAGCCCCGCGTCGCGCCAGTGCATGCGCAGCAGCCGGTGCGCAATGCCGTGGAAGGTGCCGATCCACAGCGGTGCCGACGGCATGCCGAGCTGTGCTTCGATGCGGGCGCGCATCTCGCCAGCCGCCTTGTTGGTGAAGGTGACCGCGAGGATCCCGTGCGGCGAGACGTTCTCCACCTGCACCAGCCACGCCACGCGGTGCGTGAGCACGCGGGTCTTGCCGCTGCCCGCACCGGCGAGCACGAGCGTCGGCGCAAGCGGCGCGGCGACCGCCTGCCGCTGCGCGTCGTTCAGCGGGTCGAGGAGACTGGAGACGTCCATGGGAGGGCGCGGATTCTAGCGGAAAACAGGGGACATTCTCCTTTTTCGTAAAAAGGGGACTGTCCCCTGAGGGGACTGTCCCCTTCGTGCTTTTGCGAAAAAGGAGAATGTCCCCTGTTTTCCTATTTCCGTGCCATCCAGCGCGCGACGAGGATGCCGGCGATGGCCGCGAGCACGACGTCCACCCAGCCGAAGGCAGGCGCCGCCGCGCCGAGCTGCAGCATGCTCAGGATGAGGACGAACAGGATCGTGATGCCGGCGGCCACGTGGGGCACGAGCCCGGCGACCGCGAGCAGCCAGCCAAGCGCGACATAGCTGAAACCCTTGGCCGCGAGATGGCCCGGGGGCGGGGGGTTGCGGCTGATGAATTCCGTGAATGCGGGCAGGTCCACGGCGACCGGGCCTGCGAGGCCGAGGGCCGGGCGCACGGCCGACCAGGCAAGCCAGGTGCCGAGCGCAGCCGCGACCAGCATCGCGCGCGTGCCGTCCGCGAGGCGACTCAGCATCACCAGCACCGGCAGCAACAGGGCGATGGCCGCGAGCTCCGCGGTCTCGAGCGTGTTGCCCGCAGTGACGGTGCGGCCGACGAGCACCACCGCGATCACGATCAGAAACGTGTCCACTGCGCGCTGGCGGCGCGCCAGGCTGAAGACCGCCTGTGCGACCACGAGCCAGCCGACGAAGAAAGTCGCCAGGTCCGCGGGCGCGATGCTCGGCGAGAAGAGCGGACGCACTGCGCCCTTCAGCTGGCGCAGTCCGACGTCGGGGACGAGAGGCCAGAGCCTGGCGAGGAACCAGAGCGCGAGGATGGCGATGACCACGGCGCGCGCGCGCCCCTGGACCGACGACTGTGGCGCCATGCGCGCGCCGAGCAGGTGCCAGGTGGAGCCCAGCATCGCGCCGGCCAGGGCGCCGCAGGTGTTGAGCGAAAGGTCCTTGAGGCTCACGACGCGCATCGGCACGGACGCCTGCAGCAGTTCCATGTAGAGCGACAGCAGCCCTCCGGCCAGCGCCGCGGCGAGGAAACCCGCAGTGCGCCCGAACCGTGGCTCGACCAGGAGCGCGAAACAGAACCCGAACGGCAGGTACAGGAGCACGTTGTTCAGCATCTCGCCGCGGCCGGCACGCGCCCAGGTGAGCTGGTCGAGGGCCTCGACCAGCGATGGGCCGTCCGGCGCAAAGCGGAACGGGTAGAGCGAGACGTAGACGATCAGCGCAACGACGACCGCGAGCAGCAACGGGGCGGCGAAGTGCGAGCGGCTGGCCATCGGCGGGCGTCAGAGCGTGGCAGGCAGGTAGTGATCGAGGAGCAGCGCCCCGAACAGCAGCATCAGGTACTTGATCGAGTAGCGGAACACCGTCATCGGCAGGTGCGCCGGCGCGTCGTGGCGCCTGAGCGCGATGGCGTAGTGCAGGAAGAGCGCGCCCAGGATCACGGCGGCCGCGAGATAGACGAGGCCCGTCATTCCCGTGAGCCAGGGCAGCAGCGTCACGATGCAGAGCAGGATCGTGTAGAGCAGGATGTGCAGCCGCGTGAACTCGACGCCGTAGGCCACCGGCAGCATGGGGATGCCCGCCTTCGCGTATTCCTCCCGCCTCGCGATCGCGAGTGCCCAGAAGTGCGGCGGGGTCCAGGCGAAGATGATCAGGAACAGCAGCAGCGCGTGCGGGTCGACGCTCCCCGTGACCGCCGTCCAGCCGAGCACCGGCGGGGCCGCGCCGGCCGCGCCGCCGATGACGATGTTCTGCGGCGTGATGTGCTTCAACCACACGGTGTAGAGCACTGCGTAGCCGATGAGCGAGGCGAAGGTGAGCACGGCGGTCAGCGGGTTCACGAGCACCCACAGCATCGCCATCGCCGCCGCGCAGAGCACCGCCGCGTAGGCGAGCGCCTGGGAGGTCGTCAGGTGACCCGTCGGAATCGGGCGCAGCATGGTGCGCGCCATCTTGCGGTCGAAGCTGCGATCGACGACGTGGTTGACGGCCGCGGCACTCGACGCCGCGAGCCCGATGCCGAGCGTGCCGAAGACGAGCGCGCTCGCGGGCGGCAGTCCCGGGCACGGCAAGGAACATGCCCACGATCGCGGTGAACACGATCAGCGCCACGACCTTGGGCTTGCCCAGTTCGTAATAGTCGCGCCACGTGGCGCTCGCCACGGCGTCGTCCGGGGAGCCTGCGTGGTTCATCCGTGCTGTCGATCGGGCGCCGGCGGAGGCCACAGGAACCGGACGAGTGCGACCACGCTGAGCAACAGCAGCGCCGCGACCGCGTTGTGCGCGGTGGCGAGCGGCAGCGGGAAGGTTTGGAGCACCATCACCGGTCCGACGATCCACTGCGTCAGGAGCACCGCGGCGAGCATGACGCCGCCCACGCGCACGGCTCGCGACGGCCCGGTCCGGCTCGCCTTCCAGGCGAGGAACCCGAGCACGAGCGCGGTGACGACGGCACCGAGCCGGTGGGCGAAGTGGATCGCGACCCGTGCCGGGTGGTCGAGCACGCCGCCTTCGTAGTCGATGCCGAGTCCGCGCCAGAGCACGAACGCGTCCTTGAAGTCCATGTCCGGCCAGTACGAGGCCTGGCAGGTTGGGAAATCGGGACAGGCGATCGCGGAATAGTTCGAGCTGGTCCAGCCGCCGAGCACGATCTGCAGTGCCAGCACCGCGAGGCCGACCACTGCGAGCGAGCGCAGCTTCCGCTGTGAATCGGACCCGGGCACGGGCTCGGCGCCGAGGCCGAGCCACCACAGCAGCGACATCGTCGTGAGCCCGCCCACGAGGTGCGCGGTGACGATCAGGGGTTTCAGCAGCAGCGTGACGGTCCACATGCCGAGCAGGCCCTGGAACACGACGAGCAGCACCAGGAGCGCGGGCAGGCGCATGGGTTGCGCCGGGTCGCGGCGGTTACGGAACGCGAGCACGGCGATCGCGATGATGAGGAGCCCGAGGGTCGAGGCGAAGTAGCGGTGCACCATCTCCTTGATCGCCTTGTCGGCCTCGAGTGGCCGGTCCGGGAAGGCTGCGTTGGCCTCGGCGGCGTGCTCCACCGCCTGGCCCACCGTCAGGTGGCCGTAGCAGCCGGGCCAGTCCGGACAGCCGAGCCCGGCATTGCCGAGACGCGTCCACGCGCCGAGCACGACGACACAGAAGGCGAGCAGCGCACCGGCGAGGCAGAGGCGGCGGAACCACGTTTGTCGCATGACGTCACCCGATGTGTGAAAGGCGGAGCAGCTTCTTGAGATCGGTGAGCAGCGCCTTGTCGGGCGCCGTCGCGGGATAGCTCATGAGAAGGTTGCCGAGCGGATCCACGAGATAGATGCGTCCGGCACTTTCGACCGGGCCGTCGCCGTAAACCGGAAACTGCCGGAGCAGGTTCGTGCCGTCCTTCCCCCCGAGCAATGCCACGACGAGGTCGGGGTGCTCGCGCTCGAGCAGGTCGTTGTCGCAGCAGTTGCCGGTGACGAGAAAGACGCGTCGCACGCGGTCCGCATCCTTGTTGAGCGCGGTCCGCGACTGTCGCGTGAGATACAGCGCCTTGCGACACCCTGCATCACAGGCGCCGTCCCCGACGTAGATCGTGGTCCACTTGCCGCGCAGGAGATCGCGGACCGGCGGCGAGCCTCCTGCGATCGGGAGGTCGACCTGCGGCAGCGGGCGCGCGGGGTCGATGAGTTCACCCTGGTTCGTTCCCCCGTCCGGGCGCCAGCCGGTCGGCCCGTAATAGAGCCAGAACGCGAGCGCGAGCGGAACGAAGAACAGGGACGCGAGCAGCAGCGCCTGAAGGCGGCCGCGACGAACCGCCATGGGGTCCGGGTTGTTCATTTGTTGTCGTCAGCCTTCGGTGTCCGTGGCTGGATGCTCGTCGCGACGAAGGCGACGACCAGTGCCAGCGAGAGCGCGAACCATTGTATCGCGTAGCCCAGGTGTCGCTCCGGCGGGAAGCCGACCGACGGGCGCCAGGCGCGCTCGAATCCGTCGGGAGCGGAAGCGTCGAGGAGCAGGATGCGGCCTTCCACCGGCTCGCCGAGCGCGGCCTCGACGTCGGCGGTGACCGGGAAATTGAGCACCAGCGGCCAGCCAGAGGCGCCGCGCGCACGGGCCTGGCCGATGCGCAGCCCGGGCACCGGCAGGCCGTCGAGGCGGCCCGTGACGGTGCGCGGACTCGCATCGACCGTCACGACAGGAAGCCGGCTGCGGTCGAGCCCGAGCGGCACCCAGCCGCGGTCCACGAGCACGAGCATGCCGCCGTCCGCGCGGCGGAAAGGCGTCAGTACGCGATAGCCCGCCTGTCCCGTGGCCGAGGGCATGTTGTCGAGGAGCAGCTGGCGTCCCGGCTCGTAGCGGCCGCTCGCCGTCACGCGCTGGTAGCGCGGCAGCTCGTCCATCGGGGTCACTGACAGCGGCACCGTGTTTCCGTCGCCGCGGTCGAACGCCTCGATCAGCGCACGCTTTTCCCGGGACCGCTCCACCTGCCAGAGGCCGAGCGCGACGAAACCCGCGACCAGCACCGCGACGAGCGCGAGCGCCCAGGGACGCGGGGAGAACGAGCGGTTGCCGACCTGGAGCCTCATCTATAATCACCGCCTCTCACCGCTGCGCCCACCCATGATCAAGCCCCTCATCCTCCTCGTCCTTGCCGCCATCGTCGCGAGCCTCGGATCCGGGCTGTTCCACCTCGTGCAGGACGAGGGACGGTCGAAGCGCATGGTGAACGCGCTGTCGGTGCGCATTGCGCTCTCGGTGCTGCTGTTCGTGCTGCTGTTCGTTGCCTGGCGAAGCGGGCTGATCGCACCGCACGGCGTTTCCCGCTAGCCGGCCGATTCTAGTACGGCGGCCCGCCGCCGTGCTCGCTGTCGCTCCAGCCCCACGACCGTCTCGACCTCCTGGCGCCCGGCAGCGTCGGGTGTGTGTTTGACCCCCCAAAAAGCACGGCCGCCTTTCGGCGGCCGTCCCGGTTCCTGCTATCCGCTAATCGCTAGTCACTATCCGCTTTCCCGGCTCCTGTCACAGCCAGTACACGAAGATGAAGAGCCCGAGCCACACGACGTCGACGAAGTGCCAGTACCAGGCGACGCCTTCGAAGGCGAAGTGGTGCGTGGGCGTGAAGTGGCCCTTCATCACCCGCAGCCAGATCACCGTAAGCATGATGGCGCCAAGGGTTACGTGCAGGCCGTGGAAACCCGTGAGCATGAAGAACGTCGAGCCGTAGACGCCGCTGCCGAGCGTGAGGTTGAGTTCGCTGTACGCCTCCATGTACTCCTTCGCCTGCAGGTATACGAACAGGAAGCCGAGCAGGAAGGTGGCGGCGAGGAAGATCTTGAGCAGAGTCCGGTTGCCGGCCTTGAGCGCGTGATGAGCGATCGTGATCGTGACGCCCGAGGTGAGCAGTATCGCGGTGTTGAGCGCGGGGATGCCGAAGGCCGGGATGGTCTCGAATTCACCGCCGACCGCCGCCGGGCCGTTCGTGGGCCAAGTCGCCGTGTAGCCTTCCCACAGGAACGTGTTGGTGAGGAACTTCGCGCCCTCGCCGCCCAGCCAGGGCACCGAGAGCTGCCGCGTGTAGTAGAGCGCGCCGAAGAACGCGGCGAAGAACATCACTTCGGAGAAGATGAACCACATCATCCCCATGCGGAACGAGCGGTCCACGCCGGCGTTGTAGGTCCCCGCCTGGCTCTCGCCGATGACCGTGCCGAACCACCCGAAGAACATGAACGCGACCAGCACGAGGCCGAGGTAGAACACCCACGGGCCCGTGAAGCCGTTCAGCCAGATCGAGACGCCGAGCATGGTGGTGAAGAGCGCCACCGAGCCCACGATCGGCCATTTGCTGCCGTGCGGGATGTAGTACTTGTCGCCGCCTTGCGCGGCATGTGCCTGGGCCATGGGCTCGAGCCCTCCTGTTCGCCTGTCTGACATCGCCGGCCGTCTGACGGCCGGTCCCCAATCGTTCCGCGGTCTTCAGCGCGCCGCGAGCTTCTGCTCGGGCAGCGCGTACATCGAGTATGCGAGCGTCATCCGGTCCACGTTCACGGGCAGGTCCGGGCTCACGATGAACCTCACCGTGAACTCGCGCTCCTCGGAGGCGCCGAACGACTGCGGCGTGAAGCAGAAGCACTCGGTCTTCTGCAGGTACTTCGCCGTCGTCGAAGGCGCGACGCTCGGCACCGCCTGTGCCACCACGGGCCGCGTGGCGTTGTTGCGGATCCGGAACTTCGCCTCGTACAACCGCCCGGGCTGCAGCGCCAGCTGGTTCGTCTCGGGCACGAGCTCGAAGTCGCTGCCCGGCGCCGCCAGGGACACGAATTCGAGCGTCACCTTGCGTCCGGTGCCGGCTTCGCTCGCGCGCGCCGCCGACGGGGTGTCGTTGACGCGTATGCCGGCCGCCTCGCAGATCACCTTGTAGAGCGGCACCAGCGCGAAACCGAACGCGAAGCTGCCCGCCACCATCACGAGCAGGCTGCGCGTGAGCGATCGGTTGCGCTGGCGGGTCCCGGTATCCACGTCAGTGCTGCGCCTTCATGACGCCCGAGGCGATGAACGCCACGTAGATGGCGAGCGCCACCAGCGCGAGCAGGATCGCCGTCCTGCGTATGCCGCGCCGCTGCTCGTCCGTGGGGCCGTCGTTCACTTCGCTGCGCTCACTTGACGACCGGCGCTTCCTCGAAGGTGTGGTACGGCGCCGGCGAGGGCACCGTCCACTCGAGGCCGTGGGTCCTGGCGTCGTCCCAGACGACCTGGGAGGCCCTGGCGCCGCCGCGTACGCACTGCCAGATCAGGACGACGAACAGCAGCTGCGACAGGCCGAAGCCGAACCCGCCGATCGAGGACACCATGTTCCAGTCGGCGAACTGCGTCGAATAGTCGGGGATGCGGCGCGGCATGCCGGCCAGCCCGAGGAAGTGCTGCGGGAAGAACAGCACGTTCACGAAGATCGCGGACGCCCAGAAGTGCGTCTTCGCGAGCCGCATGCTGTACATGTGGCCGGTCCACTTCGGCAGCCAGTAGTAGACGCCCGCCATGATCGCGAACACCGCCCCCGGCACCAGCACGTAGTGGAAGTGCGCGACGATGAAGTACGTGTCGTGGTACTGGAAGTCCACCGGGGCGATGGCCATCATCAGGCCCGAGAACCCGCCGATCGTGAACAGGAACAGGAACGCGAGCGAGAACAGCATCGGCGGCTCGAAGCTGAGCGAGCCCTTCCACATGGTCGCGGTCCAGTTGAAGACCTTCACGCCCGTCGGCACGGCGATCAGCATCGTCGAGAGCATGAAGAACATCTCGCCCGAGAGCGGCATGCCCACCGTGAACATGTGGTGCGCCCACACGATGAACGACAGGAAGGCGATCGAGGCCGTCGCGTACACCATCGCGTCGTAGCCGAACAGCGCCTTCCTCGAGAACGTCGGGATGATCTCCGAGACGATGCCGAAGGCCGGCAGGATCATGATGTAGACCTCGGGGTGCCCGAAGAACCAGAACACGTGCTGGTAGAGCACCGGGTCGCCGCCGCCGGACGCAGCGAAGAAGGTCGTGTGGAAGAAGTGGTCGGTGAGCAGCATCGTCACCGCGCCCGCGAACACCGGCATGACGGCGATCAGGAGATAGGCCGTGATCAGCCACGTCCACACGAACAGCGGCATCTTGAGCAGCGTCATGCCCGGCGCGCGCAGGTTCATGATGGTGACGATGATGTTGATCGAGCCCATGATCGAGGACGCGCCCGCCAGGTGGATCGCGAAGATCGCGAGCGGCAGCGCGTCGCCGGTCTGCAGCACCAGCGGCGGATAGAGCGTCCAGCCGGAGGCGGGGCCGCCGCCCGGCATGAACATCGACAGGATCAGCAGCGAAAACGCCGCGACCAGCAGCCAGAAGCTGAAGTTGTTCATGCGCGGCAGTGCCATGTCCGGCGCGCCGATCTGCATGGGGATCATCCAGTTGGCGAGGCCGACCGTGGCGGGCATCACCGCGCCGAACACCATGATCAGCGCGTGCACCGTCGTCATGGTGTTGAAGAAGCCCGGGTCCACGAGCTGCATGCCTGGCATGAAGAGCTCGGCGCGGATCACCATCGCCATGGCGCCACCGACCAGGAACATGACCAGGCTGAACACCAGGTACATCGTGCCGATGTCCTTGTGGTTCGTGGAGAACAGCCACCGGCCGATGCCCTTCGCCGGGCCGTGGTCGTCGTGGTGCTCGTGGGCTGCGCCGTGGGCGTGGGTGTGCGTGGTACTCATCGTCGATTACTCCGCCACGGCGACACGCAGGGCCGCCGGCTCGTCACTGTTCATCGCGACCTTGGTCGAGGGCGCGGCTGCGGCCTGCGCAGCCGCCTTCTGGGCCTCGAGCCACGCGTCGAAATCCGCGCGCGGCTTGACCTCGACGACGATCGGCATGAAGCCGTGATCGCGGCCGCAGAGCTCGACGCACTGGCCGCGGTACGTACCGGTCTTTTCGGCCTTGAACCACAGCTCGTTCACGTAGCCGGGGATGGCGTCCTTCTTGATGGCGAAGTCCGGAACCCACCAGGAGTGGATGACGTCGGCCGAGGTGACGAGTACCCGGACCTTCACGCCCTGCGGCACCACCAGCGGACGGTCGACGTCGAGGAGGTAGTTCTGCACCGTCGCGGGATCGACTCCGGAGTCCAGCTGGCGCGCGAAGTTGCTCTCCTGGGCGAGCGAGGAATAGAAGGAGACGCCCTGGCCGACGTACTCGTACTGCCACTTCCACTGGTAGCCGGTGGCCTTGATGGTCAACTCCGAGCCGCTGGAGTCGTCGATGCGCACCAGCGTGCGCGCCGCCGGGATCGCCATGCCGACCAGGATCAGGACCGGGATCACCGTCCAGACGATCTCGGCGGTCGTGTTGTGGTCGAAGGTCGCGGGGACCGCGCCCTTCGATTTCCTGAAGGTCGCGATCGAATAGATCATGACGCCGAATACCGCGACGGCGATCACCACGCAGATCCAGAGGATCAGGGTGTGCAGCCCGTGGATCTCACGGCTAATTTCCGTGACGCCGACCCGCAGGTCGAGGTCGGACCAGGCCGCCATGGCCGGGGTGCTTCCGATCAGGAAGGCCGCGCCGGTCGCGAGCGCACGCTTCACCATCTTCATGGGCAGACAAACTCCCGTGTCGTTAATCGGCGGTCTCCCCGGACCGCAGCAGGCCCCCGGCCAGGTGCTCTGGGGGCGCCAGGGTCAGGGATTCACTCGCTACCCGGGCGGCTCCATGGCGAGCCCGGCCCTGCGAGGGGCGCGCAGTGTAACCGCCTGTCACCGCGGAGGAAATACCGCCTGCAGTAGCCGGGGCTGGTCCAGCCAGGCGGCGGTCGACTCGGCCCCGGTCGCCTCGAGCGGGGGGACGACCGCCAATGGCGGACCGCCCAGGAGGCGCTCGAGCGTCGAGAGATTGTCGTCGAGGGGCGCGAAATCGGGGTCGATGCGGTTGCCGATCCAGCCGACGAACGGGCAGCGGCCGGACGCGACGATGGCTTCCAGCGTAAGGCGGGCGTGGTTGAGGCAGCCGAGCCGTAGCCCCACGACCAGGATGACGCCAAGGCCCAGGCGCTCGGGCAGGTCGCTCAGGAATCCCTCCGGGTGCAGGGGCACGCGCCAGCCGCCGGCCCCCTCGACGATCGCGGCGTCCACGCCTGAGGCTGCGCGGCGGTACCAGTCCACGAGCGCCTCCACCGATATCGGGATGCCGGCTTCGAGGGCTGCGAGGTGAGGGGCCACGGCGGGTCCGAAGCAGTAGGGGTTGGTCAGCTCGTAGGGCAGGGCAACCGAGCTCGCGGCCGCCAGCGCGAGGGCGTCGTCGTTGCGCAGTCCGCCGGCCGTCAGCCCCGCGCCGCTGGCCACCGGTTTCAGCCCCACGACCCTCGTCCCGTGGCGGGCCAGGAGGCGCACGAGGCCGGCGGCCACGACGGTCTTGCCGACGCCCGTGTCCGTACCCGTGACGAAGATTCCGCGAGGTCTGGTGGAACTGCTGTCGCCGTGCAAATTACAGACTCACTTTATAGAACGCCTCGATCAGAGGGCTCCAACGCATGATTAGAAATATTAATTGCATAAAATAATGAGCAAAGGTCACCCGGCACCGCGCGCCCTCGGTCGGCCGATCTGGTCTGGCCGGACGCGCACTTCCCCGGGCGGCGAGCGACGCTCGCGCGTGTCCGTCACCGGCGCCCAGGCGTGCCCGAAGACCACTTCGTAGGTTGCGGGCAGCCGGCCATCGCGCCGGGCGCGTTCGTAGGCGGCAAGCATGCGGGCGAAACGTGTCTTGCCGGTCAGTCCCCTCGGCCGCCCCGCACTCGCGTTGTGGGCGCCGATGGCTTTCAAGTCCCGCATCAGGTCCCGTACTTCGCTGTAGCTCAGCACGAGTCGCTCGACGTCCATCACCGGCTCCGCCAGTCCCGCCCGGAGGAGAGCGTCGCCCAGGTCATGCATGTCGATGAAGCGACTGACGTGAACGTGGTCGTCGGCGGCGGCCCAGGCCCGTCGCAGTTCGACGAGCGTGTCGGGCCCGAAACTGGCGAAGCTCAGGAGCCCGCCCGGCCTGAGGACGCGGCGGCACTCGGCGAACACCCGGTCCGGGTCATTGCACCACTGCAGCATGAGGCTGCTGAAGACGATGTCGAAGCAGGCCGGTCGGAACGGCAGCTGAGCCGCGTCGGCGCACACCCGGCGGAAGCGGCGCAGCAGCGTCTGTCGCCGCGTCGCTTCGCGCAGCATGGATTCGGCGAGGTCGAGCGCGACGACCTGGGCTTTCGGATAGCGGCGCTTCAATGCGAGCGTGGCATGGCCGGTTCCCGCGCCGAGGTCGAGCACCGCCGCCGGTTCGATCCGGACGAGGTCGAGGCGTTCGAGGAGTTCGTTGCGCACTCGCTGCTGGAGCTCGGCGGACGCGTCGTAGTCCTGCGCTGCGTGGCCGAAGGCCCGGCGCACTTCGCCTCGATCGATCACGAATTCACCGTCGGCCGGCGGGGCACGGTTCATGCGGGCACCCCGGCTGGGGCGGATTCCAGCGCCCGGCGCAGAAAGCCCTGGATCTCCCGGAGCACCTCCGGGCCGTGCGACAGGAAGGGCGCGTGTCCGCTGCGCGGAATTTCGCAGTACCGCGCCTGTGGCAGCGACGCGGCCAGCGCGCGACCCGCGCCTGCCGGCGTCAGCCGGTCGTGGTCTCCCGCGATCACGAGCGTCGGCAGCGCGATGCGTGCGAGCGCGTCCCGCAGGTCTGCCGTGCGCAGGATTTCGAGGCCGGCCTCGAGCGCGCGCTGGTCGGGTGGGCCGTGCGCCTCGAGGTTCCGGCGCAGCAGGCGCAGCGTCTCGAGCGAGCGCTCGTCGCCACGCGTCTGCAGTGCGAGGAAGTTCTGCACCGTGCCGCGATGGTCGCTCGCGAGTCCGCTCGCGAAGCCGTCGAGCACGGCGGGCTGCATGCCGTGCTGCCAGTCGTCGCTCGCGACGAATTTCGGGGTCGTGGCGAGGAGAATGAGCGCGCGCACGAGCCCCGGGTCCTGCCGCGCGAGCTCGAGCGCGATCATCCCGCCCAGCGACCAGCCGAGCAGCGTCGCACCCCCCGGCACGTGCGGACGCACGGCCCGCGCCAGGTCGGGCAAGCCCTTCAGGTCGGCGGACCACGGGCTGTGGCCGTGCCCCGGCAGGTCCACGAGGTGCAGGCGCGCGTGCCCCGCGAGCTCGGTGAGCCACGGGCCCCACATGCCGCCGTGCAGGGCCCAGCCGTGCAGCAGCACGAGGTCCGGCCCCTGTCCGCGCACCTCCACGTGCAGGCTCATCCGAGTAACCCGCGACTGCCGAGCGTCGCCAGCGATTCGAGCAGGCGGTCGAGATCGGCGTCCGTGTGCGCCGCCGAGAAGGTGATGCGCAGCCGGGACGTGCCGGCCGGCACGGTCGGGGGCCGGATCGCCGGAACGAAGATCCCCGCCTCGCGCAGCGCGGTGCTCGCGGCCAGTGCCGCGGACTCGCTGCCGAGGAGCAGAGGCTGGATCGGCGACGCGGAGCATGCCAGCCGCAGCCCCAGGCCCGCGGCCTCATCGCGAAACCGGGCGGCACGGGCGAGCACTGCTACGCGTCGCCAGGGTTCCTCGTCCATGACCCGCAACGCGACGCGGCTGGCCGCGGCGACCGCGGGTGGCAGCGCCGTGGTGTAGACGTACTCGCGGGCTCCCTGCGCCAGCGTCTCGATCAGTTCCGCGGAGCCGGCGACGAAAGCGCCGAGAGTGCCCACGGCCTTCCCGAGCGTGCACATGAGCACCGGGACGTCGTCGGCCGCGAGTCCCGCGAGTTCGACTGAGCCACGTCCGCGCTCGCCCAGTACCCCGAAGCCGTGCGCGTCATCCACGAAGAGAATCGCATCGTGCTCGCGGCAGGCTGCCGCGAGGTCCTCGAGCGGGGCCACGTCGCCGTCCATGCTGAACACGCCGTCCGTCGCGACGAGCCTGCGCCTTGCGCGGGCCGCGGCCATGCGGGCGCGCAGCGCCGCGACGTCGCCGTGCGGATAGCGGCGTAACTGCGCACCGCTCGCGAGCCCGGCGTCGATGAGCGAGGCGTGGTTCAGGCGGTCTTCGAGCACGACGTCGCCGCGGCCGGTCAGCGCCCGGATCACGGCCAGGTTGGCCATGTACCCGGTGGAGAAGAGCAGCGCCCGCGGGCGCGCGGTGAACGCCGCCAATTCGTCTTCGAGCGCGTGGTGCTCGCGTGTGTGGCCGTTCACGAGATGCGAGGCGCCGCTGCCCACGCCCCAGCGCCGTGCGGCGTCCACGAAGGCGTCCGTCACCGCCGGGTGATCGGCGAGGCCGAGGTAGTCGTTGCTGCAGAAGGCGAGGCAGTCCCGGTCGCCGACCCGCAGTCGGGTGCAGCCGGCCGAGCGCCACTCGACGATGGTGCGGCTGCGTTCCCTTCGCGCCGCGCGCTGCTCTTCGAGCCCGGCGGCGAGTTCTGCGTCGAGTGCCCGCACGGGCGCGGCTCAGGCGGCCGTCGTCGCGTCCGCGGCGGTCTCCCGCTCGAGGCCGAGGCGGGCGAAGAGATCGTCGTCGCTGTTCTTGCCGGGGTTCGGCGTCGTCAGCAGCCGCTCGCCATAGAAGATCGAGTTGGCGCCCGCGAGGAAGCACAGCGCCTGCACCGCGTCGCTCATGTCGGTGCGGCCGGCAGACAGCCGGACGTACGAGCGCGGCATCAGGAGGCGGGCGGTCGCGATGGCGCGCACCAGTTCGAGCGGGTCCAGCGGCGGCAGGCCGGCCAGCGGCGTGCCCTTGACCTGCACCAGCTGGTTGATCGGGACGCTCTCGGGGTGCGCGGGCAGCGTGGCGAGCGTGTGCAGCAGCTGGACCCGGTCGAGTGCGGATTCGCCCATGCCGAGGATGCCGCCGCAGCAGACCTTGAGTCCCGCGTCGCGCACGGCCCCGAGCGTGTCGAGCCGGTCCTGGTAGGTGCGCGTGGTGATGATCTCGCCGTAGAACGCCTCGGAGGTGTCGAGGTTGTGGTTGTAGTAGTCGAGCCCGGCGTCCTTGAGCTCGCGGGCCTGGCCCGGCGACAGCATGCCGAGCGTCGCGCAGGTCTCGAGGCCCAGTGCGTGCACGGCGCGCACCATGTCCTTCACCTGCTCGAGCTGCTTCGGCTTCGGGCTGCGGTAGGCGGCGCCCATGCAGAAGCGCGTCGCTCCACCCTGGCGCGCGGTCCTGGCCGCAGCGACGACCTCGGCGACGTCGAGCACGTCCTCGCGCTCGACGCCCGTCTCGTAGCGGACACTCTGCGGGCAGTAGGCACAGTCCTCGGGGCAGGCGCCGGTCTTGACCGAGATCAGGGTGCTCACCTGGACGCGGTTCGGGTCGAACGCGAGGCGGTGCACGCGCTGCGCGTGATAGAGCAGGTCGTTGAAGGGCAACGCGTTAAGGGCGCGAGCCTCCTCGAGCGTCCAGTCGTTGCGGACTTCGCCCAGGCGGCCCAGTTCCAGGGATGACATCGGGAAACCTGCTGTTCAGGATAGAAATTGGAGCTGCCGGCCGGCGCGGCGCGGCGGATGCTCCTCACCGACGGCCGGCCGGCAATATTCGGAGTGCAGTTGGCGGCTGTCAACCAATGATCTCCAGATCGGTTGACAGGAGGTTGGATACGCTCGGGGGGCTGGTGCTGCCGCCGCGTTGCCTGCTGTGCGGCCGGGCCGGCCAGCGACCCTGCCTCGACCTCTGCGCGGACTGCGAGGCCGCATTGCCCGGCTCACCAGGATCGCTCCGGCTCGCGTCCCCGCCGCTCGACCGCTGCTATGCCCCCTACGCCTACGACTTTCCGGTGGACTACCTCGTCCACTCGCTCAAGTATCGCGGGCAGCTGGCGTCCGGGCGCGTGCTCGGCGCGCTGCTCGCGGCCGGCGTGGAAGCGTTCGGGCTGCACCTCGACGTGGACTGCCTGGTACCCGTGCCGCTGCATCCATCCCGTCTTGCCGACCGCGGATTCAACCAGGCGGCCGAAATCGCACGCTGGGCCGCCCGGTCCGTGGGACGGCCAATGCTCGAGGGCGCCCTGCGGCGCACTCGCGACACCCGGCCGCAGGTGGGCCTCCGGCCCGAGGAACGACACCACAACATCCTGGGCGCATTCAGCGCGGACGCGCGCCTGCGCGGCCGGCGGGTGGTCGTCGTCGACGATGTCTTCACGACCGGCAGCACCGTTGCCGCGGTGGCGGTCGCTGCGCGAGCCGCGGGCGCCGTGTCGGTCGACGCGTGGTGCGTCGCGCGGGCGGATGCTCCCGAGCGTTCCAGCGGAGCCGCGCTTTGATACCGGAGCCGCCCGATTGGTGCTAAATTAAGCACCATATTCAGCACCAATGGAGACACGAAGTGTCACAGATCAGTCCTTCGGAAGACATCCGCTCCGTCACCGACCTGAAACGCCATACGCGGGACATTTTCGACCAGCTTCATGCCACCAGGAGGCCGGTCATCCTGACGGTAAACGGGCGCGCCGATTCCGTGCTGCTGGATGTCCGCGCCTACGAAATGCTGCTGCGGGCGGGCAATCTGGCCGAACTGCTGACACCCGCCGAACGCGACATCGAACGCGGGGAGACTCGTCCCATGCGTGAATTCATGCACGAGTTCAAGCGTGGCAGGAAAATTCAGGGTTGAGATCACGGCGACCGCCGAGGCCGACGTCGCGGAAATCTGGGAATACATCGCCCAGGACGATCCCGACGCGGCGTCGGCCTTCGTCCTGCGCATGGAGAAGCAGATCGGCGCTCTGGAACGCCTCCCCGAACGCTGCGCCCGCGTACCCGAAAGCCGCCTGCTGGGCGAGCGCTATCGTCACCTGCTGTTCGGCCAATATCGGGCTATCTTCAGGATCACCGGCAATCGGGTGATCGTCATGCGAGTGTTGCATGGCGCACGATTGCTCGATACGAAGCTGCTGGAGGACAAACCGGGATGACCAACACGAGCCAGGCGCCAGGCAACCCGAAGATCCCGCTGTCCGCATTGGGGGAATTCCTGAAGCTCGAGTCGGCGAGCGGCATCCTGCTGGTCGTGGCCGGCGCGCTCGCGATGGTGGCGGCCAACACGCCGCTGGCCGACTGGTACGAAGCGCTGCTCGCCACGCACTTCAGGGTGCAGTTCGGCGACCTCGCGCTCGACAAGCCGCTGGTCGTCTGGGTCAACGACCTGCTGATGGCGATCTTCTTCCTGCTCGTCGGCCTCGAGATCAAGCGCGAGGCCGTGATGGGAGAACTGTCCGACGCATCAAAGGTCGCGCTGCCCGCGATCGCGGCGCTCGGAGGGATGATCGTGCCGGCCGGCATCTACGCCGCGATCAACTGGCACGATCCCGTCGGCATCACCGGCTGGGCGATCCCGTCGGCCACCGACATCGCCTTCGCGCTCGGCGTGCTGTCGCTCTTCGGCGAGCGCGTACCGCTGGGGCTCAAGGTCTTCCTGATGACGCTCGCGGTCCTCGACGACCTGGGCGCCATCGTGATCATCGCGATCTTCTACACGCACGACCTGTCCGTCGAGGCGCTGCTCTTCGCGGGCCTCGCGGTCGTCGCACTGTTCGCGCTGAACAGGCTGGGCGTGCGGCGCATCGCGCCCTACGTGCTCGTGGGCGCGGCACTCTGGCTCTGCGTGCTCAAGTCCGGCGTGCACGCCACGCTCGCCGGCGTGGTGACGGCGATGTTCGTGCCGGCGCGCGACGCCGTCGATCCGGAACACCCGCCGCTCAAGAGGCTCGAGCACTCGCTGCACCCGTGGGTGGCGTTCGGCATCCTGCCCGTCTTCGCCTTCTCGAACGCCGGCGTGCGCCTCGAGGGGCTCGGCATCAAGGACCTTCTGCAACCGATACCGCTCGGCATCCTGCTGGGCCTCGTCGTCGGCAAGCAGGCGGGCGTATTTGCCTTCGCGTGGGCGGCGGTGAAGCTCGGGATTGCGCGGCTGCCGTCCGGCGTGGAATTCAGGCACGTGTACGGCGCCTCCGTGCTCTGCGGCATCGGATTCACGATGAGCCTCCTCATCGGCATGCTCGCTTTCGAGAACGCGGGGGGTGGAGAGGTGATTCTCAGCGACCGACTGGGCATCCTGGTCGGTTCACTGGTCTCGGCGGTTCTGGGCTACGTCGTGCTGCACGTCGTGCTGCCCCGGCCGCGCAGCACGAACCCGTAGCTCGTCGACACGGTGCCCGTCCGCATCCTGTTCCTGCTCGCGCAGAAACATGCTCGCGGAACAGGATCCGGTCGGTCACTGCGAGGTAGCGGCCGGGCGTGGGGTCTGTTCCGGCGAGCATATTTCCGGGCGAAGCCGGGACAGACCCCAGGTCCGGCCGCGCGGTGCCCCTCAGCCGGCGAACAGGTAGTCGAGCAGGATGCCCGCGAAGACCGCGAGCCCGAACAGGTTGTTGTTGAGGAAGGCGCGGAAGCAGCGGTCGGGATCCCGCGCGCGGATCAGCCACTGCTGGTGGACCGCGAGCACGGCCGCGACCAGGAGCCCGTACCAGTACCAGCGCCCGAGGCCGCACATCCGGCCGACGAGCGAGAGTCCGCAGAGCGCTCCCGCCTGCAGGACTGCGACGATCGCGCGGTCCGCGCGCCCGAACAGGATCGCGGAGGAGCGGATGCCGATCACGAGGTCGTCCTCCCGGTCGACCATCGCGTAGATGGTGTCGTACGCGGTGGTCCAGAGCACGACCGACAGGAACATGACCCAGGCCTGCGGCGGCACCGAACCCGTCTGCGCGGCGAACGCCATCGGCACGGACCAGCCGAACGCGGCGCCCAGGTAGACCTGCGGCAGTGAGAAGAAGCGCTTCAGGAACGGATAGGTCACCGCCAGCACGCCGCCGATCAGCGCCAGCACCTGTGTCGGCCGGTTCAGCGGGATGATGAGGGCGAGGGCCGCGAGCGCGAGCACCGCGAAGAGCCCCAGCGCCTCGGCCGTCGAGACCGACTGCTTCGCAAGCGGCCGGTTCGCCGTGCGGCGCACGTGCGGGTCGAACTCACGGTCGGCGAAGTCGTTCATGACGCAGCCCGCCGAGCGCATCACGAACGTGCCCGCCACGAAGATCACGAACAGTCGCTCGTCCGGATGGCCGTCCGCCGCGACCCACAGCGCCCACAGCACCGGCCAGAGCAGCAGCCAGATGCCGATCGGGCGGTCGATGCGCATGAGGCGCGCGTACTCGCGGAGCCGCAGCAGCACGGGAGCGCGCGCGGCGCGGCCGCTCTGCCTGTCTACGTCGGTTGAGTTGCCCATCGGAATTCGTGCTGGCCTGTCAGACCTTGCCGAAGCGCTCGCCCTGTCCGACCCAGCGCCGCAGCAGGGCGTCCATGTTGGACCTCGGGCCGCGGAGCATCAATGCTGCCGCCTTCTGGACGTCCGGAAGGAGGTCGGAGTCGCGCACGAGGTCGGCGACCTTGAGCTGCATGAGGCCGGTCTGCCGCGTGCCCAGCAGCTCGCCGGGTCCGCGCAGCTCGAGGTCGCGCCGCGCCACTTCGAATCCGTCGTTCGTGTCGCGCAGCACTGCGAGTCGTTCCCGCGCGATCGGGGTGAGCGGCGACTGGTAGAGCAGCACGCAGCTGCTCTCGACGGACCCGCGGCCGACACGCCCGCGGAGCTGGTGCAGCTGCGCGAGGCCCATGCGCTCGGCGTTCTCGATCACCATCAGGCTCGCGTTCGGCACGTCCATGCCGACCTCGATGACGGTGGTCGCGACCAGCAGGTCGAGGCGACCTTCCTTGAAGGCGCTCATGACCTCGTCCTTGCGGCGCCCGGGCATGCGCCCGTGCACGAGGCCGATGCGCACGCCGGGCAGCGCCGGTGCGAGCGCCTCGGCCGTCTCCTCCGCGGCCTGGTGTCGTACGGCGTCGGACTCGTCGATCAGCGGGCACACCCAGTACGCCTGCCGGCCGGACCGGCAGGCCGCGTCGATGCGCTGCACGATTTCGTCGCGGCGCGACTCGGGCATGACCACGGTGCGGATCGGAGTGCGGCCCGGCGGCAGCTCGTCGATGACCGACACGTCGAGGTCGGCATAGGCCGTCATTGCGAGCGTGCGCGGGATCGGCGTCGCGGTCATCACGAGCTGGTGCGGGTAGCGCCCTTCCGCGAGCCCCTTCTCGCGCAGCTGGACGCGCTGGTGCACGCCGAAGCGATGCTGCTCGTCGACGATCACGAGCCCGAGGCGCGCGAAGCTCACGCCTTCCTGGAAGAGCGCGTGCGTGCCGACGGCGACCTGGATCGCGCCGCTCGCGAGGTCCTGCTCGAGTGCGTGGCGGGCCCGGCCCGTGTGCCGCCCGGTGAGCAGGCCGACCCTGACGCCCAGCGGTTCGAGCCAGCCCTGGAAGTTGCGGGCGTGCTGCTCCGCCAGCAGCTCGGTCGGCGCCATCACCGCGGCCTGCGCGCCGTTCTCGACGGCCCGTAGCGCCGCGAGCGCCGCGACCACGGTCTTGCCCGAGCCCACGTCGCCCTGCACCAGCCGCATCATCGGGCGCTCGCGCGCGAGGTCGGACTCGATCTCGCCCCACACGCGCTGCTGCGCCCCGGTCAGCTGGAAGGACAGCGCCGCGAGGCAACGGCCGACGAGCTCGGAGCGTCCCGGCAGCGCCCATGCGTCGTCCTGCTCCGCGGCCTGGCGCAGCAGCCGCAGGCTGATCTGGTGCGCGAGCAGCTCCTCGAAGGCGAGGCGGCGCTGCGCCGGGTGGCGGCCGGTGTTCAGCAATTCGAGGTCCGCGGACGGCGGCGGACGATGCACGTAGCGCAGCGCCGCTTCGAGCGCAGGCATGCGCGCGGCGACGAGCACCTCCGGCGCGATCCAGTCGCGCAGACCGCCGTCGGCCAGCTGCGCCAGCGCGAGCCCCGTGAGCAAGCGCATGCGGCCCTGCTGCACGCCTTCCGTCGCCGGGTAGACGGGCGTCAGGCTCTCGTCCGCGGGCGGCGTCAAGCCTGCGACCACGCGCCGGTACTCGGGATGCACGATCTCGAGGCCGCCCGGACCCGGGCGTGCCTCGCCGAAGCAGCGCAGGCGCGTGCCGCGCGCGAGCGCCTCCTGCTGCGCGGCGGAAAAGTGGAAGAAGCGCAGGGTGATGGAACCGGAGCCGTCCGCGATGCGGCACAGGAGCGCGCGCCGCCGCCGGAACGCGACCTCCGCGAGCTGCACCTCGCCCTCGATGACGGCCCGGTCGCCAGGCCGCAGTGTCCCGATCGGGACGACGCGGGTGCGGTCCTCGTAGCGCAGCGGGAGGTGGAAGATCAGGTCCTGGACCGTGAAGATTCCCAGCTTCGCGAGCGTCGCGGCGAGCGCGGGCCCGACGCCGCGCAGGCTGGTGACGGGCCGTTCGTCCAGCGGCGGCGGCTGCGCCGTGGCGCTAGACATGCGGACGCGTCAGAGCGCCAGGATGGCGTCCATCTCGACGGCCGCGCCGCGCGGGAGCGCGGCGACGCCGACGGCCGCACGCGCCGGATACGGTTGCTCGAAGTACTCCGCCATCACGCGGTTGACCAGCGCGAAGTGGGCGAGGTCCGTCAGGAAGACGTTCAGCTTGACCACGTGCGACAGGTTGCCGCCCGAGGCGATCGCGACGGCACGCAGGTTGTCGAACACGCGCCGCACCTGCGCCTCCATGTCGCCCGCGACCAGTTCGCCCGTCTTCGGGTCGAGCGGGATCTGGCCGGAGAGATAGACGGTGCTGCCGGCCCTGACGGCCTGCGAGTAGGTGCCGATGGCCTGGGGTGCGTCTGCGGTCGAGATCGGTGTGCGGGTCACGGGAGACTCCGGAGGAGAGCGGTTGGTGATCAGCGGTTCGCGGTTAGTGTAAGCGGTAAGAGGATAGAGAGTGGTTCGTGAGTAGCGCTCAGCGGCGAGTTCGGCGGGCCAGCCGGCCTGCTGCTGCGCTCTCACTATCCGCTAACCGCTGATCACTAACCGCTATCCTCCTCACGCCAGCGATCTCGTCACCTTGAGCACCTCCGGCATGGCCCGGATCGCGCGGATCACCTGCGCGAGTTGCCGGCGGTCCTGCACGAGCAGTTCGAAGATGAGCGTCGAGCTGTCGCTGTCGCGCTCGACGAGCGAGACGCGGTCGATGTTGGTCTGGGTGCCGGAGATTGCCGCGGCCACCTGGGCGAGGACGCCCATGCGGTTCGTCACCTCGGCCTTGATCTCCACGTGGAAGAGCCGGTCCACCGCCGGGCGCCACGTCACCGAGATCCACTTGTCCGGCTGCTTGCTGAACGTGGCGAGGTTGCCACAGGCCTCCCGGTGGATCACGACACCGCGCCCGCTCGACACGTTCGCGAGGATGGGGTCGTTCGGGATCGGGAAGCAGCAGCGCGCATACGTGACCACGAGGCCCTCGGTGCCCGCGATCGCGAGCGGGCCCGCGTGCGCGTCGGGCGTGGCGTCCGTGTCCGGCGGCAGCAGGCGCCGCGCGACGAAGGGCGCCACGCGTTCACCGAGCCCGATCTTCTCGTAGAGATCGTCTTCCGCGCGGAGCCCGAGCTCGCGCACGACCGCGTCGAGGGTCTCGGCGGGCACCTTGCGCACGCTGAGCGAGAACTCCTCCAGCGCCTGGTTCAGCAGCCGCTTGCCGAGATCCACCGCCTCCGAGCGCTTGAGGCTCTTGAGGTACTGGCGGATCGACGCGCGCGCCTTCGCGGTGACCACGAAGTTGATCCACGACGGGTTTGGCGTCGCACCCTTCGCGGAGATGATCTCGACCGTCTGGCCGTTCCTGAGCGCCGTCCGCAGCGGCACGAGGCGGCGGTCCACCTTGGCGGCCACGCAGCGGTTGCCGACGTCGGTGTGCACGTCGTAGGCGAAGTCCACGCAGGTCGCGCCGCGCGGCAACCTGCGGATGTCGCCCTTGGGCGTGAATACGTAGACCTTGTCCGGAAACAGGTCGACCTTGACGCTCTCGAGGAATTCCTCGGAATTGCCGCCCTGCTGGATGTCGACCAGCTGCTGCAGCCACTCGCGCGCCCGCTCGCTGTAAGTGCGCGCCGAGTCGTCCTCGTCCTTGTACTGCCAGTGCGCGGCGATGCCGGACTCCGCGACCTCGTGCATCTCCCGTGTCCTGATCTGCACCTCGATCGGCGTCCCGCTCGGCCCGAAGAGCGTGGTGTGCAGCGACTGGTAACCGTTCGCGCGCGGGATGGCGATGTAGTCCTTGAAGCGCCCGGGCATCGGCTTGTAGACGCCGTGCACCACGCCGAGCGTGCGGTAGCAGGTGTCCACCGCATCCACCACGATGCGCACGCCGTACACGTCCACGATCTCGTTCAGGGAGACTTTCTTGCGCCGCATCTTCTGGTAGATGCTGTAGGCGTCCTTCTCGCGGCCCTCGACGCGGCCCTCGATGCCGGCCTTCGTGAGCGCCGTGCCGAGCGCCTCGCCGATCTTGCCGAGGAACTGCTTCTGGTTGCCCTTCGCCTTGCGGACCGCCGTCTCGATCACCTTGTAGCGGCGCGGATAGAGCGAGCGGAAGCCCAGCTCCTCGAGTTCGACCTTGATGGCGTGCATGCCGAGGCGGTTGGCGATGGGCGCGTAGATATCGAGCGTCTCGCGGGCGATCGCGCGGCGCTTGGCGGGCGGCATCGACCCCAGCGTACGCATGTTGTGCGTGCGGTCGGCGAGCTTGACCATGATGACGCGGATGTCGCGCACCATGGCGAGCAGCATCTTGCGGAAGCTCTCGGCCTGGGCTTCCTCGCGGCTCTTGAACTGGATCTGGTCGAGCTTGCTCACCCCGTCGACGAGCTCCGCGACCTCGCGGCCGAAACGCTCGGTGATCTCGTCCTTGAGCGTCGGGGTGTCCTCCATCACGTCGTGGAGGATCGCCGCGATCAGCGTCTGCGGGTCGAGGTGCAGGTCGGCGAGCAGGCCGGCGACCGCGACCGGGTGGGTGATGTAGGGCTCGCCGGAGCGCCGGCGCTGGCCCTGGTGCGCGCCGAAGGCGAAGTCGTACGCAGCCTGGACGCGCTCGACCTCAGCCGGGGGCAGGTAGCCCTCGATCTTCGCGATCAGCTGGTTGATGCCGATGGACCGTCTTCCGTACGGCAGCAGGCTGCGCAGGGAAGACGTGACGTCCATGGCCGGGGACCCGGGGCGGGATCAGTCTCCCAGACCGATCTGGGGGGCTCGCAGTTCGCCCATGAACTCGGGCTCGGGCATGAAGTCCTGCGGCGGGTGGTCGGGTTCCTCGAGGATCTCGAGGCCGACGTGGCCGGCGGCCACCTCGCGCAGGGCGAGCACCGTAGCCTTGTCGTTCTGCCACTCGACGGTCGCTTCGGCCCCGTTCACGAGCTTGCGGGCGCGCTTGGAGGCCACCAGCACGAGCTGGAACAGGTTCGGAACGTTCTGCAGGCAGTCTTCGACGGTGATGCGGGCCATGAATTGCTCATCGGTCGGACAGGGACAAGGGGCGTGAGCATATCATAAGGTCCTCCCCCGGCCGGCCAGGGTCCGGGCTGCCCGGACCCTGGCGGTCTCGCCCCGCGCGCCGTGGTCCGGAGCGCCCGCCCGCCACCCCGGTCTCGGCCCGTGACGCGGGTCACAGAATCCGGACCACCGGGGTGACTGTCTTGCGAACAGTGGTATGTTTCATCGTGCCCAAGGCTCACTCCGAAACACCATCAGGCGCCCCGATGAACATGGATCGACCGTGCCAACCGACGCCAGTACCGGGCCGCAGCCGCGGTTTTTCGCTCATCGAGCTCATGATCACGGTGGCGATCGCCGCGATCCTGCTCTCGGTCGCGGTTCCGAGCTACCGGGAGTACGCCCGGCGCGGCGCCGTGGCCGAGGTCGTCGGTGCGATCGGCGGCGGGCGAATCCAGATGGAGCAGTTTTTCCTCGACAACCGCACCTACGTGGGCGCGCCCTGCCCGGCGGACACGAAGAGTTTCGCGATCGCCTGCGCCATGGACGCGACTACCTATACGATCACCGGGACCGGGTTCGGCAACCTGGATGAATTCGTGTTCACGATCAACGAGGCGGACGTCCGGACCACGGCGGGGCCCTGGGGCTCGGGCAATTGCTGGATCAATCGCAAGGGGGATTCGTGCTGAAGCCGTCCAGGGCCCGCGGGGCGGCCCCGGGCTTCACTCTCCTCGAACTGATGATCGCCGTCACGGTGACCGGCATCCTGCTGGTCCTTGGCGTGCCCGCGCTGCGCGGCGTGATCGAGAACACCCAGATCCGGGCGACGGCCGAATCCATCAAGTACGGGCTCGACCTGGCGCGGAACGACGCGGTACGGCTGAACGCCCAGGTCCAGTGCGTCAGCACCCCCACCGGCTGGGCAGTGAGCCGCGTGTCCGACGGCGCGGTGATGCACTCCGGCACCGGGCGTGAAGGCAGCCAGGAGGTCGTGTTGACCATCACGCCGAATGGGGCGGACCGGGTTACCTTCGACTCGCTCGGTCACGTCGTCGCCACCAATCCGTCCGACGGCTCGGCGCCGCTGACGCAGGTGGACATCGAGTCGGCCACCCCGTCCGGGCTCAGCGGCTATCGCCCGATGCGGGTGCAGGTGCTGCCGGGCGGCACCACCCGCATGTGCGATCCGGCCGTCGACGCCACGGACCCGAGGGTCTGCCTGTGAGGCGCGCAGGACACGGCGAGCGGGGCTCGGCGCTGGTCGAGGCGCTGGTGGCGGTGCTGCTGTTCTCCATCGGCATCATTGCGCTGCTGCGCGTGCTCGGCGCGTCGGTCAAGGACGCCGGCGACGTGGAGTACCGGGCGACCGCGGCCACCATTGCCGACGAAACCATCGGCCTGATGTGGGTCGATCGCGCGAACCTCGCCGCCTACGTCGAGGACGCGGCCGCACTCGCTGCCCTGCCGAACGGGACCCGCACCGTGACGGTGGCGGGCAACGTCGTCACGGTCACCATCAACTGGCAGCCCCCGGGCGCGGACGACGTACGCGCGCACACGGTCTCGGCCACCCTCATGACCAACTGATGCGGTCGCTTATGTCAGTGCGCCATAAAAACCAGGGCCTTTCGCTGGTCGAACTGATGGTGGCGGTGACCATCGCCATCGCCACCGGCGTCGTGGTGCTGCAGGTGCTCAGCATCTACGAGGCCCGCAGGCGCACGGTCACGGTCGGCATCGACGCGGAGATGAGCGCTGCGGTCGGCCTCTACATGGTGGAGCGCGAGGTCCGCATGGCGGGCGCCGGTTTCACCACGCCCACCGGCCTGCTCTGCGGCAACGGCATCAACGCCTACTACGGCGGCGTGACGATCTCCGACGGCCAGCCGATCCCGTTCGCGCGCATCACGGACGGCGGCGCGGGCCCCGACCGGATCGACGTGATACGCGGCGATTCCGCCTTCGGCGTCGCGCCCGGCACCGTCACCCAGGCAATGAGCTCCCCGGACGCGTCGGTCAGGGTCGAGGGCACCCTGGGACTCTCGAACGGCGACCTGTTCCTCGCGGGCAGCCAGGACGGCGTCAAGATCTGCACGCTGATGCAGCTGACCGCGAACCCCGCGTCGGCCGGCACCAACTGGACGCTCGCCCACGGCTCCGGGGGTTCCAGCTACAACCCGGCGGACCCGGGCGCAGAATTCACAAACCCGGTCAACTACGACGTCGGCGACGCCGTGTACAACCTCGGCAGTTTCGGCATGCGCGCCTTCCGCGTCATCTGCAACGACGGCGCCGCGCCGTCGCTCACCAACAGCTGCATCCTCGGCTCGTCGAACGCCATCGCGGGCCCGGCCAATCCCACGATCGCGCAGGCCGAGGCGCTCGCTTCGCAGGTGGTGGACTTCCAGGTCCAGTACGGCGTCGCGCCGGCCGGCAGCCAGACCGTGGACACGTGGGTCGACGCGACGGGTGGCTGGGCCGCGCCGGACGCGGCCGACCAGCGCCGCATCAAGGCGGTGCGCATCGCGATCGTCACCCGCGGCAACCTCGAGCGGGAGATGGTCAGCCCTGACACGCTGGTGATCTGGGACGCAAGCGTGAGCGGCACCCAGCGCACGAAGGCGCTGACCGACGACGAGCGGTTCTATCGGTACAAGGTGCAGACGGTGGTCGTGCCGATCATCAACATGATCTGGGCGGGCGTATGAAGCAACGTGGCATCTCACTGATCGTCGTCCTGGTGGCGCTGCTGATCATCGGCTTCGCGGCCGTGGCGCTGCTGCGCTCGAGCGATACCGGCACGCTGGTGGCCGGCAACCTGGCATTCAAGAAGACCGCGCTGGCCTCGGGCGACGCCGGCACGGAGACGGCGCTCGCCTGGCTGGTGGCCAACGCCGCGGGCGTCACGCTGTACAACGATGGCGTGGCGAACGGTTACTACTCCACGACGGCGGAAGGCTGCGACCTGACGGGTTCGCGCACGCCGGGCGACGCCACCGATGACGTCAACTGGACCGGCGCCGACCCGGGTGTGAACTGCAACATGAACGCCCGGACGGTGACGCCGCCCGGCGTGGCCGCGGGCTACACGGTGCGTTACATCGTCAACCGGGTGTGCAATTCCGCCGGTGATCCGAACTCGGTGTTTGCGGCCGACGGCGTCACGCCGATGATCTGCTCGGGGGCCGGCGCCGGCGCCAGCGAGGGCAGCACGCGCGGCGGCGCCTCCTACGGCAACATGCCGCTGACGGGCATGGCCCAGACCTATTACCGCATCACGACCCGGATCGACGGACCGAGGAACACGGTCCGCTACGTCCAGGCGATCGTGGTGATCTGATCCGCAGCTTCGGCCGAACGAGGGGAGCGATCCCGCAATGAACGCGAAATTCAAGAACCTGGTCCAGTCTGCCGCGTTGACGATCGTGGTGGGAACCTGCGGCCTCCAGGCTGCGGGCGCAGTGACGGTCGACCTCGCCAGTTCACCGATGGTCTCCGGCGTCAGCAAGGTCGTGCCGCCGAACATCTATTTCATCCTCGACGACTCGGGGAGCATGGACGACGAGTTCATGCCCGACGGCGTCGGGACCAACAGCACGAGGAACTGCTTCCGTAACTTCGGCTACAACAAGATCTACTACAACCCGAGCATCACCTACGCCCTGCCGCCGTACGCGGACAGCACTTTGCTGGTACCGCATCTGTACCCGAACTCCAGCTACACCGCCGCCAAGGTGAACGGCTTCGATACGTCTGCGACGCCCGCTACGGTGGACCTCTCCAGGAGGACCTTCACGCTCGGCAACAACCCGTTCACCACCACGAATGGCAGCAGGACAGTCACGGTCGCCCACAGCGCCCACGGCTTCACGGCCGGCACGGTCGTGACCTTCTCCCCGACGAAGACATTCCGCGGCGTCACGGTCACGAGCGGCACCAACTACACGATCGTCAGCGTCGCCGCCAATTCGTACACGATCCAGGTCGCGGCCAACGCGACGTCGTCCGGCACTGGCGGCGGCTCCCCAAGCGGCGTCACCGAGACGAGCCCCACGACCTATTTCTACTACGAGTACACGGCCGCCCCGACCGCGCCACCCAGCACCTGCGCGTCGGACGCTTCCTACACCAAGCGGGTGCCGTCGACGGCCGCCCAGCAGACCAACTTCGCCAACTGGTACAGCTACTACCGCAAGCGCATCCTGATGATGAAGTCGGCCTCGGGCCGGGCGTTCTCGACCGTGGACGACAAGTTCCGCGTGGGCTTCAGCACCATCAGCGAGAAGGGCACGGCGGCGGCGAGGTTCCTCAACGTCGGCAAGTTCGACTGCTGCACCTCGACGACGCAGAAGTACAAGTTCTACGAGAAGCTGTATGCGGCCGGCGCGGCCAACTACACGCCGTTGCGGGGCGCCCTGTCCAAGGCGGGCCGGCTCTATTCAGGCGCGCTGACGGGCGCCAACGGTACGGCCGACCCGGTGCAATATTCCTGCCAGCAGAATTTCACGATCCTGACGACGGACGGTTACTGGAACACGACGAATGAGTCGCCGGCGCTGCCCGCCACTGGCGGCACGGCTGCGTCCAATTACGGGCCGTACCGGGAGGACAACGTCACGTTCGTCGGCGACTGGGACAGGGCCACGCTGGGCACGCCCACGAACCTGCTTGCCCCCTTGACCCCCGAGACTACGACGGCGCCTCCGTATCTCGATGCCGGCCCGTACACGAACACGCTGGCGGACGTCGCGGCCTATTACTACCGCAATGACATCCGCCGCACGAGCCCGACACTCGGCGGGTACCTCGACGCCAGCACGACCCGGCTCGACGTCTCGACGGACAACGTCCCATCCGCGGGCGGCGACACCGCGACGTGGCAGCACATGACCACGTTCACCATCGGCCTCGGCGTCTCGGGGCAGCTGATCTATCGCGACGACTACCTCACCTGCGCCGGCCTCCGAGGCGACCTGCGACTACGGCAAGATCCTGGCGGGCACCAAGAACTGGCCCGACCCACAGACCAGCAGTACCTCGGATACGGTGACGACCCGCATCGACGATCTGTGGCACGCGGCCGTCAATGGCCGCGGCCAGTACCTCAGCGCCTCCAACCCGGATACGGTGGTGAGTGCGCTGGAGAAGACACTGGCGGCGATCTCCAAGACCAATGCGTCGGCCGCATCGGCGGCCACCAGCAGTCTCGAGCCCGTGTCGGGCGACAACTTCGCCTACGTCGCCAAGTACACGACCCTCGAATGGTACGGTGACCTGGAGGCGCACGACATCGATCTCAGCACCGGGGCATTGTCGGCGACCGTCAGCTGGTCGGCCAAGGACCAGCTGACCAGCAAGGTCGGCCTGACGGCCGACACGCGCAACATCTACACGTTCAGCTCGGCGTCGGGCACCGGGCTCAAGGCGTTCATCTCGGCCAACCTGACGGCCGAAAAAGCGGCGGGTTATTTCAGGTCGAGTTCCAGCAATCCGAACGGCGCGCTCAGTCAGTATGCATCGTGGGGTGCGGCGCTGGTGACGGCGGGGACCGGGGCGCTGGGCGACGACGCGATGATCGATTTCCTGCGCGGGCAGCACGGCAACGAGGATGAGGCGGCCAACGCGGCTGATGCCGATACCACCACGAATCGCCTGTTCCGCGACCGCACCTACGCGCTCGGCGACATCGTCGATACCTCGCCCGTGTTCGTGAAGAAGCCACCGTTCAAGTACACCGACACCGGTTACGCGGCGTTCGCCACCGCCAACGCGGGCCGCACGCCGATGGTGTACGTCGGCGCCAACGACGGCATGCTGCATGCCTTCAACGCCGCGACAGGCGTCGAAGCCTGGGCGTACATCCCGGCCATGGTGGTCCCGTACCTGTACAAGCTGGCCGACACCGCTTACGGGAACAACCACCGGTACTACGTGGACGGGCAGGTGACGGTGGGCGACGCCTACAGCGGCAGCGCCTGGAAGACGATCCTGGTCGGCGGTCTCGGCGGTGGTGGCAAGGGCTACTACGCGCTCGACGTGACCGATCCGGCGAACCCGAGGGCGCTCTGGGAGTTCAGCAACGCCGACGACGGGGACATGGGCTACAGCTACGGCAACCCGGTGCTCACCAAGCGCAATTCCGACGGCCGGTGGGTGGTGATCTTCACCTCCGGATACAACAACACCGGTGGCGACTCCAAGGGCCGGCTGTACGTGGTGGACGCGTTCACCGGTACGCGGCTGTCCGAGATCATCACGGACAACTCGGTCACCGATCCGAACGTGAGCGGCATTGGCAAGATCAACAACTTCGTCATGAGCACCCTGATCGACAACACCACGCAGTACGTGTACGGAGGCGACCTCGGCGGCACCCTGTGGCGTTTCAACATCGACAACAATACGTCGCAGCGCCTGGGCAGGACCTCGGCGACCACCGGCAACCAGCCGATCACGGTCCGGCCCGAACTGGCGCGCGTCCGCGATCTCTCGGGTACGTACTACCGGGTCGTGTACTTCGGCACCGGTCGCTCCCTGGGGCTCAGCGACATGTCAGGGTCGGCGCCCTCGAGCGCGATCGCGCAGGCCGTCTACGCGGTCAAGGACACGGGCGGTGACCTCGGCACGCTGACGCTGAGCGGCGCCAATCTGGTCCGCCAGACGCTCAACAGCGCCGTCACCCCGCGTACGATTTCGAGTCCGCTGGCCGTGGACTGGCAGGCGCGGAATGGCTGGTACATCAACCTGCCGGTGGGTGAGCGAGTGAACGTCGACCTGCGCCTGCAGCTCGGTACGCTGGTGGCGCTGTCCAACGAGCCGAACGACGACTACTGCACGATCGGCGGGCGGAGCTGGCTGTATGCGTTCGACTACATGACGGGCACGTCGGTGTCGGCCGCCAATGACGGTACGGTCGGCCAGCTGGCCGGCAACTCGATTGCCACGGGCGTGACCATGATCCGCCTGCCCAACCAGAAACTGATCGCGCTCGTCACGCTGGCGGATACCACCGTGAGGCCGATGAACCCCGGCACCAGGGCCGGGACCGGGGTCGGCGCGCGGCGCGTCAGCTGGCGAGAGGTGAACTGACGCGCCGGCTCAGGCGCGCGTGAGCCGGGTGGCGAGCTCCGCCAGCCCGGCCCGCTCGCGCCGCGAGTGCGGCGGGTCGCGGCCGGCGACGATGTCGCGCAGCTCGAGCAGCGCCCGCTCGAAGTCGTCGTTCACGACGACGTAGTCAAACTCGCTCCAGCGCGTCATGTCGGCCGCGGCATCGTCGAGGCGCCGCCGGATCACGTCTTCGGCATCCGTCGCGCGGCCACGCAGCCTGCGCTCCAGCTCGGCCCGGGACGGCGGCAGGATGAAGATGGAAACGCACTCCGGCATCGCGGCCCGGATCTGCCTGGCGCCCTGCCAGTCGATCTCGAGGATCAGGTCCTGGCCACCGGCGAGCGACTGCTCCACCTGCTGCTTGGCGGTGCCGTAGCTGTTGTCGAATACCGTCGCGTGCTCGAGGAACTCGCCGCTCGACACCATGCGCTCGAACTCCTCCTTCGCGACAAAGAAATAGTCGCGGCCGTGCACCTCGGTCGGCCGCTGCCTGCGCGTCGTGTAGGAGATCGAAAAGCGCAACGCCGGCTCGCGCTCCATGAGGGCGCGCACCAGCGAGGTCTTGCCGGCGCCCGATGGGGCCGCAATGACGAACAGGCGGCCACGGCACGGGCCGGATCGGGAGGGCGAGGTCACCCGGGCATTCTAGCCGTTCGGCGGCCTGCGCCGCTCCCGGCGGTCCAGGCGAATCACTCGACGTTCTGCACCTGCTCGCGCATCTGCTCGATCAGGACCTTCATGTCCACCGCGGCCCGGGTGGTCTCGACGTCCTGTGATTTCGACGACAGCGTATTCGCCTCGCGGTTGAGTTCCTGCATCAGGAAGTCGAGGCGCCGGCCGGCGGGCTCGGTCGCGTCGAGCACGTGCAGCGTCTCCGTGACGTGGCTGCCCAGGCGGTCGAGCTCCTCCTCGACGTCCATCTTGTAGGCGAGCAGCACCAGTTCCTGCTCGAGGCGCTCCGGATCCACCTGCGTGCCGAGCTGCGCCACGCGCTCGGAGACCCTGGCGCGGATGCGCGCGCTCACCTCCGGCAGTCGGGCGCGCACCAGCGCGACGCACTCCAGCAGTCCCTCGCAGCGCTGGCGCAGCAGCTCGTGGATGCGCCCGCCTTCGCGCGCACGCGAGGCGTTCAGCTCGCCGGCGGTTTCGCCGAGCAGCGCCAGCGCCTCGCCGGCGACGGGCGTCAGGTCGCGCTCCGCCTCGCGGATCACGCCCGGCCAGCGCAGGATGTCGAGCGCGCTCATCGGTCCCGGGATGCCGCCCAGCATGCTGCCGACGTCGGCCGCGCGCCTGAGCAGCTGCTCGACCATCGGGCGATTGAGCTCGAGCGTCGGCGCCACCGCCGTCGTGGAGCGCAGGTAGAGGCCCGCCTCCACCTTGCCGCGGCGCAGGCTTCCGCCGAGGAGCTGCCGCGCGTCGCCCTCGAGCCCGCGCAGGTCTTCCGGCAGGCGGAGCGAGATCTCGAGGTAGCGGTGGTTGACCGTGCGCAGCTCGCAGGTCAGCGCGCCCCAGGGCCCCTGGCGCTCACGTCGCGCAAAGCCCGTCATGCTGCGGATCATGGAGTCTTCCCGGCGGAAATTCCTGGAAACACAACCCTTGGCCACGCGCACGCCACTTACCGGGATGCTGCGCGGAATGTTATAGAATTGCCCGGAGTCTACATTAGAAGCAGGCGTGCTGGAGCGGCACTTGCACATCGAGCACGCAGACCTGAGCCTCCTCGGGAATCGCGAAGAAAACCAGGACCGCGTCGCGGTCGCGATCGGCGACGGCGCCGCACTGCTTGCCGTGGTGGACGGCATGGGCGGGCATTCGGACGGCGCGTACGCCGCCGAAGCGGCCATGCGTTCCATGGTCGACGACTTCTGGGAAGCGAGCCGGCCGCTGTTCGACCCCGAAGGGTTCCTGCACCTCGCCATCGGCCGCGCGCACGAAGCTGTCGTCGCGCTGGGGCGCGGCCTGCCGCCGGAGATACGGCCGCGCGCCACCTGCGCCGCCTGCCTCGTGCAGGGCGCGAGCGCCTACTGGGTCCACGTCGGGGACAGTCGCGTCTACCAGCTGCGCGCCGGTGCCGTGGTCGCCCGCACGCGCGACCACAGCCACGTCGAGCTCCTGCTGCGCGCGGGGCGCATCACCGAGCGGCAGGCCCAGGACCACCCGATGCGGAACTACGTCGAGTGCTGCATCGGCGGCGATCCCGTGTTGCCCGAGATGACGTTGAGCGGCCGCAATGTGCTCAAGTCCGGCGACGTCGTGCTGCTGTGTTCCGACGGGCTCTGGTCCGGACTCACGGACGAGCAGATCGCGGTACTGAGCCAGGACCCGGAGCCCGACCTGCGTGAGTCGCTGGCGGACCTCGGCCAGCGCGCCTTGCTGACCACCGCGCCTTACGCGGACAACACCACCGCCGCCGCCGTCCGCTGGCTCGGCCCCTGAACGAGGAGATCCCCACTTGAGACCCAGCGGCCGCTCGCCTGAGGAGATGCGCGCCATTCGCATCACCCGCGGATTCACGCGTCACGCGGAGGGCTCGGTGCTGGTCGAATTCGGCGACACGCGGGTGCTGGTGACGGCCACGGTCGAGGACGGGGTGCCGTCGTTCCTGCGCGGCAAGGGCGAGGGCTGGGTGACGGCCGAGTACGGCATGCTGCCGCGTGCGACCCACACGCGCTCGGCGCGCGAGGCCGCACGCGGCAAGCAGAGCGGCCGCACGCTCGAGATCCAGCGCCTGATCGGGCGCTCGCTGCGCGCGGTCGTGGACATGCGCGCGCTCGGGCGAGCGAACGGTCACGCTCGACTGCGACGTGCTGCAGGCGGACGGCGGCACGCGCACGGCGGCAATCACCGGCGCCTACGTCGCTCTCGCCGACGCGATGGACGCCCTGGTGCGCCGCCGCTCGCTTTCGCGCAGCCCGCTGCACGGCCAGGTCGCGGCCGTCTCCGTCGGCATCGTCGGCGGCGCCGCGGTACTGGACCTCGACTACGCGGAGGACTCCGACGCCGAGACCGACATGAACGTGGTCATGAACAACGGCGGCGGGTTCATCGAGATCCAGGGCACGGCCGAAGGCCACGCGTTCCGCAGGCACGAACTGGATCGCCTGCTGGACCTGGCGTCCGTGGCCTGCCAGCAGCTCTTCGCGGCCCAGCTCGAGGCGCTGCAGGAGCCGCTCGCGGGCGCGTCCCGCGGGTCCGGCGCGTGAGCGAGCGCCTGCCTGCGCGGCTGGTCCTCGCGACCGGCAACGCCGGCAAGCTGCGGGAACTGCGGGCGATACTCGCGCCCTGGCAGGTCGAGGTCCTGCCGCTGTCCGACTTCACCGGTTCCGCGGCCGAAGAGACCGGCCACTCCTTCGTCGAGAACGCGATCCTCAAGGCGCGCTTCGCCGCGGCAGGCGGCCGGCCTGCCAGCGATCGCGGACGATTCGGGACTCGAGGTGGACGCGCTCGGCGGAGCGCCCGGGATCCGTTCAGCCCGTTACGCGGGCGAGGGGGCGGGCGACGCCGCGAATAACGCCAGGCTGCTGCGTGAGCTGGAAGATGTGCCGGACGCGGCACGTACGGCGCGCTACCGCTGCGCCGTCGCGTACCAACGGCACTCCGGCGACCCGGCCCCGATCGTGTGCGAGGCGAGCTGGGAGGGTTGGATCGCGAGGTCGCCCCGCGGGTCCGGCGGATTCGGGTACGACCCGCTGTTCGTCGTCGCGGGTACGGACCGGACCGCCGCGGAATTCGAAGCCGGAGAGAAGAACGGCGTGAGCCATCGCGGCAAGGCCCTGCGCGCGCTGGTCGCCCGGCTCGGCGACCACGAGCCGTGACGGCGCTGGTTGCGCCGCCGCTCGCGCTCTACGTGCACTTGCCGTGGTGCGTGCGCAAGTGCCCGTACTGCGACTTCAACTCCCACGCAATTCCGTCCGCGGGAATTCCCGAGGGGGCATATCTCGCCGCGCTCCTCGACGACCTGGATCTCGCGGCGCGCGAGGTCGCCGGGCGCGAGATCGTGTCCGTGTTCTTCGGCGGAGGGACGCCGAGCCTCTTTTCGGCCAGCGCCATTGCGGCCGTGCTTGCGCGGGCCCGGGAACTGCTGCCGGTCGCCGGCGATGTGGAGGTCACGCTCGAGGCCAACCCGGGCACGGTCGAGCACGGGGCGTTTGCCGCGTACCGCGACGCCGGGGTCAGTCGCGTGTCGCTGGGCGCGCAGAGCTTCGACGACCGGTGCCTGGCCGCGCTGGGCCGCATCCACCAGAGCGGAGAGATTCTCGGCGCGGTGGCCGAACTGCGCGCGGCGGGCCTCGGCAACTTCAACCTCGACCTCATGTACGGCCTGCCGCAGCAGTCGCCTGAAGGTGCGCTCCTGGACGTCGAGCGCGCCATCGAGCTCGAGCCCGCGCACATTTCGCACTACAACCTGACGCTGGAACCGGGAACCGTCTTCGAACGGCGGCCGCCGCAGCTGCCGGACGAGGAGGCGGTGTTCGAGATGCAGCAGTCCTGCCAGCCGCGGCTGGCAGGTGCGGGGTTCCAGCAGTACGAGGTGTCGGCCTATGCGCGGCCCGGGCGCCGCTGCAGGCACAACCTCAACTACTGGGAGTTCGGCGACTACCTCGGCATCGGTGCCGGCGCGCACGGCAAGGTCACCGACACGGTCCGCGGTTGCGTGGTACGCGCAGAACGGGTGCGCCAGCCGGGCAGGTACCTTGCCGCGGAGCGCGCGGAAGAGAGGATCGCAGGCGTACGCACGATCGCGAGCCGTGACCTTGCATTCGAGTTCTGCCTGAACGCACTGCGACTGGTCGAAGGCTTCGACGAGGCGACATTCGAGGCCCGCACCGGGCGGGCATGGGCCACCGTGCGCGGTGCTGCGGTCGCGCGTGAGCGAGGCCTGCTCACGCGGACGCCCGCGGGGCGCTGGACCGCGACGCCGCAAGGACGCTTGTTCCTCAATGACTTGCAGGCGATTTTCCTGCCCGACGTGCCTCCGCCCGGGGCGCCAGCGGACTGAAACCGGCGGCGCCGGGCCTGGAAATCTGTTCTTCCGGCGGCCGGAGCAGCCCTCAGGCGCGCCAGTTATGCACATCCGGGGCCCGTGAGCCTAGATTCGACGGGTTACAGCCTGTAGTCGAAGTGACATCTTAGGCACTCATCGTAAGGCACTGATTTATAAACA
This sequence comes from uncultured Gammaproteobacteria bacterium, assembly GCA_963706755.1. Classification (GTDB taxonomy): domain Bacteria; phylum Pseudomonadota; class Gammaproteobacteria; order Steroidobacterales; family Steroidobacteraceae; genus RPQJ01. The sequence goes on from CAVPNH010000007.1 coordinate 85,707, forward strand.
GGAAAAGACGTGGTCAAAAATTGACCAAATCGAAAATGCCCCAATCTCGCGCCACACCGAGCCCCTGCGGACTCCAGTCATCCACAAAGTTACCCACAGCTTTTGTGGATAACCGGCCGTGGTGCCGACGCGACACACCGACGAGCCTTGTCACGGTGACCCGCCGCTCCTATACTTCGCGCCCTTTTTCCCCAAGTCTGCCCAAGGACCGCGGCCATGAAGAGCGGAATCCATCCCGACTACAAAAACATCACCGTGACCTGCAGTTGCGGGAACAAGTTCGAGACGCGCTCCACGCTCGGCGAGGACCTGCAGATCGAAGTGTGTTCGAACTGTCACCCGTTCTATACGGGCAAGCAGAAGATCGTCGACACCGGCGGTCGCGTCGATCGCTTCCGCAAGAAGTACGCGCGCGGCTGACGGACTACGTCCGAGCGACCAGCGACGGGGCGCCTCGAGCGCCCCGTTTCGTTTCCGGTCCCCGTGTCGTGTTGGCGCCGCGCGAGATCGCCCCGAGGAGGCCGGTCGAGTCGCTCCTCGGGAATCGCTTTGTCGACCGGCCTCCCCAGGCCGGTCTCGCCTCGGGGAACTTTCTGACGCGTCTGCGGCCCTCTAGACTCAGGGTCCCCGCCCCAGAGGTCCGCGCATGAATCTTCCCACCGTCCGTCTGCTGGTTGCGATGCTCGCGGCGACGGCGCTCGCCAGCTGCGCGACGAACCCGGTCACCGGCAAGGCCGACATCGTCACGATGTCCGAGGCGCAGGAGATCGAGGTCGGCCGCCAGGAACACGCGAAGATCATGCAGCAGTACGCGCGCTACGACGACGAAGTGCTGCAGAACTACGTGAACCAGGTCGGGCAGCGCATCGTGAAGGTGAGCCACCGGCCCCAGCTCCAGTACACGTTCACGGTCCTCGACAGCGAGGAAGTGAACGCGTTCGCGCTGCCGGGTGGGTATGTCTACGTCACGCGCGGGATCATGGCCTACCTCAATTCAGAGGCCGAACTCGTCGCCGTGCTTGGCCACGAGGTCGGGCACGTGACGGCACGTCACTCCGTGCGCCAGCAGACGGGCGCGATGGCCACCGGTGTCGGCGCGACGGTGATCGGTATCCTGACGGGCAGCGGGGATCTCGCCCAGGTTGCGAACATGGCCGGCTCGGCGCTGGTCAGCGGTTACGGCCGGGACATGGAACTCGAGGCCGACAGCATCGGCGCCCAGTACCTCGACCGCCTGGGGTACGACCCCGACGCGATGATCGATGTCGTGCGCCTGCTCAAGAACCAGGAGGCCTTCGAGATCCAGCAGGCGCGGGCGGAGAACCGCAAGCCCCGGATCTATCACGGCGTCTTTGCCAGTCACCCCGACAATGACACCCGCCTGCACGAGGTGGTGAAGGCGGCCCACAAGGTCGATGCGGACGGGGCGCCCCGTCCCGACGGCCGGGACGTCTACCTCGGTCACATCAAGGGCCTGCCCTACGGATCCAGCGCCGCCCAGGGCATGGTGCGCGGCAGCCGCTTCTACCACGCGGACATGGGGTTCACGGTCGCGTTCCCGACCGCCTGGACCGTCGACAACACGCCGAGCAAGGTCGTCGGGTTCCCCGCGCAGAAGGACGCGTTCCTCGAGCTGTACGCGATGCCCGTGCCGCCGGACGTCGGGCCCAGGGACTTCCTGGTTCGCAACCTGAACGGGGTACCGCTGTCGGCGGCGGAGACCCTGCAGGCGAACGGCCTCCAGGGTTACACGGCGATCGCGCGCGAGGTGACGCTGCCCTGGGGCAATCGCGGACCGGCCCGTTACGCCGTCGTATACATGAACAACATGGCCTATGTCTTCCGGGGCGCCACGCGCCTGGGCTCCGCGATGTCCGCCACCGATCCGCTCTTCATGTCCAGCATCAGGACGTTCCGACGCCTGAAGGACAGCGAGTTCGCGCTCGCCGAGCCGACCCGCATCGAGCTCCTGCAGGCGACGCCCCAGACGCGCATCGAGGCGCTGGCACGGACCTCGCCCATCCACCCCTATCCGGCGGAGCAGTTGCGGCTGCTGAACGACCTTTACCCAGACAAGGAACCGGTTGCCGGCCAGGCCCTCAAGGTCGTGGATTAATACTGTCTTGATTGGGCCTGCACGTCATGCAAGGCTGGCTCGCCGTCACGGGACTGCCGTGCGCGGGTGAATACAGGTAGGAAAACGATGAGCACCAAGAAGTACGAACTGGTCAGCCTCGACACGGGCAAGAAATCCACCCTGCAGGCCTTGAGCGGCAGCGTCGGGCCGGATTGCCTGAACATCGCCCCCCTCGCCAAGGACCACGGGATCTTCACCTTCGACCCCGGATTCATGGCGACCGCGGCCTGCGAGAGCAAGATCACCTACATCGACGGCGACGCCGGGATCCTGCTCTACCGGGGTTACCCCATCGAGCAGATTGCGACCAAGTCGAACTTCCTGGAGGTGGCCTACCTCCTGATCAACGGCGACCTGCCGACCGCGAAGCAGCTCGAGCAGTTCGACCACGCGATCCGCTACCACACGATGATGAACGAAACGCTGCTGCGTTTCTTCAACGGATTCCATTACAACGCGCACCCGATGGCGATGGTGTCCGCGGTCGTGTCGTCGATGGCGGCCTTCTACCACGACACCATGGACAACCATAACCCGCGGCACCGCGAGATCTTCTCGCACCGCATCCTTGCCAAGGTGCCGACCATCTCCGCCGCGGCCTACAAGCACATGCTCGGCCAGCCGTTCGTCTACCCGCGCAACGACCTCGACTACTGCGCCAACATGCTGCGCATGTTCTTCGCGGTGCCGGCCGAGGACTACGTGATCGACCCGGTGACCGCGCAGGCGCTCGACCTGCTGCTGATCCTGCACGCGGACCACGAGCAGAACGCGAGCACCTCCACCGTCCGCCTCGCCGGCAGCACGGGCACCAACCCGTACGCGGCGATCTCGGCCGGCGTGTCGGCGCTCTGGGGCCCGGCACACGGCGGTGCGAACGAAGCCGTGCTCGCGATGCTCGAGGACATCGGCACCGTGGACAACATCCCGAAGTTCCTCGAGCGCGTGAAGGACAAGGACGGCCACACCCGGCTCATGGGCTTCGGCCACCGCGTCTACAAGAACTTCGACCCGCGCGCCAAGATCATCCGCGAGATGTGCCACAAGGTGCTGGCGCGCCGGGGCCAGACCGACAACCCGCTCTTCGAGCTCGCGCTGCGCCTCGAGGAGATCGCGCTCAAGGACGAGTACTTCATTGCCCGCAAGCTCTACCCGAACGTGGACTTCTACTCGGGCGTGATCTACAGCGCGCTCGGCATCCCGCGCTCGATGTTCACGGTGATGTTCGCGATCGCCCGTACCGCGGGCTGGGTCGCGCACTGGCAGGAGATGATCGCCGACCCCGGGATGAAGATCGGCCGGCCGCGGCAGCTCTATACCGGGCCGACCGCGCGCGACTACGTGGAAATCGACAAGCGCTGAACGAAAAGGGGACATTCTCCTTTTTCTCGGCCTGTGGGCGGAGGAAAAAGGAGAATGTCCCCTTTTCCCTAGAGCAGCGCTTCGACTTCCGCGACGCTGGCGCGCCGCATCGGCTTGCCATCCACCGGGCTCGCAGGCGACTGCCTGATTCCGTCGACCGGGAACACGACCGCGTCCACCGTCTGGCGGCCCGCGACGAAACGCAGGGCGGGGTAACCGACGCTGCGGTCCCGCTCGTAACGTACCCGCCGCTCGACCACCTCATGCGGCACGCCGCGCTCCTCGAGCCGCAGCGAGACGGCCTCGGGCGACTCCGAAAACACGTGCAGGTTGATCTCGGAGTGTCCCGACGCCGTCCCCGTGAGCACGGGCCCGACCAGGCGAGGGTCGAAGTCCGACATCAGCCGCATCGCCTCGAGCGCGGCCCTGCGCAGCACTGCGAGTTCGGCTTCGTGGCGGTCGGCGCCGAAGAGCCGCTGGTGCGCGACCTTGGCTGCCTCGATTTCCGTGTTCCGCGGCAGGATGGAGGCGTCCGTCACGCCCAGCCGCTCGGCGGCCTTGCGCTTGGCGAGCAGGAAGTCGTCCACGCCCTGCTCGCGCATGATACGGGCCGCTTCCTCGGCGACGGCTTGCCGCAGGAGCTCCGCGCGCGGGTTCGGTCGTCGATGCATCGGCGGCCCTTTCAGAATATGGAATCGTCGGACGCGGGCGGCTGGACGCTCTCTGCGTCCACGCCCTCACCGTAGTCCGCGCGGCCTGGCTGCGGCACGTACTGCTCGAGGAAGGCCTCGAAGATGGCGCCGGTGCGGCCGGCGCTCGCCGGCGCGCCGGTCTCGCGCGAGACCCACATGCGCACGACGCCGGGCGGCTGGGGCAGGCGATGCTCCGGGCGCCCCTTCAGCGCCTCCTGCATGAAGTAGATCCACATCGGCAGGGCGGTGTGGCCGCCTTCCTCGTTTTCGCCCAGCGAGCGTTCCTGGTCGAACCCGATCCACGAGGCCGCGACCAGGTCGGCATTGAAGCCCACGAACCACGCGTCGCGGCGATCGCTGGTCGTTCCGGTCTTGCCCGCAATGTCGCGTCGCCCGAGCGCCTTCGCGCGCTGCGCCGTGCCGCGCTGGATCACGTCCGTCATGATGTCCGTCATGACGTAGGCGTTCGCTGCGGAAATCGCGCGCGGGGCCCGGCGCTCAGGCGGCACCTCGGGATCCTGGCCACCGGCCGGGTCGCCGCCGGTATCCGCGGCCGGAGTTTCGGCTGGGACGGTGGGCTCAGCCGCGGTCGCGTCCGTCGCTGTATCGGCCGTCGCGTCATTCGCCGCATCGGAGGCCTGGGTGGCATCCGCCGGCGGGGACTCCGTGCACTGCGGGCAGGCAAGCGGCGGGGCGGCCTCGAAGACGACGGCGCCGGAGGCGTCCGCGATCTTCTCCACGAAGTAAGGCGTTACCCGCCAGCCGCCGTTCGCGAATACCGCGAAACCGCGCGCCATGTCGAGCGGCGTCACCTGGCCCGTGCCGAGCGCGAGCGTGAGGTTGGGCGGCAGGGCCTCTGGTCCGAAGCCGAATTGCGCGATGTGCCGCAACGCCGGCCCGAGGCCCGTTCCGCGCAGCAGGCGGATCGACACCAGGTTGCGCGAGCGCACCAGCGCTTCGCGCATCGGTGTCGGGCCGTAGAACTGCCTGGTGATGTTCTGCGGCCGCCATTCCTCGGTGCCGTCGTCGCCGCCGCCGCCCGGGAGCACGATGGGCGCGTCGTTCACCAGCGTGGCCGGCGTGAACCCGTGCGCGAGCGCGGCCGAGTACAGGAACGGCTTGAATGCCGAGCCGGGCTGTCGCCGGGCCTGCACCGCCCGGTTGTACTTGCTCGCGGCGAAGTCGAAGCCGCCGACCAGGGCGACGATCGCGCCGTCGTGCGGGTCGAGGGCGGTGAAGGCCGCGCCAACCGCGGGCATCTGCGCCAGGCGGTAGCGCCCGCCCTCGAGCGGCTCGACGTAGACGACCTGCCCGGCCTGGAGGACGTCGCCTGCCGTCTTCGGGGATGGCCCGAGTGCATCGACGGACAGTTCGCGCCGCGCCCAGGACATCGCTTCCCAGTCGAGATCGATCCGCGAGCCGTCGCGGCCGCGGAGCGTGGCTTCCCGCAGGCCGACGGAGACGACGACCGCGGCGCGCAGGCTGCCCCGGTCCGGGTGCTCGCGCAGCGGGGTGGCGACCGCGGCGGCGTCCGCCGCCACGACCGGATCGAGCTGGGCGCTCGCGCCGCGATAGCCGTGGCGCCGGTCGTACTCGAGCATCGTGCGCCAGATGGCTGCGTTCGCCGCCGCCTGCAGCGCGCTGTCCAGCGTCGTCGTGACGCGGTAGCCCGCGGTGAGCGCGGCCGGGCCGAACCGCCGCACGAGGTCCTGCCGCGCCATCTCGGCGACGTACGGGGCCTGCAGTTCGACGACCGGGGCGTGGAGGCGTGTCGGGATCGGGGCGCGTTCCGCTGCCTCGCGCTCCGCAGCATCGATCTTGCCCGTCTCCTCCATGCGCCGCAGGACGTAGGCGCGGCGCGCGTGGGCCCGCTCGCCACTCGCCGCCGGATTGTCCCGCGACGGGGAACGGGGCAGCCCGGCGATCAGCGCCGCCTCGGGCAGGGTCAGGTCCGCGACGTGCTTGTTGAAGTAGACCTCGGCGGCGGCGCCCACGCCGTAGGCGCGCTGCCCGAGGAAGATGCGGTTCAGGTATTGCTCGAGGATCTCGTCCTTGCCGAACTCCCGCTCGATGCGCAAGGCGAGGAAGACTTCCTTGAGCTTGCGCCTCAGGGTGCGCTCCGGGGTGAGCAGCGTATTGCGAGCGAGCTGCATGGTGATCGTGCCGCCGCCCTCGCGTACGCCGCCGGCCGACACGTTCGACGCGAGTGCGCGCACCAGTCCCTGCCAGTCGATGCCGGGGTGCTCGAAGAAACGGTCGTCCTCGGCCGCGAGGAACGCGTCCACGACCACCTTCGGGATTGCCGCAGCCGCGACCGGAATGCGTCGCTGCTCGCCGATCTGGGCGATCAGCTTGCCGTCACGCGTGTACACGGTGAGCGGCAGCTGCAGGCGAAGGTCGCGGAGGTCGGCCGCGTCCGGCAGCTCGGGCTCCAGGTACTGGAACGCGCCCGCGATGCCGAGTACTGCGAGGCCACCTGCGGCGAGCGCCGCCGCGAGCAGGGTTGCGAGGGGTTTCCTTGCGCGTCGCCACATGCCGAATTCTGGGATCCAGTCCTTGCCGCGCCTGCGGCGGTTGTGCATAGTAGCTCGCGACGCAAGGGCAAACTCACCGAAAGGTGGGGACGCAAAGCCACCGGTCTAAGGGTCAGGCCTACGACAGCGGGGTTGCCGGTCCGGACGATGTCGCAGCGCTCGTGCCCACGACGCAGCAACGTACGGGATCGTCGCGCGACGCGGACCCCGCTCCGGGCGGCCAGCCCCGGACATCGGCTGAACGTTGCACTGCGTGGCCGTCGAATTTCGTGCGCCACACACGGGGGGTCTGCTGTCGGATGCCGCATTCTGCTAGGGCCCTCACAATTCTTTTTCGCGGAACCCTGATATATAGTGCGGCGGGGGCATGGACTCTACTCCACGATCGATGCGCAACCTCTTGAACTAGAAGGACTCACGCGTGCTGTTTCAGGGCAGGTCTCGACCGGTCATTGGGCTCGACATCACGACGTCGTCCGTCAAGCTCATTGAGCTTACGAAGAGTGGCGACGGTTATCGCGTCGAGTCGTACGCGGCGGAGCCTTCACCGCCCAACGCGATCAACGAGAAGGCGATCGTGGATTCGCAGGCCGTCGGCGAGGCCGTGCGTCGCGCGGTGAAGCGCGCCGGCGCCCGCAGCCGCGAGTGCGCCGTCGCAATCAGCGGCGACGCGGCCATCACCAAGGTCATCCAGATGCCGCGCAACCTGCGCGAGGCCGAGCTCGAGTCGCAGGTCGAGATGCAGGCCGACCAGTACATCCCCTTCCCGATGGAGGAGGTCAGCTTCGACTTCGAAGTGATCGGCCCGTCGGAGAAGGACCCGGAGATGCTGGACGTGCTGCTGGTCGCGACGCGCTCCGAGAACGTCGATCAGCGCCAGGCCGCGGTCCAGGCGGCCGGGCTCACGACCCGCATAGTGGACGTCGAAGCCTTCGCGCTCGAGAACGCCTGCCGCCTGCTCACCCACCAGATGCCGGACGGCGGAATGGATCGCAGCATCGCCGTCATCGACTTCGGCGCGAGCAGCACCACGTTCTCCGTGCTGCGCGACCTCAAGGTCACCTACACCCGCGACTTCGCCTTCGGCGGCCAGCAGCTGACCGAGGACATCATGCGGACCTACGGGCTCAGCATGGAGGAGGCCGGGCGCGCCAAGAAGGAAGGCGGGCTGCCGGGCAACTACCAGGCCGAGGTGCTCGACCCCTTCATCGACGACATGTGCCAGCAGGTGAGCCGCTCGCTGCAGTTCTACCTGGCATCCGGCAGCGGACGCGCGCAGCCGGAGCAGATCCTGATCTGCGGAGGCTGCGCCAACATTCCCGGCGTCGCTGACGTGATCACCAGCCGCGTCGGCATCAGCGCCGAGCGCGGCGACCCGCTCGGCCAGATGAAGATTTCGACGCGGGCGCTGGCGCAGGGAGTGAAGAAGGACGCGACCGCGCTCCTGACGGCCTGCGGCCTCGCGCTGAGGAGCTTCGACTGACATGCCAAGAATCAACCTCCTGCCGTGGCGCGAGTCCCAGCGCAAGCAGAAGCGACAGGAGTTCATCCTGTCGATCGGCGCGGCGATTGCGACCGCGGCGCTGGTGACGCTCATCGGGCGGTGGGAGATGAGTTCGGCGATCGAGCACCAGCAGCAGCGCAACCAGGTCCTGAACGACGAGATCGCCCAGCTCGACAAGCAGATCCAGGAAATCCTCGGCCTCGAGAACCAGAAGCGGAAGCTTCTCGCGCGCATGGAGATCATCGAGACGCTGCAGCGCAGCCGGCCCGAGATCGTGCACATCTTCGACGAGATCGTGCGCACGCTGCCGGACGGCGTCTACCTCACGTTCCTGAAGCAGTCCGGCACGCGCGTCGAGATCAGGGGCGTGGCGCAGTCGAGCACGCGCGTATCCGCGTTCATGCGCAACATCGACAACTCGCAGTGGCTCGCGGACCCGTCGCTGCAGGTCGTGGAGACCAAGGGGCGCGATACCGGCCGCGGCGCGGAATTCACGCTGTTCGCCAACCAGCGCAGCCAGGTCCCGCCCGAAGATGAAGCGGAAACCGGCAAGGTGGCCGCCAAATGAAGACGTTCCAGGAGCTGCTCGAGCAGTTGCGCACCCTCGATCCCAACGATCCGGGGCGTTGGCCGCTGACCGTCCGGCTGGGTGTCGCGATCGTGCTGTTCCTGCTGGCCGCGGCGGGGGGCTACTACTTCTTCGTCTGGAAGTCGCAGCACCCCCTGCTGGTCGAGGCGCGCACCAAGGAGACCGAGCTCCTGAACACGCTCGAGAGCAAGGCGCGCAAGGCGGCCAACCTGCAGGCCTACAAGGACCAGCTCGCGGAGATGGAAAAGTCCTTCGGTGCCATGCTGCGCCAGCTGCCGAACAAGACCGAGGTGCCGAACCTCCTGGTTGACGTGTCGCAGACGGGACTCGCGGCGGGCCTGCAGGAGAAGTTGTTCCAGCCACAGGGCGAGGTGCAGAAGGACTTCTACGCGGAGCTCCCCATCAGCATCCGGCTGACGGGCGGCTATCACCAGATGGGTAACTTCGCGGCTGGCGTCGCCGCGCTGCCGCGCATCGTCACGCTGCACGACATCGAGATCGAGCCGGCCAGCAAGGACTCCGGCGCCCCGGGCGACCTGGTGCTCAACGTCACCGCCAAGACCTATCGATACCTCGACGAGGACGAGCAGCAGGCTGCGGTCGGCGGCAAGAGCGAAAAGCCCGGCAAGCCCGGCAAGCCCGGCAAGCCCGGTAAGCCCGGTAAGCGCCGGCAAGTCCGGCAAGTCCGGCGCGGGCGGGTGAGGCGGCCATGGCAGAGGCACGACCGGATATGACCAAAGCACTGCGCATCGTCCTCTCCGCGGCCGTGCTCGCGGCGGCGGGCGGATGTTCCGACGACACGGACCAGCTGCGCGCCCAGATCGCCGAGATCAAGGGCCGTCCGGGCGGACGCATCGAGCCGCTGCCGGAGGTCAAGCCCTACGAGACCTTCGCCTATCCCGCGTCCGACCAGCGCTCGCCGTTCGAGCCGGGCGTGCCGGCGTCGGCCAGCGGGCCGAACGCGATACGACCCGACGCCAGCCGACCGCGCGAGTTCCTCGAGCAGTTCTCGCTCGACACACTGAACATGGTCGGTACGTTGAAGCTGCAGGCCCGGACATACGGGCTCGTGCAGACGAAAGACGGACTGGTGCACCGGGTGCTGCCCGGCAGTCACCTGGGCCAGAGCGACGGCCGGATCACGGCCATTGACGAAGGCAAGATCTCGCTCATCGAGATCGTTCCCGACGGTATGGGCGGATTCATCGAGCGCCCCGCCGCGCTTGCGTTGAGCGACTGATCTGCAAGGAGATTCGAGCATGACCGCTGCATCGTTCAACACGATCGCCCCCCGCGAAGGCGAACGCCAGGCGCACGGCCCGCGCAGGCCCGCGGCGCTCGTCGCGCTGGCCGGGCTCGCCGCGTTCATCGCACAGGCCGCGCTGGCGCAGGGCGCCCTCCGCCTCGAAAAGGTGGAGGTGCAACCGCAGCCGGGCGAGCAGGTCGAAGTGCGCCTCGTGCTCGACGGCCCCGCGCCGCAGCCCGTGACCTTCACCGTGGACAACCCGGCCCGCCTCTCGGTGGACCTGCCCGGCGCCACGCTCGCGATCCCGTCGCGCCGCATTGACGTCAATACCGGCGGCGTCGACACGATCGTTGCTGCCGAGGCGTCCGGCCGCACGCGGCTCGTGTTCAACATGGACCAGATGCTCCCGTACCAGACCCGGGTGTCGGGCAATACGGTGTTCGTGATGATCGGGCGCGGCGGCGGCGGCACGGCGCAGGCCGCAACGGCACCCGCAGGTGGCAGCAAGGCCGGCCCCGCCAGGACGGCGGAAGTGCAGAAGGTTGATTTCCGGCGCGGCACGGACGGCGCTGGCCGCGTGCTCGTCAGCACGAGCGACGCGGGCGTGCAGGCGAGCCTCAAGCAGGAAGGCGGCCGCATCGTCATCGACTTCCCGAACACCACGGTGCCCGACGAGTACATGAAGCGTTTCGACGTGGTGGACTTCGCCACGCCGATCAGCTCCTTCGACGTGACGCGCGGGCCGAACGGCGTGCGCATCGTGGTTGCCGCGGCGGGGGACTTCGAGCAGTTCGCCTACCAGAGCGACCGCGACTACGCGCTCGAGGTACGCCCGCGTCCCAAGACCGCGCAGGCCGACCCGAGCAAGCGCGAGTACAAGGGCGAGCGCCTGACGCTCAACTTCCAGGACATCGAGACCCGCGCCGTGCTGCAGCTGCTGGCGGAGACCAGCGGGCAGAACATCGTGGTCAGCGACACGGTGCAGGGCAACGTGACCCTGCGCCTGCAGAACGTGCCCTGGGACCACGCGCTCGACATCGTGCTCAGGACCAAGGGCCTCGACAAGCGCCAGGACGGTAACGTCATCTACGTCGCGCCGACGGAGGAATTGCAGGCACGCGAGAAGCAGCAGCTCGAATCGCAGAAGGCGATCGTCGAGCTCTCGCCCGTGCGCAGCGAGTACATGCAGGTCAACTACGCGAAGGCGTCCGACCTCGCCGGCCTGATCAAGTCGCAGGGCAAGACCTCGCTCCTGTCCGAACGCGGCAGCGTATCGGTGGACGAGCGCACGAATACGCTGCTGCTGGTGGATACCGCCGAGCGGCTCGCGGACATTCGCCGCCTGGTCGCCACGCTCGACATACCCGTGAAGCAGGTGCTGATCGAGTCGCGCATCGTGATCGTGAACGACAGCTTCAGCCGCGAACTCGGCGTGCGATTCGGCAGTGCCTACGTGGGCTCAGCCGGCCAGGACGGCATGTTCTGGCTCGGCAACAACGGCCTGAACAACTCCACGGGCGACGGTGGTCCGATCATCGCCCCCGGCAGCACCGGCGGCGCTTCGGGCCCCGGATCCGTCCAGACGGGCACCGCGCCGGAGCGCTACATCGTCAACCTGCCGGTCGTGAACCCGGCAATGAACCTGGCGATGACGCTGCTCAACTCCGACTACGTCGTGGACCTGGAGATATCGGCGGCCCAGCAGGAGGGACGCGGCGAGGTGGTCTCGTCGCCGCGCGTCATCACCGCGAACGGCCAGGAAGCCTACATCGAGCAGGGTCGCGAGATTCCGTACCAGGAATCCGCGTCGAGCGGCGCCACGACCACGCAGTTCAAGAAGGCCGTGCTCTCGCTCACCGTCACGCCGCAGATCACGCCGGACGACCGCCTGATCCTCGACCTCAAGGTCACCAAGGACAGCGTCGGCCAGTACGTGCCGAGCGCGACGGGCGGCCTGGTGCCGAGCATCGACACGCGCCAGATCACGACGCAGGTGCTGGTGAACGACGGCCAGACCGTGGTCCTGGGCGGCATCCTGGAGACGGAAAGCCGCGACGACGTCAACAAGGTGCCTTTCCTCGGCGACATACCTGGACTCGGGTTCTTCTTCCGCAAGAAGGCCACGAAGGACGAGAAGAACGAGCTCCTGATCTTCGTGACGCCGAAGATCCTGCGCGAGGGCGCCAACATCTACTGACGACCAGCCGGTCCGGTGGGACAATGCGGCCGCAGCGATCCTGCGGCCGCATTCGTTTCGGGCATGTTGAACGTCGAGAACATCGTCCTCGTGGGCCCCATGGGCTCGGGCAAGAGCGCCGTGGGGAGGCAGCTCGCGACCCGGCTCGGCCTCCGGTTCCTGGACAGCGACGCCGAGATCGAGGCCCACACCGGCGTGGACATCGCCTACATCTTCGAGCGCGAGGGAGAGGCCGGTTTTCGTGCCCGCGAGGCCGAGGTCCTGGACGAACTGACGCAGCGCGCGCGGACGGTCATCGCGACGGGCGGCGGCGCGGTGCTGGACGCGGCGACGCGCTCGCGCCTGCGCGACCGGGGCTGCGTCGTGTATCTTCGGGCCTCCGTGGACCAGCAACTCGCCCGCACCCGCCGCAGCGCCCATCGCCCGCTGCTCATGAACCCGGACCCGCGAGGGACGCTCCAGCGCCTGGCGGAGTTCCGATCACCGCTCTACGAGGAGGTCGCCGACCTCACCGTGGATACCGACGGCCGCCGGGTGAAGACCGTGGTCGAGGAGATCCTGCGCCTCCTCGAGGCCGCGAGGAGCGCCGAATGCAGCGCGTGACCATCGACCTCGGCGAGCGCAGCTACCCGATCCTGATCGGGCCGGGGCTGCTCGACGATTCCGAGGTCCTCGGCGAGGCCATGCCTGCCCGTGACGTGATGGTCGTGACCAACGAGGTCGTAGGCCCGCTGTACCTCGATCGCCTCGTGCGCGGACTCGACGGGAGGCGGGTGGAAACGGTACACCTTCCCGATGGCGAGCGGCACAAGACGCTCGAAACGGCAGGCCGGATCTTCGATGCGCTCGTGGGCGCGCGGATGAACCGCGATGCCTGCGTCGTCGCGCTCGGCGGGGGCGTGGTCGGCGACGTCGCCGGGTTCGCCGCGGCCTGCTACCAGCGCGGCGTCGACTTCGTGCAGGTTCCGACTACGCTGCTCGCGCAGGTCGACTCGTCGGTCGGCGGGAAGACCGGCGTCAATCATCCCGGCGGCAAGAACCTGATCGGCGCCTTCCACCAGCCGCGCGCGGTGGTTTCGGACACGGACACGCTCCAATCGCTGCCGCCGCGCGAACTGCGGGCCGGGCTCGCCGAGGTCATCAAGTACGGACTGGTCGCAGACGCGGCCTTCCTGGCCTGGCTTGAGGCGAACGTTGCGGCGCTGCTCGCGCTCGATCCCGCTGCGGTCGCGCAGGCGGTGCGCCGCTCCTGTGAAATAAAGTCGGCGATCGTCGCGGCCGACGAGCGCGAGCACGGCGCCCGCGCCCTGCTGAACCTCGGGCACACGTTCGGCCACGCGATCGAGGCGGCCGCGGGCTACGGCGAGTGGCTGCACGGCGAGGCGGTCGGAATCGGCATGCTGCTCGCCACCGACATGTCGGCGCGGCTCGGCTGGCTCGGTCGCCCGGAGGTCGAGCGGGTGCGCGGGTTGCTGCAGCGCGCGGGGCTTCCCGCGGTCGCACCGGCCATCGGCGCAAGGCGCGCGCTGGAACTCATGGGCATGGACAAGAAAGTGCTCGCGGGGCGGATCCGCCTGGTGCTGCTCACACGCCTCGGCGAGGGCGTCGTGAGCGGCGATTATCCGGCCCAGGTGCTGCATGAGACGCTGGCAGCTCACTTCGGGAGCGAGGCATGAACGGCGGCACAGGCACGCTGGCGCGATACGCCCAGCACGACGAGGCCTCGCGCGGCCGTCGGTTCCCGGAGCCACCGCCGCGGCATCGCACCGAGTACCAGCGCGACCGCGACCGGATCGTGCACTCGACCGCGTTCCGCCGCCTCGTCTACAAGACGCAGGTCTTCGTGAACCACGAGGGTGACCTGTTCCGGACGCGGCTCACGCATTCGCTGGAGGTCGCGCAGATCGCGCGCAGCGTGGCACGCGCGCTCGATTTGAACGAGCCGCTGGCGGAGGCGATCTGTCTCGCCCACGACCTCGGCCACACGCCGTTCGGCCACGCCGGGCAGGACGCGCTGCACGAATGCATGCGCGAGTTCGGCGGATTCGAGCACAACCTGCAGTCGCTGCGCGTGGTGGACGAGCTCGAGGAGCGCTATGCCGAATTCCCCGGGCTCAACCTGACCTTCGAGACGCGCGAGGGGATACTGAAGCACTGCTCGGCCGCCAATGCGCGCCGGCTCGGCGAACTCGGCGAGCGGTTCCTCGCCCGGCGCCAGCCCAGCCTGGAGGCGCAGCTCGCGAACCTCTCCGACGAGATCGCGTACAACAACCACGACGTCGACGACGGGATTCGCGCCGGGCTGATTTCCATCGACGAACTGCGCGAACTCGCGATCTTCCGGCGCCAGCACGAGATCGTCATCGGCAGGTATCCGGGACTCGGGTCCCGTCGCCTCGTGCACGAGGTCGTGCGCCGCATGATCGACTACCTGGTGAACGACCTCATCGACGCGTCGGCGGCGGCCATCGCCGCCGCGGCTCCCGCCGCCGTCGAGGATGTGCGCGCGCTTCCCGGGCCGCTGCTGCGGTTCGGGGCCGAGGTGGCCACCGAGCACCTGGAACTCAAGCGTTACCTGCGTGAGCGCCTCTACCGGCACTACAAGGTGCTGCGCATGACCACCAAGGCCCGCAGGGTGGTGAGTGAACTCTTCGTGGCGATGCAGGCCGACGTGGACCTCATGCCGACCGAGCACCGCGAGGCGGCGCGCCGCATGGAGGCCGCCGACGGGCAGCCCGGGCTGGCGCGGGCCGTGGCCGACTACATCGCGGGCATGACCGACCGCTTTGCGATCCTCGAGCACCGGCGGCTGTTCGACCCGGCGGAGCGGACCTGAAGAGAGCGGACAGGGGATAGGGGATGGCGGATAGCGGATGGTAAGAAGGCCGACGCTGCCCGCCGTTCTGCCTCCTCCTATCCACCATCCCCTATCCCCTATCCGCTATCCGCTTTCCTCCTCCGGTATCATTGCGGCCCGCACCTGCCACCGAGCCTTCCGATGCCCTTCCACCCCAAGGCCATCCCGGCGCACGAGCGCCTGATCTTCGCCATGGACGTCGCCGATCCCGGCGAGGCGCGCCGCCTAGCGGACACGCTGGGTGATTCCGTCCACTTCTACAAGCTCGGCCTCGAGCTGTTCATGTCCGGCGGCTACTACGAACTGATCGACTGGATGGTCGCGCGCGACAAGAAGGTCTTCGTGGACCTCAAGTTCTTCGACGTGC
Source organism: uncultured Gammaproteobacteria bacterium (assembly GCA_963706755.1). Lineage (GTDB taxonomy): Bacteria > Pseudomonadota > Gammaproteobacteria > Steroidobacterales > Steroidobacteraceae > RPQJ01. The sequence goes on from CAVPNH010000007.1 coordinate 101,192, forward strand.
CGGCAACGGTGGCCGCCGCGGTTCGGCAGCTGCGGAACCGGGGCGTGACCCTAACGACCGTGCACGGCAACCAGGGAATCATGGAGGCCGCGGCGGCGGCCAAGGGTGATGTCAAGGTGCTGGCGGTGACGGTGCTCACCAGCCTCGATCGCGGCGACCTCGACGATCTCGGCTTCGCCTGCGACGTCGAGCAACTGGTGCTGTCGCGCGCGCGCCGCGCGCTCGAGGCCGGTTGCGACGGAGTTGTCTCCTCGGGCCTCGAGGCGCCGAAACTCCGCGAGTTCATCGACCAGCGCCTGCTGGTCGTGTGCCCGGGCATCCGTCCCGTCGAGAACAAGCCGGTGGACGACCAGAAGCGCACGGTGGACGTCGCGCAGGCCTTTGCGAATGGCGCCGACTACATCGTCGTCGGTCGGCCGATTCGCGACGCGGCGGAGCCGCGGGCGGCCGCGCTTGCCATCCAGGACACGATCGCCGGGATCTTCGGCGCGGGCGTACCGAAATGACGGCTCCCCTGCAGAACGACCTGCTGCTGCGCGCGCTCATGCGCCAACCCGTGCCGCGCACGCCGCTCTGGATGATGCGCCAGGCCGGGCGCTACCTGCCGGAGTACCGCGCGACGCGCGCGAAGGCGGGCAGTTTCCTCAATCTCTGCATGAACCCCGAGCTCGCCTGCGAGGTGACGCTGCAGCCGCTGGCTCGCTACCGGCTCGATGCCGCAATCCTGTTCTCCGACATCCTCACGATTCCGCACGCCATGAACGTCGGCTTGGAGTTCGAGGCGGGCGAGGGGCCGAAGATCGCGCGGCCCGTGCGCACCGCGGCCGACATCGACCGGCTGCCGATCCCGGACCCCGAGGGAGAGCTGCGCTACGTGATGGACGCGGTGCGGCTGATCCGCCGCGAGCTCGGCGGCCGCGTGCCGCTGATCGGATTCGCCGGGAGCCCGTGGACGGTCGGCACCTACATGGTCGAGGGCGGCGGCAGCAAGAACTTCCAGCACATCAAGGGCATGCTCTACGGCGCGCCGCGCGAGCTGCACCGGCTGCTCGACGTGATCACGCGCGCGACGCTCGCTTACGTCAATGCGCAGGTCGCTGCGGGCGCGCAGGCCGTGATGGTCTTCGACACCTGGGGAGGGGCGCTCACGCCCGCCGATTACCGCGAGTTCTCGCTGCGCTACATGAAGCGGATCGTGGACGGCGTCACGCGCGAGAGCGACGGGCGCAGAGTGCCGGTGATCCTCTTCACCAAGGGCGGCGGCCAGTGGCTCGCCGACATGGCGGACACCGGCTGCGACGCGCTGGGCGTGGACTGGACCACCGACCTCGCGGATGCGCGCCGTGCCGTGCAGGACAGGGTCGCGCTGCAGGGGAACCTCGACCCGAGCGTGCTTTATGCGCCGCCCGCGGAGATCCGCGCGCAGGTCGCGCGCGTGCTGGCGAGCTACGGCAAGGGGCACGGCCACGTCTTCAACCTCGGGCACGGCATTCACCCGGACGTGCCGCCGGAGCACGCGGCGGCGATGGTGGACGCGGTGCACGAATTGTCGCCCGCATATCACGAGTAGGTCGGCTACGTGCAGGTCGGTTAAAGCCAACGTTTCGCAGGAGCCCAGCCAGCTATGGACATCAGCAAGATCGGAATTGGCGAGGACCCGCCGCGCGACGTCAACGTCCTGGTCGAGATCCCGCAGGGCGGGGTCCCGGTCAAGTACGAACTCGACAAGGCCTCGGGCGCACTGCGTGTGGACCGGTTCCTGAACACCGCGATGTTCTACCCGGGCAACTACGGCTTCATCCCGCACACGCTGTCGGGCGACGGCGACCCGGTGGACGTGATCGTGGTCGTACCGAGTCCGGTGGTGCCGGGCGCCATCGTGCGCGTACGCCCGGTCGGCGCGCTGCTGATGAAGGATGAGGCCGGCGACGACGAGAAGATCATCGCCGTGCCGGTGGACAAGCTGCACCCGTTCTACGAGGGCGTGAAGTCGTACAAGGACCTGCCTTCGACGCTGACCAACCAGATCGCGCACTTCTTCCGGCACTACAAGGACCTGGAGAAGGGCAAGTGGGTGACGATCGTGAGCTGGGTCGGCACGGAGCGCGCCGAGAAGATGATCCTCGATGGAATTCGCCGCGCCGCGCGCAAGGGCGACGACGTTGCCGCCCACTTCGTTGCGAGCGGCGCCCTGAAGAAATAGGCGACATTCCCCGAAAAAAGGGGACATTCTCCTTTTCCGGGAATCGCCAATGGGCGTGTCTCGGTCGGAATCCTGGAAAAGGAGAATGTCCCCTTTTTTCGGGGAATGTCCCCTATTTCTTGAGCAGGGGCGTGAGGCGGGGCCAGACCTGGTCGAGCAGCTTCGCCTGGGCCGCCGCGTTCGGGTGCAGGCCGTCTTCCTGCATCAGCCCGTCGTCGAGCGCGATGCCGTCGAGGAAGAACGGCACGAGCCGAACCCGTTCGCTGGCGGCAACCTCGCCGAATACGTCGTGGAATGACTTCGTGTACGCGGGCCCGTAGTTCGGCGGAATCCGCATGCCGATCAGCAGGACTTTCGCGCCCGACTTCCTGCTCAGGCGCACCAGCGACTCGAGGTTCGAGCGCACGTCCGGGACGGGCAGCCCGCGCAAGCCGTCGTTGCCGCCGAGCTCGATGATCACGACCGCGGGATGGTGCTTGTCGAGCGCACGCGGCAGCCTGGCCAGCGCGCCGCCGGTGGTCTCGCCGCTCGCGCTGGCATTCACCACGCGGCAACCGTAACCTTCCGACGTGAGGCGCTCCTGCAGCAGGGCCACCCAGCCCTGCTCGACGCGCATCCCGTAGGCCGCACTCAGGCTGTCGCCGAGTACGAGGACGGTAGGAGCGCCGGCGCGCGCGACGTGTCCGGCGAGGACGAGGCACAGGAAGGCGAGGCGGATACAGGTGGAACGCAAGGACACGGTGCTGGAGGCTGCGCTGCTGGGCAAGCAGGTTAGCAGTCCCGAGGGAACGCTCGCCATCCTCTCCGACGTATCGCTGGCGATCACGCGGGGCGAGACCGTGGCCGTGATGGGCGCCTCGGGCGCGGGCAAGTCGACGTTGCTGGCGCTGCTCGCCGGGCTGGACGAACCCACCTCGGGCACGGTGCGGCTCGCGGGCAACGAACTCACGCAGCTCGACGAGGACGGTCGGGCGGCGGTCCGCGCGCGCCATGTCGGCTTCGTGTTCCAGTCATTCCACCTCGTCCCGTCGCTCACGGCGCTCGAGAACGCCATGCTGCCGCTCGAGCTTGCGGGCCGCGCCGACGCGCGGGCAGCGGCACTCGAGGTGCTCGCGAAGGTTGGCCTCGCCGGGCGGGTCGGTCACTACCCGCGCCAGCTTTCGGGTGGCGAGCAGCAGCGGGTCGCGATCGCGCGCGCCTTCGTCACGCGTCCCGATGTGCTCTTCGCCGACGAGCCGACGGGCAATCTCGACTCGGCCACCGGCGCGCGCATCATGGACCTGCTCTTCGGCCTGAACGAGGACGCCGGCGCGACGCTGGTGCTCGTGACGCACGACCAAGAACTCGCCGCGCGCTGCGGTCGCGTGATCCGGCTCGACGCGGGCCGCATCGACGACGGCGGGTCATGACGGCGCTCCGCTTCGCGCTGCGAAATCTCGTCCGCGACCTCAAGTCGGGCGAGATCACGGTGTTGCTCCTGGCGCTCGCGGTCGCGGTCGCGTCCCTCACCGCGGTCGGGTTCTTCACCAGCCGCGTGTCACGCGCCGTGAACCAGCAGGCGGGCGAAGTGCTGGCGGCCGACCTGCGTCTCGAGTCCGCGCGTCCGATCGACGAGGCGTACGATCGCGAGGCGGCGGGGCGCGGGCTCAGGGTGGCGCGGATCCTGTCGATGCCGAGCGTCGTCTTCCGCGGCGAGGCCTCGTCGCTCGTCACCCTCCGGGCCGCGAGCGCAGGCTATCCGCTGCGCGGCAGGCTCAAGATCGCGGACCGCCCGTTCGGGGCGTCACGCATCGCCGAAGGCATCCCGGCGCCCGGCGAGGCCTGGGCCGATTCGCGCCTGCTGGCGAAGCTGGACGCCACGGTTGGCTCTGAACTCGCGGTGGGCGCCACGAAGGTTCGCGTCACACGCGTCCTTGACTACCGTCCGGACCAGGGCGCGGGCTTCGCCGACCTCTCCGCGACGCTGCTCGTCAACATGGCGGACGTGCCGGCGACGCAGCTCATCCAGCCCGGCAGTCGCGTGAGTCGCGCCGTGCTCTTCGCCGGGGAGCCACGAGCCGTCGCGGATTTCCGCGAATGGCTCGAGTCGGCGAAGCGCAAGGGCGAGCGCCTGCAGTCCGTGGCCGACATGAGCCCGCAGGTACGGGCGTCGTCCGACCGTGCCGGGCGGTTCCTGTCGCTCGCGAGCATGGCGAGCGTGCTGCTCTCGGCGGTCGCCGTGGCCATGGCGGCGCGCCGCTACGCGCGTCGGCACCTCGACGGCGTCGCGCTCATGAAGTGCATGGGCGCCTCGCAGGGCTTCGTGCTGCGGCAGTCGCTGGCGCAGATCGTGGTGATCGCCGTCGTCGTCGCGGTGCTGGGGACACTCGGGGGATACGTTGCGCAGATCGGGCTCGCGTGGCTCCTGCGCGACCTCATGAGCGGCGCGCTGCCGCCGCCCGCGCCGGACGCGGCGTGGCTGGGCCTCGCGACCGCGGTGGCGATCCTGGTCGGATTCGCGCTGCCGCCGCTGCTGCAGTTGAGGCGCGTGCCTCCGGCGCGCGTCCTCCGGCACGACCTCGAGCCGCCGCCGCTGCGGTTCCTGGTCGTGTACGGACTCGCTGTCGCCTCGGTGCTCGCGCTGCTCTACTGGCTGATTCGCGACGCACGGCTGGTGAGCTGGGTCGCGGCCGGCATCGGTGCGACCTTCGTCGCCCTCGGGTTCGCGGGCTGGCTGCTCGTCCGGGCACTCCGCCCGCTGCGCGGCGGTGTTGGCGTCGCCTGGCGCTACGGGCTCGCGAACATCGCGCGCCGTGGGCGCGACAGCGTCGTGCAGGTCGTCGCCTTCGGGCTCGGGATCATGGTGCTGCTGCTCCTCGCGCTGGTTCGCGACGATCTACACCGGGAGTGGCACGCGAGCCTGCCTGCCGACGCGCCGAACTACTTCATGATCAACATCCGCCCGGAGGAGGGCGACGCGGTGCGCGCTTTCTTCGCCGCGCGCGGCCGGCCGGACACTGAGCTGGTGCCGCTGGTGCGCGCACGCCTGTCCGCCGTGAACGGCGTTCCTGTGGAGCGACTGCACTTCGACTCGGATCGCGCGAGCGGCTTCGTCGAGCGCGAGGCGAACCTGACCTGGTCACGAGAGCTGCGCGACGACAACCGCCTGGTGGCGGGAGCATGGTGGCGCGACGGCGACGATGGCGGCGCCCGCGTGTCGGTGGAGCAGGACTACGCCGAGCTTCTCGGCCTCAAGCTCGGCGACAACGTGAGCTACGACGTCGCGGGCGAGGAGGTGAGTGCGAGGGTCACGAGCCTCCGGGACGTGCGCTGGGACTCGTTCAAGCCGAACTTCTTCGTCGTCTTCTCTCCGGGCGTGCTCGAAGGCGTCACGGGCACGCTCATCACGAGCGTGTACCTCGAGGCCGCGCAGCGGCCTGCACTGGTGGAGCTCGTGCGGAAGTTTCCGGAGGTGACGATCATAGACATCGATGCGCTCCTCACGCAGGTGCGCGGGGTGATGGACCGGGCATCGCTCGCGGTGCAGTACGTCTTCGCGTTCACGCTGGCAGCGGGCCTCGTGGTGCTGCTCGCGGCGGCGCAGGCGACGCGCGACGAGCGGCGCTTCGAGAGCGCGATACTCCGCACGCTGGGCGCGAGCCGGGCCGTCGTGCTGAAGGGCGTCGCCGCCGAGTTCCTGGTGCTGGGGCTGCTCTCGGGCATCCTCGCTGCGGCAGGCGCATCCCTGGCCGGCTTCTTCCTCGCTCGCGAGATCTTTGACCTCGCGTACGTCCCGGATCCCGTGGTCTGGATCGTGGGGATCGTCGGAGGAGCGGTGCTGGTCGGCGTCGCTGGCGTGCTGGCCGCGTGGTCGGCCGTCACGCAGCCGCCGGTCACGACGCTGAGGCAGACGCAGGCTTAGTCCCGGCGGTCGGGCGAGGCCACCAGGCCGCCGTGACGGGGACGGGCCCCGATGCAGAGGCGGTGGTCGGCCGGTCCTTTCCACCGGTTTCAGCCGGCGGCCCAGGCCCTTCGACCGGGCTCGCGCCGCAGGGCTCGCTGCGGCAAGGCGGCAGGTTCAACCGGCGCAGGAATTCGGGAAAGCGAGGATCTGCGCGCAGGCCGATGAACTCCTTCAGGACCCGCACCCAGGGGACCCATGCGTGCGGTGGCTGGAACTCGAGCCATCGGAACGCTGCATCATTGTCCCCCAGTGCAGCGTGCGCCAGCGCGAGACCGAAAGCGCTCCACGGTGTGGGTGGCTGCGCCTCGAGCTCGGCCAGCATCCTGCGCGCCTCGTCGCGCTGCCCGGCGCGCGCGTAGGCGGCGACCAGGTAGTAACTCCAGTCTGCACTGATCCGGGTGGCCTCGCGCAACGTGCGGATCGCCTCGCGGTGCATTCCCTTGAAGGAATACGCGCTTCCCAGGTTCCCCAGGCCCAGCGCGTACTTATGATCATCCATCGCCAGGCACTTGCGTGCCTCCGCGATCGCGTCATCGTAACGATCGCCAATCTGGTACAGCCCGCCCAGCCAGGCGGTGTGCAGCGGCGTCAGCGGGTCGAGCGCCTGGGCCAGCTTGTGCTCGACGACCGCCTCGTCATAGCGGCCCATCAGCACCAGGTACCACGCATAGTGGTAGTGGTTCATCGCGATGCTCGGGTTGAGCTCGTTGGCTCGCTTGAACTCGCGTTCCGCACCCGCCCAGTCGTTTTCGAAGTACAGCTTCACGTCGGCCAGTGCGAAGTGCGCCTCGGCCAGGTTCGGGTCCAGGCCGACTGCCCTGATGGCCGCCGCTCGTGCCTTGGTCCAGACATCCGGCGGTGCCCCCGGCCCGTGGCCGATCGTTGCGTAGCCCGTGGCGAGCCCCGCATAGGCCTGGGGGCTCCCCGGATCCTTGTCCACGGCCTCCTGCAGGTAACGCAGGCCGCGCTCGGTGTCCTCGGGCGTGTCCTTGATGATGTAGTACATGCCGCGCAGGTAGGCCTCGTAGGCAGCAGGGTCCACGGCGGACGGCCGCGCGAGGCGGGCGGACTGCTCCTCCGTCACTGGGGCCCGCAACGCACCGGCGATGGCAACTGCCACCTGCCGCTGCAGGGCCAGCGCCTCGGCCAGGGGTCTGTCGTAGGACTGGGACCACAACAGTCGCTCCTCGGGCTGCACCCGCACCAGGCGCACCTGGAGCCGCACGTCGCCGCCCGTGCGCATGGCGGCTCCCGTCACGATCCCGTCCACGCCCAGCAGGCGGCCGATCTCCGGGACCGGCTTGTTGGCCCTCTTGAGGTCGGACTGCGAGATCCAGACCAGTTTCACGGATCCGACCTCACCGACCGCACCGATCAGTGCGTCACGCATGCCCGCGACGAAGTAGTCCTGCTCCGGGTCACCGGACAGGTTGTCGAACGGCAGTACGGCGACGGAAGCTGGGCGCAGGTCGCCCGCCGGATACAGCCACTTCCGTCCGCCCGCAAAATCGAAAATCAGCAGGAGCGCGAGTGCAATGGCCGTCGCGATGGTCCAACCCCGGATTCGCCGGGTGCGCTGCGGCGTGCCGGGGTCCGATTCATTACCGTACACCCAGGCGAGCACCAGCGCAGGCGCAAAGCCGATCGCGAATACGACGACGATCGCCTGCATGATCCAGGGCGGCGCGTCGAACGTGGACAGCAGGAACGAGGCGACCTGGGCCACCAGCCATGCGGTCACGGCATACGCCGCGCCGATTCGCAGGACGCCGCGACGCCGGAGCTCGGAGAAGATCCCTGTCATCGCAGGACTCCAGAGAACCCATCGCGGCCGGTGCAACCGCCGGTCGTGCAGGCCCTGTCGGGCGTGGTGATCCTCCGCAGCGGCCCCAGCTTACCACCGGCTGCACCCACCCGGGGGCGCAGGGCGCCCTGTGCCGCCTGGTCGTTCGTTACCTGATCACCAGCCGCACCCACCCCGCGTCGGCCCGCTGGCCGCGCCAGTTGTAGCCCTCGATGTGGAAGCGGTACTCGCCCTGCCCGAACGCCGAACTGTTCAGCGACAGCCGCAGTTCCCGGTTCGAGTCCGGCATCAGTCGCTGAATGATCAGCATGCGCCCCTGGTCCACCTTGTCGATCGTGACCGCAAAGCTCGTGAAGTCCGAATACGCGATCGGCAGGTAGATTTCGAGCAGCTGCGGCGGCTCGGGCCAGGCGACCACCGCATCGGGCGCGGCCGACCAGCTGCGCGGGTTCGGCGCGATGCGCAGGGCACGCACTGCCGTGGGTGCGCGCAGCGTCAGGGTCTTCACGCGGGCCGCGAGTACCGCGGCCCGCGCGCGGTCGTGGCGCGCCTGAAATTGCGAGGCGACGGCCAGCGCGAGCAGCAGGGTCGCGACGGCCGTGAGCGAGGCGACCGCGACGGGCTTCTGCCACCACGCGAGCTCGACTTCCTCCGCCGGCAGGGGCGGCCCGGGCGGCGGCGGCAGCGCCAGTTCCACCTGCACTGCAGGCTTGCGCAACCGGGACGACTTATTCGGTTTCCGTTCGCTCATGCAGTCGTGACGACGGGCTCGCGCCCGCCGAATTCGAAGGGATCGGGTGTGCGGGCCAGGACGCGATTCATCGCCCGCACTTCACGCTCGCGGATGATAGCGAGAAACTCCTCCGACCCGTGCATGGCCTCGAAGGCGTCGAGCCCGCGCTCGAGCAGGTCCTGCAGCGCGCCGAAGCCTGCGGCATGGGCCGGCCGGCGGGCGTACCGGACGAGGGTGTGCACCAGGGGCTTGTGCACGACGCCGTCGAGGTAGCGGCCGATCACGCCGAGGAGCTCGATCTGGCGCTCGCGGTCGGCCGGGCGGCCCGCGCGCCGGTAGCCTTCTGCATACGTGTCCACGGTGATCGGGTCCGGTGGCAACCGCCTGACCACCTCGGCGTCCAGTTCCTGGGACAGGACCTCGAGCTCGATGGCGAGGCAAAGCGCCCTCAGGGCCTGGCGAGGCAGCAGTCGCTCCATCACGTGATGCACTCGAGCAAGGTCGTGGTCGCGCCGGCGCGGGTCGCCACCGCCGTAGAGGTCCTGGAAGAAGAACTCGACGGCCTTGCGGTAGCGAGGATTCGCGCGCAGTTCGGCGTGACTCTGCAGCAGGCGGCGTGACTGCCACCCCTGCAGTTCCGCGAGGCGCCGGCTGGAAGCATCGTCGCCGGAGAACACGTCGCGCAGCCCGGCGTTGCGCTGGAGCAGCCGGGTGAGATCTCCTCGCTCGACACGCGCCTTGTTCTTCGTGGCTTTCGTCATCAGAGTCGCCCCGCGGCCACGGCCGCGCCTGGATCCGGCATATTGTCGCTGATCGTGGCGCATGAAGCCCGCCGGCAGCGCGTCCGCCCGCCACGTTGACCTCCGCCTGCCCGACCCCTAAGGTAGCCTCAAAAAGGGGCCGGGCCGCGGGCCGGCCCGCAGGTTCGGATCGAACGGGAGAGTCTGATGACCTACTTCGTGACCGGCGCGACCGGATTCATCGGTCGATACCTGGTGCAGTCGCTGCTGAGGCGCGGAAAGGGCACCATCTACGTGCTCGTCAGGCCGAAGTCGGTCGGCAAGCTGGATGAGCTGCGCGAGTTCTGGGGCAAGGAGAGCCTGAAGCGCGTCGTGCCGATCAAGGGCGACCTCGGGTCACCGAAGCTCGGCGTGTCCCCGGCCGACGTCAGGAAGCTCAAGGGCAAGGTCAGGCACTTCTTCCACCTCGGTGCCGTCTACGACCTCGAAGCCAGCGCCGAGACGATGAAGAAGGCGAACATCACGGGCACGCAGGGCGCGCTCGACCTCGCGACCGCGACGAATGCGGGCTGCTTCCACCTGGTGAGCTCCATCGCTGCGGCGGGCCTCTACCGCGGGACGTTCACCGAGGACATGTTCGAGGAAGCCGAGGATCTCGACCACCCGTACCACAGCACGAAGCACGATTCCGAAGGCATGGTTCGCGCCAACGGGCGCATTCCGTTCCGCATCTACCGCCCCGGCGCGGTCGTCGGCCACTCGAAGACCGGCTTCATCGACAAGATCGACGGGCCCTACTACTTCTTCAAGGCGCTGCAGAAGCTGCGCGAGTCCTGGCCGCGCTGGATCCCGCTGGTAGGCATCGAGGGCGGCTACATCAACCTCGTGCCGGTGGATTACGTCGTGGACGCGATGGATTACCTCGCCCACGCCAGGGGCCTCGACGGCAGGTGCTTCCACCTCACCGACCCGAAGCCGCGCCGCGTGGGCGAGGTGCTCAACATCTTCGCGCGTGCCGCGCACGCGCCCGAGATGGCATTCCGCCTCGACCCAAAGATCTTCGACATGATTCCGGACGGCGTGCGCAAGTCCGTGGAGCGCACCCGGCCGATCCAGAACGTGTACGAACAGCTGCTGCGCGACCTGCAGGTGCCGAAGAGCGTCCTGCAGTTCATCAACTATCCGACGCGCTTCGACTCCACCGCGACGCAGAAGGCGCTCAAGAAGGCCCGCATCCAGGTACCGCCCCTCGAGGACTACGCCTGGCGGCTGTGGGACTTCTGGGAGCGCCACCTCGACCCGGATCTCACCATCGACCGCAGCCTGCGAGGCGCGGTCCGCGGCAAGGTCGTGGTCATCACCGGCGGCTCGTCCGGCATCGGAGAGGCGGCGGCGATACGCATCGCGGAGGCAGGCGGCAAGGTGGTGGTCGTGGCACGCGACGAGGAGAAGCTGGCTGAAGTCCGCAAGAAGATCCAGGCTGCCGGCGGGTCGGTGAAGACCTATTCCTGCGACATCACGGACTACGACGCGAACGACAAGCTCGCCAGGGACATCCTGAAGGAATTCGGCCACGTGGACGTGCTGGTGAACAACGCCGGCCGCTCGATCCGCCGCTCGCTGGCTCTGTCGTACGACCGTTTCCACGATTTCGAGCGCACGATGCAGCTGAACTACTTCGCCTGCGTGCGCCTGTCGATGAACCTGCTGCCGTCCATGACGGCGCGCAAGCAGGGGCACGTGATCAACGTCTCCTCGATCGGCGTGCTCACCAACGCGCCGCGCTTCTCGGCCTACGTCGCGTCCAAGGCCGCCCTCGAGTCGTTCGCGCGCTGCGCGGCCTCCGAGTTCCACGACGAGGGCGTGCACTTCACGATCATCAACATGCCGCTGGTGCGCACCCCGATGATCGCGCCGACCAAGATCTACGAGGACATGCCGACGGTCATCTCGCCCGACGAGGCCGCAGACATGATCGCGGACGCGATCATCAGGAAGCCGCAGCGCATCGCGACGCGCCTCGGCCTGATGGCGGAGATCATGCACCTCATGATGCCGAAGATGTCGGAGGTCGTGATGAACTCCGCCTACCGCATGTTCCCCGACTCGTCGGCCGCGCAGGGCAAGAAGGGGGGTGAGGCGCAGCGGGCCGCGACCAAGGAGGCGATGATCTTCGCCTCCCTGATGCGGGGCATCCACTGGTAGCCAAAATGGCGCGTGTGCCGGGCAGGAGGTGGACGATGGCAAGGGCGGCGGGACTGGCGGCGGCCGTGACGGTAGTGATGGTGTCGCTGACCGGGGCGTTGGCCCGTGCGGAATCGCCGGCGCAGCGCTCCGCGCAGGGCGACTGCCAGCGGGAACTCGAACGAAGAGGCTACACCGTGCTGGGGACGCGCAACTATCAGCAGTTCAAGGACGGCTGGTCGCTCGAGTTGCAGGCGCGCGACTACAGGGGGCGCACCACCTGGGGCACGTGTTTCGTCGAGACCCGCAGCGGTGACGTGAGCCTGAATGGGTTCGGCTGGGGCGGCGGTACCGGCCCGGGCACTGGAGCCGTGCAGTTCAACTGTGCCTCACCCGACTACAAGTACCGCGAGTGCCAGTTGCCGGTGGACGGGCAGGCGCGCCTGCTCAAGAGGAAATCGGATGCGGCCTGCGTCGAGGGTCGGGACTGGGGACAGCGCGGTGATCGTGTCTGGATCAACAATGGCTGCCGTGCGAGCTTCGAGGTCGTGCGCGGCGGCTCTGGCGGAGGCGGTAACCCGGGGCCGCAGCAGCGCGCCGAGGTCCAGTGCCGCAACCAGGCATCGCGGGAGGGCGTCAACGTGCGCTCCGTCGAGCCGGCGGTGTCGAGGGGCCAGTACTGGGAGACGATGCTCGAGGGCAACCGCAACGGCCGGAACGTGAAGGCGATCTGCCGGTTCTACGCCTCGGGGAATCGCGCCGAGCTCTACTTCGCCAGCGGCTACTGAGTCCGGGCGGTCACGTGCTGCAAGCGCCTTTTCGGGCGTGAATCGTCACATCTGCGCCTGTCCCGGCGCGAAGTCGCGTGCCAGCATCGGGTTCGGCCGCACAGGACGCGGCCGACCGCCAAGCGGCCGACCACCGGCCGCCGGAGACAGGGACGTGGCGCCATTCATCGTCGCAGCCGTTGCGCTGCTCGTCGCGCTCGGCGCGGCCGCCCGTGCGAGGCGACGCGCGGCCAGGCGTGCGGTGGAGGAACGCGAGCGGGCGCGCCGTCGTCGTCGAAGCATGCCGCTCGTGTCCGCGAACCTGCGTGGCCTGCCGCAGGAACGCGAGGATCTCTGGAAGCCCGACACGACCGTCGGCAAGGACCGCGCCGCCTGAACCCGCTTATGCGCGTGAGAGGTGCGCCAGGGACGCGGCCTCCGCGTCCGCCTCGAAGCCGACGGCGCCGCAGTGGCAGCTGCCGCGGTGGGTAAGGAGAGTCGTCGTGCTCATGGCGGCACGACCACGTTGAGCGCCTGCCTCAGCACCGAGAACTCCGCCGGCGTCCGGCCGGACATCTGTCCGTCGGCCTGGATCTCCGCGGGCGGATCCGCCTCGACGCGGACCCTGGCCGCGCGGGCGTGATGCACAGCCGGGTCGCCCAGGAGCGTGCCGCGATAGAGCTTCACGAACTTGGGCAGCACCGCGAGGAGTCCGAGCTCCTGCACCATGACGACGTCGAGCAGGCCGTCGTCCGTGCGTGCCAACGGCGCAACGTGCATGCGGTTGCCGCAGTACTGCGCATTGGCCGCGAACACGAGCAGCATCCGGTCCTCGAACTTCGCTCCATCTGCGTCGATCCGGAATCGCGGGGCGCGGTACGAGAGGAGCCCGCTGATTGCGACCCGCAGGTAGGTGAGCGCCGACGGCACGGGACGCGGAATCCTGGCCGTCATGTAGGCGTCGTACCCAGCGCCAGCGACGTTGATGAACCAGCGGCGCGGTGTCTGCGACCCGGGGTAATCAACCGTTCCGACGTCGTGCAGCATCGAGCGGCCGGCGCAGATGGCCGCGGCAACCCCCGACGGGGGACGGCCGATGCCGAGGGACCTCGCCCAGTCGTTGCCCGTGCCGGTCGGCGCGACCGCGAGCGTCACCTCGCGCGTGTCGGCGAGTCCCGCATTCATTACGCCGTTCAATATGTCGTTGACCGACCCGTCGCCGCCCGCGGCGATCAGCCGGCGCCGCCCCTCCAGGACGGCCCGCCGCGCGATCACTTCGCCGTCCTGGGGACGCTGCGTGCGAACCACGTCGAGCGGCACGCCTGCAGTGCGGAGAGCCGCCTCGATGCCGTCCCAGCGTCCGCGCGCATGCGGCAGCCCCGCCACCGGGTTGACGATCGCGAGCCAGGTACCGGACGGAGACATCTCGCGGGACAGTCTCAGCGAACCGGCGGGATGCAGTGCTCGTCCACGAAGGCCTGCTGCGCGTGCAACCGGTCGGGCGTCGCCTTCGAACCCTTGGCCGTCATGTCCGCGAGTTCGTTGCGCGCCTTGACGCACTCGGGTCCGTTCGCAACCCGGAGCTTCGCCGCCATCTCCTCCTGCTCACGCCGGTGTGCCGGGTCGCGGCTGCAGTTGGCGTCGGAAGTCTGCTTCAAGCGGTTGAGCTCCCCGGCGCTGGTCGGCTGCGTACCGCTCGTCAGGCGGTCTAGCGCCTCGAGCGCGATGACGCACTCCCGGTTTCGCAGGCTGGCCAGGACCTCCGAACGCTGCGCAGCCTGCGCCGGCGAGGCCGTGGGTCCCTTCTTCGCAGCGCTCGAGCCACCACCCTTCGACGCCTTTCCGCCGCCGCCCGGGGATGAGCTGACGTCGAGCGTCTCGTACTTCACGCCGGCCGGTGGCTTCGAGCTCGAAAGATGCATGGTGCCGTGCTCGTCCACCCACTTGTAGATCGTGGACGCGGATGCGGGCACGGCGAGCGCCGCGCAGCACAGCACGGCGAAGAATGCATGTCTGGAACCGGGGCGGCCGTCTGGGATCACGGTGCGGATGTTAGCGCGAACCCACCGACTGTAACCGGCTGTCGTCAGGCGCCGGTGGCGCCCGGCTCACGCGTAGCGCTTCAGGATCTTTGCGAGCCCCGCGGAACCCGGGTGCAGCTTCTCGTATGGCACCTGGTTCAGCGGCACGTCGGTCGTGTCCGCCATCGCGTGCATGTCCGGACCGCTCGACGACACGAAGATGAGCCCCGTGACGTGCTCGCCCTGGCGCAGCTTGGTGCGCAGGTACTCGAACGCCTTGCCACGGTGAGTGGGGTCGTAGTCCTTGTCGAGTTTACGGAGCACGATCTGGCTGCCGTCGTGCATCTGCACCGGCAATGCCTCGCCCTCGGCGTACGACGCCTTGATCTCCTGGCGCGGCGGGATGTAGTCGGCGTGCACGGCCTCGTGGTAGTGCTCGCGCGTGAAGGCGTAGCTCTTGGTCGAGCCCACGTGGTCGTTGAAGGTCACGCAGGGCGAGATCACGTCGATCATCGCGAAGCCCTTGTGCATGAGCCCCGCCTGGATGAGCGGCACGAGCTGTTCCCTGTCGCCCGAGAAGCTGCGCGCGATGAAGGTGCCTCCGAGCGAGAGCGCCGCGAGGCACGGGTCCACCGGCGCCTGCTGGTTCTCCTCGCCCTTCTTCGACTTCGTGCCGATGTCGGCGGAGGCGGAGAACTGGCCCTTGGTCAGCCCGTACACCCCGTTGTTCTCGCAGATATAGAGCATGTTCACGTTGCGCCGGATGGCGTGCGCGAACTGGCCGAAGCCGATTGACAGCGAGTCACCGTCGCCCGAGACGCCGATGTAGTGCAGGTTCTTGTTGGCCGCGTTCGCCCCGGTCGCGACCGAGGGCATTCGGCCGTGCACGCCGTTGAAGCCGTGCGCGCCGCTGGCGAAATAGGCGGTTGTCTTCGATGAGCAGCCGATACCCGAGAGTTTCACCAGGTGCTCAGGCCGCAGGCTCAGTCCCCACAGTGCCTCGATGATCGAGGCCGTGACCGAGTCGTGCCCGCAGCCCGCGCAGAGCGTGGACATCGCACCCTCGTAGTCGCGGCGCGTGAGCCCGAGCTCGTTCACCGGCAGGTCGGGGTGGCGGACTTTTGGCTTGTTGATGAAGGACATTGGTCAGTTCTCGCGTCAGTTGGTCGCGGCCATGCTGGCGCGCTTCGCGTCGCCGAGTTCCGCCAGCACGGCATCCACGATTCCCTTCGAGGTCATGGGCAGGCCGCTGTAGTGCAGGATGGAGTGCAGCTTGGATTTCGGCACGTCCGTCTCGAGCGTGAGCAGCGAGCGCAACTGCGCGTCGCGGTTCTGCTCGACGACGAAGATCTTCGCGTGCGAGGCCATGAAGGCCTCGACTTCCTTGGTGAACGGGAACGCCTTGATGCGCATGTAGTCGATCGGAATGCCGCGCTTCGCCAGGATGTCGCGCGCCTCGTTGACCGCGCCGCGGCTGCTGCCGATCGCGACCAGGCCGATGTCGCTCGTGCCGGTCGCCTCGATGACCGGGCGCGGCACCAGCGACGCCGCGCGCTTGAACTTGCGCAACAGCCGGTCCAGCACGACCTGGTACTCCGCGGAGTCCTCGGTGTAGCCGCCGTACTGGTTGTGGCCCGAGCCGCGCGTGAAGTACGCGCCCTTCGCCGATACGCCGGGCAGCGTGCGGTACGGGATGCCGTCGTCGTCCTTGTCGAGGTAGCGGTGGAACTTCGGGAGCGCCTCGATCTCCTCCTTCGTCAGCACCTTGCCGCGGTCCGGGCGGTAGCTGTCGTCCCACTTGAGGTCCGGGCACATCCAGTCGTTCATGCCGATGTCGATGTCGGAGAGCACGAACACGGGCGTCTGCAGGCGCTCGGCCAGGTCGAAGGCCTGCACCGTCATGTAGAAGCATTCCTCGGGATTCGAGGGGAACAGCAGCACGTGCTTCGTGTCGCCGTGCGAGGCGTACGCGCAGAGCATGATGTCGCACTGCTGGGTACGCGTCGGCATGCCGGTCGAGGGCCCCACGCGCTGCACGTCGAAGATCACGGCCGGCACCTCGGCGTAGTACGCGAGGCCGATGAACTCGCTCATGAGCGAGATGCCGGGGCCGCTGGTGGCCGTGAAGGCGCGCGCGCCGTTCCAGTTGGCGCCGAGCACCATGCCGATCGCCGAGAGCTCGTCCTCGGCCTGGATCACCGCGTAGTTGGCCTTGCCGGTCTCCGGGTCCACGCGCAGCTTCGCGCAGAACGACTTGAACGCGTCCATGAGCGAGGTGGACGGCGTGATCGGGTACCAGGGGCCGACGGTCGCTCCGGCGTACACGGCGCCGAGGCCGGCCGCGGTGTTGCCGTCGATCATGACGTGCCCGGCGGTCTTGTCCATGCGCTCGACCCGCAGGGTGAGCGGGCAGGGCAGGCTCGCCTTCGCGTAGTCGTAGCCCAGCTGCACGGCCTTCATGTTGGCGTCCACGAGCGCGGGCTTCTTCGCGTAGCTCTCGGTCAGGAGCTGCCGGATCACCTCGACGTCGATGTCGAGCAGCGCCGCCAGCACGCCCGCGTACATCACGTTCTTCATCAGGATGCGATTTCGCACGCCGACGAAGTTCTCGTTGCAGATCCGGGCGAACGGCACGCCGAGGATCGTGATGTCCTCGCGGGCGAGCACCGCCGATCGCGGCCAGGTGGAGTCGTAGACCAGGTATCCGCCCTGCGAGACCTCGCGCACGTCCTTCTGGTAGGTCTCGCCGTTCATCGCGACCATGAGGTCCACACGGCCGGAGCGCGCGACGTAGCCGTCCTTCGTCACGCGGATCTCGTACCAGGTGGGCAGGCCCTGGATGTTGGACGGGAAGAAGTTCTTCCCCATCACGGGCACGCCCATGCGGAAGATGGCCTTCATCAGCAGCGAATTGGCACTGGCCGAGCCCGTGCCATTCACATTCGCCAGCTTGATGACGAAGTCGTTTACGCGGTCTTGCGGCTTTGCGGGCTGGGCCATGTGTGGTCGCTGGCGTGGGGCAGGTTGATCTTCGACTTCTGCATGTCCCAGGCGGCCGTCGGGCAGCGCTCGGCGCAGAGTCCGCAGTGCACGCAGAGGTCCTCGTCCTTCACCATGACGCGGCCCGTCTGCTTCAGGGGAGCCGACACGTACAGCGTCTGGCCTGGATTCCTGCGCGGGGCCTTGAGCCGGGTCGAGAGCTCGGCTTCCTCGCCGTCGCGCGTGATGGTGAGGCAATCCGTCGGGCAGATGTCGATGCAGGCGTCGCACTCGATGCAGAGCTTCGTGTCGAACACGGTCTGCACGTCGCAGTTGAGGCAGCGCTGCACTTCGGCCGCGGCCTGCTCGGCGTCGAAGCCGAGCTCGACCTCGATGTTGAGCTGCTTGAATCGCTCCTTGAGGCTCACGTGCGGCACGAGCCGCCGCTCGACGGGGTTGTAGTCGTTCTTGTACGACCACTCGTGCAGGCCCATCTTGCGGGAGGAGAGGTTCATGGTCGGCGGCAGCCGCTCGGTGACCGGCTGGCCCATGCAGAAATTATGGATCGAGATCGCGGCCTGGTGACCGTGCTCGACCGCCCAGATGATGTTCTTCGGGCCGAACGCCGCATCGCCGCCGAAGAATACCTCGGGGCGCGTGGACTGGAAGGTGACCTTGTCCACCACTGGCACGTGCCACTTGTCGAACTTCACGCCCGCGTCGTCCTCGATCCAGGGGAAGGCGTTTTCCTGCCCGATGGCGAGGATCACGTCGTCGGCCGGGAAGAACTCCTCGCCCACGACCTGCTCCGCGACGATGCGCCCGCGCGCGTCGATCTCGTACTGCATCCTGTCGAACAGCATGCCGGTGAGGCGGCCGTTCTCGACGACGAAGCTCTTCGGCGCGTGGTTGACGACGATCTCGACGTTCTCTGATTCCGCGTCCTCCAGTTCCCATTCGGAGGCCTTGAAGAACTGGCGTGGCTTGCGCGCCATCACCTTCACGTCCTTCGCGCCGAGGCGCAGCGAGGAGCGGCAGCAGTCCATCGCGGTGTTGCCGACGCCGATGATGAGCACCCGCTCGCCGATCTTATCGAGGTGCTTGAACGCGACGGACTCGAGCCAGTCGATGCCGATGTGGATGTTGGCCGCGCCTTCCTTGCGACCCGGGAGCGTGAGCTCCTTGCCCTTGGGCGCGCCGCTGCCGACGAAGACCGCGTCAAAGCCGCCCGTCGCGAGCAGTTTCCGCAGGCTCTCGACACGCGAGTCGTAGCGGATCTCGGCGCCCATGCCCGTGATGTAGCCGATCTCCTCGTCGATCACGCTCTCCGGCAGGCGGAAGGCCGGGATGTTGGTGCGCATGAGGCCGCCGGGCTTCGCCCACTGCTCGAGGATCACGACCTCGTAGCCGAGCGGCAGCAGGTCGTTCGCCACCGTGAGCGAGGCGGGTCCCGCGCCGATGCAGGCCACGCGCTTGCCGTTCTTCTTTTCCGGCACGACCGGCAGCCGGTCGACGATGGAATCCTTGTGGTCTGCGGCGACGCGCTTCAGTCGGCAGATCGCCACCGGCTTGTCTTCGACGCGGCCGCGCCGGCAGGCCGGCTCACAGGGCCGGTCGCACACGCGACCGAGGATGCCCGGGAACACGTTTGACTCCCGGTTGACCACGTAGGCCTCCGAGAACTGCCCGAGCGCGATCAGGCGGATGTATTCAGGGACGTCGGTGTGAGCCGGGCAGGCCCACTGGCAGTCCACGACCCGGTGGAAATAGTCCGGGTTCGTCGTGTCGGTCGGTTGCACGAGCGGGTGAGTCCAAGCGTCCGGAGACAAGGGCGGCAGCTTAGCGGTTCTGCCGGGGCGCGCAACCGTCCGGCGGGTCCGCTGCTGCGACGCAGCACGGCGGACGGGTCTTGTCGGTTATGTCGGCTTGCCCCCATGCGTCAAGACGCACGAGGTAGATTTGTGACCGCCGACACAACTTCTAGTAATTAGCCCTTATGCAGGGCCGACGGGGACGTGAGACAAGTGAAGTCGCGGATGGGAGCCGTGCCGTCTTCGCGGAGCGGATTCCCCGAGGTAACTGGGTGAGGACCTGCATTGCAGCGTTGACTCTCCTGGCGGCCATTCCCCTGGCGGCCGACGCCGGTGACGTGCGCGCGAATTTCGTCGTCTCCGCAGTCGTTCCCGCCCGTGCGAGCCTCGAAGCTGTTACCCAGCCTGCGTTGCTCTCGGTGTCCGAGGACGACGTGGCGCGAGGCTACGTGGACGTCGCCGCCGCCTACCGCGTCAGGAACAACGACCCGGCCGGCTACCTGCTGCGACTCGTGCCACTGGTCGGGCTCACGAGCGCGATCGAGGTCAGCGGCCTCGCGACCCCGGTCGTGATGAGGGAAGACGTGGTGGAGGTGACGCAGCCGGCGGCCCTGCAGGCCCGCGACCTCAACCTGAGGTTCCGCCTCACGCTCGATCCGGGAGCGACTGCGGGCATCTACCCGCTGCCGGTGCAGGTGTCGGTCGCGACTCTCTAGCCCGCGGGCCAGCGCCCGCGCCGCGTCAGAACGTCAGCGTGATGACGATCGTGTCCGCATACGTGCCCGGCGCCGCGTCCTGCAGGGCCGGCGCACGCCCGTAGACCGTGTACGTCGCCGACTTCGTGCCGTTGCCCTGGCCAGGGCCGACCGCGAGCGTCCCCGTGATGAGCGAGCTGCCACCGGTGCCGTTGCCCCAGACGATGGTGCGTGTCGCATCGCGGTACAGGTTGTAATTGAGCCGCGGTGTGCCCGCCCTCATGTATCTCTGGGAATGGGCGCCACTCGATCCGGTGGACAGCGCAACCGAATAGTTGACGCGCGTGTTGGCGGGCCCTGTGTTGACGCAGGTCACGGTGACGGTGCCCGTGGAATCATCGGGCGTGGTCGCAAGCGGGTCGTACAAGCCGAAGGCGACGCCGCCCACGGTAACGTTGCAGTCCGCGGAGCCTGGACGCGCCCAGCGAGGAGCAGGGCAGGCATTGCCAGCACGCACAGGAGCACAGCGCGGGGAGCGCTTGCGCTCGTTCGTGTCGTGTCCATGGTCTTCAGCGACACTGCACGTCACCCAGGTCCGGAATGGGTCCGCCGCCGCTCGGCCGCGTGAAATCTGCGCCGCACTTGCCGTCGCGCCACGTTACGCTGGCGTGCACGTTCGTGGCCACGCCGCTCAGGTACACGAGCCCGTTCATCGCCACCGGGAACGCGTTGCCCTCGAACATGACCTCGGCGCCCGCAGGTACCGGCCGGCCGTCGGCCTGCACGAGCCGCATGGTCATGGAGTCGGCGCGGCTCACCGGGAACTTGACGCTCACGCCGCTGCGATAGGCCGGTGTCACGGTCATGGACGGCGTAGCGATCGTCGCGTCCATCGGCAGTTCCGTCGGGTCGATGCTGACCTCGTTCGCCTGGTAGGGCAGCAGGTTGTCGAGCAGCACCCGGCCCTGGCTGTCCGTGCGGCCGACGGGTTGGTTGTCCACGTACACCTGCATGCCGGCGTAGTCCGCGACCTTGACCATCGCGAAGCTCTGGTCGAGGCGGCGCGCGGGCATGACGCCCAGGCCCGTGATGGCGACGCCGCCGACGCCGCCGACGCGCAGGCCTTCCTGGCCGTTCGCGCTGGCGTAGTCCGCGGTCACGAGGCCCGCGCGGCCCTGGTAGGCGTAGCCGAGCCGGTAGTCGCGTTCGCTCGACACCGACGCGACGTAGCCCGTCCCCGGGCCCACCGGGAGACTCTGCTGCACCGTGGCCGCGGCCGAGAATCCGTCCTGGGTCCCGTCGCCGCCCGAGCTCTGCTGCAGCGACGTGCTCGCCGCGCCGCGCTCGCCGAACGGCATGGTCCAGGTGAGGAATACGTCGGTGGTCGCGTCGTCCGAGTCCGAGTAGTTGGCGAACAGGTTGAGCATGCCGAGGAGTCCGAGCTCCAGGGAATAGCCGAGACCGAAGGTCTGCGCACCCGGTGCCCCCCAGTTCTCCTGGCGCCCGTAGGCGAACTGCAGGCTGCCGAATCGGTTCAGGTTGAGGCCGACGCCGCCGAAGGTCCGGCTGCGCGGGCGCACCCGAGTGGTGTTTTCGCCAAGCTGTGCGAACGACTCGGAGGCGTAGAGCGTGCGCGCGTATAGGCTGAGCCGCTGGCCGTTGCTCTCGAAGCCGAAACCTGCCAGCCAGCCGGGACCGTTGCCGTTGCCGTCGCCGCCGACCGCGCCTGTCGCGCTCACGATGCCGAGCGTGCCAAGCTGCACGGCGCCGCTCACGCCGCCGGCCTCGGCGCCGTTCCCCTGCGCCTCGCCGTGCACCTCGGCGGTGAAGTAATCCGTGACGCCATGACGATACGTCGCAGCGCCCACGGCGTTGCCGTAGTCGTTGCTCTTCGTAGCGTAGTCCTGCCGGATGGCGCCGGCCTCGACCGAGTACTCGGTCAGGCCTTCACGCAGCAGCGCCGTGCCTGCATAGTAGGGTTGCGACACCACCTGTTCGCGGCCGAGCGCGTCGGTCACGACGACCTGCATCTGTCCCGCGCCATTCACGGCGGGCACCCCCTCGATCTGGAACGGGCCGGGCTGCACAGTCTCGCTCGCCACGGGATTGCCGTTCACGAACACGTCCACCGTCGAGGGCAGGACGGCGTCGCCGCTGGCAGAGAGCAGCGGCGTGGTCACGAACGAGGGCTGCGTGCTGAAGTTGGTTCCGTACTGGATACCGGCAAAGCGGGCCGAGCGGCCCCAGGAGCCGGCCGATGAAATCGAGTCCCCGATGCGCAGCGTCTCCATGCGGTCCGGGAAGTCGCGCGTCCAGGCCGTGTCGAGGCGCACGCCGTCCGACCGGTCGGGGCCGGTGCGCCCGACGGCCGAGGCCGTGACCACGCCCTCGGAGCCGAAGATGCCGACTTCGACGAAAGTGCCGGCGCTGGTCTCGCCGGAGACGCGCTGGGCCGAGACGTCGTAGTTGACGAAAGCGCCGGGCTGGACGTCGGCCCTGTGCGGCGCGTCCGCCGACGCGTACCGGGCGCTCGTGGGCACGAAGGCCTGCGCCGGCAGGTTCACGTCCACGCTCTGCGTCGCCTCGTCGAAGCTGACGTTCGCGCCGATGTCCATGCCGACGCGGTAGTAGAGCTGGCCGTTCACCGTCATCGAGCCGTGGGCGGGGGTCTTGATACGCAGCGCCTTCAGGTCCTCCGCGCGGACGAGGAGCGTGCCGTCTGCGTCGCGTCGCACGACCAGCGGAGAGGCGAGGTGCTCGCCGTTCACCGTCACTTCGAGGACGGATTCCGAGAATGCATCCGGTGCCAGTTCCGCATGCGCGGCCGCGCCCGCGAGGGCGAGAGCGACGGCGACGCACAGGCGCAGTCGCATGGGATTACCGTGCGACCGTCAGCTCCGCGTCGACCTCGCCCCGCTCGGTGTTGGCCTTCAACCTGTAGCGGTCCGCGGTGGCGGTGCTGCCGTCCGGATTCTTGTTGTTGGTATCGATCGTCCAGGTCCGTGCCGCGCCCGGCAGGACGTAGGCGGCCACCGACTGCTGCAGCGGTCCTGCAGTTCCGGTCAGTGGCGTCAGGGAGTAGCTGAGGATTCGCGCGTGCGTTTCGCCGTCGTTCGCGGCGCGGAGCACGAGCTCGCCGACCGGGTTGCGCGTGGCCGACCAGGTGAGCTCGGCAGGCGAGGGCGACATCGAGGCGACGAATACCGGCAGGCTCAACTTGAGCGCCACCGTGAGGCCGACGAAGTCAGGGCTCGCCTGCGGCGGCACTTCCAGCAGCGTGAGTCGGTAGGAGAGTTCCCGCTTGGGATCGGCAGGCCGTCGCAGCGCCACGCGCACGAGCTGCGCACCCTTCGGCGGCAGCGTGAACACGGCGGGTGAGACCAGCAGGTCCTTGGTCGCCTCGAGCTTGTCCTCGCCCGCTGACTGCGACCACGCGAAAGCCTCGGCCTGAATGATCACCGGCGCGGCGTCCTCGTTGCGCACGGTAATGGCGGCCGTCGTCGACTGCTGCGACAGGTCCGCGCGCAGTGGCGAGATCGTGAAAGATCCTGCGGACGCCGGCGGCAGCCAGAAGGCTGCCGCCGACGCGAGGACGCTGGCGATTGCCGCGTAGTGGCGCATCGCGGTCCGTCAGTACTCGACGGTGGCCGTGATCGAGTCGGTGTACGACCCGACCGGCGCAGCCTGGTTCGTGCCGTTGTCAGGCAGCGTGCCGTACACGGTGTGGGTAACCGCGCTTCCGGCCGCGAGGCCGCTGCCCGTGCCTGTCACCGCCGCCGTGCTGCCCGTCGCGCCGTCGCCCCAGATCGAGGTGTTGGCGGCCGACGTGTACAGGTTGTACTGCAACGTATTGGTGCCGCCGTCCGACAGCAGGCGCGTGCCGTAGCTGCCGCCGCCCGAGCTCAGCCTCACCGTGTAGCCGAGCCCGTTCGTGCAGCGCACGGTGACACCCGAGGTGCTCGTGAGCTCCGCAACGCCCGTGTACGGGCCGAAGGCCAGGTTCGTGGCTGAAATCAGGCAGTTGGAGGCCACGCTCGCGCTCACGGTGAAGGGCGCCGTCCTGGTAGCGGCCTCCGCGCTGCCGGCAAGGGCCAGGAGGATTCCAGCGGCAATAGGGGCAATGGTATATCTACGCATGTTGCGTCCTCGTCTGATGATGGTTTGGTTTGTTTGCGCCCCGCATTCCCCACCTGGCCGCGTGTGGCGGCGATGACGAGCCCGGAGCCGGTGAATTCAGGGCTGCTCCTGGGATTCGTGTGGTCCCTTGGGCGCGCCCTTGCTCACTTGGGATGAATTCTCGTTACCGAGGATGACCGGCGTCGTGACGGGCGTCGCGTTTTGACATGTGAACGGCCGCGTGGGATTCGGCGGCTGTCGAGGCCGCTACGACATTACAGTCGCAGCGGAATTGCGTCACAGTCTTGCGGGCAACGGTTCCCGCGCCGCGCCGCGCTAGTCGCCCTGGGGCCCCAGCCGAAACGCAGGGTTGCCGTAGTGCACGTAGTCGGCCCAGTCGATCGAGCCGGCGGCGGCCACGACGCGGCGCGCCGCCAGCATCGTCTCTCCCAGGCGAGCGCCGCCGAGCAGGCCTTCGTAGAAGCGGCTCGAGAAGGCCAGCGCCGCATCGTCGCCGACCGGCCAGTGCGTGCCGACGAAATTCGCGACGCCTCCGTCCAGGATCGCCTCCGCGAGGCTGCTCGACCGGCGCAGACCGAAGAGTCGCGCCCGCGCCGACCGGCCGGGTCGGCGCACCCGCGCGGCTTCGCAGGCGTTGAAGAACACGAGCGTCGGCAGGCTCGCAATCCCAGCGAGGTCGGAGCCGCGCAGCACCGCGCCGTTCGCGCAAACGAGACCGCTGGCCCCGGGATCGCCCGTGTCGAAAAAGCCGTGCCCGGCGAAGTGGAGTACGTCGTAGTTCCCCGACCCCATCTCGCGCAGCACGCGCGCGCGCACCGCGGCCGTGCCCTCGAGGGTGTCCACCTGCGCGCCGGCACGGAGCAGCGCCTCGCGGAGCGCCGCGCCTTCCCGCGCTGCGCCGGGCAGGTCGAGCGTGGGGTTCACTACCATCAGCACGCGCGGCGGCCCGTCCGCGGGGCGGTCTTCGCTCCAGCGCGCGACGCTCAAGCCCTCGCTCGCGTAGCGCCGGCTCAGGCCGCGCTCCAGCGCGGGATGGGCGCCGCCAACCTGCAGTGTTTCCCAGGGCACTCGTGAAGCCTCGCGATCGTGCACCACCACCAGTGGCCGGCGGAGCATCGCGGCGAGCCCGTCACGCACCGTATCGGCGAGCAGCAACTTCGCGAGTGCGCCGCCGTAACGGGCCATGTCGCGGCTCGTGAGCGAATCGGGTCCGGCGCCCGCCAGCGTCGAGCGCAGCGCCGATCGTCCAACCCGCACCGTGCCGCTCAGCACCGCGGCCTTCGCGCCGGCGGTGAGCAGCGAGCTGCGGCACTCGTAGTCGCTGCGCCCGCGTTCGCTGAGCGACACGAGCAGGTATGCGGGATCGCCGGCGTTGCCCGTGCGGCGCGGGGAGCGCGCGTCGGCGGGCCGCGCGGGCGCCCGTCCGATCTGCGGCTCGACGGGCAGGGCCGGCGTGGCCTCGTCCACGGCGACCTCGAAGTCTGCGCCTGCGAGGCGCGCGACGATGCGCGGCAGGCTGCGGCGTATCGTCGCGTACCTGCGCGGGTCGACCTCGCAGATCGTGATGCGGCGAATGACATGATCGCCGTCCGCGCTGCGCAGTCCGGAGAAGAATCCCCTGAGCTGGCGCTCCAGCGCCGCCGCCACCGGGACGCCGGAGCCCGTGCCGAACAGCACGGTCGCGAAATCCTGCGCCCGCGCGCGGGCCAGGGTGCGCACGGCGTTCTCGGCAGCGAACGCGTGGCCCTCGGCGCCGAAGTCGCGGCAATCGCCCAGCCCGGCGAACAGCACGAACTCCGCGAGCAGCGGGCTGCGCGCGCAGGGCAGCACGAAGGTCTCACCGAGGTGCCCGGACAGCATGCGTCGCAGCGTGAATTCGCGCACCGCGCCGTCGAGACGGGCGTCGATCGCGGCGGCCGCCCCGGACGGGTCCACGTTGCGGAACACGCCGAGCACCAGGGCGCGTGCATTCGCGTCCACGATGCTGCCGTCGCTCAGGCGAATCTCGATCACGCGCCGTTGCCGCGGCGCTGCGATCACGGCTCCGGCGCGAGATCCCGTCGGTGTGCCGGCGGGCGCGCCCGCGGGGGCCCGCAGCGCTCTCTTCGACACCGCGCCGTGGAACTCGGGGGACACGACGGGCTCGAGCAGGCGCCGCTTTGCGTCGGCCGACAGGTCCTGCCAGCGGACCTTGTGCGGTGCGACGCGGCGGAGTGTCGCTTCGGCGACGATGCGCGCGCGCGGCGTCTTTGCGCGCCGGGTGGCCGACGGCAGGCGCGTCGTGCGGCCTTCGCGCAGCAGGTCCACGATCGCGGAGATCACGCGACCATTGTTCGGCAGCCCGCCGTGCTTCTCGGCCACGAACCACGTCGCGGCACCCGGGATTTCCGCCAGCACGCGCGGCACCGTGCCGTCACCGTCGGCGCTCAGGCGGAAGCGGAATCCGCCTGCACTGCGTTCCGCGCCCGTCACCGTCTCCTGGCGCACGCCCACGATGTGCAGGCAGCGGGGATCGCCCGCAGGCCATCGCCGTCGCGCCGCCGCGGCTTCGACGAGCAGCCGCGCGTCCGGACGCAGCCCGTCCCGGGGCCAGTTCGAGAGGTCGAAGAAGTCCGGTCCTCCGGCGAGCGCCGGGTCCGGCAGCAGCTCGTGCAGCGAGGGCAGGCTCCGGAACACGAGGCGCGCGAGGTCCTCCGCGTCGTGGCGCAGGTCGAGCGCGGCGAGCTTGCGCACCGTCGTGTACACGCCGCGCAGGGCGAGCACGGCGGCGAACGAGCCCGAGTTCGGCGCCCCGACCTGCACCACGCGCGCGATGCGTCCCGGGCCTGCGCCGAGCGCGACGCGTGCCACCACGCCGCCCATGCTGTGCGCGACCAGCATGACTTCGCGTGCGCCGTCGGCCGCGATGCGTGCGTTCAGTTCCGCCGCAAGCGTCTCGACGCCGAGCCGCCAGTCGTAGGCGTGGAAGCGTGCGTCGAAGCCGGCAATCCTGAGCGAGAGCTTGAGCTTGAGGGCATTGAGCAGCATCACGCCCAGCGCCGAGAGGCGCGCGCCGCGCGGCAACGCGAGCCGCGTCAGGTGTCCGGCCACGATCTCGGCCGGGTCGAGCCAGACTACGTCGTCGAGCAGGCGTCCGCGCGTGCCGATGCGCGAGCCCATGAGCCCCGGCAGGACGTAGACGACCGGGCCGTCACGCAACCTCGTTACAGCGGCCCGCTGCGCGAGCAGCGAGAGTTCACGATGACCGCGCGTTCCGAAGGCCGCGGCGAGTTCGGCCCTGCGCTCGCCCCTCGCGAGCAGGCCCTCGACGTCCTCGTCGTGCAGGCGGTGCAGGGGCAGGGCGGCGCGCCTGTCCATGGTCCGTGCGCGCCCGACCGGCTCTCAGTGCGGGGCCGGAGCCGCGGGCCCCGGGTCTCCGGCGGGTCGGACCGTGACCTGCACCGTCTGTTCGCCCGCGCCCTCGAACTTGAGAACCAGGGGGAACGTCTCGCCGGCCGCGAGTGGCCGGGCGAGGCCCATGAGCATGATGTGCGTGCCCCTGGGTGCCAGCACCACCCGCTTGCCCGCAGGCACGTCGATGCCGTCCACCGCGCGCATCGTCGCGACGCCGCCCGAATCCTCGGCCACGTGCAGGTGGACCATGGAGGCGCGTTGCGTGCTCGCGCCCACGAGTCGGTCGTTGGCCGATCCGCCGGTGATCGAGAGGTAAGCCGCGCCCACGTCTACGCCCGGCGGTGTGGCGCGGGCCCAGGCGTCCGACACCGTCGGCGCGCCGGCGGTTGCGATTGCCGGCAGGGCCAGCAGGACGAGAGTCGTCAGGCTTTTCCGCATTCGTTCCATCATCTGCCTGGCTCCTGTTTCATCACCGCGCGAATCACGCCGAGGACGGGTTCGATCGCCGTCGCCCCGGTGGCGGATTGCCTCCGCACGGCACCGATCGTACGCGCCGGCGAGGGCTTTACGAAAGGCTTGGTCCCGGGGTGCCGGAGCCGCGACCGGCATCCTCTATACTTTCGGGATGAGTCCGCGCCGCCAGAGGCTGTCCGCCGGTGTCGTCGTCGTCCGGCCCGCGGCCGGGGGATGGCGGTTCCTGCTGCTGCGTGCGTTCAACCACTGGGACTTCCCGAAGGGGATGGTCGAGGCGGGGGAGGAGCCGCTCGCAGCCGCGGTTCGCGAGGTCCGGGAGGAGTCGTGCATCGCGGACCTCGAGTTCGAGTGGGGCGAGTGCTCGACGCAGACCGGCCCCTACAGCCGTGGCAAGGTTGCGCAGTATTTCATCGCGAGCACGCGGACGATCGAAGTCGAACTCGCGGTCAACCCCGAGATCGGGCGGCCAGAGCACACGGAGTTTCGCTGGGTGAGCCTCGAGGAGGCGCGGGAACTCGTGACACCGCGCCTGCAGCCGGTGCTCAAGTGGGCCGCAGAGGCGCTGGACCTCAGGCCACTCGGCCCCGTCGACCGCCCCGCCTGAAGTCCACGACGTTCGCGGCCAGCTCGTCGAGGCAGCGTTGGCGCGCCTCGCGCGCCGCCCAGGCTATGTGCGGCGTCACGACCAGGTTCGGGATGTCGCCGGCCAGCAGCGGGTCGCCGTCCACCGGCGGTTCCTGGGCCAGCACGTCGATGGCCGCACCGCCCAGGCGACCTGCGCGCAGGGCTTCAGCCAGTGCCACGGAATCCACGAGCGCGCCTCGTGCCGTGTTGATGAGGACCGCATCGGGCTTCATGCGCGCGAGACGCGCCGCGCTGAGCATTCCCTGCGTCGCCGGGGTGAGCGGGCAGTGAAGGGAAAGGACGTCCACGCGCGGCAGGAGCTCGTCGAGGTCCACGCGTCCCGCCTGGCGTTCGCCGCCGAGGCGGTTCGCGACGAGCACGTTCATCCCGAATGCGGTGGCGGCATGCGTAACGCCGCGGCCGAGCGTGCCGTGGCCCACGATGCCGAGCGTGCGGCCCGTGAGCTCGCGCACGGGGAAGTCGAGCAGGCAGAACTGCTCGCCCCGCTGCCACGCGCCGCCGCGCACCAGCGCGTCGTACTCGCGAAGCCGCTGCGTCAGCATGAGCAGCGTGCCGAAGACGTGCTGCACGACCGAGGCCGTGCAGTAATCACGCAGGTTACAGACCGCGATGCCGCGCTCGGCCGCGGCGGCGAGGTCCACGTTGTTGGTGCCGGTGGCGGTGAGCGCGATCAGCTTGAGCGATGGCGTCGCCGTGATGATCTCGCGCGTGAGGCGCAGCTTGTTGAGCAGCACGACCTCGTGACCCGCGATGCTCGCAGCCACGTCCTCCTGCCGCGTGTGGTCGCGGATCTCGAGGCCGGGCAGCGCCCGGTGCAACGGTCCCGGGTCGAGGTCGCCCTTGAAGCTCACCGTGGCGTAGTCGAGGAAGATGGCGCGCACAGGGGAAGTGACTGGCGGATAGCGGATAGCGGATAGTGGAAGAGGGAACCCGTCACCGCAAGCGGGTGCGGGGGACATTCCCCCTGGTTGCCGAGGTGAGTCCG
Organism: uncultured Gammaproteobacteria bacterium; assembly: GCA_963706755.1. GTDB lineage: Bacteria > Pseudomonadota > Gammaproteobacteria > Steroidobacterales > Steroidobacteraceae > RPQJ01. The sequence continues at coordinate 130,706 of CAVPNH010000007.1, forward strand.
GGAGATTGGAGGGAGGGGGGAATGTCCCCATTCATCTGAACGGAAACGGGAGAATGTCCCCGCCATGACGAACGACGAGTCACTCGAGGCGTTGCTCGCCGAGGTTCGCGCTTGCCGCCTCTGTGAGGCGCACCTGCCGCTCGGTCCGCGGCCGGTGCTTCGGGCCGACGCAGGTGCGCGTGTCCTGATCGTGGGGCAGGCGCCGGGTACGCGGGTGCACGCGACCGGCATTCCCTGGAACGATCCGAGCGGCGACCGCCTGCGCGCGTGGCTGGCCGTGGATCGCGACGCGTTCTACGACGAGCGGCGCTTCGCGATCATCCCGGTGGGCCTGTGTTATCCCGGGCGCGGTCGCTCGGGCGACCTCCCGCCCCGGCCGGAATGCGCACCGCTCTGGCACCCGAGGCTCCGTGCGCTGCTGCCGGACATCGGGCTCACCCTGCTGGTAGGCCAGTACGCGCAGGCCTTTTACCTGGGCGGCCGTCAGAAGAGCACGCTCACCGACACGGTCCGGGCCTGGGCCGGATATCTCCCGGAATTCCTGCCGTTGCCGCACCCGTCACCCCGCAACACCCGCTGGCTCGCCGTCAATCCGTGGTTCGAGCAGGACGTGATTCCCGTGCTGCGCAAGCGGGTTCACGCGCTTCTGGAGCGGTTTTCCGAAATTGCCTGAGCGGCGCCCTCGGCGCAGCCTGCATTCCGGGAACAGGATCGGCAGGCGGCGAGGACAATGTCTCAGGCGGCGCAGCAGGCACCGGACGTCGAGGCGCTGGTGCGAAAGGCGATCGCGCACTGGCGCCAGGACCCGTCGCGACTGGTCCAGGTCCTGCGGGAAGTCCAGGAAGCCTTGAATCACGTGCCACCGCGTGCACTGTCGCTGATCGCGCAGTTGCTTCGGCTGCCGCTGTCGCGCGTGAAGGGCGTCGCAGGTTTCTACTCCTTCCTCTCGATCGAGCCCTGGGGCCGCTACCGCGTGCTCTTCTCGGACAACGTCACGGATCGCATGCAGGGCAGCGAGCGACTGCTTGCGGCGATGTGCCATCGCCTCTGGGTCGAGCCCGGCAAGGTCTCGGAGGACGGGCTGGTCAGCGTCGCGACGACCTCCTGCACCGGCCTCTGCGACCAGGGGCCGGGCATGCTGGTGAACGGACGCGCGATCGGGCGGCTTACCTCCGAGAGAACAGAGCAGATCTGCGGCCTCATCCTGGGCGACGTCCCGCTAGCCGACTGGCCGCCGGAATTCTTCGTCGTCGAGGACAACGTGCGCCGGTCCGACGCGCTGCTCGGCCACGGCCTCGAACCCGGTGACGCGATCCGTGCCGCGTTGGGCCGCGGCGCCCAGGGACGCTCCGAGGACGCGGCCAACGAGCGTTCGTGGCGCGAAGGCTACGTGGGTGCTGCGCTCGGCCCGCTGGCCGTGCTCGAGGAGGTGAAGCGCTCGAACCTGCGCGGGCGCGGCGGCGCGGGTTTCACGACCGGCATCAAGTGGGAAGCCTGCCGGCACGCGACCGGAAGCGCTCGCTACGTGATCTGCAACGCGGACGAGGGCGAGCCCGGGACCTTCAAGGATCGCGTGCTGCTCTCGAGCCACGCCGACCTGCTGTTCGACGGCATGACGGTCGCCGCTTACGCGGTCGGTGCGGCCCAGGGCTTCGTCTACCTGCGTGGTGAGTACCGCTATCTCCTCGACCACCTGCACGAGGTGCTCGAGCGGCGCCGCGCCGCGAACCTGCTCGGGGCCGCCATCTGCGGCCGGCCGGGCTTCGACTTCGACATCGAGATCCACGTGGGTGCCGGCTCGTACGTCTGCGGCGAGGAGTCCGCGCTGATCGAGTCGCTGGAGGGCAAGCGCGGCGTGCCGCGCAACCGCCCGCCGTTCCCGGTCACGAGCGGCTACCTGCAGCAGCCCACCATCGTGAACAACGTCGAGACGCTCTGCGCCGCGGCGCTCATCGCGGTGCGCGGCGGCGACTGGTACCGCTCGATCGGCACGCTCAAGTCCTCGGGCACGAAGATCCTGTCCGTCGCCGGCGATTGCGCACGTCCGGGTCTCTACGAGTACCCGTTCGGCGTGACGCTGCGACAGGTGCTCGAGGACTGCGGTGCCGCGCAGGTGCAGGCCGTGCAGGTGAGCGGGCCATCCGGCACCTGCGTGGACGAGGACGAGTTCGACCGGCGCATCGCGTTCGAAGACCTGCCGACCGCGGGCGCCTTCACGATCTTCGACACGAGCCGCGACATGTTCGAGGTGGCGCGCGCCTACACGCAGTTCTTCGCGCACGAGAGCTGCGGCTTCTGCACGCCCTGCCGCGCCGGCACCTCGATGTTGATGCACTCAATGGAAAAGATCCGCGACGGCAACGGCACCTTGCACGACCTGCGCGAGATCGCAAGGCTGAACCGCGTGCTGCTCATGTCCGCGCACTGCGGACTTGGCCACACGGCCTGCAACCCGATCCTCGACACCATGAAGAAGTTCCGCCCCATGTACGAGCGTCGCCTGCGCTCGCGCGACTTCGCGCCGGCCTTCGACCTCGATGCTGCGCTCGGCCGCGCGCGCCAGATGACCGGTCGCGACGACCCGGGCGCGCACCTGGAGAACCAGCCGTGAGCGAGCGTCCGGCCTTCCTGCTCGACGGAGAGGAGGTGCCGTTCACGCCGGGACAGACGGTGCTGCAGGCAGCGCTCACCGCCGGCCGCTACATTCCGCACCTCTGCTATCACCCGGAGTTCACGCCGCACGGCAGCTGCAAGGTCTGCACCGCGAAGGTGAACGGCCGCACGGTCGCCTCCTGCACCACGCCCGCCGAGTCGGCCATCGAGGTCGAGAGCAACACCCAGGAGCTGAACGACCTGCGGCGCACGCTGGTGCAGATGCTGTTCGCCGAGGGCAACCACTTCTGCCCGTCCTGCGAGAAGAGCGGCAACTGCGTGTTGCAGGCGCTCGGCTACGATCTCGGCGTGATGACAGCCGGGTTCCGGCACCTCTACCCGGACCGCCCGGTGGATGCCTCGCACCCGGAGCTGCTGCTCGACTTCAACCGCTGCGTGCTCTGCGAGCTGTGCGTCCGGGCCTCGCGCGACGTGGACGGCAAGAGCGTTTTCGCGCTCTCGGGTCGCGGGCTCACCAAGCACCTGATCGTGAATTCCGAGAGCGGGCGCCTCGCCGACACCGACGTGGCGGTGACCGACAAGGCGGTGGAGGTCTGCCCGGTGGGAGTGATCCTGCGCAAGCGTGTCGGGTTCGCAAAGCCCATCGGCCAGCGCCGTTACGACAGGCGGCCGATCAGCGCGCAGGCGCTCGACGACGCGCCGCGTCCGCCCGAGGGAGGCGGAGATGCCTGACGCTCCGGTCGTACCCGCAGTGCCCGCCGGCGCCCCGCGGAAGCTGCGCATCGCGACGACGTCGCTTGCCGGCTGCTTCGGTTGCCACATGTCGTTCCTCGACATCGACGAGCGGCTCTTCGCGCTGCTCGAGCGCGTCGAATTCGATCGATCGCCGCTCACCGACATCAAGCACTGCGGCCCCTGCGACATCGGCATCATCGAGGGCGGGCTCTGCAACGCCGAGAACGTGCACGTGCTGCGCGAGTTCCGCGCCAACTGCAAGGTGCTGGTGGCGATGGGCGCCTGCGCGGTGACGGGCGGGCTGCCGGCGCAGCGCAATCACCTCGACCTCGGCCAGTGCCTCCAGGAGGTGTACGTTACCGATCCCGGCGTCGGCCTCGGCCGCGTGCCGAGCGACCCCGAACTGCCGCTGCCGCTCGACAAGGTGCATCCGCTGCACGAGGTCGTGCGGGTGGACTACTTCATTCCGGGCTGTCCACCCTCGGGGGACGCGATCTGGAAGTTCCTCACCGACCTGATCGAGGGCCGCACGCCGAAGCTCGGCCACGGCCTGATCAGCTACGACTGACCTGGACGAACGACCGCCATGAGCCTTGCCGCACCCGAGACCGCGCGAAACAAGGACGGCCTGCGCCGCGTCGTCATCGAGCCGCTGTCACGCGTCGAGGGACACGGCAAGGTCACGCTCCTCATGGACGAGGACGGCCACGTGCAGCAGGCTCGGCTGCACATCGTGGAGTTCCGCGCCTTCGAGAAGTTCATCCAGGGCCGGCCGTACTGGGAGGTGCCGGTCATGGTGCAGCGCCTGTGCGGCATCTGCCCGGTGAGCCATCACCTCGCCGCATCCAAGGCGCTCGACCAGGTCGTCGGCGCGAAACAGCTCACGCCCACCGCGGAGAAGATCCGCCGCCTCATGCACTACGGCCAGATCCTGCAGTCGCACGCGCTGCACTTCTTCCATCTCTCGTCGCCGGACCTGCTGTTCGGTTTCGACTCCGACGTCGCGCGGCGCAACATCATGGGCGTCGCGGCGGCCTACCCCGACGTCGCGCGGCAGGGCGTGCTGCTCCGCAAGTACGGGCAGGAGATCATCCGCCACACGGCAGGCAAGCGCATCCACGGCACGGGTTCGGTGCCGGGCGGCGTGAACAAGAGCCTGGCCGTCGCCGAGCGCGACGAGCTCCTGCGCGACATCTACCAGATCGTGGGCTGGAGCCGCGACGCGGTGCGGCTGGTGCGCCAGCTGTTCGAGGCCAGCCTCGACGAGTTCCGCGCCTTCGGCAGCTTCCGCGCCCACACGCTTTGCCTGGTGCGCGCCGACGGCGCGCTCGACCTCTACCACGGAGGACTGCGCGCGCGCGATGCGGACAACCGCCGGATCTTCGACCACGTGGACTACTCGCGTTACTGGGACCAGATCTCCGAGGAAGTGAAGGACTGGTCCTACATGAAGTTCCCGTTCCTGCGTTCGCTCGGGCCCGAGGATGGCTGGTACCGTGTGGGTCCGCTCACGCGCGTGACGCGCTGCGACTTCATCCCGACACCGCTCGCCGACCGCGAGCGTCGCGAGTTCCTGGCCTTCGACGAGGGCCGCGCGGCGCTGGCCACGCTCGGCTTCCACTGGGCGCGCATGATCGAGATGCTGCACGCCGCGGAGAGCATCAAGGACCTGCTGCACGACGACGACGTGCTGGGCCGCGACCTCATGGCAGGCGGCGAGCGGCAGGCCCGCGGCGTCGGCGTGATCGAGGCTCCGCGCGGCACGCTCATCCACCACTATCGCGTGGACGAGAACGACCAGGTGGCGCGCGCCAACCTGATCGTCTCCACGACCCACAACAACCAGGCGATGAACAACGCGATCCGCGAGGTGGCGCGGCGCTACCTGGACGGCCGCACGCTCACCGAGGGGCTCCTGAACCACATCGAGGTCGCGGTGCGCGCCTTCGATCCGTGCCTCTCCTGCGCAACGCACGCCATGGGCAAGATGCCGCTGTCCGTGCAGCTCGTGGACGCCGACGGCACGCTCGTGGACACGCTGGTGCGCGGATGAACGGGAAGCCTTCGCCGGTGGTCCGATGAGGCAACATCCCGCGCCGGTGCTGGTGCTGGCGGTCGGCAACCCGAGCCGCGGCGACGACGCGCTGGGGCCCCTGCTCGCGGACCGGCTCGCGGCCGCGGCGCTGCCCGGGGTCGAGGTCATCACCGAGTTCCAGCTGCAGGTCGAGAACTCGCTGGATATCGAGGGACGCGAAAGGGTGATCTTCATCGACGCCGGGGTCGACACACGCGCTCCCTTCGAGGTTCGTGAAGCCACGCCTGCCGCCGACTTTCTGCACACGTCCCACGCGCTGTCGCCGGAAGCCGTGCTTGCCACTTACCTGCGAATCAAGGGCGAGGCGCCACCGCCGGCCACGATCCTGTGCGTGCGAGGGGAATCGTTCGAGCTGGGGGAGGGACTGAGCCGCGACGCCGCGGCACACCTCCAGGCGGCCTGGCCGAAGTTGGCCAGTCTCTGCGCGGTCGGAGTTGCCGAGACCCACGCCTGATTCGCCATTGTCACTGCGATCCCGAGTGCGCCAGCCGGATCGCAACTGGATGACTCTTGAGTGCCGTCCTTCCTGTTCCTGTGATCGACTGCACGATTATTCGCACTGCAGCTGCCGTATTGTTGCACTGCAGCAGCACGACGCCCATCCTGTTCGTCGCGCCAACAAGGCACGAACGGAGAATTGTCATGGGCGTGATCGCAATCGTGATGCTGAGTTCTGTCGCGCTCTACCTGCTCCAGCAGATCGGCGACCTCGAATCCTGACCGCAGCAACCGGGGGCAGGGCGAATGCATCGGGGCAATCGCGCCCAGCGTGATGCACTCGACCGGCTCAGCCGCGCTCGGGCACCTTCGCCCGGTACCCACCCTGAAGCCCAATCATCCAGCCCGGATACTCCGCCGGCAGCTGGCTCACCTTCTCCAGAGTCGCAAGGTCCTCGGCGGATAGCACTAGCTTCGTCGCGGCGATGTTGTCCGTGAGTTGCGCCGCGGTCTTCGCGCCGATGATCACCGACGAGACGACGGGCCGCGCCAGCAGCCACGCGAGCGCCACCTGCGCGACCGACACGCCGTGCCGCGCGGCGATCGGGCGCATCGCATCCACGCAGTCGAATGCACGCGGCTTGTCTACCGGCGGGAAGTCGAAGGTGTCGCGACGGCTGTCGCCCGGTCCCTTGCCGTCGCGGGCGAACTTGCCGGTGAGCAGGCCGCCGGCCAGCGGGCTCCACACCATGAGGCCGAGCTGCTGGTCCCGGATCAGCGGGAGCAGCTCACGCTCCAGATCGCGACCCGCCAGCGTGTAGTACGCCTGAACGCTCACGAACCGCGCCCAGCTTCGCTGGTCCGAGATCGCGAGCGCCTTCATCACCTGCCAGGCCGCGAGATTGCAGAGGCCCACGTAACGCACCTTCCCGCTCCGCACCATGTCGTTCAGCGTGGAGAGCGTGTCCTCGAGCGGCGTCAGCGGGTCGAAGCCGTGCAGCTGGTAGAGGTCGACGTGGTCGAGCTGCAGCCGCTTCAAGCTCGCATCCAGCGAGTTCATGAGGTGGTACCGCGACTGTCCGCGGCCGTTCGGCGACTCGTCCATGCTGCCGGTGGCCTTGGTCGCGACCACGATCTGGTCCCGCGGCAGGCGCAGGTCCTTGAACGCCTGGCCGACCAGCGACTCCGCCTGGCCGATCGCGTAGACGTTGGCGGTGTCGAAGAAATTGATCCCTTGCTCGAACGCCTGGCCGACCAGGGTGTTGACCGGCTCCTGGCCCAGCCCGCCCATCACCTTCCAGAAGCCTTCGCTGCCGAAGGTCATGGTGCCTAGGCACATCTCGGAGACGTAGAGGCCGGTCTTACCTAGAAGTCGATATTTCATTGCTTCCCTCCTCAGGCCCGTCCGCCGGGAGGCGGTCGGTAACAATCGGCTCGCGCACCCATGGATTGAAGCACGGTTTACCCCCAGGCAAACGGGGCCATCATTCCCCTGAATCGCCGATCTTCCGCCTGCATCTCCGATCGTCGCCCAACCCGGCCCCTGGGAGTGTCTTTGAGGCCTGGCCCGGCCGAATCCAAGCCTCCCTGGCGTAATAAAACCTTTGTAATCATGTGCTTGAGAAGAGCGCGGCAATACCGTTATTGCAGTGCAACAAATCCTGTGTAGCATGAAACCCGTCGAAAACCCCGGGTCGTAAACGGCCCATGGAGCCCAGAATGGAACGCGAGTGGTTTGCTACCGTCCGCCTGATGCAGGCCGAGATCGGTTTGATGGTCGCGGTCGCGGTCATGGCCCTCTTGGTCATTATTGCGCGCCTCGCCCGGGACCCCTCCGAACCCGCCGTCCGCTGGCTGGCGGACCGCGCCCGGGGCACGAGGCCCGTCTCGCAGCACTCCGCTGAAGCGATTGCCGGAGTGACGGCGCCGGTCCCGGTCGGATCGGTCGGGGCGGTGACCGAACAGTGGACCGCCACGCCGGAGTGGCTCGATCGCCTGCTGGGCCGCACTTCGCCACAGGAAGCTCGGCCTGCTGCCAGCCCGCAGGACCCGCCGGCGGACCCCGAATCCGGGCGGCGTGTTGCCTGATTTCGCCGTCGCGGGCGGCGGGCGCCGGAGTTTCAACCGGAGTGCACCGGCGACGAGACTCATCAAAGCCTTACGGTTCAATGCCTTGCGGTAGCCGAGCGGCCCGAATCGCCACAGAGTAAACTGAACGTACCTTTTTGCCCTGCCTGCGCTGGTAACCCTCTGATGCAAAACGAATCTCCGGTGCGTGACGAACACGCGCCGATCAACTGGCTCACGATGATTCTCTTCACCGTGACGCCCCTCGCGGCGCTGGTGTTCGTGCCTTGGTACGGCCTCACCCACGGCTACAGCGTGGCGTCCGTGGTCCTGTTCGTCGTGCTGCAGTGGTTCGGCGGCCTCTCGATCACGGCCGGCTACCACCGCCTCTGGTCCCACCGCACCTACAACGCACACTGGACGGCACGGCTGTTCTTCATGCTGTTCGGCGCAATGTCCTTGCAGAACAGCATCCTGATCTGGTCCTCGCAGCACCGCACCCACCACCGGTTCGTGGACGACGTGCACAAGGACCCGTACAGCGCGAAGCGCGGCTTCTGGTTCTCGCACATGGGCTGGATCCTCCGGGACTACCCGAGCGGCTTGAACGACTTCTCCAACGCGCGCGACCTCGAGCGCGACCCGATGGTGATGTTCCAGCACCGCTACTACGTGCCGCTCACCATTTTCATGAACGTCGCCTTCCCGCTGATGCTCGGCTGGGTCGTGGGCGACATCTGGGGCGTGTTCCTGCTCGCAGGGCTCTTGCGCCTCGTGCTCAACCACCACTGCACCTGGTTCATCAACTCGCTCGCCCACATGTGGGGCTCGCAGCCCTACACCGACGAGAACAGCGCGCGCGACAACGGCGCGCTCGCGTTCCTCACCTTCGGCGAGGGCTACCACAACTTCCACCACATCTTCCAGAACGACTACCGCAACGGTATTCACTGGTGGCAGTGGGACCCGACCAAGTGGCTGATCAACACGATGTCGGCCTTGGGCCTCGCGGACAACATGAAGACCGTGCCGGAGCTCTGGATTCAGCGCGCCCAGCTCGCCATGCAGTTCAAGCGCATGGAGGCGGCGATCGAGAAGCGCCGCGCGCGTGGCGCTGACGAGCAGATCGAACGCCTGAGGGCGCGCGTCGCGGAAGAGTACGCGTCGTTCCGCAGGGCGCTCGAGGAGTGGTCGAAGCTGCGCGACCAGTGGGTCACCGACCGCAAGCAGCGCCTGCTGCAGCGCTGGGAGGAGACGAGCTTCCGCTCCCGCATGCGCGAGATCGAGCACAGCCTGCGCGCGCAGCGGCGCCGGCTGCAGGAGATGACGAAGGCCTACGCCTAGGAAATAGGGGACATTCTCCTTTTCCGAAGCGGAAAAGGAGAATGTCCCCTATTTCAGGCCTCGCTGCGTTAGCGGGCGGCCTCGAGCCGGTGTGAAAGCATCGGCGCTACCTGTCAGCGGTCTGCAGCGATGAGCCAATGATGCTCATCGCGGTAAACGTATTCTGACCGAGCAGCAGGTCCATCGGCTGCGGCTGTGAACTGAGCATGACCGTCACGAGATCTCGAGCTTTGTCCATGTAGACGAGCTGGCCGTGAATGCCAATGGCCAGCATTACGGCAGGCTCGGAGCTGGCGACCCACACCTGGTTTCGATAGTGCCATCCGGGCAGGAAGGCGCCGTAAGCGCCCTTCGCAAAGCAACTCCTGGAAGTGCTGTCGCCCGTGGCCGTATCCGCGATCCAGGCAGCCGGGACGACCTGCGTTCCATCGAGTACGCCGTCGTTGATCATCATCAGGCCAAAGTTCGCCAGGTCGCGGGCAGTGGCGTTCATGCCGGCGCCCACGTACGGGAACCCAACGCTGTCCACCACGATGGCAGCGTCGTGCTGGGTGGCGAGCCTCGACCAGATCTCAGTCTCGAGCAGCGTCGCAAGACGTGCGCCCATGGCACGCTCGAGGACCATGCCGAGGACGTTGGTTGCGACGGTGCGGTACTGAAACCTCGAGCCGTTCTCCATGTCCCGGGCCGACAGTGAGCGCGCGTACTCCAGCAACGATCGCGGGGTGTCATCGGTGACCAGGTCCGGGCGCCAGCCGACGACCGCCGATTCTTTCCAGAAGTCCGTCAGCGGGTCGGCGTAGTCCTCTACATATCGCGCTGCGGCGGTCATGTCCAGAAGGTGCCGGACCGTCGTGCCTTGCCACGCCGCGTTGTCCAGTTCGGGCAGGTAGCGCGTGATCAATGACGAAGGATCAAGCTGGCCGCGCTCGACGGCAATGCCGGCCAGCATGCCAACAAACGACTTGGTGACCGAGTTGAGCAGGTGGTGCGAACTGGCGGTCATCCCGTTGAAGTAGTGCTCCGCGATGACGCAGCCACCGTGCACGACCAGGAACGCGTCGCAACAGGCCGCGCCCAGGAAGTCGCGTATCGACGTCGTCTGACCGTCGGCGGATGGAAAGCTCAGCTGCAACACATCCCGCGGTTGCGTCGGCAGACCGAGTGCGGCCGATGGACCTCGGGCCAGGCGGCAGGTCGGGAAAAGTTCCTGGACGTGCTGGAAGCTCCAGCGATTGTGCGGAGCGACCCCCCAGTTGTCCGTCGACACCCGTGGGAATGGCTTCATGCTGTGAGTCTCCATCGGCCTTTTGGGGGTTGGGGCGCGGACGCCACCTTGATTCAGTCCAAGAAGAAGCGCGCTAGCGATTTCTGCGAATGGTGCGGAATCAACCACGAGTGTCAACAAGGAACATCGGCGTGTTGAGGGTGGCCACCCCAAGGTTCATATCGAGATCATCGGCCCGTAGTCTTCTTCGCCGGGCTCGAAGCAGCGCAGGCCCTCGCTCTCGACGATGTGTCGTGCCTGCCGCAGTTGGCTCTCCGGCAGCATGGCGGCGCTGAAGGTTCCCCGTTGTCGCAGCCAGTCGAATTTCTCGACGCCCAGGTTGTGGTACGGCAGCAGCGTGATCGAGTCCAGGCCCGCCTCGCGCACGAAGCGCGCCACCGCGCGTATGTTCTCCTCGTCGTCGGTGATGCCCGGCACCAGCGGCAGTCGCGGCCAGAGGCGTGGCCCACGGCCTGCGTGCATCAGGGCCGCGAGCAGCCGGAAGTTGTCGTGGATGTGCTCGCTGTCCGCTCCGCAGTGCTCGCGGTGACGCGCGCGATTCATGAGCTTGAGGTCGAACAGCACGAGGTCGAGCCCACCGACAGCCTGCCACAGTATCTGCGACGAAAACGCGTGCCACGCGTCGCCGTCCGCCAGGAGTTCGTCAACGGGGCGCAGGCTCTTGAAGCGGAACAGGCCGCAGGTTTCCATCGCGACGTGGATACCGCCGGCCTGCAGCGGTCCCAGCAACGAGACGACGTATTCCGGGAACAGCGACGCCTCGCCGCCCGAGAATGTCACGCCACCGCCGGACTGGCGATACAGCGCGAATTCCTTCGCAAGCTCGGCGTGGACATCGTCTGCCGTGCGCGGCTCGCCGAAGCGGGTCAGCGCACCGGACGGGCAGCCTGCCACGCATCGGAAGCAGCGGTTGCAGGTCTCCAGTGACCACCTGCCCGGCGCCTTCATCGAGCCGGTCGGGCAGGTCTTAACGCAGGCGCCGCACTCGATGCACCGCCGGCGCTTGTGGCCGAGCTCCGCATCCAGCAACCAGGACTCCGGGTTCTGGCACCAGCTGCAGCGCAGCGGGCAGCCCTTGAGGAACACGACGCTGCGGATGCCGGGACCGTCGTGCACACAGAAGTGCTGGATCGAGAAAACCTGCGGAGTCGTCGACATGGCGGCGCGCTTGACCTAGGCGTGCATGGTGCGCGCGATGATCTCGTCCTGGACTTCCGGCTGCAGGTCCGCGAAATAGGCGCAGTAGCCGGAAACGCGCACCAGCAGGTTCGGGAATGCCTGCGGGTTTTCGCGCGCCTTCTTCAGGGTCGCCGCATCGAGCACGGCGATCTGCACCTGCATGCCTTCCTGGTCGACAAAGTAGGTGCGCAACAGCGCGGCGAGCTTCGCAGCGCCGGACTTGCCACCGATGGTGTTCCGGTCGAACGTTGCGTTCAGCACGTGGCTGTTGCACCAGCGTGAGCGATCGAGCGAAGCGACCGATCGCAACAGTGCAGTGGGGCCGGTGCGGTCGGCCCCGTCGACCGGCGAGGCGCCGTTCGACAGGCGCGCGCCGGCCTTGCGCCCGTTTGGCAGCGCGCCGGTGTAGCGTCCGAAGGCGGATCCGCAGGTCATGGAGTAGAAACCGGCGATCCATTGGCCACCGCGCGTATTGCGATGGGCGCTCACCGCATCGACCCAGGCGTCGGCCGCCACCTGTGTCCAGCAATCGACATCCAGATCGCCATTGCCGTATTGCTTGAACCTGTGCCGCAGCTCGGTCTGCAGCGCCTCGTGACCGGCAAAGTCGGCACGCAGGATCTCGACGAAGGCCGCGAGCGACAGGCGGCGCTCCTCGAACACCAGCCGGTTGAGCGCGTACAGCGAGTCGCCGACGTCGGCCAGGCCGACGGCCTGCACGCTGGTGAAGTCATATTCGGCACCGCCCCAGGTGACGTCGCGGCCCCTGGCGAGACAGCCATCAGTGATGAGCGAGTTGACCGGCGTGGTGCGGTGCGCGCGACCCGCCTCCTCCAGCCAGCCCATGACGCGCGCCATGTCGTCGACACTGTCGCGCACCTGAGCGCGAAAGGCCGCGACGACGTCGGCCATCGACGTCAGTGCCTGCGCCGGCGGCGTGCTCGCGCCGTAGCGCCTGCCGGCAAAGGTGCGCCCCTCGTTGAGCGCGAGTTCCAGGCACAGGGGCAGGTTGGACAGCGCGGCGTCGGCCGAGTTGTAGGTGCGGCCCTGGCTCGCGAGCTCGGTGCAGCCGATGATCGCGTAGTCGCGCGCATGGGCCTCGCTGTAACCGGCATTGCGCATGGCGCGAATGATCGACTGGTCGCCGAAGAAGGCCGGGCGCGCGCCGGTGCACTGCAGCGTGGCGACGCACTTGTCGAGGAACCAGGCGGGCGTGTGCTCGTGGACGCGCACGTGCAGGGCCGGTTCGCGCGTGCCAATCAGCGAGTAGGCGTCTAGGAAGATGCCGGAGACCTCATTCGTAACATCCGCGCCATCTTCGTCTACGCCGCCGAGCGTGATGCCCTGCGCCACGTCGTGGCCGCTGAAATAGTGGTCCATCCGCGTCGAATAGGCCGGCGCGGTCTCGCAGCACTTGAGCTGGAAGCTGGCGGTGATTTCAACGGCCTGATCCCGCGTCAAAGTGCCGGCGGCGAGGTCGCGCTCGTACAGGGAGAGCAGGGCCTGGTCGAGTCGCCCGAAGGAGAGTCCCTGCTCATAGTCCTCCAGGCACATCGCCATGTGCACGATCCAGGCGGCCTGCAGGCCCTCGAGGAAACTGCGCGCCGGGTAGTAAGGCACGTGGCGCAGGCCCGAGGCCGCTGCCGCCAGCTCGTCGCGGCGCGTGGCCGAAAGGCCGGGCGCGCGGGCGCAGCGATCGGCCTCGTCGGCGAGGTTGGCGGCCATGGCGCGAATGCCGGCCGAGATGATGCGTATGGACTCGTAGAAAGCGCGCTGGTCGGCATCCAGGGGAGTGCCCTCGGGTGTGGCGTTGCGCGCGAGGCAGTCGGCGGCCTTCTCGTCGGCCGTGACGAGTCCCTCGCGGATCACTCGTGCGTAATTGCCCACCTGGTGCGCAACGCCGGCCTGCTCGGTGACGATGTAGCGCTCGGCACGCAGCAGGTCCCGGACACGACCAATGCGCGAAGGCGACACGAGCGCGTGATAGAGCACGCTGTCGCGCAGGGTCGCGGACGCGATGCGCAGCAGTCTTGCCTTCTCCCCGAGCGACAGGCGAATCGGCACGACGCGCTGGTCGAGACGGGCGATGTCCTCGAGGAGGTGCATCGAGGCGCCTTCCGGGTAGTAATTCGCGGCAACGCGCTTCGAGGTCATGTTGCCGAGAACGAGTTCGTCCTCATAGACGCGGGGCTTGCGGTTCGCCATCACATGGGCGATGGCGCTCGCCCGGCGCACGCAGACGTGGGCGTCGCGCAGGCGCTTGCCGGCTGATGAGCGGCGGAAGTCGAGCAGCAACTCGGGGCGCTCTAGACAGAGCGAGTAGCCAGCGTCGTGCACCGCGTCGCGGATGCGATCGATGCGGGCCCAGGGTGCGACGAGCTCGACGGCGGCGTTCATGGCGGTCCCCGGTCATGGCGGGCGGCTGGCGGCGTGATTCTACGCTTCCGCGGCGGAGGGTCTTGGGATAGGCGGCCTGGCAGAGTCCGCAGACGGAGACGCGAACCGTTCGCATTGCCTCGCGCCTGTTTCACCCGAGTAAAGTTCGGGCGCAGAATCGGCCAAACAAAAAAAGGAGAGCGTGATGGATTACATGCAGCTACCGCTCAGCGGGCTCGAATGTCCCCTCAGCGAAATGGAGCAGACGATCCAGGACAACGTTCATCACTTTGCTGTGACTGTCATGCGTCCGGTCGCGGCATCACTCGATCGCATGACGCCGGAGGAAGTCATCGCCCCCGGCTCGATTTTGTGGGACGTACTGAAGAAATCCGAAGCACTGGGACTGACCGTGACCGCGATGGCCGAACTGCCGCCGCTGGAACGCGTCAGGCTTTCCGCCATTGCCTCTGAGGAGCTGGCCTGGGGAGACCTCGGCCTGGCCGGAGCCATCCTGATAAACCACTTCCCGGTGATGTACTCGTTGCTGGCCGGAAACATGCAGATGGCTCACTTCTGCGAAGGCAAGCTCGGCTGCTGGGGAGTCACTGAACCTGCACACGGCAGCGACCTGGTCGATGGCCGGGAGTCGATCGCCGCGCCGGATGGCGCGTACGGCCGGCCGGACTGCGTGGCCCGGATCTCGGGCGACAAGATCATCGTGCGCGGCCAGAAGTCGGCGTGGGTCTCGGGTGCCATGACGGCCCAGGTGTGCGCGCTGTACTGCCATGTCGAGGAAGGTGGCAAGACTCGGCCCGGCGTTGCACTGATCGTGCCGCTCGACTTGCCAGGCGTCAGCCGTGGCAAGCCGCTCGACAAGATCGGCTATCGCGCCATGAACCAGGGCGAGCTGTATTTTGACAACGTGGAAGTGCCGATCGCCAACCTTCTCGCCGGACCGGACACATTCGATGATTTCCTCTATCGCACCCTGTGCGAGGCCAATCCACATGTCGGAGTCGGCGCGCTCGGGGTTGCCCGCGCGGCCTTCGAGCATGCGCTTGCGTATGCGCACCAGCGCAAGCAAGGCGGCGTCGCCATCATCCGGCACACCCATGTGCGCCTGCGCCTGTTCGAGATGTTCCGCAAGATCGAAGCGTCCCGTGCACTGATCCGCCGCGTCATGGCTTTCAATGCCACGGCACCCCGTCCCTCGCTGCTGGCTTCCGCCTCCGCCAAGGTGACGGCCACGCAGACCGCCTTCGAGGTCGCCTCAGAGGCCGTGCAGATCTTTGGCGGCAACGGGGTCAGCCGCGAGTACCCGGTTGAGAAGCTGTTCCGGGACGCGCGGTCCAGCATGATTGCCGACGGACTGAACGAAATCCTGGGGATGCTGGGCGGCACCGACCTGATCAATCCGGAACTGCTGTAGAGAGTCCTCGCGACCGCAGCCCGGGAAGGCGCGGCCAGCGACGGTGAAGGAGACATCAGTCGTGTCAACGCAATCGAACAGCGAACCCGTTCAACCGTCATCCGCCGACCGCATCGCGAGAGGGTTGATGGCGATGGGCGCGACCCTGTTCTTCCTGGGGCTCATTTCGGGCTTGCTGGTGCCGGCGATGATGAACCCAAGAATGGGCCTCGCGGGCCATCTTGAAGGAGTCATGAACGGCATATTCCTGATCGCGGTCGGCGCAGCCTGGTCGCGAGTGCGCCTGCCGAGCGGGCTCATGCCCTGGGCCGCCGGCCTGCTCGGCCTCGGCGCGTATGGCAATTGGTTCTTTGTCAGCCTGGCGGCAGTCTTCGGCGCCAGCAAGACGATGCCGATGGCGGGGGCGGGCTACGCGGCCCTGCCCTGGCAGGAAACCCTCGTCACGACCGGGCTCACCATCTTCGCGCTCGCCATGCTCGCTGGCAGCGCTCTCCTGGTGTGGGGTTTCTTTCGCCGCGAAGACTCCGGCGAGACAGGTGCCGTCTGACAATCGCCTGCAGGCTCTGCTCGTAGGCAGGGAGGGTCGTGGGAACGTAGCGGCCGTGCCGAGAACTTGCTCGAACCCCTGCGCGGCGCAACCAAGGCAAACAGGAGAAAGACATGGTGCGCGCATGGAGTGAAGCTGGGGTACTCGTCACCGGCGCAGCCTCGGGCATTGGCCTCGCATTGTCGAAGGCCATGGCGCAGCGGGGCGCGACGGTGTGGATGACGGATATAGACGGGCCGGGGGCTGAGAGGGCTGCAAGAGCTATAGGGGCTAAGACGTACGCCGCGCCGATGGATGTACGCGACGCCGACGCGGTGCGTCGGATGGTCGAGCGTGTCGTCAGCGAGCACGGCCGCATCGACTATGTTTTCAACAACGCGGGAATCGGCGTCGGCGGTGAAGCCCACGAACTGACCCCGGCACACTACGACCGCATCATCGATATCAACATCCGGGGCGTAGTCCACGGCGTCACTGCCGCGTATCCGATCATGGTGAAGCAGCGAAGCGGCCACATCGTGAACACTGCCTCGACGGCTGGCCTGCTCCCAGCGCCACTGCTCGTCCCCTACGTGATGACGAAGCACGCGGTGGTGGGGTTGAGCCTGGCGCTGCGGGCCGAGGCGGTTCGCCATGGCGTGCGCGTGAGCGCGCTCTGCCCCTCTGCGATCGAGACTCCGCTCCTCGACGCCGAAATGCCGAGCGACCTGCCGAAGCCATCGTGGCGCCCCAACGTACGCCGGTATCTGACGTCGTTGGGCGGCGAGCCGTACCCCGTGGACAAACTCGCCGAGGACGCCATCCACGGAGTAGAGCGTGATCGTGCACTCATCATCGCTCCCAGGAGCGCCCGAATCGCAGCCCTGCTGTATCGACTGGCCCCGAGCCTGATCGTGAGGCAGATCGACAAGGCGCTGGCCACGGAACTTGCGGAACGGCCGAAGACATAGCAATAGACACTGGAGGCCAGTGATGAACAGCAGTCAATATGTCCGTCCCCTCTCCGCCGAATCCGCGGGCACTGCGCCGGGGCGCGGTCGCCTTCAGGGCCGCCGCATCCTCGTGGTGGGTGGCGGGCAGCAGGTGTTCGACGCCGCGACGGACCCGGTCGGAAACGGCCGCGCCATTTCCTTGCTGTGCGCCCGCGAGGGGGCAAAGGTGGCAGTGGCCGACCGCAGTCGCCCGAGTGCGGCTGAAACGCTGGCGATGGTCGAACGTGAGGGTGGCAGAGGCTGCGTGATCCAGGCCGATATCGGCATTGAGGCCGACGTCGCCCGAATGATCGACGAGGCGCGAACGGCGCTCGGCGGCCTCGATGGGATGGTGCTCAACGTCGGAATCGGCGCCGGCACCCTGGGCCTGGAGAACACCGGCGTTGCGGACTGGGATCAGGTGCTCGCGGTCAACCTTCGTGGCCCGATGCTGTGCTGTCGCGACGGCCTGCGACACCTCGACAACGGCGCCTCGGTCGTGTTCATCTCCTCGGCCGCTGCGCTGAAGGCGGGCACGCGTTCGGCGTCATACGATGCGTCCAAGGCGGCACTCGCCGCCCTGATGCGAAACGTGGCGCTGGAAGGGGCGCCGCGCGGCATCCGGTCGAACATCGTCGCGCCAGGGCTGGTCGATACGCCACTTGGGCGAGCTGCAACAGCAGGGCGCCCGGCTCGGGCCGCGACTCTGCTCCCGTTCGGTCGCCAGGCCACGGGATGGGAGGTCGCCTACGCGGCGCTCTTCTTCCTGTCCGATGAAAGCGTGTACGTTAACGCTCAGACTCTGGTGGTCGACTCCGGCATGACGGGTATCTGACCGCGCCTGAACGGCGACAGGGACGCACCCAGGGAGGCCTGCAATGCACGACATCTTGCGGTTGAGCGCGGCGGAACTGCTCACGCTATTCCAGACGCTCGAGGCGCCGGGCCTCGACGAGATGCACGGCGACTTCGCGGCGCAAACCCTCCGGCAGCCCAATCTTCTGGCTACCCTGTCCGGGCGGTACGGGCTCAATGGCCCGCTGTATCCGGGGAAATGGCTGTCCAAGGCATTCCGCCCGGTGAGTGACCGCGGCGGCCGCGGCTACAACTCGTTCAGGCACTTTGGTCGCGTGGTGCAGCGCTTCCCGATGGCGACGCTCATTGCGCCCTCGCGCTACGATCGTCGCCCGGCATTTCAGCTCGTCTACCGCGCGTACGGGTCCCTGTTTGGTGCCCTGCACATGGTGGACGAGGTGCGGCGGCTCGAGGCCGGGCAGTATCTCGGTATCGGAACATTCGGCTTCACTGACGCGCAGCGCCGCATGCCCTATCCGTTCCTGCTGACGGGGCCCGTCGGTTCTTATCTCGGCGATGTGGGAAAGGAGCGGGCGGGATTCAAGGTCGAGAGTGAGTTACCGCGGTTGTCGAGCGGCGGCGCGCTCCGGGGTTAGGCGTTCACTTCGTCGGGGACGGGGCACTGTCGCAGCGGCAGACGCGAACCGTTCGTATCAAGTCCCAGCTGATTCAACTGACTGAAGAACGGGCGCAGAATCCGCAAGAACGGGGCACAAGGAACGCGGGCCTCAGGGAGTTCGTGTTCATACGACGTGAATGACGGATTCTCCGAGATCTGAATGAAGGGGCATCGAACATGAAAAAGACAGTGACCGTCTTCAGCGCCACCGGCACCGCGGGCAGCGCGTGCGTCGACGAGTTGATTCGTCAAAAGGAATTCAACGTACAAGTGCTGGCGCGCAAGAGCGGCCAGCAGGAGAAGAGGTCGGGTCTCGCGTTGCACGGCGACGACGAGAAGCAGCGCATGTACTCGGAATGGCGAAAGCGTGGTGTCGAGATCAAGCTCGTCGACGCAACCGACCACCTCGATCTCATTCCGGCACTGCGGGGAACTGACTACCTGGTGTCGTGCGTGCCGATCAACGCCACGGAATCGCAGTACCCGCTGATCTGGGCGGCCAAGGAGGCCGGGGTCGAGCGCTTCGTGCCCTCCGAGTTCGGCGCCATCTACGAGTTCGAGCAGTTCTGGCCGACCGACACGATTCATCGCTCCATGGCCCGTCAGAAGGCCTTCATCCGCAGGGTCATCGAGCTCGCCGGCCTCGACTACACGATCATCCCGGCCGGGTTCTGGCCCGAGTACTACATGCTCGAGCCTGTGATGGTGATGGGCGACGGCAAGGGCCTCGTCTCCTGGTCGACCGGCCGCGACGTGGGCCGGATCATTCCGCACGTGCTCGCGCACCCACTCTCGCGCAATGCGATCTGCCCTGTCGCGGCGACTGTCAGCTGCTCGTGGGACGACCTGCTGGCGCTGCGGGAGCGCACACTCGGTCGCAAGGTGGATCGGATGTACCTGGGCTGGGCCGACTGGAAGGCCGCCTACGACCGGCAGCCGCCGGGCGCAGTCAAGGAACTCATGGCCATCGGCGTGCTGGCAACCGAAGGCGCGGAAGGCATGTCCCTGTTTGCCAACTGGAACAAGACCTTCATCCCGGAATTCAAGGGCACGCCACTCGACGAGCTGTTCCCGAACTACATCGAGCCGTTCCTGGCCAAGCTTCGTGCACAGCTGGTCGCATCGGGCGAGTTGCCCGCCGGCTGAGGGCTCAAGAGAGGATGGTGCGGGCTTCTCGGCGGTCCAGCCGGGAAGTGGGCCAGTGACGCGGAGCGCGCGGGAGTCTTCTGCAACGGAGGTGTCGGATGTGTCAGTTGAAGGGAAAGGTAGCCCTGGTATCCGGAGCCGGGCAAGGAATTGGAGCGCGGACCGCGGAAGTGCTTGCGGAATCGGGCGCGCTGGTCGTGGTCACGGACGTCAACGACGCGACCGGCAAGGCAACGACGGAGCGCATTCGTGCCGCAGGCTTCGATGCGCATTTCCGGCACCTGGACGTGACCCGCGAAGATGACTGGCGGGTCGTGATGGACGGCGTCTGCGCGGAATTCGGCGGCCTGGACGTGCTCGTGAACAACGCGGGAGTGCTGCTCATCAAGCCGGTCACGCAGCTCTCGCTCGACGACTGGCACTGGATCTGCCGAGTCAATCTGGACGGTGTCTTTCTCGGCACCAAGTACGGCATCCGGGCCATGACCGAAGGATCGACGTCGCGGCCGAAGGGTGGTTCCATCGTGAATGTGTCGTCCGTGGCCGGCATGGTGGGGCAGGCGTTCTACTCGGCGTACAACGCGACCAAGGGCGGCGTGCGGCTGTTCACGAAGTCCATCGCGCTGGAGTGCGGCCTCCTGGGCAACGGCGTGCGGGTGAACTCGGTACATCCCGGCGTGATCCGCACGCCGATGATGGACGCGGGCATCAGGGACTGGGTCGCGATGGGCCACGGGGCAAGCGCGGAGGACATGTACAAGCGGGTGTTGGCGCTGCACCCGATCGGGCGATTTGGCGAAGTGGACGACGTTGCCAAGGCCATACGCTATCTGGCCTCCGACGACAGCTCGTTCGTGACCGGGGCGGAACTCGCCGTGGACGGCGGACTGACGGCGGCGTGAAGCAGGGCGGCCGGACGGAGGGCCGATGGGCCCGCCGGATCATGGACGTGACTATGTTCATCAGGCACTTGGAATGACTCAAGGGGGACGCGATGTTCAAGTATGAGTTGGAACACATCTGCAGTTACACGGCGACGCTGCACCAGCCCATTGAGGTGATCGGCGAGACGCCGCTGGGCCTCCGCTTCAACGCCTACATCTCAGGCGGCGAGGTCACGGGACCGCGCCTGCGCGGGCGGGTGCGGCCGGTGGGCGCCGACTGGCTGACCGTGCGCACGGACGGTGTCGGGATCCTCGACGTCCGCGCGACCATGGAGACGCACGACGGCGCGCTCATCTATTGCGAGTACAAGGGTGTGATGGATTTCGGCGCCGATGGTTACCAGCGGATGCTGAGCGGCAACCCACCCGCCCGCACGGCGATCCAGGTCGTGCCGAGGTTCCTGACGGCGCACCCCGGTTACCTGTGGCTGAACCGGCTGCAGTGCGTGAACTTCGGCATGGCGGAGTTCGCTACAACTACGGTCAGCTACGACACGTACGCGATGCACACCCGGCTGCCGTGAGCACCGCCGATAAGACGTCGTCATTCGATCAGTCAGGCTGAGCAACCCGGCTTAGAGCAACATGCAGCAAGAAGACTTCGACGCACTGCCACTGCAGGAGCGGCTCAGCCGGCTCGAG
The DNA here is from genome assembly GCA_963706755.1 of uncultured Gammaproteobacteria bacterium. Classification (GTDB taxonomy): domain Bacteria; phylum Pseudomonadota; class Gammaproteobacteria; order Steroidobacterales; family Steroidobacteraceae; genus RPQJ01. The sequence goes on from CAVPNH010000007.1 coordinate 151,997, forward strand.
CAACTGGCTCGGGCGGCGTTACCCCGCTGGAACCTGGCCGCTGCGCAGCTTTCGCTGCTCAAGTACCGCGAGAACGCGGTCTTCAAGGTCACGGTTTCCGGGTCCGGCGAACGCTTCGTGCTGCGCGTGCATCGTCCCGGGTACCGCACCGACGCTGAATTGCGCTCCGAGCTGCAGTGGACGGCGGCGCTCATCGCCGCGGGAATCGAGGCGCCCGCAGCGGTGCCGACGGCAACCGGGGAACTGTTCGTCACCGTGAGTCAAGAAGCGGTCCCGCAGCCGCGCCAGTGCGACCTGTTGCGATGGGTTGAAGGCACCATCATCGGCGACGCCGAGGCCGGTCAGGTCGCGAGCGCGGAAGTTGTCCGCAGCAGCCATTACCTGGCCGGGCGCCTCGCCGCTCGGATCCACGACCACGGTGAGCACTGGTCAAGGCCGGCTGGATTCACGCGCCTCAGCATGGATTTCGATGGACTGATCGGATCGCGGGCCTACCTCGGCCCGTACGGCGCGTGCAAGCTGCTGTCGGCAGATCAGGTCGCGTTGCTCGACCGCGCGAGGGACGGCATTGCAGGCGCACTCGCCGCCTTCGGCCAGACGCCGGATCGCTACGGGCTCACCCACGGCGACTTCCTGCCGGAGAACCTGCTGCGGGAAGGCGATACGCTGCGCATCATCGACTTCGACGATTGCGGCTTCGGCTGGCACGTCATGGACATCGCCACGTCGCTGATGCCCCTGCTCGGCGAGCGGCAGTACGAGGATGCCTTTGCCGGCTTCGTCGGCGGCTACCGGACGGTACGGCCGCTGCCGGACGAGCACCTCGAGATGCTGCCCGTATTCCTGCTCACCCGCGCGATGACCTATGTCGGCTGGTGCGGCAGCCGACCGGAGGCGCAGCTGGCGCAGGAGAAGGGGCCGTTCATCGTTGGCGCCGCGCTGGCGCTGGCGGAAGAATTCCTGGGAGCCGCGCAATGAACTCGGGTGCACACAAGCCATGGGAGTCGCCGCACTACTCCGAGGGCAAGCGCCGCGTGCTCGCACTTGCCCACGAGTACCTCATTCCGGGTCGCGTCGAGGCGTTCCTCGGCATGGGCATCCCGCTGGTCATCGGCCGGCGCGAGGGCTACCGCATCTGGGACGTCGATGGGCACGAGCTCATGGATTTCCACCTGAATGGCGGTACCTTCAATGTCGGGCACCGCAATCCCGTCGTGCTGCAGGCGCTCGAGACGGCGCTGCAGACACTCGACGTCGGCAATCACCACTTCCCGAGTCCCGCACGCGCAGAACTCGCCGAGAAGCTCGCGGCCTGCACGCCGGGGGACCTGCACTACACGGTGTACGCGGCCGGCGGCAGCGAGGCCGTGGACGTGGCGATCAAGTCGGCGCGCCGGTTCACGGGTCGCCGCAAGATCGTGGCGATTTCATCCGGCTATCACGGGCGCACGGGGTTGTCCGGCGCCGCGGGCGACGACTCTACGGCGCGCTACTTCGCGAGCGACTACCCGGACGAGTTCCTGAAGGTGCCCTTCGATGACCTCGATGCGATGCGGTCGGCACTGCAGGCCAGCGACGTGGCCGCCGTGATCCTCGAGACGATCCCGGCCACCTACGGTTTCCCCGTGCCTTCGGACGACTACCTGCCGGGCGTCGCCAGCCTGTGCCGGGAGTTCGGCTCGCTGTACATCGCGGACGAGGTGCAGACCGGGCTCGGGCGCACCGGCTACCTGTGGGGCGTGGAGGCCTGGGGCGTCGAGCCGGACATCCTGGTCACGGGCAAGGGCCTCTCCGGCGGCCTGTATCCGATCGCGGCCGCGGTGCTGCGCAAGGATGTCGGCAGCTGGCTCACCGACAACGGCTGGGGGCACGTCACGACGTTCGGTGGCGCGGAGCCCGGCTGCGTCGTGGGCTCGGTGGTGCTGGACATGTGCCGTGCGCCCAGGGCGCTGGCCAATGCCAGGGAGATTTCCAGCTATCTCGAGGCAGGGCTCTCCGACATCAGGGCCCGACTCGGATATCTCAAGGAGATTCGCCGCAAGGGACTGGTGATGGGACTCGTCTTCGACTCGCCAACCGGCGGAGTTCAGATGATGTCCGCGCTCTACCAGAGTGGCATCTGGGCCATCTTTGCCGGCTTCGATCGCTCCGTGCTGCAGTTCAAGCCGGGGCTATTCGTCGACCGGCCGTACTGCGACGAGGCGCTCACGCGGTTCGAAGCGGCGCTCAGGATGGCGAAGGAAAAGACCTGAGGTCAGCGAATCCCGTAGTTGTCCATCATCAGGTACTCGAAGAGCGACTGCGGCAGGGCGGGTCGCAGGGCGACCAGCGTGCGCTGCAGGGCTGTGGCTGCGGGATAGCGCAGCCGTGGATTCCTGGCCTCGACCGCGGTGATCACCGCTCGCACCACCGGACCGATATCCACATTGCCGGACTCATCCTCAGCCATGCGTCGCACCGCCGTCCGGCAGCGCTCCGCATACGGCGACCCGGCGGTGCTGGCCGCGGTCATGCGGCGGTTGGCGGTGAAGCCCGTGGCGAAGTCGCCCGGCTCGACCATGGCAACACGGATGCCGAACGGCCTCATCTCCATCCGCAGGGCCTCGGTGTAGGCCTCGACCGCGAATTTCGATGCGCTGTACATCCCCTGGAACGGCACGCTGACGAGCCCGGCGAGGGAACTCATGTTGACGATGCGGCCAGCGCGCTGCGCCCGCATGTGCGGCAGCACCGCCCGGCATAAGCGGTGCATGCCGAAGAAATTGGTCTCGAACTGGCTGCGCGCTTCCTCGACCGTCGTGTCTTCAATCGCTCCCGCGTAACCAAGGCCCGCATTGTTGATCAGCGCGTCGAGACGTCCGGCCTGACGCAGGACCTCGGCGACCCCTTTGGTCACCGAGGATTCGCTGTCGACATCGAGCGGAACCACGCGATACGCGACCGGGTCCGCCGCGGGAGACGGGCGGCGCGTGGTGCCGAAGACACTGTAACCGCGCAAGTGCAGTGCATCGGCAATCGCGCGCCCGAATCCGGACGACGTTCCCGTCACGAGTACTACCTGGCTCATCGTGCGGTCTCCCTTCATGGCGGCCCGGACGGTGCGACACCCGATTGCCTGAACGGCAGGCTCAAGGCCCCTCCGACTCGCCGGGCCGCCGCCCGGGCCGTCGCGGCGCACGAGCGCTGCGCGCCGCGCGCGCCTTCGCACGCATCGCCGGCACGACGCGCCAGCCATAGTACGCGGCCAGTCCCGCGACCACCGCGACCACCGCGCCCACGAGCGGCTTGTCGATCACGATCGTGATCATCAGGAAGCCGAAGAAGATCGCGACGATCACCGGGATCACGTCTCCGCCCGGCACGCGGTACGGCCGCGCATGCTCCGGCTGGCGGCGGCGCAGCGAGATGACCGCGCACGCCATCACCGCGTAGATCAGGCACTCGATGAACGCGCCCAGGAAGATGAACAGCTCGTAGCTCTCCGGGTCGTACTGCGCGCTGACGAACACGACAATGCTGACCAGCATGCACATCACGGACAGCGCGATGATGGCCATGTAGGGCGTGGCAAAGCGGATGCTGATGCGGCTGAAGATCTTGGGCAGGCTGCCGTCGCGAGCCAGCGCATACATGAAGCGCGATGCGGTGATCGTGCCGGCGTTGAACGACGTGACCGACGCCATCAGGCTCAGCACGATGATCAGCACGATCCCGGCGCCGCCGAACATGTGCTTGTAGAACAGCACGTGCGGCACGACCGACGTTCCGAACGCCTGCTTGGCCTGGTCGTAGGTGATGGCCGCGCGATCCAGGCTTGCGGGCAGCGCGCCCTTGGCCGTAGCGGCGTCGATCAGCGGCGCGAACATCGGGTCCTGCGGATGCGCCTGGATCGCGGGTGCCATCGTCATCGTCAGGCCCGCGTTGAACAGCGCGTAGGTCAGGAACAGCAACCAGATCGTCCAGAACAATCCGCGCGAGATCAGCTTCTGGTCGGTGACTTCCTCCGCCATCGGCGTGACCCACTCGAAGCCGATGTACAGGAACACGCCGACCGCGACCGCCTTCGCGAACGAGGCGGGATGGCCGGGCAGCATCGGCGTCTGCAGGTGGCCGGGCGCAGTGGTGATCGCGTAGATCGAGACCGCGATCAGCGCCGCGAACATCGAGTAAGCCACGATGTCCTGGAATGTCCCGGCGATGCGGATGCCCATCACGTTCAGCACCAGTACCAGCGCCAGGAACGTGAGGCCCCACGCCCAGGGCGGGACCGCCGTGAGCCCAGTGCCGTCGTGCAGCACGCGCGCGAGCACGAACGTCTCGGCGCCGACCACCGAGAGCGCCACCACGATGTACAGCGTCGCGAACAGCATCGCGGCCTTCTCGTTGAAGGCGTGCTGGATGAACAGCTTGATGCCGGCCGCCGTCGGGTACATGCCCGACAGCTCGGCGAAGCACGCGCCCGCGAGCGCGCACAGGACGCCGGAGACCAGGATCGCGATCCAGGCCGAGTCGCCGAGCACCAGCGTGGCGAGTTCCATGCTCGCGCTGTAGGAGACGGTCGCGAGCGCCATTCCCGCGCCCGTCGAGACGACGGTGCGCAGCTTGACCACCTTCGCGAGATGTCCCTCGGCCATGGGCGGGAAGTCCTGCTAGTCCGGCCAGATGATCAGGTTGATTGCGTCGAGGCGCATCACGTCCTCCTGCGACGCCTTGAGCTTCAGCTCGCCCGAGAGGTATTTCTGCGCCGGGTTCAGGTCGCCCCAGAACATGTCGCAGAGCGTCTCGCTCCCCGTCGTGACGATGATGTCGGGCGTGCCGACGAGGCCCTCCTCGACCTTCCGTGTCTCGCCCCCGACCACCGTCATGGTGTGGCGCGAGTCGTTGTCCTCGGCAATGAGGTGCAGGACCTTCGTCCAGTCGCGCTGCATCTTGCGCAGGCGCGCGTTCTCGTTGCACCGGTCGCGGAAGTCCGCCAGGGCCGCGGTGATCTCTTGCTGTGTCGCCATGCTGTGCCGCCTCGAAGTCTCAAACCCGTTCCGGCCGCCGCCGCCTCGTAGCGGCGGGGGCAGCATCGACAACGACCGCCGTGCCGGCGTCCTGCTCCTTGATCGTCTGCATCGAGCGGTCGAGCGCCTGCAGGACGGTTTCGACCTGCGCCTCGCTGATGACCAGCGACGGCATCAGCCGCATGACGCTCGGCTCGTTGCCCGTATACATCGCCATCACGCCATTGTGCGCGAGCTGCTGGGCCATGCGCGGGCCGTGGCTCGAGCTCGTGAACTGCAGGCCCATCATCAGGCCGCGGCCGCGGTGCTCCTTCAGGATCTCACCGTGCCGGACCAGCAACTGGTCGAACCCGGCGCGGAACTGCGCGCCGCGGGCGAGCGCGGCCTCCCACAGCCGCTCGCGCTCCATGATCTCGATGGCCTTGAGCGCCACGATGCAGCCGAGGTCGCTGCCGCCGAACGTGGAGAGGTGGATGAACGGGTTCGTGATCAGGAACTCGCCGAGTTCCTCGGTGAACACCGTCGCCGAGATCGGGTAGATGCCGCCGCCCATGGACTTGGCGAGCGTCATGATGTCGGGGACGACCCCCGAGTATTCGCTGGCGAACATCCGCCCGGTGCGGCACCAGCCGGTCTGCACCTCGTCGAAGATCAGCAGCGCGCCGCGCTCGTCGCACAGGCGACGCAGGCCGCGCAGGTAGTCGTCGGTGCCGACGTGGATGCCGCCTTCGCCCTGGATCGGCTCGACCATGATCGCGGCGGTGTTTTCGCCGATCGCCGCAGCCGCAGCCGCGAGGTCGTTGAACGGGACGAGCTTGAAGCCCGGCACCAGCGGGTCGAACGGCCGGCGGTAGGCATCGCGCCCGATGCCCGAGAGGGCGAGGCCCGTGTGCCCGTGGTAGCAGTTGACCGTCGTCACGATCTCGGTCCTGAGCGTGCTGCCGCGGGCGAGCTTGATCGCGAAGTCGTTGGCCTCGCCGCCGCCGACCCCGAACATCGTCAGCTTGAGGTTGCCCGGGGTGATCTCGGCGAGCTTGCGGGCGAGCGCGGCCTTGGGTCCGGAGCCGAGCAGGAACACCCCGATGTCGTAGCGGTCGAGCGCATCCTTCAGAGCCGCGATGACCTCGGGGTTGCGCCGCCCGACGTTCATGCTGCCGGCCGAGGTGATGCAGTCGATGTACTCCTTGCCGGTGACGTCCCACGTGAGCGCGCCCTCGCGCCGGCCCTCGATGATCTCGAGGCCTGCGTGGCGCAGCGTGCGCAGCTTCATCGGGTTGCTGTAGGCGCCGTAGTCGGCGAGCGCCTGCGCCTTGATGGTTGCCGGGTCGTCAGTCATGGCCGTTCCCCTCGAAGTAGTCCTGGGATCGCGCAGCCCCGTTCACGGTGGGCCATCCGTGAACGCGTTCATCGCATAGCGTGAAGAACATGCGGGCGACGGCGGGATTGGTCAGGTCCATTCCCCGCCGCCTCCGTAGACGCCGCCGCTCTGCGGGCTCGCCGTCGGTGGATGCTTCGCGTAGGCCACGGCGTCCGCGAGGTCCTCGCGCGAACGCGTCGGCCAGTCCCGGCCTGGGTCTGCGGTCCCGTCACGCACATGTGGATCGCGTCCGGCTTCTGCTGCCCGTTGAAGCGCCAGCCGCGGGTCCTTCATGAAGTCGTTCACGTGGTACACGTTGAACGCGTCCGACGAGAACGAAAAGCAGAACGTCGGCTTGCCCATGAGCTTCAGCTCGGGGTGGCTGGTGACGGCGCGCTGCATGGCGAACGCGGCGTCGAAGATCTTCGCTGCGCCCGCTCGAGGTAGCCCTGCCTGCCGAGCCGCATCATCGATGCCCAGGTCGCGGCGATCAGCCCGCCCGAACGGCTGCCCGCGAGTCCCGGCGAGGCGTACGCGCCGCCCTTCCAGTCGGTGAGCATGTAGTACTGGTGCTGGCGGTACGACTTGTCGCGCCAGGCGAGCACCGACGTGCCCTTGAGCCCGTAGCCGTACTTGTGCGTGTCCGCCGAGATCGACGTCACGCCGGGGATGGCGGAAATCGAACACCGGGATATTCGGGTAGCCGAGTTCCTGGCCCCACGGCAGGATCCAGCCGCCGAGGCAGCCGTCGACGTGCAGGCACGATGTCCTTCTCGAGCGCCACGTCCGACAGCGCCGCGATCGGGTCGATCGTGCCGTACGGATAGTTGCCCGCGGACGCAGACGATCATCGCGGTGTTCGGCGTGATCGCGTCGCGCACGAAATCCACGTCCACCTGGGTCGTGACCGGGTCGGTCGGCGCGACGATCACCTTGAGGCCGAACATGTGCGCGGACTTGTGGAACGCCGGGTGGGCCGTCTCCGGCCAGATCATTTCCGGTTGTGACAATGCCGCGTTCGACGCGCGCCCGCTCGCGGTAGCCGAGGACCGCATTCTGGATGCTCTCGGTGCCGCCGGACCCAATGGCGCCGCAGGCCTTCTGCTGCGGGTTGTGCTGTTCCACGGCCTCGCCGTGCAGCATCGAGAGCGTCATGGCGATGATCTCGCTCTCGAAGCGACTCATGCTCGGGCAGATGTCGCGCTGCAGCGCGTTGACGTGGCTGAAGTGGCTGAAGGCCTCGTTCAGGAACTCGTAGTGCTCGTGGTCACCGCAGTACATCGTGCCGGAGCACTTGCCGTTCTCCCACTTCCGGTCCTCGCGCTGGGCCATCGAGCGCAGCTGCTCGAGGATCGTCTCCTCGGAGAGGCCCTGTTCGTGGAAACGTCCGCGTGACGCCGTACTCCTCCGCGTAGGGGTAGAGCGCCTTGATCATCTTCTCGACGTCCATCGTGTTCTCTCCTCGCGCGCGGTCAGCCTGAGGCGGCCGCTTGTGTCAGGATCTCGAGTGCTTCGGCATGCAGGCGCGCATTCGCTGCGGCAATCACCGTCCCGCCCTGCAGCGGCGACCGGCCGTCGAGGCCGTCACGACGCCGCCGGCGCCCTCGATGATCGGGATCAGCGGCACGATGTCATACGGCATCAGCATGCTGTCCACCATCAGGTCGATGCTGCCCTGCGCGACCAGCGCAAATCCGTAGCAGTCGCCGCCCCAGCGCTGCAGCCGGCAGCGCCCGGCGAGCTTCCGTAACGCGTGCGAGCATCCCGGAATGGCGAAGCATCGTCCGGGTGCGTGCTGTAGAGGATGGCGTCCGGCAGCGTCGCGTCGGCGCGCGCGCGGAGCGGCATCTCGAGTCCATCGCGGCGAAAACGGGTGCCGCCGGACGGAATCGGCGAACCAGGTTTCGCCCGTGAACGGCTGGTGCATGATTCCCGCGACCGCTTTGCCATCCACGACCAGTCCCAGCAGGATGCCCCAGGTGGGCATGCCGCTGATGAAGGAACGCGTGCCGTCGATCGGGTCGATGATCCAGTAGGTCGTGCCCTCGCCCGAGTCGCCGTGTTCTTCGCCCACGATGCGGTGATCCGGGAACCGTGCGCCGAGGCGCTCGCGTATCAGGGTCTCGATGCGCCGGTCCGCCTCGGTGACGGGGTCGTAGTACGACGCCGGGCCGCTTGTCGTCACCGTCATCGGACTTGCGAAAGTACTCGAGCGCGATCGGGCCCGGCCTCGAGCACGGCCGCGAGTCCCGCCTCCATGTAGCGCGCGGATGTCCGGCCGTGTCACGGTCATGCAGTCCCGCCTGATTCAATGCGCGGAAGATCGGGCTGCGTGCCGCTTGAATGCGCTTTACGAACTGCGCCGACATCTCGTCGTAGAGCTGGCGGTTCGCCGGGTTCGGATCGTAGACCCTGCGAATCGGGACCAGCGACTCGAAGTCGTCGAATCCGAGCATGCCCAGCCGCTGGAATGCCAGCAGGCCGGCGCCGACGCAGGTCGCGTACTGCGGGTTCTCCATCTGGTGCACCGGCGTCTCGAGCACGTCCGCCATGATCTGCGACCAGGCGTCGGATTCGGCCCCGCCGCCGTAGAAGACGAAGTGCGAGAATGCGGCGCTTCGCAAATCTCTCTACGGGCCCCTTCATCCAGCGCAGGTTCATCGCCACGCCCTCGAGCACCGCGCGAGCCATGTGGCTGCGGTTCGTGTGCAGGCTCAGATTGAGGAAACCGCCCCGCATGCGGGAGTCGGCCGTGGGCGCGATCGAGCCGCCCATCCAGGGCAGGAACAGGACGCCGGCGCTGCCTGGCGGCGTGTCGTCCACCGCGCGCTGCAGCAGCGCAAAGCGGTTCGACGGTGGTCAACTCGCCGAAATGGTCGCTCGCGTAGACCAGGTTCTGCAGGAAATGCTCGAGCGCGCCGCCGCCCATGCCGTTCTCGGCCATGACGAAATACGTGTCCAGGCACCGGGCTCGGCATGCTCAGGATCACGTGGCGGACGTCGGTGCGCTTGAAGTCGACGTGCGTGATCATCACGCTCGTGCTGCCGACCGACAGCGCCGCGTGCCGTCCGCTGAACGCGGCCGTGACGATGCCGCCGCACTGGGTATCGTTGAGGCCGGTCACGACGCGCGTGTCGGGCGACAGGCCGAGCTCCGCGGCCACCTCGGGCAGCACCGTGCCGACGATGGAGTCCAGGGGCACGAGTTCCGGCAGCTTTCCGGCGTCGATCCTCGATTGCCGCACCAGCCGCGCGTCGTACTCGGTGACGTTCAGGCGCCGGTTGTCGGTCATGAGCGACATGAACGCCGTGCACTGGTTGGCGGTCGCGCGTCCGCTGAACCGCATGGCCACGTAGTCCATCGGCTCGAGGAACTTCGCGGTCCGCTCGTAGACCTCCGGCCGCGCGTACTTGATCCACCGCATGTGGGTCATCGACATCCCGCCGTCGACGGGCGGCAATCCATGCACGCGCAGCCAGCGTCAGGAACTGCAGCGGCGTGTCGGTTCGTCGCGGGAAAGCCAGTGAGCCTGCGCAGGCGCGGCGTCGCGCCGCGCTTGTCCAGCCAGAGACCATGTTCATGGTCTGCGTGGCCGCGCTCGTCGACGGGCACGATCGACGAGTACTGGCTGGTGCAGATCACTGCCAGGACTTCGCGTGCGGTCACGCCGGAGTTCTTGAGCGCCGCGCCGCAGGCGGTCTTCACCGCCGCCCAGACTGCCTCCGGATCCTGCTCCGCACCGTCGCCCGGCAGGAACATCGTCTCCACGTGCGCCCGGGCCGTCGCCATGATCCGGCCCTGCAACGAGACGACCGCCGCCTTGGGCCCGCTGGTCCCGAGATCGACCGCGAGCACGTATGGGCCGACAGCCGCCACCCTGCTACCTCATGCGGCGCCGGCTGCGCGGACCCGGGCCCGGTCGAGTGCCTTCAGTTGAAGTGATATCGGAACTCGACGCCATAGGTCCGCGGGTCGCTGTAGTTCAACTGGTCCATCGTGACGATCGGTGCAATGAAGTTGACCCATTCCTCGTCGGTGAGGTTCTTTCCCCACAGCGCCACCTCGAATGCCTCGCTGGCCGGCGTCCAGGTCAGGCGCGCATTGAGCAGGGTGACGGAGTCCTGACCGTAGAGCTTGTCGTTGGCAGGCGTGAAATAGATCTGCGACTGGTAGGAGCCGTAGACGAGGGCGCTGAGCGCCCCGGAGTCGCCGAGCGGCTGCGTATAGGTCATGCCGGCGGTGATCGCGGTGCCGGGAGCGTTCACGAGGTCGTTGCCCGAGTAGTCGTTCCCGAGGCCGTCCGTGAAATCGTGGTACTCGCTGCTGAGCAGGCTAATTCCAAGGAAGGCGTCGAACTGGGAGGTGGGCTTGACCGTCAGCTCGGCCTCCATGCCGTAGACGCTGCCGGAGCCGGCATTCAGCTTGCTCTGGAGCGGGACGCCCGTCGACAGGTCGTAGATGAAGACCTGGAGGTCCTGGTAGTCGTAGTAGAAGGCCGAGGCGTTCAGGCGCACGCGCCGGTCCATCATCTCCGACTTGAAGCCGACCTCGTAGGCGTAGAGGTGTTCCGGGTCGAACGGCTTCAACTGTACCGGGTCGATCGCCGCGAAACCGGCGAAGCCGCCACTGTTGTAGCCCGTCGAGAAAGACGCGTAGAGCAGCGTGTCCTCGCTCATCTTGTAGGACAAGGCCAGCCGGCCGGACAGGTCCGAGAACGACTTCGATTCGTTCACATCGAGGACGGTAAAGGTGAAGTATGGCGATTCGTCGAAGTACGACCTGTAGTCGAGATCGATCTTGTCCTCGGTGTAGCGCAGGCCTGCCGTCAGGGTCAGCGTATCGCTGAGCTGATAGTCGGTCTGGCCGAACAGCGCCCAGCTCCTGGTCGTCTGCGTGTAGGGATAGCGCGCGAAGTAGATGTTGTTCTCGGGGGAGAATCCGGTCGGATTCTCCGGCGACATGAAGTAGGGGCGCAGGATCCGCAGCACGTCGTAGGAGCTGTTGGTGCTCAGGTCATCGTGAAAATAGAACGCGCCGGCAATCCAGCTCAATTTCCCGTCGCCGTTGGACTGGGCGCGCAGTTCCTCGGTCCACTGCCGCGGCTTGTCCTCATAGACGCCGGTCAGCACGTTGTTCGGGCTGGCGTCGGTGTCCTCGAGCGTCTTGCGGTCGACCTTCTCGTACGCCGTGATGGAGGTCAGCGTCACGCCATCGAGCTTGAGCCTGGCCAGCAGTGACGAGCCGAACACGTCCACGTTCTCCTTGCCCTGGATGTCGTAGGCGCCGGCTCTGGTGTTGTGATCGCAGTCGGAATAGCCGGGGACGGCGGGCGGCAGGCCGCCGTCCAGCTGGCCGTCGGCCGGCAGGCCGTCGGTCGGCAGGCCGCACGGACCCGGGGGTAGCGGGGTACCGTCGAGACCGATTCCCTGCCCGCGATGCTGGAACTGGCGCGCGCTGCCGTTGTTCTGGCCGCCGTGCACGATCAGGCGCAACAGCAGCGAGTCCGTGGGAGTGAAATCGGCAATGGCGCGAGCCGCCCACATGTCGATGTCGTTGACCTTGTCGCCGGTGACACGGTTCTTCGTCGTGCCATCGCGATTCTCGTAGAGGCCGGAGACCCGGACGTTCAACTTGTCGTCGACGAGCGGCCCGCCGATTCCGCCCTCGAGACGGATGTCGTCGTAGTTGCCGTAGAGCAGCGACACGTTCGACGACAACTCGTCCGTGGGCATGCGCGAGGCGAACTTGATCGCGCCGCCGGTGGTGTTGCGGCCGTAGAGCGTGCCCTGGGGCCCGCGCAGCACCTCGATGCCGTCGCCGTCGAACGCGTTGAAGAGCTTGCCGGAGTTGGCGCCGAGGTAAACCTCGTCGGAGTACACGCCGACGGCGCCGACGGTGTTGGCGTTGAAGTCGCCGATGCCGACGCCGCGCAGGAAAATGATGGTGGTCGTCTCCGCCGTTCCACTCTGGAACTGCAGGCCCGGCACGAAAGTCTGCAGGTCGCGCGGATCGCGAATGCCCGTCTCCTCGAGCATCGCTCCGGTCAGCGCGATGATGGAGATCGGCACGTCCTGCAGGTTCTCCTCCCGGCGCTGGGCCGTGACGACGATCTCCTCCAGCGTCGCGCCTGCTGCCTGGGCCTTCGCGTCCGTCGCCTGCAAACCAAGGGCGGAAATCACCGCCAGCATCATCACGCGATTCATGGTGTCCCCCGGATCGAGTTGTCGAGCAGTTACCTTGCTTCTCGAGGACTATTATCCGATTCTTGCGAAAATACAATTCGATCGGCCGCGCTCCGGGGGGGGATGGGCAGAATGGCGTCGAGCGACTGGCACGCGGTCGGGGATCCGGTTCCGCTGACGCCGGCAAACGTCGCATCGACGCTCTGGCTCGGTTCGCTCGGGCTGCTCATCCTGGGCATCCAGCCGGTGGTGCTCGAGCCGCTGGTGCGGTTCGGCCGCATCGGCGAGGCCTCGCTTGGATCGGCGGCCACGATCGAGATCCTCGCGATCGCACTCGGTTCCGTCTTCGGCGCCCGGCTGCTGCGGTCGACGCCGGCGCGCGTCGTGGCCGCCGCTGGCCTGCTGCCGTTCGCGGCGGCCAACCTGGCCATGCACTGGCTGACCGGCCTCGTACCGCTGCTCGCCTTGCGCGCGCTCTCCGGGCTGGCAGGGGGCATGCTGGTCGGGCTGGCCGTCGTGTCCATTGCGCGCGGCCTGCGTCCCGAGCGGCTCAGCGCCGCATTCCTCGTGATGCAGACCACGCTGCAGCTCTGTGTCGCGGCCCTCATCCCGTACGGTGCCGGGCACCTGCTGCCGGCGGACTTCGGCTTTGTCGCCCTGGCGGTGCTGGGCCTCGTCAGTGTTCCCGTCCTGCTTGCGGTGCCGCCGCGTCTCGCGCCGCTTCGGCCCAAAGCAACTTCGCCTGGACCGGTGGGGCTTGCAGCCTGGGCGGCGCTGGCAGGCTGCGGGGCGTACATGGTCGGGATCGTCGCGGTGTGGGCCTACTTCGGCGTCTGGGAGCACCAGCTCGGCATGCCGGAGCAGGTGATCGGCACGACGGCGGCGCTCAGCCTGGCCGCACAGGTGGTCGGGGCCGCCGCCGCCGGGTGGCTCGGGACGCTGCTGTCGAGCCGTCCCATGCTGCTCATGGCCATTGCGCTGCAGATCGCGGTGGTGCTCGGCCTGTTGCACTGCGGCACGATTGCGGCGCAGGTCGCCTTCGCGCTGGCTTTCGGGTTTCTCTGGCTGTTCGCGCTGCCGCTGCAGACGCGGCTGCTGATCGACGTCGAACCGTCGCGCCGGGCCGTGTTGCACCTTGCAGCGGCGCAGCTCATCGGCGGTGCCGCGGGGCCCAGTCTTGCCGGCCTGTTTGTCACGACGGGGCGCGTCGATGGCGCGCTCTGGACGGGCGTCGCGGTGCTCGCGATCTCGGGGTTGATGGTGTGGCTCGCGACGCGCCGCTCAGTCCCTGAAGTTGGTGAACTGTAGCGGCAGGTCGAGGTCGCTCTTTCTGACCAGCGCGATCGCCGACTGAAGGTCGTCGCGGCTCTTGCCGCTGACGCGAACCTGCTTGTCCTGGATGCCAGCCTGGACCTTCAGCTTCGCGTCCTTGATCAGCCGTTGGATCTTCTTCCCGAGTTCCACGTCCACGCCCTGGCGCAGCGTCACGACCTGGCGCGCGGTCTGCCCGGTGGTCACCGGCTCGTCCACCTTGAGGCAGGCGACGTCGATGCCGCGCTTCGAGAGCTTGAGCTTCAGGATCTCGAGCATCTGCTTCAACTGGAAGTCGGCTGGCGCCGACAGCGTCAGCACGGCCTCCTTCTGCTCGAATTTCGCGCCCGTGCCCTTGAAGTCGAAGCGCTGGTCCACCTCGCGGCTCGCCTGGTCGACCGCGTTGGTGACTTCGTGCAGGTTGATTTCGGAGACGATGTCGAATGAAGGCATGTCAGCTCACAGTGTGGCGTCGGGATTGCGGGTCGCGGTGTAGCGCGCGTGGCCCGTGGTGGTGCTCCAGCACTCGCCCACGAGCTGGCCGCGCTCGTTCAGCTTGCCCCGGTATAGCACGGCCTGCTGGCCGTCGAAGAGCGAGAGCTCGAGTTCCTCGTCGTTCGCGTCGCCGGCGAGCGGCTCCTGCTCCCAGCCCGCCGTGCGCACCGCGCCGCCGACGGTGTGGAATGACTGCGAGAACTCGGCGACGCCCGGGATCTTCCTGCCCGCGTCGTCGGTGAACGAGAAGGTCCAGCGTCCCGCGAAGTCGGCGTTGTCCGTGGCCGGTTCCTCGACGAAACGCCAGCCCGGCCGCGCCTCGCCGAGAAGGCCAGCACAGCCTTGCCGCCGGCCCCGCGCGAGCGTGACTTCACCCTCGAGCTCGTCGCCCGAGATGCGAGCCTCGAGCAGGTTGCCGGTGCCCGGAAGCTGTGCCGTGAGCTTGCCCGGAATGGACTTCACGGCCGGCACGCTCACGCGGTCCTTGCCGTTCACGAGGTAGAGCACGAAGCCGGACTTCTCGCGGACCACGTCGAGGCCGAACGGCACTTCGCCGCCCGGCAGTTCGACCACCGCGCGATAGAGTCCCGGCTGCAGGTCGCGGCTGCTTCGGCTCGCAGCCAGCGACGAGGGCAAGCGCGGCGAGCAGGGCCGAAGTGGCCAGGAGCCGCGAGAGGCGAATTGCTGCGTATGCCGCATGGACACGAAACCGCAGGCTAGAGGCCGAGCGCGTCCTTGATCTTGTCCACGAGGTCCTCGCCGCCGTGGTGCCCGACGTAGTCGATCACGATGGGACCGAACTTCTTCGCGGTGGCGATCGGTATGCCGAGTTCGGTGAACGAGGCGGCGAGGCCTGCCCAGCGCCCGGGGCTCTTCTTGCCGCCGAACAGCGAGCCGAGCCCGCCCGCGAGCGAGCTCAGCGTGCTCGGCGGCGGCGCGTCCTTGAGGAGCTTGTCGGCGCCCGGAATGTCCAGGACGAACTCGTCGAAGTCGGCGCGCGTCATGTGCTGCTGCGCCGTGCGCAGCAGGGCCACCAGGCCGCCGCGTGCCTGCTCCTTCGTGATGCGGAGCTCTTTCATCAGCCGCTTGATCAGTACGTTCATGGCCGGGCTCCTCCCGCGCGGATTCTACGTCAAGGCTTCCAGACGAGCGCGAGGTCCTCGACCGTGGTGTCGGCCTTGCGGGGCCGCACGGGCACGGTCTCGATGCGGACGGCATTCGGGTCGAATTCGCCCTCGAGCCGCGCGATCTCGTCCTCGAGTTCCGCGTTCAGCGCCTCGATCTGCCCGTGGATCGTCTGCTTCGTCGGACTCGGCGGCCGTGACGTCCGCGCGCTCGCCGGCTGGTGCGCCCGAGGCCGCGGGCCGCGCTCGACACCTTGCCGTAGACGCTGCCGCGCCGCCCGCCGAACAGCGCGCCGAGCAGGCTGCCGCCGATGGACACCGCGGTCGCGAGCGTCTCGCTCGAGGCCTGGGATTTCTCGCGCTCCACGCGCTGGCCGGCGCGTTCCTCGCGCGCCTGGAGCGTGGCGATCTTCGAGGCGTACTTCCTGCGCA
The DNA here is from genome assembly GCA_963706755.1 of uncultured Gammaproteobacteria bacterium. Taxonomy (GTDB): domain Bacteria; phylum Pseudomonadota; class Gammaproteobacteria; order Steroidobacterales; family Steroidobacteraceae; genus RPQJ01. The sequence goes on from CAVPNH010000007.1 coordinate 167,905, forward strand.
GTTCGTCCACTGCGGCATCGCGCTTCTCCCGCAGCGCCTGCGCGATGTGGGCGCGAAACTCGCTTTCCGTGCCGCCCGGCGCGGCACTCATCTTGAGTGCCGGGCACGACATGAGGTTGAGCGAGGCGTTGCGATAGACGTGGTCCTCGAGCGCGTCGGCCCAGGCGCGATGGTTCCGTCGACGAAAGCGCCGACGGCCGGGACGTCCGCGAAGCCCGCATCGGCGCGCGGCTCGTCGTCAAAGTCCGGGCCGGGTTCGGGGCTGACCTCGGCGGCGGCCCAGTCCGGCCCGTCCTTGCCGATCGGCGCGACGTAGTACCAGGACTCCCAGGCGTTCATGCCGGCCTTCGCGTCCACGAAATGTGCCCGCGCGCGGGCGCCGATGCGAGGCTCGTAGGTCACCGGGCCCTTGCCCGCAGGGCGCAGGAACTTCTCCGCGACGCCGGACTGCACGACCGGCCGCGATGACGCGGCGGCTCGGTCGGCCGCCGCGCGTGCGTCGGGCCCGCCCTTTGCCGCCGCTGTCCGCAGCACCGCTCGTGTCGCAGCCGGCGGCACTCCGTTGCCGCAGGTCTTCGAGCTCTTCCAGCCGCGCGATCTCGGCGAGCGTCAGCGGCCCGCGGAGGTACGAGAGCGCCCAGCGCGTGCGGAAGAGCACCGGCGCGTCATCGTGCACGTTGCGCATGAGGAATGCGCGCTGCGTCAGGCTCGACATCAGCGCCTCGAGGCCGGCGCGGTCCATGCCGCCCGCGGCCTCGGTGCCGAGCAGGCCCTCGATCACGCGGTTCTTGTCGCGCTCGGTCTGGAGCCGCCCGATGAACCAGGTGCCCGCGTTGCCGAGGCCCTTGTAGTCGAGGTCCACGGGGTTCTGCGTCGCGAGCACCACGCCGAGCCCGAAGGCGCGCGCCTGCTTCATGAGCGTGAGCAGCGGCAGCTTCGAGGGCGGCATCGCCGACGGCGGGAAGTAGCCGAACACCTCGTCCATGTAGAAGACCGCGCGCAGGCTGGTCGTGCCCGACTGTCGCCGCATCCAGGCCACGAGCTCGTTCGCGACCAGCGTGACCACGAACATGCGCTCGGCGTCGTTCAGGTGCGCGATCGAGATGACGGAGATGCGCGGCTTGCCGGCGTCGGTGTAGAGGAGCTTCTGGATGTCGAGGGCGTCGCCCGCGAGCCAGGCCTCGAAGCCGGGCGACGCGAGCAGGCCGTTCACGCGCAGCGCCAGTTCCATGCGCTCCTTCGCGGGATAGAAGCTCTCGAGGTCGAACACGCCGACCTTGTCGAACGGCGGCTTCTGCACCGCCTGGATCACGGCCGCGAGGTCGGGGCTGCGGCCCTTGCGCCAGCTCGCTTCCAATATGGCGGACAACAGGAGGTACTCGCGGCTCTTGATGGGATCGGCGTCGACGCCGAGCAGGCCGAGCAGGCCCGCGACCGCGGCGCCGATGCGCTCCTTGAGTGCCGTGGAATCGCCGAGCGTCGTGGCATCGGGCGCAGCGAACGAGCGGAGGATGGACAGGGGCCGGCCCGACTCCGATCCCGGTGTGTAGATCGTGACCTCGGCGGCGTCGCGCAGCCGCTGGATGCGCGCCCCGTCCTCGTTCCACTCGGTGAGCCCCTTCTGCCAGGTCGCGGCGGTGGCCGCGGCGTAGTCCCCGACCGACTGGCCCTTGCGCGCGGCCTCGCCCGGGTCCACCCAGGGTTGGAAGTCCGCCGGTCGCAGGTCTGGGAACGTCAGCATCAGGTTGCCGATGTCGCCCTTGGGGTCGATGGCGATCGCCGGCACGCCGTCGAGCGCGGCTTCCTCGAGCAGCGACAGGCAGAGGCCCGTCTTGCCGCTGCCGGTCATGCCGATGCAGACCGCGTGGGTGGTCAGGTCCCGGGAGTCGTAGAGAAGGTCGGAGCCAGGCTGCCCGGACTTGGGGTCGAGTTCCCGCCCAAGGTAGAAGACGCCGAGTTTCTCGTAGCTGGGAAGGGGCATGGGAGGAGGGGGTCGTGATCAGGGGGGTAGGGGTGGGGGTAGTGTAAGGAAGAAAGCGGTTAATGATCAGCGGGTAGCGGTTAGTAAGAGGCTGGAGCGTCTGACGACGGCGACCTTCCTACTAACCGCTGATCATTAACCGCTTTCCTCTCGCCCCCTGTCCCCGGCGCCCCGACTTCCCATAGCATGGTGGTCCCAGACCGGCCTGCCGGGAGTTCCATGTCCATCGTCCTCGACCAGGTGACCAAGCGATACCAGGGGTCGCCGGTTGTGAACGACGTATCGCTGGACGTCGGGCGAGGGCGAATTCCTGGTGCTGCTGGGGCCGAGCGGCAGCGGCAAGAGCACGCTCCTGCGCGCCATCGCCGGCCTCACCGAGGTCGACCACGGCACGATCTCGCTCCACGGGCGCGACGTCACGCACGTGTCGGCGCGCGAGCGCCAGGTCGGTTTCGTGTTCCAGCACTACGCGCTCTTCCGGCACATGAGCGTGGCGGACAACATCGAGTTCGCGCTGCGGGTCCGCCACGTGAAGGCTTCCGAGCGTCGGGCGCGTCGCAGGGAACTGCTGAGGCTCGTCGCGCTCGAGGGCATGGACGACCGGCTGCCGACCCAGCTCTCGGGCGGCCAGCAGCAGCGCATCGCCGTGGCGCGCGCGCTGGCGCACCGGCCGAAGGTGCTGCTGATGGACGAGCCCTTCGGCGCGCTGGACGCCAAGATCCGCGAGGAACTCCGCCGCACTATCCGCGAAGTTCAGCGCGAACTGCGCATGACCACCATTCTCGTCACTCACGACCAGGAGGAGGCCTTCGCGCTCGCCGACCGCATCGGCGTCATGAACCAGGGGCGCCTGCTCGAGTGCGGCCGCCCCGACGACCTGTACATGCGTCCGGCCGACGCGCTTCGTGGCCACTTTCCTCGGTGCGGCCAACCTGCTGCTCGGCTATCCGACGCCGCAGGGCGTGCGGTTCACTTTGCCGGCGGCCGAGGCCGCCGGTGCCGGCTCGCCGGTCGAGCCGCCGCGGGAAGTGGTGGCGATACTCCGGCCGGAGGAAGTGGAACTCGCGGCGGGCGAGGAGCGCATCGAGGCGAGCTACGTCGGGCACGGGCACGTCGAGGACGTGCTCTTCGGCGGCGCGGTCGAGAAGCTTCGCGTGCGCATGCCGGTGCACGGGCCGGTCGCCGCCTCGCCCGGGCGCGACCCCGGGGAGGACGAGTTCGGCTCGCTGCTCGAGGTCTCGCGCACTATCCCGGAGCAGCGCGAGTTCCCGGTGGCGCCGGGCCAGCGGGTCGCCGTCGGTGCGCGACGCATTCACGTGCTGCCGACGCCGGTCTCGAGCTTCACCATCGTCGCGGCGGATGAAGCGGCCGCCCAGCGCCTGCGGGAATCGGCCCTGCTCGCGACGCTCGCGAGCCGCATGCACACCCGCGTCTCGGTCATCTTCGTGCCGAGGCCGTGGAGCGAGGCCCACGAGCGGCGCGAACTGCGCCGTGCCCCGCCCGGGATGCCGGTGATCGAGGCGGGTCCGGGCAGCGCCGCCGCGGCCGAGTGGCTGTTGCGTCACGGCGCGCTCCAGCTGCTTTGCATGCCGCCAGGGCAGTCGCTGCCGCGCCGGGTCGTGATCCAGCCGTCGGGCGAAGACGTGCGCGACGCAACCATGGCGGTGGCGGCGAGCCTGCTGCGCCATGTGCCGGCCGAGGCGACGCTCTTCGGCTCACAGCCGCTCGAGTCGCCGGGGGCCGAACGCGGCGGGCTACCTGCAGCTCCTCACGGACCTGCGACACGCGGCGCTCGGCCAGTCGGCCAGCAGCGTCAGGCCCGAGGTAGTCACGGGCGACGTCGAGTCGCAGCTCCTGCACCAGCTCGACGCCCTGCCCGACACCATGCTCGTGCTCGGCATGTCGGCCGCGGACGACCTCGGGCGCGAGCGGCTCGCCCGCTTCCTCGAAGGGCCGGTCGCGCGCCCGGTGCTGATCGTCCGCCCGTTCGACGTGCACGCCGTGGCGGGCCACTGAAATGGCGCGGTCCCGCTTCCGCCAGCCGAGCATCCTGCCGGGCTTCGGGCTGACCCTCGGCTTCACCACGTTTTTCCTGAGCGTGCTGGTGCTGCTGCCGCTCGCGGCCCTGGTGCTGCGCGGCCGGCTCGCTCTCGCTGCCCCAGTTCATGGATGTGCTGCTCGATCCGACGGTCCGTCGCGTCCTATCGCCTGAGCTTCGGCGCGGCGCTGCTCGCCGGCGGCGTCAACGCGGTGTTCGGGTTCATCGTGGCCTGGACGCTGGTGCGCTACGACTTCCCGGGCCGGCGGCTGGTCGACGCGATGATCGACCTGCCGTTCGCGCTGCCGACCGCCGTCTCGGGCATCGCGCTCGCCGCGGTCTTCGCGCCGACCGGCTGGCTGGGCGCAGAAGCTCGCGACGACCGGCGTTCAGGTGGCCTACACCTGGGTCGGCGTGGTGGTGGCGCTCACCCTCATCGGCCTGCCGTTCGTGGTGCGCTCGGTGCAGCCCGCGCTCATCGAGGTACAGCGCGAACTCGAGGATGCCGCCGAGACGCTGGGTGCGCGGCCCTGGCAGACCTTCCATCGCATCATCCTGCCGGCGGTGCTGCCGGCGCTCGTCACCGGGTTCACGATGGCGTTCGCGCGCGGCCTCGGCGAGTACGGCTCGGTGGTGTTCATCTCCGGCAACCTGCCGCTCAAGACCGAGATCACGCCGCTGCTGATCGTCATCAAGCTCGAGCAGTTCGACTACGACGGCGCCGCTGCGCTCGGCTTCATCATGCTGGTGACGTCGTTCCTGATGCTGTTCGCGATCAACGTCGTGCAGGGCTGGGGCGCGGCGCCGGCAGGTCGCCGCGAGTAACTGATGGCCGGCGCGGCGCCCATGGTCGAGGAACGGCGCGTTTCGCTCGTGCGTCGCGCGGGCCGCGGCGTGCTGATCGCGATCGCGATCCTGTTCCTCGGCGCTGCTGCTCATCGCGCCGCTCGGCGCAGTGCTGGCTCAGGCACTGGCAAAGGGCTTCGGCGCCTACCTGCACGCGTTCGCGGACGAGGACACGCGCAGCGCGATCCGCCTCACGCTGCTCACGGCGGCCATCGTCGTGCCCGGTGAACACGGTGTTCGGCGTCTGCGCGGCCTGGGCGATCGCGAAGTTCGAGTTCCGGGGCAAGAGCCTGCTCGATCACGCTCATCGACCTGCCATTCGCCGTCTCGCCGGTGATCGCCGGCCTGGTGCTGGTGCTGGTCTTCGGCGTGCAGGGCTGGTTCGGGGCCTGGCTGCGTGGAGCGCGACTACTCGATCATCTTCGCGCTGCCGGGCATCGTGCTCGCGACCATGTTCGTGACATTTCCCTACGTCGCGCGCGAGCTGATCCCGCTCATGCAGCAGCAGGGCAGCGAGGAGGAGGAGGCCGCGATCACGCTCGGCGCCGGCGCGTGGACCACATTCCTGCGCATCACGCTGCCGAAGATCCAGTGGGCGCCTGCTCTACGGCGTGATCCTCTGCAACGCGCGAGCCATGGGCGAGTTCGGCGCGGTGTCGGTGGTCTCGGGCCACATCCGTGGCTACACGACGACCATGCCGCTCGACGTGGAGATCCTCTACAACGAGTACGACTTCGTCGCTGCCTTCGCGGTCGCCTCGCTGCTTGCGTTGCTCGCGCTCGTCACGCTGGCGCTGAAGAACCTCGTGGAGTGGCGTGCGGACCGCCGGACGGGCTAAGCGGAGTCACGAGTTGCTGCAGGATCGGCTGTTGCTGAAGGATCGGTTCGATAGCGTGCGCCGGCTCGCCTCCGGGCCCAATTCGCTGCAGGGCTCGCTCGCTCTCACCGTCGCGGGGCTCCTGCTCGTTGCGATCCTGGTGCTGGCTTTCAGCGCAGTCGGGCTGCTCCGGAAGCAGGCCGAGCAGCAGGCCCTGGTGCGCACCCAGCTCGCGGGCGTCGCCGCCCGCGAGGAGCTGCGACGCGTCGAGGAGGATGCGCCAGACCTCGGCGCGATTGCTCGCGGCGCGACCCGACGCTGGTGCGGCTGCTGTGCGCGATGGCAACCAGGAGCAGCTCGGAGCTCTTCCTCCGACGCTACTGCGAGCACCGCCGGCCTGAGCGCCTGCGCCGTGACTCGCCGAGCGCCGTCCGTGGTGCTGGCGTCGACGCGGCCGGGCGCTGCGACTGGGCCGCGCTGCTCGAACGCGGTATCGGAGCAGGGCGAGCACTTCATGTTCGCGCCTCCGGAGGTCGCGCGCGGGCTGATCGGCGCGACGGCCCAGGTTCCGAATCTCGTCGAGACGCGGGTCGTCGTGCTGCAGCTTCCTCGACGACCGGCTGGCGGCAAAGCTGACCGAGCGCCGCCGGCTATCGAGGTCCGGCTGCGTGCGCCTGTCGAAATGGCTGGACGGCGTGGACCCGGCGCTCAAGTCCGTGCACTCGACGGCACTCACGACGGGCGCGCCCGCCGCCGAGCGCATTGACGCGCGGGCGTGTTCGCCTCGAGCACGCCGGTCGGTCGCTTCCACGGGCGAGGGCGTCGGGCTGATCGAGTCGCGCCTGCCGATTGCCGGGGTGGACGCGACCGTGGATGCGATTCGTGAAACGCCTGGCCTGGACTCGCGCTCGTCCTCGGCATCGCTGGCGGCGCTCGCGGCGTGGCTCCTGGCGCGTCGCATCGTCCGGCCCGCTGGAGCTGCTCGCGTCGGCGGCGAAGCGCCTCGGGCGCGGCGATATCTCCACGTCCATCCCGCGAGGCCGGCGGGCCAGAGACGGCCGCGCTCGGGCGGACCATGGAAGACATGCGGCGCAACCTGGTCGAGACCACCGCGACGCTGCGACGGCGGGAGGCCGAGGCGCAGGCGGTGCTGCAGCGGCATCGTCGAGGGGGTGTTCGCGGTGGACGGCGACCGCGTCGTGCGCTACCTGAATCCGCAGGCCGAGCGCATGGCTCGGCGTCGACCGCGTCCGAGGCGCTCGGCCGGTTCTGCGGCGACGTGCTGCAGCCCTGCGTCGGCAAGGACGGCCGTGCGGCCCTGCGAGACCGCACTGCCCGATCCTGGCACGCGCGCGGCCGCGGCCAGGCGCAGGCGACCGAGTGTCATGGTACGGCCGGACGGCTCGAAGCGCACCGTCATCATCACCAGCGCGCGGCATGGTCGACGGCCTGCAGGTGCAGGTGATGCGCGACGAGACCGACGCTCGAGGCGGCGCGCCGGGCGCGCGACTCGATCCTGGCCAACATCTCGCACGAGTTCCGCACGCCGCTCGCGGCGCAACTGGCGTCGATCGAGCTGCTGCGAGGACGACCTGCCACGAACTGCCGCGCGAGCAGCTCGGCGAGCTGGTCGGCTACCCTGAAGCGCGGCACGCTGCGCCTGACGCGGCTGATCGACAACCTGCTCGAGAGCGTGCGCATCGAGTCCGGGCCAGCTCGGCATCCGCCGCCAGCCGGTCGCCCTCGAGCGACGTCGTCGACGAGGCGCGGCGAGCTGGTCGAGGGCCTGCTGCTCGCAGCGCGCGCCAGGCGCTGCGAGGTCGCGCTGCCGGAGGACCTGCCCGACGGTCGACGGTGACGCGCCGCGGCTGACGCAGGTGTTCGTGAATCTGCTGGCGAACGCCAACAAGTTCGGCCCCGGAGGGCAGCGCCGATCCGCATCGGCGGCGCGGCGCGCCGGCGCCGAGGTCGGGCTCTGGGTCGAGGACGAGGGCCCCGGCGTGGCCGATCCGGAGCGAGCGGTTCGATCTTCGAGCGCTTCTACCGCGCGGCCGAGCAGCGAGCCGGAGCCGCGCGGCCTCGGCCTCGGGCTGTGGATCGTGAAGTCGATCGTCGAGCGGCACGGCGGCGACGTCGCGGCCGCGCGCACTGCGGCGGGCCGCACGCGCTTCGCGTCACGCTGCCCGTTGCGGGAGCCGGCGCATGAAGATCCTCGTCGTCGACGACGATCCCGACCTGCTCGCGCTGGTCGCCTTTGCGCTGCACGCAGGCCGGCTACCTGGTGGTGAAGGCGTCCGACGCGCCGTACGGCTCTGCAGCGTCTTCGCGGCGGAGGCGCCGGACCTCGCGATCCTCGACATCAACCTGCCCGGTCGGCAGCGGCTTCGACGTCTGCGAGGCGATCCGCGAGCAGTCGCAGCATCCCGGTGATGATGCTGACCGTGCGCGGCGAGGAAGAGGACCTGGTGCGGGCGCTCGACCTCGGCGCCGACGACTACCTGACCAAGCCGTTCAGCCCGCGCACGCTGCTCGCGCGCGTCAAGGCGCTGCTGCGCCGCGCGGGCCTCGAGGCAGGCGGCGCCGATGACGGCCGGGCCGCTCGTGCTCGACCTCGAGGCGCACCACGCTGCGGGTCGGCGACGCGGCGACCGGTGCGGCTGACCAAGCTCGAGACGCGGCTGCATGCAGATCCTGCTCGCGAACGCGGGCAACGTCGTCAGCACCGAGCGGCTGCTGACCCACGTCTGGGGCCGGCGCGGCAGCGGCGACCGCCAGCTCCTGAAGCAGCTGGTGCACCGGCTGCGGCAGAAGATCGAAGCGGATCCCGGCCGCGCCGCGCTACCTGCAGACCGAGTCGGGCGCAGGGCTGACAGGATAGCGGTTACGTCAGCTGGGACACCGCTTCCTCGCTCACCGGTAGCCGCGCGCCTGCAGCGGAAGAGGTGCGCGTAGTGGCCGCCAAGGCGCATCAGTTCCTCGTGATTGCCTGTTCGAGGATTCGCCGCCCTGGATCACGAGGATCTGGTCGGCCATGCGCACCGTGGAGAACCGGTGCGAGATCAGGATCACCATGCGCTCGCGCGCGAGATCGCGGAACTGCTCGAAGACCGCGCCTCGGCGCGCGCGTCCATGGCGGCGGTCGGTTCATCGAGCACGAGGATGTCGGCGCCCTCGCGCATGAAGGCGCGGGCCAGGGCGATCTTCTGCCACTGGCCGCCCGAGAGCTCGCGGCCGTCCTGGAACCACTTGCCGAGCTGGGTATGGTATCCGCCCGGAAGTTCCTCGACGAAGGGCGTGGCCATGGCGAGGTCGGCGGCGTCGCGCCAGCGCGCCTCGTCCTCGAAGTGCGCGACGTCGCCGGCGCCGATGTTCTCGCCGACCTTGAGCTGGTAGCGCGCGAAGTCCTGGAAGATCACGCCGACGCGGCGGCGGAGCGCGGCCGGGTTCCACTCCGCGAGGTCGAGCCCGTCGAGCATGATGCGGCCCGAGGCGGGCACGTACAGGCGTGTGAGCAGCTTGATGATGGTGGTCTTGCCCGAGCCGTTTTCGCCCACCAGCGCGAGACTCTGCCCGGGCGCAGGTGGAAGGTGACGTCGCGGACCGCGGGCTCCGTGGCATCTGGATAAGTGAAGCTCACGTCCTCGAAGCGCACGCCGTCGCCGGGCTGGGTCCCTCGGTGGCGTGCCCGCGGGCTTGTCGACCGGGGTGTCGAGGTAGTCGTAGAGCGTCGAGAGGTAGAGATTGTCCTCGTACATCCCGCCGATGGCCGCGAGGCCGCCGACACCGCCGCCTGGCCCTGCCGGAAGAGCAGCACGTACATGGTCATCTCGCCCAGCGTGATGCGGCCGCGCACGGCGCTCACCGCGACCCAGGCGTAGGCGCCGTAGAACGCCGCCGTGCCGACGAGGCCGAGGAAGAATCCCCAGGTGTCGCGGCGGATGGTGAGCGCGCGGTCCTCGGCGAACACCTTCTGGAATATCGATCGGTACCGCGCGAGCAGCAGCGGGCCGAGGCCGAAGAGCTTCACTTCCTTGGCGTGGTCTTCGCGCGCGAGCACCGTCTCGAGGTACATCTGCATGCGCGTCTCGGGCGAGCGCCAGCGGAACAGCCGGAACGCGTCGCCGGAGAACTTCGCTTCCGCGACGAAGGAGGGCAGCCCCGCAAGCAGCAGCACCGCCACGGCCCACGGCGAGAACTGCGCGAGCAGGGTGCCGAAGCTCGCGAGCGCGATGGCGTTCTGCACCAGCCCGAAGCTGCGCATCACGAGCGAGAGCGGCCGGCTCGAGGCCTCGCGCCTCGCGCGCGTCAGCTTGTCGTAGAACTCGGAGTCCTCGAAGTGCCGCAGCTCGAGCGTGAGCGCCTTCTCGAGGATCATCTCGTTGACGCGCTGGCCCAGCTGGGCGCGCAGCAGCGACTGGCAGGTGGAGAGGCCGCGCTGCACGGCAGCGAGCGCCGCGACCAGCGCGCCCTCGAGCGCGACCCAGGTCAGCACGGTGGAAAGACCGGCGGCGACGCCGCCGGCCTGCGCGGCGATGGCGGCGACCACGGCATCCACGATCCGCGCGCCGACCCAGGCGATGCCCGCCGGCAGCACGCCGGCGGTGATCGTGAGGAGCGCGAGCGCGATCGTCAGTGGCCGGCTCGTGCGCCAGACGAGCTCGAGCGCGTGGCGCGTGTAGCGGAACACGTCCGGGAGTGCGCGCAGCGTGCCGTGCCCGCGATTCGAGCCGGGGCCCGGCGCGCTCGATGGGTTCAATCTGCGGCCCGCGAACACGGGCGAGGCCAGGTGCGGGCGGCGACGCGAGTGGCGGGGTCAGGGCGCGTAGATGCGGTCGAAGATGCCGCCGTCCGCGAAGTGCGCCTCCTGCGCCTTCGCCCAGCCACCGAAGTCGGCGATGGTGTCAGCTTGAGCTTCGGGAAGCGGCCGGCGTACTTCGCCGCGACCTTGGGGTCGCGCGGACGGTAGTGGTGCTGGGCGATGATCTCCTGTCCTTCCTTCGAGTAGAGGTACTCGAGGTAGGCCTCGGCCACCGTTCGGCGTGCCCGCGGCGCGCGCGACCTTGTCCACCACCGCCACGGGCGGCTCGGCAAGGATGCTGATGGACGGGCACTACGACTCGAACTTGTCGGCGCCGAGCTCCTTCGATCGCAAGGAAGGCCTCGTTCTCCCAGGAGATGAAGACGTCGCCGATGCCGCGCTGGACGAAGGTCGTGGGCGAGCCGCGCGCACCGGTGTCGAGCACCGGCACGTTCTTGAAGAGCGTGCGAGGAACCGTTGCCGTGGCCTCGTTGCCGCCGGGCTTGCGCAGCGCCCAGCCCCAGGCCGCGAGGTAGTTCCAGCGCGCGCCGCCCGAGGTCTTGGGGTTCGGCGTGATGACGCTCACGCCGGGTTTCGCGAGATCGCCCCAGTCCTTGATGCCCTTCGGGTTTCCCTTGCGCACCAGGAACACGATCGTCGACGTATACGGCGTGCTGTTGTCGGGCAGGCGCTTCTGCCAGTCCGCCGGCAGCAGCTTGCCCTTCTCGGCGATCTTGTCGATGTCGTAGGCGAGGGCCAGCGTGACGACGTCCGCCGCGCAGGCCGTCGATGACCGTGCGCGCCTGCTTGCCCGAGCCGCCGTGGGACTGGCGGACGGCACCTTCTCGCCGGTCTGCGCCTTCCAGTGCTGGGCGAAGGCGGTGTTGAAGTCGCCGTAGAGCTCGCGGGTCGGGTCGTAGGAGACGTTGAGCAGGGTGCGTCTCGGCGCGGATCGCCGGGGCGAGCAGCAGGGTCGCCGCAAGCATCGCGAGAGTGTCGGTGGCATGATGTTGGGTGGAATGTCCGGATGTACGTGAGTCGGGGTTCAGAAGCCGAGCTGCATGCGGGTGAGGAACGCTTTCTCGTCGACCCGGTCGGTGCCACCGGCGGCGCCGCCGTCGAAGGAGGTCTGCTCGTAGTTCAGCACCACTTTGACGTTCTGGTTCAGGTACCAGTTGACGCCGAGCGTCCAGCCGCTCGCCTTGCTGGCGCTGGGTGTTCGGGTCGGCGAAGGACGTCGCGCCGCCGGTGAACGCCGCATTGTCGACGTTGAGCACATGGTAGCGGGCGACGAGTTCCCATGCGCCCCAGGTATGGTCGGCGAGCGAGAATACCGCGTTGGCTTGTAGCCCTTGAAGGACTCCTCCTCGCCCGTGAGGAACCAGTAGGCGGCCGGCTGCCAGGCGTAGTTGTCCATGGTGGCCTCGCGGTACGGTGGGCCGCGGTGGCCGGCGTGAGACGTCCTGCGACTCTTGCGTGTACTCGGCTATGGAGCCCGAAGGGCCCGACGTAGTAGTAGAGCTGCGGTGCGAGGCGCACCGCGACCCGTTGCGCGAGTCGTCGCGGTCGCGCCCGTGCGGTAGCTGGAAGAAGTTCGCCTGCGCCTCCGTCTTGTAGGTGGGCAGCAGCGTCTGCGACGTCGTGCCCTCCTGGTCGGTGTAGGTGGATGCGACGCCGATGCCGAGGCCCGCGCAGCGCAAACACGTCGCTCTCGGCGAAGGGCAGCGTGAACAGCCGCCCGCCCATTCCTTGGCGTTGTTGGGATCCTGTCGACGGCGAAAGACTCGCTGTTGCTGCCGTCGTTGGAGCCGTTCAGGTAGGCGACCGCGTAGTTGACGCGCGGTCGGCGAAACTGCCCGCCGACCTGCAGGCCGATGTCCCGGTTCGGCGCGATCGCGTGGGAAGGCGCGGGCGACGAAGCGGATGTCGCTCGCCGACTGCAGGCGCTCGAGCCCGACCGGCGACTTGAACTTGCCGGCCGTGACCTGGAACTCGGGCAGGAAGCGCGCCGTGACGCAGGCGTCCTGGATGATGGACGCCGTGCCGAAGTCCGGCATGAACTTGAAGTCGAGATGCGCGACCGTGCCTCGAGGATCGGCCGCGCGCGCGTCACCTGCATGTGTCCGGCGGGTCGCCGGAATAGTCGTCGGTAGGAATGCGCCGTCCGCCTGGACCAGGCCGCGCAGCTTGATCTGGTTCTGGCCGTCGGCGACTGGATAGAGAATCCGCGGGGGCTGCTTGACCACGGGTGTCGAGGCGAGTGCAGCTGTCGCCTCTCCTGGATCTCCAGCTGCGCCGAGAACCAGGACCTTCGGCTGGCTCCGCGCTGCCGTGCGCTTGAGGACTCCCGGTGCAGTCGAGCGATCGATGGTCATGCTAGCCTGCATGTTACCGCGACGCAGGCGGCGGGCGGGCAGCGTCCGGCCCCCTAGGGAGAATGGGAGCAGGCTGGCGCGGCAATCGCGGCGGCGTGCCACCGCGTGACAGGGTCGTTCATCACTCGCTCTGAACGAAGGTTGGGGAGCGAAATACTAGGTACGGGGGGTAACGGGGTCAGTGAGAAGCGGTGAATAGGGTGACTGGGCCGATCGGCTTCAGACGTGCCACCAGACGAGTCGGCTGATCCTGCCCCGGGGATCCAGCGAAAACCGCGCGTACACCTGCCCGTGCGCGTGTTCGGCGCGGAAGAGAAAGGCGGGCTCGCCGTCGACCACGGACTCGCGCAGGAACGCCCACGAGACCAGGGGTCCCAGGCGAGGCAAGCGGTCGTGGAAGGTGTCGCGGTTGCTCCACATCGTGGCCTGCAGTTGCTGCGAATAAGCGGACAGGTCCGGTGTACCGGCGAGGAAGTCTTCGTACGCCCGGCGCAACGTGCGTGCCGCGGGCGGCTCGCCGGATCGCGGAGGCGCAATCGTGCGCAGGGAAACGGACGGCTCCAGCAGGCCGGCCACGCCCAGGGCGAGTCCGGCGGGATCCGAGCCTTTCGGGTGTTCGAGGTTCGTAAACACGACGATCGCCAGGTCCAGCGCCGGAAACTTCACGTAGGCCACGCCGCTGTGGCCCGTGTGGAGGATCACCCGCTGGCCGAGCACCTCATCGAGGCCGAAGCCGAGGCCATAACCGCTGAAGGAATATATCTCGCGGGCCGGCGACCCGTCGGCGAGCGTCGCAGGCGTCCAGAGCGTCCTCACGCTCGCTTCGCCCAGTGGTCCGTGGCCGTCGAGCATGATCAGCCAGCGCGCGAAGTCCCCGACGGTCATGCCGATGTCGTTGTAGATCGACCCGAAGTCCACGTCGGTGCGGTCGTCACGGATCAGGCGCTGCTCGGCGTCGAAGGTGTAGGGCGACACGCGATGGGAAATGACCGAGTGCGGATCCATCGTGACCACGTTCTGCATCCCGGCGGGCCGGAAGAGCGACTCCTGCATCCAGTCCATCCACGCGCGGCCGGTCGCCCGCTCGGTGGCGAGTTGCGCCAGGAACAGCCCCGCGTCCGAATAGTGATACTGCGCGCCCGGCGCGGCTCGAGTCGCATCGCCGACGGCCGCGAGCAGGTCGTCCGTCGAATACCGCTGGAACAATCTCGAGCCGTATTTTTCCGCGATGACCTGGTCCATGTCCTCGAGCCCGGAGGTGTGGCTCAGCAGCATCGCCAGGTTCACCCCCGGGAGCGGGACCTCGACGTATTTCGTGATGGGATCGGCGAGCGAAAGCCTGCCCTGCTCGCCGGCCTTGAGTACGCCGGTCGCCGTGATGCCCTTGTCCAGCGAGGCGATGGCAAAGACCGAATCCGCCGTGACCGGCGTGCCGGTTTCGAGGTTGGCAGCGCCGTACGTGGAGACACGCTCGATGCGGCCATGCCTCGCGACGGCCAGGGCAAGCCCCGGAATCCCGCGGGACGCCAGCTCACGCTGCAGGTAGTCGTCGATCGCATCGGCGCGAACCGCCGGGCCGGCGTTCAGGACCAGCGACAGGCCGAGGGCAAGCAGCCGGATTCGCTCGAGCTTCGCCATCGTGTGCTCCCATGACCGACGGGGCGTTGACCTTCGAGCCGAGTGTACCGAGGTGCTGGCGAGCGAACGAGCCGCCCGGACAGGATCCGTGGCGCTGCCGCGGCCCCGGGGCATAATAGGGACGCTGCAAAACCGGCCGCGGCACCAGGGCGGCCAGGGGCCGACATGGCAATGGAAGAGTTCGACTTCATCGTGGTCGGAGGCGGCCCGGGCGGATGCGTCAGCACCTCGCGCCTGACCGAGGACGCGAACGTGAGCGTGGCGCTGGTCGAGGCCGGGCCCGACCGGCGCGGCTTCCTCGGCGACTGCACGGCCGCCGGCACCATTGCACTGGTGCCGCGCAAGACGGCGAGCAACTGGGGATTCCACACGACGCCGCAGGCCGGCCTCAACGGCCGCCGCGATTTCCACCCCTACGGCCGCGGCCTCGGCGGCGGCTCGGCGATAAACGTGCTGATGTACCTGCGCGGCCATCGCACCGACTACGACGAGTGGGCGGCGATGGGCAACCCTGGCTGGAGCTACGCCGACGTGCTGCCGTACTTCCGCAAGGCGGAGAACAACCAGACCCACCGCGACGAGTATCACGGCAACGACGGTCCGCTGTGGGTCGAGGAACTGCGCACCGACAATCCCTACCATGCAATCGTCAAGCAGGCCTGCCACGAGGCCGGGCTGCCGTATAACCCGGACTTCAACGGCGCCGAGCAGGAGGGCTACAACGCCACGCAGGTGATGATGAAGAACGGCGAGCGCTTTCACGTCGGCAAGGCCTACATTCACCCGCACCTCGGCAAGCGCGCCAACCTGCACCTGCTCACCGGGACCGAATGCACGCGCATCCTGTTCGAGGGCAAGCGCGCGATCGGCGTCGAAGTGATCTCCGGTGGGAAGCGCCGCCAGCTGCGCTGCCGTCGCGAGGTCATCGTGGCGGGCGGCGGCATTCTCTCGGCGAAGCTGCTGCAGCTCTCGGGCGTCGGTGCGGGCCGGGACCTTCAGGCGCTGGGCATTCCGGTGATTCACGACCTGCCGGGCGTGGGCCGGAACCTGTCCGACCACCTCGATTTCATACTCGGCTACCACATCCCCGGCGACCCGAACCTGATCGGGATCTCGCCCACGGCCGGCCTCGCGATGCTCAAGGCATTCGGCCGCTACCGGCGCGAGCGGCGCGGCATGATGGCAACCAACTACATCGAGCTCACCGGCTTCATGAGGCTCGCGCCCGACTCGCCGAAGCCGGAAATCCAGTACGAGTTCGGCATCGTGCTCGCGCTGGACCACGGGCGGCGGATGTACGCGAGGCACGGGATGTCGGTCCACGTGCTGCTGCTGCATCCGAAGAGCCGCGGCTCGGTACGGCTGGCCTCGCCGGATTTCGCGGACGCGCCGCTGATTGACTTCAACTACCTGGCGCACCCGGACGATGTCGCTACGCTCGTGGCGGGCGTCAAGCGCACGGCGGGCATCTTCGCCACGCCGACCTTCAGGCAGCGGGTCAAGCGCGATCTCGTGACCGCGCACTGCCGCACGGACGACGACTGGGCCGAGGTGATCCGCAACCGCGCGGGCACCAACTACCACCCGGTGGGCACGTGCAGGATGGGGCCGGGCGACGACGCGGTGGTCGACGCGCGACTGCGTGTCCGCGGCCTGCAGGGGTTGCGCGTCGTCGACAGCTCGATCATGCCGAAGATCTGCGGCGGCAACACCATGGCGCCGGCGGTCATGATCGGCGAGAAGGGCGCCGACCTGATCAAGGAAGACTGGCGCTGATCCTCATTCAAGGGGCGCCGACCTGCCGGCGGCCCTAGGCGCCCGCCACACGGCGGGCCGTGCGCGCATCGCCTGCGGCGTCCTCGACCGAGTCGTCGCCGAGGAAACCGCCGCTCTGGTGCGCCCAGAGCCGGGCATAGACCCCGCCCTGCGCCAGCAGCGTGTGGTGGTCTCCTTGCTCGACGATCCGGCCGCGGTCCATCACGACGAGCCGGTCCATGGCCGCGATGGTCGAGAGCCGGTGCGCGATGGCGACCACGGTCTTGCCTTCCATCAGCCGGTACAGGCTCTGCTGGATGACGGCCTCGACTTCGCTGTCGAGTGCGCTCGTGGCCTCGTCGAGGATCAGTATCGGCGCATCCTTCAACATGACCCTCGCGATCGCCACACGCTGACGCTGACCGCCGGAGAGCTTTACGCCGCGCTCGCCCACGTGCGCGTCGTAGCCGCTCCGGCCCCGCGCGTCGGAAAGCCCCTGGATGAATTCATGCGCCTCGGCCCGCTCGGCTGCCGCGATCATTCGCGCCTCGTCCGCGTCGGGCCGACCGTAGACGATGTTGTCGCGGACCGAGCGGTGCAGGAGCGAGGTGTCCTGCGTGACCATCCCGACCTGCGCGCGCAGGCTGTCCTGCCGGACGCCCGCGATGTCCTGCCCGTCGATCAGGATGCGGCCGCCCTCGACGTCGTAGAAGCGCAGCAGCAGGTTCACGATCGTGCTCTTGCCTGCGCCCGAGCGGCCCACGAGGCCGATCTTCTCGCCGGGCCGGATGTCGAGCGAGAAATCCTCGATCACCCGGCTCCGGCCGCCGTAGTGGAACTCGACGCGCTCGAAGCGGATCTCGCCGCGACGTACGTCCAGCGCAGGCGCACCCGGCTGGTCCACGACGGCATGGCGGCGCGACAGTGTGCCGATGCCGTCCTGCACCGTGCCGATGTTCTCGAACAGGCTCGCGAGCTCCCACATGATCCAGTGCGCGATGCCGTTCAGCCGGAGCGCCATGGCGGTGGCCGCCGCCAGCGCGCCGACGCCGACCTTGCCCTGCGTCCAGAGCCACAGCGCGACGCCGGTGGTCGCGACCACCAGCGACATGCTGAGCAGGTGGTTCGCGATCTCGAAGCCGCTCACGAGGCGCATCTGCGCGTACGCGGTCTTCATGAATTCCTGCATCGCGGCGCGCGCGTAGCCGGCCTCGCGGTTGGCGTGCGAGAAGAGCTTCACGGTCGCGATGTTGGTGTAGGCGTCGGTCACGCGCCCCGTCATGAGCGAGCGTGCGTCGGCCTGAGCGGCGCCGATCTTTCCGAGCCGGGGCACGAAATACGCAAGTGCGACACTGTAGGCGGCAGCCCAGCCGAGGAACGGGGCGAGCAGCCAGAGGTCGAAGTGGCCGACCACCGACACCATCGTGACGAAATAGATGACCGTGAACACCAGGATGTCGGCGACCGTGAACCACGTGTCGCGCACCGCGAGCGCGGTCTGCATCACCTTCGCGGCGACCCGGCCGGCGAACTCGTCCTGGTAGAAGCTCATGCTCTGGCCGAGCAGGAGGCGATGGAAGTTCCAGCGCAGGCGCATCGGGAAGTTCGCGGCCAGCGTCTGGTGCTTCAGGATCGTCTGCAGGGCGACCAGCACCACGCTGCCGGCGAGAATCGCGCCGAGCAGGATGAGCGTGCCCCGCTCCTCGATCCACAGCCGCGACGGATCCACGGTCGCGAGCCAGTCCACGATGCGGCCCATCATCGCGAAGAGCAGCGCCTCGAAGGCGCCGATCACTGCCGTGCACAGCGTCATCGTGAAGATGAACGGCCGGAGACCCTTCGAGCAGGCCCAGAGAAACGCGAAGAAGCCTGCGGGCGGGGTCGCAGGGGCGCCCTCCGGATAGGGCGTGACGAGGCTCTCGAACCAGCGCAGCACGGCGCTCCCTCTCCCCCGGGTGGACGCGGCGCGGGACGACCGAGGGGCGCGCATCGTCAGCGCACGCCTTGCGCTGAAACGTCGCCGCCGCCGCTTCCGTCATCGTTGCGGGGCGCAAAGATCTCGGAAAAGATTCCCGAGATCTTCCTCGTGCCGGTGAACGTCAGGTGGTCGTCATCGGCATACAGCGGCCGGCCGCCCTCCACGATTGAGCAGGGATCCTGCTGGCACAGGATTTCGTGCGGCGACAGGACCCGCAATCCGTCCGTTGCCCGCAGCCCCTGGACTGCCGGCATCACGCGCCGCTGGCGCGATTCGAATTCCGCGAGCGTCGGGGCGATGTTGAAGTCCTTGTGCTGCCGGTGCATGCGTGCCAGCACCGAGGGCACGTTCCATCCGACCTCGGGCACTGAGGACACCAGCCAGACCGCCTTGCCGCGCGCCCGCAGCGCGTCGACGGTCTCCTTGAGCGAGCGGGCGAAGACCCGCGCGTTCTCGGCCTCGGACAATTCCGCGGTCTGGCCATCCCGGATGAAGGCCGGGTTGCCGGGCTCGTGCTTGTAGCGGGTCCCCTCGGCATAGAGCGCCCATCGCCCGACCAGGATCACGTCCGTGATGGCTGGATCGCCCTCGACCAGCTTCAGGACCTCGGCACTGAATTCCGGGCAACCCCGGGACTTGGTGTCGCCCTCGCGCGCGACCCCGGCGAGCGGCGGGCAGCCGGGACGCGTCACGAGGAAACCCGCCCGGCCGGCCCGGGCGGCGACGTCGCCGATGGTGTCGGCGAGGGACCGGGCGTGCGAGTCTCCCCAGATCACGAAGCTCGGGGCGACTGCGTCGGCCGCGCCGACGCGGCACAGCTTGCGATGCCTCACGGCGTCGCTGCTCTTGTTTCCGCACTTCCAGTCCCTGGGGCGTCGGTCGTCGGTCCCCGCCGTGTATGCCGCCGTCGTCGGGTCCAGGCGGCCGGGAAAGCCGCCGCGTGATGCAGTGAAGATCCCGGCCGCCGCGGTGACGGCCATGATCGAGCCCGCGATCGCGAACAGCGTCCTGCGGGTGAAGAGGCCACTCTTGCCGCGAAAGGGGCGCTCGACGTATCGCCAGGACAGGCTCGCGGCGATGGCGGCGACCGCGAGCGCTGCAACGGCCTCCATCCGCGTGAGGTCGCGGATTGTCCAGTATTTCGCGAACACGAGGAGCGGCCAGTGCCACAGGTACAGCGAATACGAGATGAGCCCGATGGCCACGAAGGGCTTCGTCTGCAGCACCCGCCCCACGACGTTCGGGCCACCCGTGCCGGCCCAGATGATCAGCGCGGCGCCCGCGCACGGCGCAGTGGCGGCGATGCCCGGGAACGGAGTCGATGCCGAGTAGGTCGTGACCGCCACCAGGATCAGTGCGGCACCGAGGAGTGCAGCGGCGTTGCGCGTCACGTGCCGGTGCGCCCTGGGGAACGCGCCCAGCGCCAGCAATGCGCCCAGGCCCAGTTCCCACGCCCGAGTGTGCGCGAGGTAGAAGGACTGGTCGGGCTTCACGGGCGTGAGGGTCACGCTGAGGACGAGTGATACGAGCACCACGACCCACGTGAACAGCTTGTGCCGGCCGCCGAGGAAGCGCTGGACGGCCAGCAGGCACAACGGGAACAGGATGTAGTACTGCTCCTCGACCGCGAGCGACCACGTGTGCAGGAGCGGCTTGCCGTGCGCATCCGTGTCGAAATAGCCCGCCTCGGAATTGAAGAAGAAGTTGGAGATGAAGAGCGTCGTGGCCGAGAGGCTCTTCGCGAAGGACTTGAGGTCCGTCGGCAGCAGCAGGACCGCGCCGACCACCGAGCAGAAGAACAGCACCGCGAACAGGGCCGGAAAGATCCTGCGCACCCGGCGTTCGTAGAAGTTGCGGACCGAGAACGTGCCCTGCAGGACCTCCGGCAGGATCAGGCCGGTGATCAGGAACCCGGAGATGACGAAGAAGATGTCGACGCCGACGAAGCCGCCGCCGAACGCGGCGAAATTGGCGTGGAAGAGCAGCACGGGAACGATCGCGACGGCGCGGAGCCCGTCGACGTCTGCTCGGTACTTGTCCATGTGCATGAGTCGTTGGTCTCGCTACTCCGCCAGCGACCGGAAGAGCGCAGTGCCGGGCTCTCCCGCATGCCGCTCGAGCCTTACCTGAGCGGCAGCTCGAGCCCCGCCATGAGTTCCTCGACTTCCGCCTGGGTCGCAGCGCCCGCCGCGCGCTCGATCAGCCGGCGCGTGAGATGCGGCGCGAATCGTTGCATGAAGTCGAGCTGGTATTTCCGCAGCAGCCCGCCGCGCCGGAAGCCGATCCACGTGACGTGCGCAGGGAAGAGGTGCGAGGTGTCGATCTGCACCAGGTCGGCGTCGTCCTTCGGGTCGATCGCCATGCTCGCGACGATTCCGATGCCGAGCCCGAGCCGCACGTAGGTCTTGATCACGTCGGCATCGTGCGCTGTGAGCACTACGTTCGGCACGAGCCCTTCCTTGGCGAAGATGTCGTGCAGCGAGGAGGGCCCAGTGAAGCTGAAGACGTAGGTGATGATCGGGTGGGCCGCGAGCTGCTTCAGGGTCGGCTTCTTCACCTTCGCGAGCGGATGGCTCTTCGGCACGACGACGTGGCGGTGCCAGCGGTAGCAGGGCAGCAGCGAGTAACCCTCGAACAACGCCTGCGAGCCGGTGGCGATCGCGAAATCGATGCGGTCGAGCGCCGCCATCTCGCTGATCTGCTCGGAGGTGCCCTGGTGCAGGTGCAGACGTACCTCGGGGTACTGCTCGCGGAACGCCTTGATGATCCCCGGCAGCACGTAGCGGGCCTGGGTGTGCGTGGTGGCGATCGAGAGCGTGCCGCGTGACTCGTCCTTCAGGTCGTCCGACAGGCGCTTGATGTTCTGGACTTCGCGCAGGATGCGCACGGCGCGGTCGATCACCTGCTGGCCCGCGGAGGTGACGCGCGAGAGGTTGCGGCCGTCGCGGACGAAGATCTGGAACCCGAGCTCGTCCTCGAGCAGCTTGATCTGCTTCGACACGCCGGGCTGCGAGGTGTGCAGCTTCCCGGCCGCGGCCGTGATGTTGAGGCCCGACTGTGCCACCGCCGCCAGGTATCTGAGTTGGTGCAGCTTCATGCCTGCATTCTAGCGAAAGCGTTTACGTTGATTCCGGCCCGATTCGCGCATTGACGCGTATGGCCTCACGGCCGGCAAGCTGGCGGCCCGCGCCCACCGGAGACCGGCCGTGAGCCTCGCCACCATCCTGAGCCGCACCCAGCAGGGACTCGAGGCGCCGCTGGTGCGCGTCGAAGTGCACGTCGGGGCCGGCTTGCCGGCCTTTTCCATCGTCGGCCTGCCGGAGACCGCGGTAAAGGAGAGCAAGGACCGGGTGCGCGCCGCGCTCGCGAACTGCGGATTCGAGCTGCCCCCCGGCCACATCACCGTGAACCTCGCGCCCGCCGATCTTCCCAAGGAGGGCGGGCGCTTTGACCTGCCGATCGCCATCGGGATACTGGTCGCCTCCGCGCAGCTCCCCGCCGCGCCACTCGCGGGCTGCGAGCTTTACGGCGAGTTGTCGCTCGGGGGCGATTTGCACGCCATACGCGGCGCGCTCCCGACCGCGCTGCAGGGCACGCGGGCCGGGCACGCGCTCATCCTGCCGGCCGGAAACCTCGCCGAGGCGGGCCTGGTGCAGGGCGGATGTGTCTTCGGTGCCGGGCACCTGCTCGAGGTCTGTCGACACGCGCGCGGCATCGAGTCCTTGAAGCTCGCGACCCGGCCCGAATGGACACCGCGGCCCGGTGACGGGCCGGATCTCGCGGATGTGCGCGGGCAGGCCGGCGCGCGGCGCGCACTCGAGATCGCCGCGGCAGGGGAGCACAGTCTCCTCTTCATGGGCCCACCCGGGTCCGGCAAGAGCATGCTCGCGCAGCGCCTGCCGGGCGTCCTGCCCCTGATGACGGAGGACGAGGCCCTGGAATCGGCCGCGGTCCGTTCGCTGGCGACCTCGGCGTTCCGGCTGCAGGACTGGCGACGACGACCGTTCCGCAGCCCGCACCACACGGCTTCCGCGATCGCATTGGTCGGCGGCGGCTCGCGTCCGCGCCCAGGCGAGATTTCGCTGGCCCACAACGGCGTGCTGTTCCTCGACGAACTGCCGGAATTCGACCGCCAGGTGCTGGAGGTGCTGCGGGAGCCGCTCGAGTCGGGGCAGGTCTCGATCTCGCGCGCCGCGCGGCAGGCGAGCTTTCCCGCGCGATTCCAGCTCGTCGCCGCGATGAATCCCTGCCCCTGCGGGCACCTCGGCGACCCCGCGGCGAACTGCCGCTGCGCACCCGAGCGCGTCGAAGCCTATCGCGCGCGGATCTCGGGCCCGCTGCTCGACCGCATCGACCTGCACGTCGAGGTGCCGCGCGTGAGCGCGGCGGCGATCGCCATGACTGAGCCGGCGGAGGGGTCGGCCGCCGTCGCGGCACGCGTCGCTGGCGCGCGTGACCGGCAGATCGCGAGGCAGCGCAGGTCGAACGCGCGCCTCGAATCGGCGGACGTGGCCGGTGCGACCCGGGCAGAGTCCGAGGCGCTGGCACTGCTCGAGAGAGCGATGCGCGGATTCGCGCTGTCGGCGCGCGGCTACCACCGCGTGCTCAGGGTCGCGCGCACGATCGCGGACCTCGCGGATTGCGAGCGGGTGGAAGCCGCGCACGTCGCCGAGGCGGTCTCGCTCAGGCAACTCGATCGACGGAATGACGCCGCGGCACTCAATTCTATTTTGGCCCGATCGCGCGAAAATTGACGGGCGACGCGCGACGCGCGCGCGCGCTTCAATGCGAGCGCGGGAGCCCGCGGCGCGGTGGAACGGCCAGGGACGGTCGGCGGCACGGGCCGGATCGCAGGGACGGGCTTGGAGGCCTCGGCGCGGGCGAGGCGTCCGCCCCCAGGGCTCACGACTGCGCCGCGGACTTCCGCTCTTCTCGCTGCCGGCCGTAGCCGCACCGCAGCCACCGGCCATCCGTAACCTCGGCCTCTCGCACCGCACAAAACATAGCGCGGGGCGGAAATCCCGCTACACTCAGCGCAGCCTCGGGGGAGAACATGCCAGGCAAGCCGACCGACAGGGAGGGCGAGGGCGCCCTTTGTTCGCCGCGCCGCGGTCACGCGGTCGGCAATCTCCGGCCCATGGCGCCCGCGTCCCGCGGTTGTCACCTCGGCCAGAAGCGAAGGATCACGGCATGACGGCTGCGTTGAGCGCTCACGAACTCTTCGACGACGACGCCTGGGACGATCTCCTCAACTACATCGAGGAGAAGCGGGTCATCCCGATCATCGGACCCGACCTGCTGCGTGTGCAGACGGATCGTGGGCTGCGTCCCCTCTACGAGTGGCTGGCCGAGAAACTCGCTGCGAAGCTCTCGGTGGATCCGAGCGTCCTGCCGCAGCCCCTCACGCTGAACGACGTCGTCTGCGCCTACCTCGGCCAGCGCGGCCGGCGCGAGGAGGCCTACACGCGCCTGCGCTCGATCATGCGCGAAGTGGAGTTCGAGCCGCCGCTCGCGCTTCGGCAGCTTGCGCAGATCACGGATTTCGATCTCTTCATCACGACCACCTTCGACCCGCTGCTCGAGAAGGCCGTGAACGCGGAGCGCTACGGCGGCCAGTCCACGGCCGACGTGATCGCCTACGCGCCGAACCGCGTGGCGGACCTGCCGACGGAGCGCAGCCAGCTGCAACGCGCGGTCGTCTACCACCTGCTCGGCCGGCTCTCGGCGTCGCCCACGTACGTCGTCTCCGACGAGGACATGCTCGAGTTCATCTGCGCGCTGCAGTCCGAGCACCTGACGCCCGAGAAGCTGTTCCACGAGCTCGAGCACAACCACCTGCTGCTCATCGGCAGCGACTTCTCCAACTGGCTCGCGCGGCTCTTCCTGCGCATGGCCAAGCGCAAGCGCCTCTCAGACCCGCGCGACGTGGGCGAGATCCTGGCCGACGATCACACCATGAAGGACGAACGGCTCGTTGCGTTCCTGCAGCAGGTCAGCGTGCGCACGCGCGTTTATGGCGGAGCGGAAGCCTTCGTGGCCGAGCTTCACGCCCGCTGGATGAAGCGCCAGGGCGGCGCGGCCAGTGCGTCGGGCCCGGGCGCCGTGCCGCAGCGCTTCCTGCCGCCGTCCCGCGAAATGCCGGAGCACGCGATCTTCATCAGCTACGCGCGTGAGGACCTGCCCGCGGTGCAGCGGCTCAAGGCGGCCATGGACGCCGCGGGCCTCACCACCTGGTTCGACCTCGATCGTCTCGAGGGCGGCGACGACTACGACCGCAAGATCCGCGCCAACATCGCGCGCTGCAGTTTCTTCGTGCCGGTGATCTCGGCCACGACCCAGCGACGGCACGAGGCCTATTTCCGCCGCGAGTGGAGCTATGCCGTGGATCGCTCGCTCAGCATCGCCGAAGGCGGCGTGTTCATCCTGCCCGTATGCATCGACGACACGCCGGAGTCCGCGGCGCTAGTGCCGGACAAGTTCCGGGCGCTGCACATCACGCGGATGCCGGACGGTGAGCCGACCCCGGAATTCCTGCGTCGGCTCAAGGATCTCATCAGCGGGCGTCGCGCATGACTCAGAAGCCGGACGACCTCGCCGCGTCGGTTGCGATCGACCCGGAGAACCCCTGGCTCGGCCTGTCTTCCTACACGGAGGAGACCCGCGCCTACTTCCACGGTCGCGACGAGGAAGCCGCGGAGCTCGCCCGCCGCGTCCAGCGCAAGAACCTCACGGTGCTGTTCGGCCAGTCGGGCCTCGGCAAGACCTCGCTGCTCCGCGCGGGACTCGTGCCGCGCCTGCGCGGCGAAGGCTTCTGCCCGGTGTATGTGCGCGTCGACTACAACCCCGAGTCGCCGTCGCCGTCGGAGCAGATCAAGCAGGCGATCTTCCGTGCAACGGCGGACGCCGGCCACTGGAGCCGGCCAGGCACGGCGATCGAGGGCGAGTCGCTGTGGGAGTTCCTTCACCATCGCGGCGACCTGCTGCGTGACGCGAGCGGCCGCACGCTGCTGCCGCTGCTGATCTTCGACCAGTTCGAGGAGATCTTCACGCTCGCGCAGGCCGACGATGCGGGGCGTCTCAGGGCCAGGGAATTCCTCGCCGACCTCGCGGACCTGGTCGAGAACCGGCCGCCGGCGGCGCTCGAGGCGCGGCTCGACGTGGACGAGGCCGCGGCCGAGGACTTCGACTTCGCGCGAGCCGACTACCGCATCCTGATCGCGCTGCGCGAGGACTACCTCGCTCACCTCGAGAGCGTGAAGGGCACCATGCCGTCGATCACGCAGAACCGGATGCGCCTCGCCCGCATGACCGGCACGCAGGCGCTCGCTGCCGTGATGCAGCCGGGCGGTCGCCTGGTGTCGCAGGAGGTGGCCGAGTCGATCGTGCGATTTGTCGCCGGCGGTGCGGAACTCGCCAATGCCGAGGTCGAACCCTCGCTGCTCAGCCTGATCTGCCGCGAGTTGAACACCGTGCGCCTCGCGCAGAAGCGCCCGGAGATCTCGGCTGACCTGCTGGCCGGCTCGCGCGACACGATCCTGACGGAATTCTACGAGCGCGCGCTCGCCGACCAGCCCGAGGGCGTGCGGCGCGTGATCGAGGACGAGCTGCTCACGGAGTCCGGCTATCGCGAGAGCCTGGCCGAGGAGCGCGTGACCAAGGCGCTGGCCGCTGCGGGCGCGGCGCCGGATGCGCTCGCGAAGCTCGTAAACCGCCGCCTGCTGCGCATCGAGGAACGACTCGACATGCGCCGGGTCGAGCTCACCCACGACGTGCTCTGCAGCGTCGTGGCGGCGAGCCGCGACATGCGCCACGAGCGCGAGGCGCGCGACGAGGCCGAGCGGCAGCTCGCCCAGCAGCGCGAACGCGAGGCCGCGACGCGCCGCGCGCTGGTGCGCGCGCGCACGATCGCTACCGTCTGTGCCGTGCTCATGGTCGTCGCCGCGGCCGGCGCGGCATTCGGCTGGATCAACTATCGGCGCGCAAAGGCGGCAGACGTCGAGGCACAGCAGGCGCGCGGCGACGCCGAAAAGCTGGTCGGATTCCTGATCGAGGACTTCTACGCCGAACTGGAACCCACGGGCCGACTCGAGACGATCAACAAGCTTGCGCAACAGACGGTGGGCTATTTCGACAAGTTGCCGCCGCGGCTGATCACCAGCCAGACGCAGATCTACCGGGGCATGGCGCTCATTCGTGGCGGCGGCGTGTTGCTCGCCGGGGACGATGTCGAGGGAGGCAATCGGAACATCGCGGAAGCGCAGGAGCTGTTCAAGAAGCTGCTGGCGGGCGGTGACAAGAGCGAGGCGGTGGCTTATGGCCGCGCCCTCTCCCTGTTCATGCCGTTTTCCGTATGGGGCACCCAGGGCGGACCGAATTCCCGGCCGACCGACCTGCTCGAGGCCGCGGACCTGCTGCGGCCGTTCATCGGCGCACCCGGAACGCCGAAGCAGTTGACGATCACGTATGCAGACATCCTGAATCACCTGAGTCACCGGGAGGGAGGAGAGAAGGGTATAGCGCTGTGCGACGAGGCACGGGCGCTGCTCACCCAACTTGGCGCCGTCGACCTCACGGACCTGAACGCTGCCTCCGTCTATGCAGACACCGCGGACTCCGAAGCGCGCCACGCCTTGCTGCTCGGCCGCCTGGAGGCCTCGGAGCGCCTGGAGCACGAGGTCTACGACATCTCGGAAAAGGTGCTGGCGAAGCGCCCGGGTGACTTGCGGTCCATGAAGAACCGCGCCCTGGCGGCCGGCCTGCTGGGGGAGATCGCGACCCTGCGCCACGATCAAGCCGCCGCCGCCCGGTACGCAGCGCAGGCGGTGCAGGCGGGAGAGGATGCGGTGCGGTTCAATCCGGCGGACCTCGGAACCTGGCAGTACTGGGTCATGGGCCGCAATCAGGTCGCCATGTTCATGTACCAGCGAGGAGAAGTCGCCGACGCGATCGACGAGGCGCACGCCACGCTGGCGCTTGCCAGCGACGAAAGGCTGCCGTCCAGCCTCCAGCCAATACTCGAGGACACCTGGTACCGGCTTGCCTGGCTGCAGGCGGCGATGGGTCGAGTCGCGGAGGCCGAGCGCTACTTTGCCGGAGGCGTCAGTGCGACAGAGGAATCTGCGAAGCAGTTTCCCGACAGCAATCCGAGCCACGCTCTTCAGTTGATGCGCGTGCCGACATCGAAAGCGAGAGTGCAGATCAACCTCGGCGACGCCAAGGGTGCGCTGGCACAAGCGTCCGCTGCCGCGCGAAACCTGGAAAAGATGTCGATCGCCGAAGACAACCCGTCGGCGCGGCTGCGCCGCGACCTGACGCTCGCGTGGACGCTGGGTACCGTGACCGAGGCCGCGCTGCGGTTGGGGCGCGATGCCGATGCCGAAGCTGCGGCACGCAGGCGCCTGGAGTTGCCTCTCAGTGTTCTCTCGAGCCCGGTCGCAGACAAGGCACGCCGGCAGACGCTGCTGGCGCTTGCCGTTGCGAAGCAAGGTCGGGGAGCGGAAGCTCAGGGCATTCTGGCTCCGGCACTGGAATACTACGCTCGAGAGCGGAAAGGCGGTGAAGGCGGCACGAATTTCCGGCTGGAATACGCGGAAGCGCTCTACGCGAGCGCGTTGGCGCAGGGATCCGACGCGGCGGGTCGCGCGGCGAGGCAACAGGACCTGGCTGCGGGCGCGGAGCTGCTGGCCGGCGCATCACGCGAGGTGCAGCAGCTCTCTCCGATCCGGGAGCTTGCGGCACGCATCGCCGCGGCCCGCGCGCCCGCGAGTTCCTGAACACGATCACCCAGGAGCGCCCTCATGCACGGCCTGATGCAGGATCACCCGCTGCTGATCTCCTCGCTGATCCGCCACGCCGCGGAAAACCACAGCCGTCGCGAGGTCGTCTCGCGGCTGGGCGACGGCAGTATCCACCGCACGGACTACGCGACCATCGAGCGACGCGCGCGGCGCCTCGCGCGGGCGCTGGAATCGCGCGGGATCCGCTCGGGCGATCGCGTCGCCACGCTCGCCTGGAATACCTATCGTCACGTCGAGTGCTTCTACGGCGTCTCGGGTCACGGCGCCGTGCTGCACACGGTGAACCCGCGGCTCTTCCACGATCAGGTCGCCTACATCATCCGTCACGCTGAAGACCGCGTACTCATCTTCGACGCGGACCAGCTGCCGGTCGTCGAGACGATCGCGCCCGAGATCGACTGCATCGAGCGCTACGTCGTGCTGTGCAGCCGCGCTGATCTGCCGAAATCGGACCGGCTGACACTCGAGGCCTACGAGGACTGGGTCGAGGGCGCGGATGACGACTACGTTTGGCCCGACCTCGACGAGCGTGCCGCTTCGTCGCTCTGCTACACCTCGGGCACCACCGGCAATCCCAAGGGCGTGCTCTACAGCCACCGCTCGACGTTGATTCACGCGCTCTCCGGATCGCAGACCGACGGATTCGCGCTGTCGGCGCTCGACGCCGTGATGCCGATCGCGCCGCTCTTCCACGCGAACGGCTGGTCGATGCCCTACGCCTGCCCGATGGTCGGCGCGAAGATGGTGCTGCCCGGCCACCAGATGGACGCGGCGAGCCTCTTTGGTCTGCTCTCTGCAGAGGGCGTTACCTTCGCGGTCGGCGTGCCGACCATCTGGACCATGCTGCTCGCCTACATGAGCGAGCATGGCGTGACGCTGCCGGACCTCGACCGTTGCATGGTGGGCGGAACGGCGCTGCCGCCCGCGGTCCAGAAAGCACTCAAGGACGTGCACGGCGTCAGGGTGGTCCACCTCTGGGGCATGACAGAGACGAGCCCGCTGGGGACCATGGGCACGCCGACCGCGGAGGTGGACGCGCTGCCCGAGGATGAGCGTGCGGCGCAGCTGCTGAAGCAGGGGCGTGTGCCCTACGGCGCGGAGATCCAGGTACGGGATTCGACCGGGCGCGTCGCGCCCAGGGACGGCGAGACCTTCGGGCCGCTGTGGATCCGCGGGCCGTGGGTCGCGTCGGGTTACTTCAAGGGCGAGGGCGGCGCGGTGCTCGACGCCGACGGCTGGTTCCCGACGGGCGACGTCGCGACCTGGGACCGCTACGGCTACATGAAGATCACGGACCGCACCAAGGACGTCATCAAGTCGGGCGGCGAGTGGATCAGTTCGATCGACGTCGAGAACGCCGCGATGTCGCATCCGAAGGTTGCCCTTGCCGCCGCGGTCGCGGCCTTCCATCCAAAGTGGGACGAACGGCCGGTGCTGGTGATCGTGCCAAAGGCGGGCCAGGGAATCACTCGCGAGGAAATGATCGAGTTCCTCGCGCCGCGGATGGCGAAGTGGTGGCTGCCGGACGACGTGGTCTTCGTGGACGAGATGCCGATGACCGCGACCGGCAAGATCCTGAAGGCGAAGCTGCGGGAGCAGTACTGGGAGCGCCTCGGAAAATAGCCGGGGCGTTCGCGAGTTTCGCGGCTGCCCGGAGCATCGCCTGCCTCGCTGCGGTGTCGACGCGACCATGGCCTGCTGCGCGTATAATGTTCCTGTGTGTAGGCGCTCCCTCCGGAGTACTGCAATGCGAATCATCATCGCTTCGACGGCCCTCGCGCTCACGGTCGGATTCTTCGCCCTTGGCGGCTGCGGTGACGGAAACGCGGGCAGCCAGGCCAAGGTTCGCGTCGTCAACGCGAGCATGGACTACGCTGCGGTGGACATGTATCTGGACGACAAGCGCAAGATTGCGAATGTCGGCTACGAGACCGGCAGCTCGTACCTGAAGGTCGACGCGGACACCTACACCACGGAATTCACGAGTGCAGACGCCTCCAGCGCGCTGGCGACCTTCGACCAGAAATATTCCAACGATGACCGCTACACGTTTCTTGCGTTGGGACGGACCGGATCCTTCCAGGTACTGACACTGCGCGAAACCGTCGACGAGGCGTCAAAGGGCCAGAGCAAGATCCGGCTCGTGAACGCCGCATCCGACGCCGGCAATCTCGACGTCTATCTCACGGACGCAGACACTCCCCTGGTGGACGCTGCGCCCACGTTCGCAGACGTTTCGGAGGATACCCTCGCGTCCGAGGGCTTCGTGCTCGTCGACAGCGGTGCGTACCGCCTGAGGGTGACGGCGGCGGGCAGCACTTCCGACGTTCGGCTCGACGTCGCTGCCGTCGACCTGGCGAGCAAGGCCGTGTACACGTTCGTCCTGACAGGCACAACGGGCGGTGTGCTCGCGGACGCGATGCTGCTGCCGCAGGGCGGGGCCGCGACGCTGCTCAAGAATGGAAAGGCACGTGTCCGGGCCGTCGTCGGGCTCGATGGCGGGACGAGTGTGGCGGTCAGCGCAGGCGCGACGCCGCTGCTCTCAGCCGCATCGATACCGGTGCTCGGCAGCTACCAGCTCGTCGACGCGGGGCCCACGGTCGTCACGCTGACCGTGGACGGAACGACGATTCCCGTGAACGACGTGACTCTGGCTTCGGGCTCCGACTACACGCTCGTCTACACGGGCACTGCCGCGAGCCCGCAGCAGTCGGTGGTCGCCGACGTCAATCGGCTGCCGGATACCGGCATGTTCAAGATCCGGTTGATCAACGCAATGTCGGCGCTCGACGAGCCGCTTTCCCTGACGGTGAACTTCCTGCCCGCCGTCGACTCGATCGGATTGGGCTCCGTCGCACTTTCCGACGAGATCAATGCTTTTACCAGCGGCCGCCTGGAGGTCACCAGGGTCACGACGTCGACCGTGCTCTACTCGGTGACGGACCTGACGCTCGAAAGCCAGGGCGTCTATACGCAGGTGATGTTCGGCTCGAGCAGTTCCACGTCGGGGGCCTTGCGCAAGGACCGCTGATCGGGCGTCAGTCGGTCCCGATCAGGGCGGCGGGGAATCCTGGATCGTCGGCGTCACCGGCGTCGCCTCGATTTCTGCCTCGGCGAGCTTGGCGCGAATGGCCTCGAGTTCCTGCACGGTCGCGATCGGCCCGATGCGCACCCGATACCAGGTTTCGTCCTCGAGCGCGAAACGCTGGATCTTCGCGTCCACCCCGTACTGCGCAAGCCTCGCCTGCAGCTTCTCCGCCTCGGCCGCCTGTTTGAAGGAGCCGGCCTGCAGCACGACGTCGCCGGCCGGAAGACCTGCCGCATTGGCACCGGCCTTGGCGTCCTGCCTGGGCACCTCCACTTCCTGCTGCGGCAGCATGTTGTAGAAGGTCAGGTCCTTTGCGGGGTCGGTGGGCGCGGGCGGCGCTTCCTCGGTCGCCCGCGCGGAGGCCGGCGACTTTGCCGCGGCGGGGCTGGGTTCGTCGGGCGCCAGGTCGCGGTAGTGCAGGAACACGCCGAGTGCGACCGTGAGCCCGATGGCGAGCCCCGCGAGCAGCCCGACCCACCCGCTGAAGACCTGGCCGCCCGGGGTGTGTCGCTTGACGTGCTTGTAGTCGCGGCTGAGCGTGCGGCCCTGCGTCACTTCACATCGCCTCCGGCGCGGATACGCCGAGCAGGCCGAGGCCGTTGCGCACCACCTGGCGCATTCCCTGGATCAACGCGAGGCGCGCGTCGCGCAGTTCCGGGTCGTCGACCAGGAACTGGTGCGCGTTGTAGTAGGTGTGGAAGTCGTTCGCGAGCTCGCGCAGGTAGTGCACCAGCGCGTGCGGCGCGCGCTGTACGGCACCTAGCTCGACGACCTCGGGATAGCGGCTGATCGTGGCGAGCAGGGCCCGCTCGTGCGGCTCCACCAGGCGGTGCAGCGAGGCGCGACCGCGCGCCGGGTCGCTGGTGAAGCCCTTCTCGCGCATCTGCCGCAGTACGCTGCAGACGCGCGCGTACGCGTACTGGATGTAGTACACGGGGTTTTCGTTCGAGCGCGAGGTCGCCAGCTGCATGTCGAAGTCGAGGTGCTGGTCGTTGCTGCGCATCACGTAGTAGAAGCGCGCGGCGTCATTGCCGACTTCACGGCGCAACTCGCGGAGCGTGATGAATTCGCCGGAGCGAGTGGACATCTGCACCTTCTCGCCGCCACGGTAGAGCGTCACGAACTGCATGAGGCACACTTCGAGCGAGTCGCCCGGCTCGCCCATCGCGACCAGTCCGGCGCGGACGCGCGCCACGTAGCCGTGGTGGTCCGCGCCCAGCACGTCGAGCAGGTGCTCGAAGCCGCGCTCACGCTTGTGCAGGTGGTAGGCGATGTCCGAGGCGAAATAGGTCTTGATGCCGTTCTCGCGCACCACGACCCGGTCCTTCTCGTCGCCGAAGTCGGTGGCGCGGAACCACTCGGCGCCGTCCTTCTCGTAGACCACGCCGTTCCTGCGCAGCCGCTCGAGCGCGCGGTCGATGGCGCCGCCGTCGGAGAGGCTGCGCTCGGAGAACCACTCGTCGTAGCGGACGCCGAATTCCTCGAGGTCCTGGCGGATGTCGGCGAGGATGTCCGCGAGCGCGATGTCGAAGGCCTTGCGGAACCCGTCGGGCCCGAGCAATTCCCTGGCGCGTGCGATCACCGCGTCGATGTAGGCGTCCTTGTCGCCCGCGGGCGCGTCGGGCGGCATGTCGCGGAAGACGTCTGCTGCGGGCCTCACGAGCGAGCGGCCCTCCTGTTCCACCAGCTTGTCGGAGATGGGGTGCAGGTAGTCGCCACGGTAGCCGTTGCTCGGGAAGGCGAAGCACTCGCCGAAGCACTCGAGGTAGCGCAGCCACACGCTCACGGCCAGG
The DNA here is from genome assembly GCA_963706755.1 of uncultured Gammaproteobacteria bacterium. Classification (GTDB taxonomy): domain Bacteria; phylum Pseudomonadota; class Gammaproteobacteria; order Steroidobacterales; family Steroidobacteraceae; genus RPQJ01. Next base: position 200,810 of record CAVPNH010000007.1, read on the forward strand.
ATCTCCATCTGCCGGCCCGCGTCGTTGATGTAGTACTCGCGGTGCACCGAGTAGCCGGCCGCGTCGAGCAGGTTCGAGAGCGTCGCGCCGAACGCGGCGTGCCGGCCGTGGCCCACGTGCAGCGGGCCGGTGGGGTTCGCGGAGACGAACTCCACGATCACGCGCTTGCCGGCGCCCTGCTGGCTGCGGCCATAAGCCGCGCCCTGGTCGATGACGCGCAGCAGTTCCTGGTGACCCGCCGCCGGCGCGAGATGGAAATTGATGAAGCCGGGGCCCGCAATCTCGACCTTCGCGACGAACTCGCTCGCGGGCAGCGCGTCCACGATCAGCTGGGCGACCTCGCGCGGCTTGCGCCTCAAAGCCCTGGCGAGGTGCATCGCGGCATTGGTCGCGAAGTCGCCGTGGGTTGCGTCGCGGGTGCGTTCGACCGTCGGCTTGGGCGTGGAAGCGCAGGCGTCCTGCAGGTCGCTGGGCAGCGCGGCGAGGGCGTCGCGCACCAGGTTTTCTATCAGGTATTTCAAGGTGTTGCCGTCGGGGAGGTGTCCGGCGAGGGGCGTCAGTCTAGGGAATTCCGCGCATGGATGCGAGTGCGGAAAGTGGCGCTGGAGGCCGCGAGCGGCTCAAGGGCCGGTCAAGTCGCGGGCGCGGGCGGCGGCTCATCCTTGCGCTGCTGGCGACGCTGCAATTTCTCGTCTCGCTTCTTCTTCGCCGCCTGTTCGCGCTGCTTCTTCTGATGTGAATAGTTGGGCTTGGCCATGAGCACTCCAGTTGCGGGTAGGGGACCCGGACAGCGTAGCGGGCCGCGGGGATCCGTGCGCGGTTTCCTGATCCTGGCCCGGCCGGCTGGCGAATCCCATGACCGGTGACGTGGACCAGCCGTAGTCCCGCGATTCCGCTAGAAAAGCTCCAGCGGGTCCACGTCCAGCGACCAGCGAACCTTGCGCGCCTCCGGCAGTTCCTCCACGGCCGGCAACCAGCGCGAGAAGAGCCGCTGCAGCGGCCCGTGCGAGGCAGCGTGCAGCAGAAGCTGGGCGCGATAGTGCCCTGCGCGCCGCTCCATCGGCGCGGAGGCGGGCCCGAGGATCTCGACTCCGGGGCCCGCGAGCGCCGCGGCGATTTCCCGCGCGCGATCCAGGAACTCGATCGGCGCCTCGCGTCGCGCGGCCTCTGCCCGGAGCACGGCGATGCGCGCGAACGGCGGCCACCTGGCGAGTCGCGCTCCTCGAGCGCAGCCGAGGCGAATGCGTCGTAGCCGCCACTCACGAGCTGCGCGAGCAGCGGGTGCTCGGGGTACTCGGTCTGTATCAGCACTTCGCCGGGCCGTTCGGCGCGGCCCGGCGCGTCCGGCGACCTGCACGATGGTCTGGGCGAGCCGCTCGCTCGCGCGGAAATCCGTGCCGAAGAGCCCCTGGTCGGCGTTCAGCACCACGACGAGGCTGACGTCCGGAAAGTGATGGCCCTTGGTCAGCATCTGCGTGCCGACGAGGAGGCGCACCTCGCCGCTCGTGACGCGGTCGAGCGCCGCCTCGAGCGCGCCGCGGCGCCGTACGGCGTCGCGGTCGATGCGCGCGAGCGGCACGTCCGGGAAGAACTGCGCCAGGGTCTCCTCGATACGCTCGGTGCCCTGGCCCACCGGTTTCACGGCTTCGCCGCAGGTCGGGCAGATCTCCGGCGCCCGCTGCTCGGTCCCGCAGTGGTGGCAGTGCAGTCGCCGCTCGCGCTGGTGAACGGTCAGCCGCGCGTCGCAGCGCGGGCAGGGCGCGACCCAGCCGCACGCCGGGCAGAAGAGCGACGGCGCGTAGCCGCGGCGATTGAGGTACAGCAGCACCTGCCCGCCCGCGTCGAGGTGGCGCTTGATCGCGAGCACGGTCGGCGTGGCGATGCCCTGTGTCGCGGCGTGCCGGCGCAAGTCGATGATGTGCAGCTGCGGCTGCGATGCGCCGGCGGTCCGGTTCGGCAGCGAGAGCAGCACGGCCTTGCCGGCCCGCGCGCGCTCGAGGCTTTCGAGCGAGGGCGTGGCCGAGCCCAGCAGCACGGGGATCGCGAGCCGCTGCGCACGCGCCAGCGCGAGGTCGCGCGCGGAATAACGAAAGCCTTCCTGTTGCTTGTAGGAGGAGTCGTGCTCCTCGTCCACGACGATGAGGCCGGGACGCGCGAGCGGGGCGAAGATCGCGGAGCGTGTGCCGATCACGACCGGCGCGCTGCCGCTGCGCGCGGCTCGCCAGGCGCGCAGCCGCTCCTGGTCGGTGAGCGATGAGTGCAGCACGGCGAGCGGCGCGTCGAAGCGCGCGGCGAAGCGGGCCACGAGCTGCGGGGTCAGTGCGATCTCCGGCACCAGCACCAGCGCCTGCTCGTCCCGCGCGACCACTTCCTCGATCGCGCGCAGGTACACCTCGGTCTTGCCGCTGCCCGTGACGCCGTGCAGCAGGAACGACACGTGGCGGCCACGCGCCGCCGAGATGGCCTGGATCGCCGCGAGCTGCTCCGGCGTCGGCGAGGGACCCGGGCCGGCGCGCACAGCCAGGCGGGGCGGCGGCGGGTCGGCCACGCGCAGCCTCGTCACCCAGCCACGCTTCTCGAGTTCGCGCACGTGGTCGCGCCAGCGCGACGACAGCGTCGCGAGGCCCGCGGCATCCGCGCTCTCGCGGGTCTGGAGGAAGTCGGCTAGTTCGCGCAGGCGATTCGCGCGGGCGGGCAGGGCAGGGAGGCTGCCGGTGCGCGCGGCGGCACTCAGCATCCAGCGCTCGGTCGTCTCGAGCATGGAATCGCCGGTGCGCAGCGGCGCCGGCAGCGCCGCCGAAATCACCTCGCCCGGCGGGTGCCGGTAGTAGTCCGCGGCCCAGCGCAGCAGTTCGAGCAGCGGCGCATCGAACACCGGCGTCTCGTCCACGACAGCGATAGCGGTCTTGAGTTTCGCGTCGGGCAGTTCCGAACTCGCCCGCGTCTCGACCAGCACGCCGACCACGCGCCGACGCCCGAACGGCACCCACACGCGGACACCCGGCAGGAGTGTTTCAGGTGCGACCTGCGGTGGTGCCCGGTAGTCGAACAGCCGGCGCAGCGGCGCGTCGATCGCGACGACGAGACCGCGCTCATGTACGGGGACGCTTATGTGAAGTTGTCCACATGGCCTGTGGAAAAGTCTGTGGATGGATTGCGCGTACAGCTGCCAAGTGCCGGTTTCGTCAAAGAGTTTTTCGATCTGGACAGAAATTCGCCGGTCGTTAATTAAATGATGTTAATCAGTCACTTGAGCGATCGAGCCCCTCGACAGTCTGGACTTTGTCCAGAACTTCAGGCGCGTCAGGGGCGCGCCGGGCGCCTGCCCCTGGGTCGACGGTGCAAATCTCCATCAGCAGTTTGCGTCAACCGATTGTCGGGACTGGCGTTATGGTCATTCGAGACCATCACTTGCAGAGCTTGTCGGCGCGCAGGTCCTTGACCTTCAGCCTCGCAACCTTGCCCATGAACCGGGCCTCGCAGCGGATCGGGTCCATCGCCGGCAGCAGCAGTGACCAGGCGAAGCTGACGTTGTCGCTTTGGGCCCCGATGTACCGAGCGCCAGTTCCTTCTCGTCCAGCAGCAGGAGGAGCGCCGGGATGTCCCAGTTGGTCAGCAGGTTCCCGCTGGCGGGGTCGTTCCAGCTTCCCTCCGGCGTCGCGACGAGCTTGCGCGCGAATGCCTTCCGATCGCTCTTGCCTGTCAGCGCGTCGAAGAGCTCGGCTACCTGCCGATCCGTGCCCGCCCCCCAGTTCCGCGCCCATTGGTCGTAGTACGGTCGTGCCTCGTCGAGTTTGCCGTCCAGCAGGTTGGCGAACGCGATGTTGGATACACAAAGGATGGAGTCCGGTGCGTACTCGAGCGTCGGCCGGCAGGCAGCGATCGCATCGGCGTTGCGGCCGGCGATCATGAGCATGGACGAGTAGTTGCTCGCAACGATCAGCGAGCGCGGATCGAGCGCGGAGGCGCGCTCGAGCGCCGCGAGGCCCTCCGCGATCTCCCCGCGCATCACAAGTTCTGTTCCGAGCCACTGGCTGGCGGTGGCGAAGGAGGGCTTCAACGCTATGGCTCGCTTGAGCAGCGCGATTCCGGTTTCATGTGCCGCGCAGCGTTCTCGACGTTGCCCAGGGCCGCGTAGGCCTCGGCAAGGGTTGGGTCCAGCACCAGCGCCCGCTCGGCGGCCTCCCGGGCACGCGCGTATGCATCTGCGGCCGAGATACGCACCGTGTAATCGGCGATCACCGAATAACAGAGCGCCAGCCCGCCCCAGGCTTCCGCGTATCCGGGGTCTGCAGCGATGGCCTGCTCGAACGATTCCCTGGCTGCCCACAGTTCGTTGTCGCGGCGGACCTGCCACAAGGTGAGGCCATGCAGGTAGAGATCGTGCGCCTTCAGGTTCTTCGTGCCGCTGACGGAGGATCCGGACGCGCCGGCTCCGACCACCCGGACCTTGAGTTCGTCACCGATGGCGCGCGCAATCTCGTCCTGGATGGCGAAGATGTCCTTGAGCTCGCGGTCGTAGGTCTGCGACCAGAGGTGAAACCCGGTCTGCGCATCGATCAGCTGCGCCGTGATGCGCACCCGGTCGGCCTGCTTGCGCACGCTGCCCTCGAGCACCATGCGCACCTTGAGCTGCGTGGCGATCTGCGCCACGTCGCGCTTCTCGCCCTTGAACTGGAAGGAGGAGGTGCGTGCCGCGACGCTCAGCTCCGGCACGCGCGCGAGCACGTTCAGGATCTCCTCGGAGATGCCGTCCGAAAAATATTCGTTGGCCGGGTCGCCCGACATGTTGACGAACGGCAACACTGCGATCGACCTGGCCGAGACGGCCGTTGCTGCGGAGGGGGCCGAAATCGAGCCGCCCGGCGGCGAGGCTACGGACGCCGGGGGTGCGGGCACATGGCCCGCGCGGTCGTAGCGCCAGAAGATCCCGCCGCCCAGCAGGAACAGCAGCGCAATGATCGTGAGTTCGGCCGCGGTGACCCGCTGCTGACCCTTGTCGCCGTGATACCACGCGGTCACGAGCACGATCGGGAAACCGACCAGCAGTGTGAGGGTCGTGAGCTGCTGCAGCTGGCGGGGCCAGTCGAACGTGGTGCTGATGTAGGAAAGGCCCTGCAGCAGGCCCCAGGCACCCGCGGCATAGACGACGCCCCACTGCACCACCTTGCGGCGGCGCAGCTTGGCCCAGGTGCCTTCCTGGGCCTGTTCGGTCGGGGTGTCGCTCGCTGTCACGGCGCGAGTCTAGCCGGAAAAAGGGGACATTCTCCTTTTCCGAAATAGGGGACAGTCCCCTGAGGGGACTGTCCCCTATTTCCGACCGGTGCCAGGCACCGAATTCCGAGTTACGGAAAAGGAGAATGTCCCCTTTTTCCGATCAGGCCTTCAGCGCGACCAGGACCTCGTCGAGCATCTTCTTCGCGTCGCCGAACAGCATCCGGTTGTTCTCCTTGTAGAACAGCGGATTGTCGACGCCGGCATAGCCCGAGGCCATCGAGCGCTTCATGACGATCGAGGTCTTCGCCTTCCACACCTGCAGCACCGGCATGCCGGCGATCGGGCTCGTGGGGTCGTCCTCGGCCGCAGGGTTCACGATGTCGTTGGCGCCGATCACCATAGAGACGTCGGTGGTCGGGAAGTCGTCGTTCAGCTCGTCCATCTCGAACACGATATCGTAGGGCACCTTGGCCTCGGCGAGCAGCACGTTCATGTGCCCGGGCATGCGGCCGGCGACCGGGTGGATGCCGAAGCGCACGTTCACGCCTTTCTCGCGCAGCAGCTTCGTGATTTCGAACACGGTGTGCTGCGCCTGCGCGACCGCCATGCCGTAGCCCGGCACGATGATCACGCCCTTGGCCTCGCGCAGCAGCTCGGCGGTATCGGTCGCGCTGATCGGCGTCACCTCACCTGCCGGCTGTGAGCCCGCAGCTGCCGGGGCCGCACCTTCGCCGGTGCCGAACCCGCCGGCGATGACGCTCAGGAAGTTGCGGTTCATCGCGCGGCACATGATGTAGGACAGGATCGCGCCCGAGGAGCCGACCAGCGCGCCGGTGACGATCAGCAGGTCGTTGGACAGCATGAAGCCGGTCGCCGCCGCGGCCCAGCCTGAGTAGCTGTTCAGCATCGAGACCACGACCGGCATGTCTGCGCCGCCGATCGCCATCACCATGTGGATGCCGAAGAGAAGCGCGATCGCCGTCATCACCGCCAGCGGCAGCATTCCGGCGTCGATGCTGTGCGCCTGCAGGAACGCCACGCCGAACCAGATCACGCCGAGCAGTCCGGCGAGATTGAGCCAGTGCCGCGCGGGCAGCAGCATCGGCTTGCCGCCGATCTTGCCGGACAGCTTGCCGAAGGCGATGACCGAGCCCGAGAACGTGATCGGCGCCGATGAGGACGCCGAGGTAGATCTCGATCTCGTGGATGAGCTTCTCGGCTTCCGTCGGGAAGGCGTCGAGGTATCGACGTAGCTCGCGTAGCCGACGAGGCACGCGGCGAGGCCGACGAGGCTGTGCATGATCGCGACCAGCTCGGGCATCTGCGTCATCTGCACCTTGCGGGCCGCGTACAGGCCGATGCTGCCGCCCACCGCGAGCGATCCGACGATCCAGGGAATGCCGCCGGCGGTGATCTCGCGGCCCGAACACGGTCGCGAGTACGGCGATCGTCATGCCGACGATACCGAACAGGTTGCCGCGTCGCGAAGTCTCGGGATTCGAGAGGCCGCCGAGGCTCATGATGAACAGGATGGAGGCGGCGATGTAGGCCATCGTGGCGAGATTTGCAGTCATGCCTGGCGCTCTCCTTACTTGCGGAACATCGCGAGCATGCGACGCGTGACGGCGAAGCCGCCGAACATGTTGACCGCGGTGAGCGTGAGCGCCAGCACCGCGAGCCCGAGGATCAGCGCGTCGGGCCGCCCCTCCGTTCCCTGCACCGAGCGGCGGTGCCACCTGGATCAGCGCACCGACCGCGATGATGCTGGAGATCGCGTTGGTGACGCTCATGAGCGGCGTGTGCAGCGCAGGCGTGACGTTCCAGATCACCATGTAGCCGATGAAGCAGGCCAGCACGAAGACGGTGAAGTGCGCGAGGAACGAGGCCGGGCGCGAAGGCGCCGACCAGCCAGAAGAGCAGGGCGCCCACGCCGAACGTGATCGCGAGGCTCCTGGCCGAGGCGGGCTCGCCGGCGCCATGGCCGTGGCCGGATTTCTTCGCGGGCGTGGCCGCGGCGCGGCTTCGCCTGCGGAGGCGCGGCCGGCAACTTCGGCGCCGGTGGCGGCCAGGTGACGGCGCCCTCCTTGATCACGGTCAGGCCGCGGATGGCGTCGTCGTCCATGTTGACGTCGATGACGCCGTCCTTGGTCTTGCAGAGCTCCTCGGTCACGCGCAGCAGGTTGGTCGAGTACAGGGTCGACGACTGCTTGGCGAGACGGCTGACCAGGTCGGTGTAGCCGATGATGGTGACGCCGTGCCGGACCACGGCCTCGCCGGGAACGGTGAGCTCGCAGTTGCCGCCCTGTTCACCCGCCATGTCGACGATGACGCTGCCCGGCTTCATGCTCTTCACCATCTCGGCGGTGATGAGCCTCGGCGCCGGCTTGCCCGGGATCAGCGCGGTCGTGATGATGATGTCCGCGTCCCTGGCCTGCTTGGCGTACATCTCGCGCTGGGCCTGCTGGAAGCCCTCGCTCATCACCTTGGCGTAGCCGCCGCCGCCGGAGCCTTCTTCCTCGTAGTCGACCTTGACGAATTCGCCACCCAGCGACACCACCTGGTCGGCGACCTCGGCGCGTGTGTCGTTGGCGCGCACGATGGCGCCCAGGTTGGCGGCCGTGCCGATGGCGGCCAGGCCGGCGACACCGGCACCGGCGACGAAGACCTTGGCCGGCGGAATCTTGCCGGCGGCGGTGATCTGGCCGTTGAAGAAGCGGCCGAAGGCGTTGGCGGCCTCGATCACGGCGCGGTAACCGCTGATGCTGGCCATGGAGGTGAGCGCGTCCATCTTCTGGGCGCGGGAGAGCTGGCGCGGCAAGGAGTCGATGGCCAGCACGGTGAGCTTGCGATCCGCGAGCTCACGCATGAGCTCGGGGTTCTGCGCCGGCCAGATGAAGCTGACGAGCGTGCTGCCGGGCTTCATCAGCGCGATTTCCGCAGGGGTCGGGGCGCGCACCTTGAAGATGATGTCGGAACTGTCCATCAGTTCGGCGGCACTGCCCGCGATCCTGGCGCCGGCGGCCTGGTAGGTGTCATCGCCGAAATTGGCGGCCGCCCCGGCACCGGTCTCGACGCAGACGGCGAAGCCCAGCTTGACCAGCTTTTCGACTACTTCGGGTACGGTAGCGACACGCTTCTCGCCCGCGAAGGTCTCGCGTGGCACGCCGATCGTTAGGGACATGATGACCTCGTCATTGCGTGAATACTGGACGGCCGGCCGCAGGGCGCAGCATCATCGGGCCGGTGGGTGGTGCCGATGATCCGGGTTTTCCCGTATCTTGACGCCTGCCTGGGCATTGGATTATTGCACAGCAGTAACGTATCTTTCAGCCCATGCATAGCCTCTCTCAGGAGGTCCTGCGTACCGACGTCTCGGGGATGCCACTGGAGTGGATCGACTACCGGGATGCCGTCCGTTTGCATTTCATGGGGCAGGTGGCCTACGCCTTCGGCCAGCCGCTGTTCCAGCTGCGCGGCGGCACCAATGCCTTCACGGGATGCCGCACGATCGTCGAGGTGAATTCGATGATCGCCACGGTCGGGCACAGCCACAATCCCGGCTATATCCACCACGGCTACGTCCCGCCGCTCAACAACGCGACGCTGTTCAAGCGCGACGGGCACATCTGCATGTACTGCGGTGAGCGGTTTCCGTCGAGCCAGCTGTCGCGCGACCACGTGACGCCGCTGTCGCGCGGCGGGCGCGACTCGTGGAGCAATGTCGTCACCGCCTGCCGACGCTGCAACAACCTGAAGGCCTGGCGCACGCCCGAGCAGGCGAAGCTGCAGTTGATCGCGGTTCCGTTCACGCCGAGCTACGCGGAATACATCTACCTGAAGGGCCGCCGCGTGCTCGCCGACCAGATGGAGTACCTGCTCGCGCACTTCCCGCGCTCGAGCCCGCTGCACCAGCGGTTGAAGGCAACGCTCGCCTGAACTAATAAATAGGTGCCAGGCACCGCACCGGTGCCTGGCACCTATTTATTCCCGAGCCGCGCCATCAGCAGGGCGTCGAACCAAACCCCGTCCATCTGCATGTAGCGCCGGCAGGTGCCTTCCGTATCGAAGCCGAACCTGCGATACAGCGCGATCGCCGCCTCGTTGTCCGCCCGCACCAGCAGCTCGATGCGGTTGAGGCCGTTGGCCTCGGCGGCCTCCAGGGTCGCGGCCATCAGGCGCGTGCCGATGCCCTGTCCTCGATGCGACGCCAGTACGCCCATGCCCAGCGTACCGCTGTGGCGCAGGGTTTCTCGGGGCTTGGGCCTCACGTCGCACCAGCCGACGACCCGCTGGTCTTCCACGGCCACGAACTGGGCCGTGCCGCTCTTCAGGTTGCCCAGCACGAATCGGCGCACCTGCGACATGGGCGGCGCCTCGGTGAGCGCGAGATAGCGCCGCTCGCGCGCGACCGCGTCCAGCACTTCACGGAAGCCCGTGATGTGGCGCCGCTGGATCGGCTCGATGTCGATGCTCATGTCGGTCGCGCTCCGGAGCGGTGGCGGTGGGCCCCCGGCTCCCGCAGAATGCCGCCCGTGCTCTACCTTGTCGATGCCAGCGTCTTCATCTTCCGCGCGTACTACTCCGTGCCGCTCGAGTTCACGGACCGCGCGGGCAACCCGGTCGAACGCGGTCCACGGCTTCGCGCGGTTCCTGAGCGACCTGCTCGAGCGGGAGTCGCCGGGCCACGTCGCCGTCGCGTTCGACGAAAGCCTCGAGCAGTCGTACCGCAACGAGATCTATCCGGCCTACAAGGCCAATCGCGAGCCCGCGCCGCCGGAGTTGAAGCGCCAGTTCGGGCTGTGCCGCGAGCTGGTGCGTGCCTTCGGCGTCGCCGAGTACGGCAGCTCGCGCTACGAGGCGGACGACATCATCGGCACGCTCGCGGCACTCGCGCAGCGCGAGGGGCAGGCCGTCACGATCGTGAGTCGCGACAAGGACCTGACGCAGCTCGTGACGGCGCAGGACACGTACTGGGACGCGGTCGCGGACGTGCGCTACGGCTACCACGACATCGAGGAGCGCTTCGGCGTCGTGCCGGAGCGCATGGCGGACTTCCTCGCACTCATGGGTGATGCGGTGGACAACATCCCGGGCGTGCCGGGCGTGGGCCGCAAGACCGCGGCGACGCTGCTCAAGCACTACGCGACGCTCGACGGCGTGTACGAAAATCTCGACACCATCCCGAAGCTCAAGTTCCGCGGTGCGGCCTTCGTCGCGCAGAGCCTGCGCGAGCACCGCGAGTCGGCGTTCCTGTCGCGCCGGCTGACGGGAATCGCCTGCGACATGCCGCTCACGACGTCGCGCGACGACCTGCGTCGCCGGCCGCCGGATCTCGCCGCGGTGGATGCATTTTCCGAGGCGCAGGGGTTCGGCCGGATGCTCAGGGACCGGGCGCGGAAGCTTGCGACGTCCTGACGGCAGTGTTGGCGCCGCAGCTGCAATAGGACGAAGCCCGGGAAACGGGTAGACTTCGCACGTCCACCATCGCGACGGTGCCGCCTCACAAGACCGCGCCGCGATTCGCCCAGATCGAGTCGCGGATCCGGAATCCTGCGCGGCGCACCTCTGCACGACCATCCCGCTCGCACGCTGATTGCAGCCGAGCACAATCCGAGGAACCAGCCATGAAGAAGATCCTGTTCGCGCTTACCGCCATCGCCGCACTGGGCGCCCCGGCGATGACCCTGGCCCAGTCGCAGACCTACCTGACCCCCGAGGCGGCGGCGCTGATCAACGAGGTGCAGGCCGACAAGCGGGCCGTGATGCTGCAGACCCTGGCGCTCAACGATGAGCAGCTCGCCAAGTTCATGCCGATCTACGACGAGTACCAGGCCGAGATGGAGAAGCTGTTCACCGGTGCCATCAACCTGAGGAACCGCCTGTTCGTCGCCGACTACGGCGGCATGACGGACGCCGAGTCCAAGGACATCATGGCCGAGGCGTTCAAGCTCCGTGAAGAGCGCCTCGAGCTCCTGAAGAAGTACGCGGGAAAGCTCGACAGGCAGCTGCCCGCCACGAAGGTGTTCCAGTTCGTCCAGGTCGAGAACAAGATCCAGGCGCTGCTCGACGTTGCGGCGGCCGTCGCGATCCCGATCGTGTCGAAGACCCCGAACACGTTGAAGTGAGGACGGGAGCCTCACCCCCATCCGGCGGTTGAGGCGACTGGCGTGCAGTGTCGCAGCTGCGGCACTGCACGCCGGCTACGCTCGCGGACCAGCTGCGGAATGGCACTTCGCAGCGCCGGGCACGCCCGGAATAGTGATGTCCAGTAAGGACTTGCAGGAATGCCTTGCAGCGGCCGTGCGCTGCCGCCGCGATCGCCGTTGAGATCACGTATACTGCCCGCCGCTGTTCGGCAGTGACGGTCTGGCAGGTTCTCTGCACCGTCTCGAAATCGGGGCCACGCGCCCGCTGCCTGAACCTCGGCCGTGCATGCCGCGCCTCGTCGTGTGCAGTGCACGGGCTCCCACTTGCTACCCACGCCTTTCGCTCGCCGTCTGGCGCGCGCCGCCGACGTCGACCCGCACGCGGGTCGCCGGCGTCACTTTGCCTTCGGGAGGAATCCACGTGTTCTCGATCGTCATTGGTTTTGGGGTTGTCACCCTGTTCGCGACAGGGCTGCTGTTCGTCGTGCAGATACTGGACGATTTTCGTGATGCTTGACTGGCTGCTGGTCAAGGGCCGTCGTGCGGGGTTCGAGCGCTCCGTGCGCGACCGCTCGCATGTGGCCGCAAGTCGCCACCGGGCGAGGAGGCCGGCTGCAGGCGAAACGCGGGCTCGCGCGCTCGAGGGCGGAACGACGAGTCACGAACGCGGGAGACGGTCCGTGGACTGGAACACGAGCTGGCACCGTTTCCTTCGCGAACTTGCCCGGGACGTGTGACTGGACCGGGAGTGCTCACCGCGCCACGGGACGCGACCCGCGGGCCGCTTAGGGTGGCAAGCAGACTCCGGCCGTATCCCACAGGCTTGCTGCCGCGCTCCGGCCGTGCCATTCGACAGTGCTGAGGATTCTTCTGCCAACATGAGCGCGTGAAAAGCAGTCCGGATTGGCACGACCTGGTCCAGGCCATGTCGGCCGTAACAGGTCATGAGCTCGCGCCGGCACCAACGGAAGCCGTGTCCAGCGCCTGCCTGCGCTGGACGAGCGACGCGGGCCCGATGTTCATCAAGGTCGCGGCCGCTGACCGGGCCTGGGTATTCGAAGCAGAGGCGGAAGGACTGCGAGCGCTCGCGTCGGCCAGCTCGATCCGCGTGCCGAGCGTGCTCGGTGCCGGCGTGGCATCGAATCGCGCCTGGCTCGCGCTCGAGTGGATTGACCTCGTGTCGCCAACGCCCCGTAGCGAAGCACGTCTCGGTGAGTTGCTCGCCGAACAGCATCGAACGACGAGCGCGACCTTCGGCTGGCGCCGCGCCAACACGATCGGGCTCACGGAACAGAAGAATGAGCCCGACACAGACTGGGGCCGTTTCTACGCCGCCCGACGGCTCGGTTTCCAACTCGACCTTGCGGAAGCCGGCGGTCACGGCGGCCGGCTGCTCGACCGGGGTCGGCGGCTGTGCGAGTCCGTACCGGCGTTGCTCGGCGGGTACTCGCCCGTTCCCTCGCTATTACACGGCGATCTCTGGGCCGGCAATCACGCCGAGGATTCTTCCTGCAACCCGGTGGTCTTCGACCCGGCCGTCTACTTCGGCGACCGTGAGGCGGACATCGCCATGACGCGGTTGTTCGGTGGATATGGCCGCACCTTCTACTCAGCGTACGAGGCCGCGTGGCCCCTCGAGCCGGGCGCGGCCGGGCGCGTTCCACTCTACAACCTCTACCACGTGCTCAATCACCTCAACCTGTTCGGCGGCGGCTATCGCAGGCAGGCCGAGGACATGATCGAGGGATTGCTCAGCGAGGTTGCCTGACGCCGCCCCCGCCCGGCCCCGCGCCCTGCAGCTTCGCCATCACGCCGGCAAGTACTAAGGTCAATCCTCGATACGACTAGCTTCGCGCCTGCGCTACTGTAGTCGTACGAAGTGTCGCGTCCCGGCACGCAACGGGAGTCGTTTATGGTCGGCAGAGCCAGGAAACTGATGAACGAGCAGGTGGAGTTCGCGGGCGAGCAGGCGCGTGTGTTCCGTCAGGCGCCGGGCACGCTGGTGCGCCGGGCGGCGCAGAGGTCAGCCGCAGGCGTCAAGGCGTTGCAGGGGCCGGTGAGAGCGGTGACGCGTTCGGGCGTCCGGCTCACGACCTTGACGCAGCACACGATGGAGAGCCTGCTCGAGCTGCAGCTCGAGGTTTTGACCTCGGCGCTCACCAATGCGGCGGAGCAACTCGAGCGCGTCTCGCGCGCGGGGAGTGTGCGGGCGCTGGTGGGCGACCAGGCCGGGGAGCTGAAGGCCGCGCGTGGGCGGATCGTGAAGGATATCCGGCGTGTAGTCGCGATCCTGAAACGGGCAGGCAAGGGTGCGCGCGCGGTGGCCACGGACACCTACGCGGAGGTCGTGAAGGGACCGCGCGAGGCGCTCGCAGGGGACCGCCCGGTCCGCAAGCGCAAGGCGAAGCGAGTGGCTCGGAAAGCAAGCCGGAAGGTCGCCAGGCCCGCGCGTCGCGCGCGCAGGTCGGGGGCCTGATCGTCGAACGGTGATCGCCCCGGCCGCTGCAGGAAGGGCCCCGTTCGCAGGGGCCCTTTCCGTCAGGCTCGACGTGGCAATGCCACGTGCTCCATTGCCATGACCTCCGTCTCATAGCGCCAGACCTGGATGTCTGCGGCCCAGAAGTCCGCATCCAGCCCCGCCTTCTGCTTCAGCCGGCGCAGGAAGTCGCGCGGCCCGGCGACCTGCTCCCAGACCTTCGGCAGGAAGGTGGCCCTCATCCCGCGCCACTCGAGCACCAGCCCATCGCGCCCGGGAACCAGTTCGACCAGCAGTTGCTGCTCGCTGGCGACGGCCACTCGCTCGGACGGCGTCAGCAGCGATACCTCCAGGCTCGACCACTGCCACTCGCGCACCGTCAGTGGCGCGAAGCGGGGGTCGCGGAATGCGCTGGCCTGGGCATTGCTCCAGACGTCCAGCAACAGCGGTCGTGCGGGCTCGAGCGTGCCGCAGCAACCGCGGAGCTGGCTGTCGATCGTCAGCGTGACGAAGCTGGCGCGCGGTTCCCCGAGCGCGCCGTGCAACTCGGTGTCCTCCGGTGGCGCAGCAGCGACGAGCCCGAGCCGAGCCTCGATGGAGGTCGCGGCAGTGAGCAGCACCGCTCGCTGCTGGTCCGGTTCAAGTTTCATACAGCGCATAGCTGCCGTAGCCCACGACCCGGGATCGATCGCCGGCCGTGTCGCCTGAGTTGCGCTGGTCGAGCAATTCGACGGTCAGGCCGCGCCGGCGCGCGACCACCATCAGCCCGTTGATCCCGCGCGCGCCGCAGGCCTGCTCGTCCAGCAGGTCGCTGCGTCGTTCGAGTATCGCGCGAGTTGTCTCGGCGTCGAGCTGCCGCGCCTGGGTCCACGTGTGATAGTGACTGAGATCGGAGCTGACCAGCACCAGCGTGTCGGGCCCGCCCCACGCCGCGTCGATCACGCGCGCCACCTGCTCCGGCGCGGCCAGGCCTACGGTGATCGGCAGGATGTCGAAATCCTCCAGCACGACCTGCAGGAATGGCAGCTGTACTTCCAGCGAGTGTTCCGTGGCGTGCGCCGCATCGGAGATGCCGACCAGCCCGAGTTCCAGCAGGCGCTCCCGGCCCGCCGCGTCGACCGGTACGTCGCCCAGCGGCGTGGCAAATGAATTGACCGCAGCGGCAGCGAGCCCGCGCATCGGCACCCGATGACTCGGACCGATGAGCACGACGTGCCGGATGCCCGCGTGACAGTCGCGGAGCCGCCTGTAGGCGAAACCGGCGACGGGCCCGGAATACTGGTATCCGGCATGCGGCACGATCAGGGCTTTGGGTCGGCCCGTTACCGCGGCGCGGGGCGAGCACGCTTCGACGTAGCCGCTCACTTCGTGTCGCAACTCATTCGCATCATCAGGGTAGAACAGCCCTGCCACCGCGGGCGGCCGGGTCCTTGATTTATTGCTGTCCAGGCTCAACATCATGATTCCACGGGAGTTCGAATGCTCCCATATATGGCGACGCCCCGGGGCGAAACCAATATCCCGCCCGAAGAGCATGGGCGCCAATCGCATGAATACCGACCTTTCCGCCACCCCCACCCGCTACTGGACGCGTCTCGATGACGGGCGCGTGCAATGCGACGTCTGTCCACGCCGTTGCCGGCTGCACGAGGGCCAGCGTGGGCTGTGCTTCGTACGGGGCCGCGAGCGCGACGGCATCGAGCTCTACACATACGGACGCTCGAGCGGCTTCTGCGTGGACCCGATCGAGAAGAAGCCGCTCAACCACTTCCTGCCAGGATCGTCGGTGCTGTCGTTCGGCACTGCGGGCTGCAACCTGGCATGCAAGTTCTGCCAGAACTGGGACATGAGCAAGTCGCGCGAGATGGACACGCTTGCCGATTCGGCCTCGCCCCGCGAGCTGGCGGCGACGGCGAGCCGGCTCGGCTGCGCGAGTGTCGCGTTCACCTACAACGACCCGACGGTCTTCCTGGAGTATGCGGTCGATGTCGCCGCAGCCTGCCACGACGCCGGCGTGCGCACCGTGGCGGTCACCGCCGGCTACATCTGTCCGGAGCCGCGCGCCGAGTTCTTCGCGTCGATCGACGCTGCGAATGTGGATCTGAAAGCATTCACCGAGCGCTTCTACCGGAAGATCTGCGGCGCCGAGCTGGCTCCAGTGCTCGATACGCTCGTCTATCTGAAGCGCGAGACCCGCGTCTGGTTGGAGATCACCACGCTGCTGATCCCGGGCGAGAACGACTCGGACGCGGAGCTCGACGAGATGACACAGTGGATCAATGACCAGCTCGGGCCTGACGTGCCGCTGCACTTCTCGGCTTTCCACCCCGACTGGAAGATGAGCGACCACCCTCCGACGCCGCCCGCGACGCTCACGCGCGCGCGGGCGATCGCGATGCGAAACGGATTGCGCTACGTCTATACGGGCAACGTTCACGACCGTGCCGGCGGCAGCACCTGGTGCCATCGCTGCCACGCGTTGCTGATCGAGCGCGACTGGTTCGAGCTGGGTCGCTGGGGCCTCACGGCCGACGGCTGTTGCGCCGGGTGCGGTGAGAAACTGCCCGGTGTATTCGCGCCCCGGCCGGGCAACTGGGGTTCCAAGCGCCTCCCGGTGCGCCTGCACCGCGCCTGACCTCGCACCCCCTGGTTTGGGGGCATTCGGCAGCCTGCTCCCTGCGGCCCGGCGCCCGGGGACTCGCCGGGCCCGGTGGGCTCCCGACGAGCGCCGTTAAAGTTTCGCCATCACGTGCCGGACGACCGTGTAGTCCTCGAGCGCGTACATGGAAAGGTCCTTGCCGTAGCCCGAGCGCTTGAGGCCGCCGTGCGGCATCTCGCTCACCAGCATGAAGTGCGTGTTGATCCAGGTGCAGCCGTACTGCAGCCGCGACGCAACCTGCAATGCCTTGCCCACGTCCTGCGTCCACACCGAGGAGGCGAGACCGTAGTCGGAGTCGTTGGCCCAGGTGACCGCCTGGTCCGCGTCTTTGAATCGGGTGACCGAGACCACCGGCCCGAACACCTCGCGCTGCACGATCTCGTCCGACTGGCGCGCGCCCGCAATCACCGTCGGCTCGAAGAAGAAGCCGCCGCCGCTGCCCGACTTGCCGCCGGCCGTGATCTCGATGTGCTTCTGCTTCCGCGCGCGCGAGACGAAGCCCGCGACCCGGTTGCGCTGCTCGGCGCTGATGAGCGGGCCCATCTCGACGTCCTTCGTGGTCTGCAGGCCGGTCTTGATGGTGCTCACGGCCGACGACAGGTCGGCGACCAGCCGGTCATACACCTTCGAGCCCGCGTAGATGCGGCAGGCCGCAGTGCAGTCCTGCCCCGCGTTGTAGTAGCCGAAAGTGCGCACGCCCGAGACCACCGCTTCGACGTCCGCATCGTCGAACACGATCACGGGTGCCTTGCCGCCGAGCTCGAGGTGCGTGCGCTTGATGCCGTCGCTCGCCTGGCCGAGGATCTTCGCGCCCGTCGCGACGTCGCCGGTGAGCGAGATCATCCGTACCTTCGGGTGCCGGGTGAGCGGCGCGCCGACCGACGGACCGCGGCCGCACACGATGTTGACGACGCCGGGGGGGAAGATTTCCGCGAGCAGCTCGCCGAGCCTGAGCGCCGTGAGCGGCGTCTGCTCGGAGGGCTTCAGCACGCAGGTGTTACCCGCCGCGAGCGCGGGGCCGAGCTTCCAGGCCGCCATCATCAGCGGATAGTTCCATGGCGCGATCGAGGCCACGACGCCCACGGGATCGCGCCGGATCATGCTCGTGAATCCCGCGAGGTACTCGCCCGCGACAGCGCCGGTCATCGAGCGGCAGGCGCCTGCGAAGAAGCGGAACACGTCTGCGATGGCCGGGATCTCGTCGTTCAGCGCCGCGGGCAGCGGCTTGCCGCAGTTCAGCGACTCGAGCTTTGCGAACGCATGGCCCTCGGCCTCGATGCGGTCCGCGAGCTTGAGGAGCAGTGTCGCGCGGTCCTTCGGCGGCGTGCGCGCCCAGCCGTCGAACGCGGCATCGGCCGCCTTAACGGCCGCGTCCACCTGCGCCCGCGAGGCCTCTGGCACTTTCGCGAGCACTTTCCCGGTCGCCGGGTTCAGCACGTCCTCGACCTTGCCCTCGCCCTGGACGAGCGTGCCGTTGATGAGCAGTTTCGTTTGCATTTGAGCCTCGCTGAAGAAATAGGTGCCTGGCAACTATTTGTAGGAATTGATGCCGGACGGAGGATTTTGCATCACGCGCCCGGCCCCTGTTCGTCCGGTTTGGTCAGGTAGTAGGCCAGCAGGATCGGCACCAGCGTCACCAGCATTACCACGACCGCGACGACGTTGGTGACAGGCCGTTCGCGCGGCCGGAAGAGTTCGCTGTAGAACCAGATCGGCAGGGTCTGCTGGTGACCTGCGGTGAAAAGCGTCACGATGATCTCGTCGAAGGAGAGCGCGAAGGCGAGCATGCCGCCGGCGAGCAGCGCGCTCGCGATCTGTGGCAGCAGCACGTAGCGGAAGGTCTGGAAGCCGTCCGCGCCGAGGTCCATGGAAGCCTCGACCCAGCTCGCGGGCATGCGTCGCAGCCGCGCGACCACGTTGTTGTAGACGATTACCAGGCAGAAGGTCGCGTGGCCCGCCACGATGGTCCAGAAGTTCGGCTCGATGCCGACGGTGCGGATGCCGACCAGCAGCGCGAGCCCGGTCAGGATGCCGGGCAGCGCGATCGGCAGCACGAAGAGGAGCGTGATCGACTCCTTGCCCGCGAAACTGCGCTTTGCGAGCGCGAAGGCGGCCAACGTCCCGAGCACCAGCGCGATCGCGGTGGCCGCGATGGCGACTTCGACCGAGAGCCGCATGGCTGCCCAGATGTCCTGGCGTGCGAAGGCGACCTCGAACCAGTGCAGGGTGAGGCCGGGCGGCGGGAACTGGTAGGTGCGGTCCTCGGTCGTGAACGCGTAGAGCACGATCACCCAGACCGGCGCGTGCAGGAACACGAGCCCCGCCGCGGCCGCGAGCTTCTGGCCGAGCGGCGCCGCGTTCCAGTCCCGCCTAGAGCGCATCGAAGGCTCCGAGCCGTCGCGCGAACGTGAGGTAGAGCGCGATCAGCACGATCGGCACCACCGAGAACGCGGCGGCGAGCGGCATGTTCCCCGCGGTGCCCTGCTGCTGGTAGACCATCATGCCGACGAAGTAGCCGGGCGCGCCGACCACGCTCGGGATGATGTAGTCGCCGAGCGTGAGCGAGAACGTGAAGATCGAGCCGGCGGCGAGGCCGGGGAGCGCGAGCGGTACGACCACGTTGCGGAAGGTCTGCGCGGGGCGCGCGCCCAGGTCCGCGGATGCCTGCAGCAGCGACGCCGGCACGCGCTCGAGCGACGCGGCCAGCGGCAGGATCATGAACGGCAGCCACATGTACACGAACACGATGAACATGCCGATGTAGGAGGAGGCGAGCGAGGGACCGCCGACGACGGGCGTGGCGAGCAGCGCGTCGAGTGCACCCTGGAGTCCGAGGCTCGTGAATGCCCACGAGACGATGCCCTGCTTGGCGAGGATCAGCCGCCACGCGTATACCTTGACGAGGTAGCTGAACCACATCGGCAGCATCACGCCGACGTAGAAGAGCGCCTTCATCTTGCTGCCGGCGTAGCGCGCCATGTAGTTCGCCACGGGGAAGGCGATCACGGCGCAGGCGATGGTCACCGCCACGGCCATGAGCAGCGTCCGCACCACGATGTCCACGTTTGCCGGCTGGGTGACGAGCTGGCGGTAGGTGGCGAGCGTGAGCGTGGGGACCACGCGTGCCGTGAATTCGTCGATCGCGTAGAAACTCTGCGAGAGCAGCGTGAAGAGCGACCCCAGATACACCGTGCCCAGCCACAGGAGTGGCGGCACGAGCAGCAGCGAGACATAGAACGCATTGCGCCGCTGGAAAAAGGTCGAGACGGTTCGCAGCACGGCTCAGCCCGCTTCGAGGTGGACCATGCTCTCCGGCCGCCACGCGAGCTGTACGCGCGAGCCCTGCGGGGGCAGGGGCGCACCGGCGGCCGATTCCGCACGTGAGACCGCCAGCAACGTTGTCTCGTCCAGGCGAACGTGGCACCGGCTGCTGGCGCCGTGGTAGAGGACTTCCTCCAGCGTCCCGCTGCAGGCAATCGCGTCATCGGCGGGTGCGACGCCGGGCGGCAGCACCTCGATGAGTTCGGGGCGGATGGCGAACGGACGCGGGCGGCCGGTCAGGCGCTCCGCCGCGGGACCCAGGACGACGTTCGCGCTGCCCACGAAGTTCGCGACGAACGCGGTGCGCGGCCGCGTGTACAGGCCGCGGGGCGTGTCGAGCTGCTCGATCCGGCCCTGGCTGAACACGGCGACGCGGTCGGCCATGCTGAGCGCCTCGCCCTGGTCGTGGGTCACGAACACGAAGGTGATCCCGAGGCGTTGCTGCAGGCCCTTCAATTCCGCCTGCATTTCCTCCCTGAGCTTCAGGTCGAGCGCACCGAGCGGCTCGTCGAGCAGCAACACCTTGGGGCTGTTGATGAGCGCGCGGGCGAGCGCGACGCGCTGCCGCTGCCCGCCCGAGAGCTGGGCCGGCCTGCGGTCGCCGTAGCTGCCGAGGCGCACGAGCTCGAGCATCTCGCCGGCGCGCCGGCGGCGCTCCTCGGCGGCCACGCCGCGGACGCGGGGCCCGTAGGCCACGTTCTCCGCCACCGTCATGTGCGGGAAGAGCGCGTAATCCTGGAAGACGGTGTTGAGGTTGCGGTCGTACGGAGGAATGTCCGTGACGTCCTCGCCCTCGAGCAGGATGCGACCGCTGTCGGGGCGATCGAAACCCGCGATCAACCTGAGGCAGGTGGTCTTGCCCGACCCCGAGGGCCCGAGCAGTGCGAAGAACTCACCCGGCGCGATGGCGAGCGAGACGCGGTCCAGCGCGACGACCGCCCCGAACGCGCGGCTCGCGTCCTGCAGCTCGATGGCGGCGGTCATGCGGTCGAAGCCGTCGTTCGAAGTTGCAACCGTGCGGGCCGGGAGGCCGGGTATGCGGTCGACAAAGCGATTCCCGAGGAGCGACTCGACCGCATACCCGGCCTCCCGGCCCTCAATCCGAGGTTTCGTTTCGACGGCACTCCCGCGTGCAAGCAATCCGCCAGCATGCGGGAGCGCGGCAGCGACTCGTTACCGGCCGCCCATGATTGCGACGTAATCCGTCGCCCAGCGGCTGTAGGGCACGCAGGTGCCCAGGCTGCAGGCGGCTTCCGGCGTGCGCCAGAAGTGGATCTTGTCGAAGTTGTCGAACCCGTTCGCGGCGCAGCCCGTGTCGGTGAGGAGCGCGTTGCCCTTGCATGCGGCGGGCACGGCCGGCACGGAGCCGAACCAGGCCGCGACGTCGCCCTGCACCTTCGGGTTGAGCGACCACTCCATCCACTTGTACGCGCAGTTCGGGTGCTTGGCGTTCGCGGCGAGCATGGTCGTATCAGCCCATCCAGTCGCGCCTTCCGCGGGCACCGTGCTCGCGATCGGCTGCTTGTTCGCCACCAGCGTGTTCACCTGGAACGGCCACGAACCCGAGGCGACGATGCCCTCGTTCGTGAAGTCCTGCACCTGCACGTTCGCGTCGTGCCAGTAGCGCTGCACCAGCGGGTGCTGCTTGCGCAGCAGGTCCAGCGCCGCGGTGTACTGCTGCTCGTTCAGCTCGTACGGATCCTTGATGCCCAGCGCCGGATTCGTCGCCATGAGGTAGAGCGCGGCATCGGCGATGTAGATCGGGCCATCGTAGGCCTGCACGCGGCCCTTGTTGCTCTTGCCGTCCGACAACTTCTGCTCCTGGAACACCACTGCCCAGGAAGTCGGCGCCGTCTTGAACGCCTTCGTGTTGTACATGAGCACGTTCGGGCCCCACTGGTACGGCGTGCCGTAGTGCTTGCCGTCCACGAAGTGCCACGGCGCCTCCTTCAGGCGATCGTCCACGCTCGCATAGGCCGCGACGCGGCCTACGTCGATCGGCTGCACGGTTCCGCCACGGATCAGGCGCAGCGACGCGTCGCCCGAGGCCGTGACCAGGTCGTAACCGCCCTGAGTCATGAGCGACACCATCTCGTCGGAGGTGCCGGCGTTCTTCACGTTGACCTTGCAGCCCGTCTCCGCCTCGAAGGGCGTGACCCAGTCGTAGGCCTTGTCGGTTGCGCCGCGTTCGATGTAGCCGGGCCAGGCGACGATGTCGACCTGCCCTTCGAGCGTGGTCGCCGGGGCGGCAGGCGCGGCCGCAGGTGCCTCGGCAACCTGTTCCTCCTTCTTCTTCGCGCAACCCGCGAGCACGAGTGCGAGTGCTGCGGCGACGGTGATCGCAAGACGCCTGTTCAGCGTCGTGGAATTGAATGACATCTGGATTGCCTCCCCCGGCAGGTATGTGTGCAGACCGATTGTAGTCTCAAGCCGTGCGGAGTTTCAGCCCAGCCGGGGCGGGGTAGTTCGCGGCCCCGCGGGACCCTAGCCCCCGGCGGCGCCGGTCTTGGCGGGCCCTGGTCCGAGAACGAGTTCGAACTGGATGCGGACGTCATTGCCCACCCACTTCGTGTCCTGCCACTCGCCCTGGCCGACGCCGAAGTCGAGGCGGCGGATCGTGGTGCCGCCCGAGAGGACGGCACCGCGCCCGGCCGACGTCGGCTTGAACGCGAAAACCACGTTTACGTCGCGGCTGACCCCGCGGATGGTGAGCCTGCCCGCGGGCCTCGTACCGGCCGTCCGCCGTCGCGACGAAGCGGCTGGCCTCGTAGGTGGCCGCGGGCCAGCGGCTGGCCGCGAAGAAGTCGTCGCCGACCAGCGCCGCGTCGCGCGTCTCGTCCTGGGTATCGGCGGAAGCGGTCTCGATCGTGACGCGGAAGCGGCTGCCCGCGAGGTCCCGCGGATCGAAGGCGATGTCTGCGTGGAAGCGGGCGAACCGGCCCTCGAATTCGCCGCCAGACTGCGTGGCGACGAAGGTGAGTCGGCTGTGTGCCGGGTCGGTGGTCCAGGCCGTTGCGGCGCGCGCGGGCGCGGCCATGGCCAGCACCACAACGAGCGTCGTGGCCGCGATCTGCCGCATGTGCCGGCCTCGGATCGCGTTCACGGCGTGCGCCGGCCCGCGAAGGGCAGCATCCTTCGCAACGAATCGTCCTTCATCCAGAAGTGGTGGTAGATCGCCGCCGCAGCGTGCAGCAGGGCCAGGACCGCGAGTGCGACGAACATACCCTTGTGCAGGTCCTCGAGGACCTCGTGCAGGTCGTGGTTCGCGCCGACCAACGCCGGGAACTGGATCCAGCCGAACAGGGTCACCGGATAGTTGGCGGCCGAGGACATGGCCCAGCCGGTGAGCGGCTGTGCCAGGACGAGCAGGTAGAGGAGCCCGTGGCCCGCCGCTGCCGCGATCTGCTGCCGCCTCGGCATGGGCACCGGCACCGGCGTGCCGCGATTGGCCAGCCGCCACCCGATCCGGACCAGGGCGAGGATCAGGACCAGCATGCCGATGGACTTGTGCCGCGAAAGCACCGAGAGTTTCTCGATGCCGTCCGGCAGCTCGTCGGCGGCCTCGGCGATGACGTACTGTGCAATGATCAGGATGACGATCGTCCAGTGCAGGAGCTTCGCGATCGCCCCGTAGGAATCGGTCGTATTGCGGAACTGCATGATCATCATCCTCGACAGCCAAGTGACGCAGCCATGTTAACCCACGCACACCCGCCGGCCACTGACCCGCGGCCGCATCGGTTCTTCGTTCCACGGTCCGCGCGGGCAGTGCGACGGGGCCCGGCCAGGGCGATGGCGGCATTCGCCACGGCCTGCCTGCTTACGGGCTGCGTTCCGCGACCCGCCGAGACGCCAGCCGGGCCCCCGGAGCCGCAGCCGCAGGGGCCCGGAGCGGCCCACGCTCCGGCGATGCCCGCCGGCGCCCGGGCATTCGAGATCGATCCTGCGAGCAGCGTCGTCACGATCCTCGTGCACCGGGCCGGGCCGCTGGCGAAATTCGGGCACAACCACGTCGTGACCTCGGGCGAGGAAACAGGGTTCGCGTGGGAGGGCCGGGACCCCGCGGGCTCCGGGTTCGAGATTCGCGTGCCCGTGGCGTCGCTGGTCGTGGACGCTCCGGCGGCGCGGGCTGCTGCCGGAGCGGATTTCCCGGGCGAGGTCCCGGAGTCCGCGCGTGAGGGCACCTACCGGAACATGACGCGGCCGGAGGTCCTCGGCGCCGCGGAGTTCCCGGAAGTGATCGTGCGTTGCGAAGCCCTCGCCGGGACCTGGGAGCAGCCGGTCGCGGTCACCGATCTCACGATCCGCGGGGCGACGCGTCGCGTCGAAATACCCATCGAGCTCGAGCGTACGGCCGACCGGCTCGCGGCCCGTGGCTCGTTTCTCGTCCGCCAGACGGAGTTCGGCATCACGCCCTTCAGTGCTGCGGGCGGTGCGATCCAGGTGGGTGACGAACTGGCGCTCAGCTTCGAGATCGTGGCAGTCGCGCGCTGAAGTCGGCCCATTCCGGACGGAGTCTCGACCAGTCGCGGCTGAAACGGTCCGTGCCCGGCCGGTGCCGGTGGAGGCGGGGCCTGTTCTCGCCTAGTCGTTGGCCGTCGTGAGCAGCAGCCAGGTCCCCTCGGGCGCCTCGAGCAGCGCGTTCTCCCGCGCGTCCATGCCGCGCGGCAGCCGGTCGGGCATCGGGTGGCCTCGCTCCCGCAGCATCGCGATGCGCTCGGGCATCTGCGGGTCCGAGAAGGTGAGCGCCGGCTGGCGCAGATCGGTGTCGTACAGGCCGACGTTCAGGTCGCGGTGCGAGGCGACCACCCGGGTGAAAGGCACGCTGACGGGATCGAAGGCGACGAAGCCGAGCGAGTCCCAGAACGCCGCCGCGCGAGCGAGATCGGTGACCGGAATCGCGAATTCCTCGAAGTAGCCGAGCAGCGACGGCCGCAGTTCTCCGGGCGGCGGCGGCGAGAAGGTGCGGGCCTCGACGAGCGTGATCGCCTGGCCGGAGGGGTCGCGGAAGCCGAGCTCGTGGAATGCGTTCTCGTCCAGCCTCGCGAAGTCGAACTCGATGCCTAGCGCCTCGAGCGATGCGGCGTGCAGCGCGAGATCGGCGTGCACCCAGGTCAGGGTTGGCGCCTCGACCTCACCGGCGTGCAGCCCGAGGCGCAGCCTGCCGTCGGTGACCACTGCGTAGGGATGCGGGCGCGTGTCGCCGACGCGGGCCTGTGCGAAGCCAAGGGACTCGTAGAACGCGAGCGACTCTAGGATGTCCTGCGTGCCGACACTGATTTCGAGAAAGCGGCCGAGCATGCGCTCAGGTCCGCGCGCCGAGCGCGAGCGCGCGGCGGCGCGATTCCTCGAGCGCCGCAGCGTCATCGCGCCCCGAGAATTCCGGCCAGCCCTGCGCGTGGTTCGCGACCACGCGCTCGTACAGGTCGACCTGCGCCTCGCTCGAGTTGAGGCAGGGCACGTAATCGAAGGCCTCGCCGCCGTGCGACAGGAACATGTCGCGGTTCTGCATGCAGATCTCCTCGAGCGTCTCGAGGCAGTCGGTCGCGAACCCCGGGCAGACCACCGTCACCTGCTTCGGGCCCGTGTGCGAGTAGTCGTGCAGCAGCACGTCGACGTAGGGCTTCATCCACTCCTCGCGGCCGAAGCGTGACTGGAAGCCCAGCGACCAGGCACCGTCCGCGAGCCCGAGCCTGGCCGCGACGCGGCGCGCCGTCGCCTGGCAGAAGCAGTGATACGGGTCGCCCGCCGTGAAATAGCGTTTCGGAATGGAGTGGAAGGAGAACAGCAGGTGCTTGCGGCCGTGCGTCTGCCAGTGCGTCGCTATGCTGGCCGCAATCGCCTCGATGTACGCGTCCTCTTCCCAGTACTGGTTCACGATGCGCAGCTCCGGGATCCATCGCCAGCGCGAGAGTTCGGCGGTCACGCGCTCGAAGATCGCGGCCGTCGTCGTGGCCGAGTACTGCGGGTACATTGGGAGCACGAGCAGGCGCTGCACGCCCGCACCGCGCAGGCGCTCCAGTGCGCCGCGGATCGAAGGGTTGCCGTAGGTCATCGCGAGCTCGACCCGCACGCGGTCGCCGTGGCCGGCGCGCAGGCGCGCATCGAGCGCCTCGGCGAGCCTGCGTGACTCGACCATGAGCGGCGAGCCTTCGGGCGTCCAGATCTTCGCGTAGGCGTGCGCACTGCGCCGCGGGCGCACTCGAAGGATGACCCCGTGCAATACCAGCCACCACAGGGCGCGAGGCATCTCGATGACGCGAGGATCCCACAGGAACTCGGCGAGGTACCTTCGCACAGCCGCTGGAGTTGGATGGTCCGGCGTGCCGAGGTTGACGAGCAGGACCCCGACCTTCGACGGGCGGCCGTGAGCATATTCCGGGGTGCCGATATATCCCGCCATCGCGTGCTGACTGTCCTTGAGTAGTGCGCGGGCACGATACCGCAGTTGTCGCGGCGTCACAAAAGTCGAGTCGATGCCCGGCGGCATCGGGACGGGGGAGCCGTCAGGCTGATCCGGCCATCCAGGCCGAGGCGCTGCGCATCAGGTGCCAGTGGGCGGCGAGCCTGCGGAAACTCGCCGCGGCCTGCCAGGCTCCACGCGCGGAAACACACGCAGCATCGCGAGGCCGCAGGCGCACGCCGCCGCGCAGAAGATGAGCGACGGCAGCGGCGTGTCCGTCGGGAAGTGCCCCATCCACTGCACGCAGGCGGCGCCGATTATCTGCTGCAGGAAGCCGATCAGGCTCGAGGCCACGCCCGCGTGTTGCGGTGCAAGGCCCACGGCCGTCGCGGTGACGTTCGGCAGCGCGAGCCCCTGCCCGTAGGCCAGCACGCCGATCGGCGCGAAGATCCACAGCGGATGCGTGAGGCCCAGGGCCGCGAACCCGAGTGCCGTGGACGAACTGACGAGGGCCACCACGACGCCCGTGACGACCATCCAGTGCGGGTCGTGATGCGCCATGAGGCGTCGCACCGACCAGTTGCCGAGGAAATATCCGACGGCGATGAAGAGGTAATAGAAGCCGAACTCCGTGCCGGGGCGGCCGAGGGCCGACACCAGCACGTAGGGCGCGAGGGAGATGAACACCTGGAACGTCGCGTACACGACGGCGCCCTGCAGCACGCAGCCGACGAAGAGCGGATTGCGCAGGAGCGACCGGGCGGCCGCAGTCATTTCCCGCGCCCGCGGCGGGTGCACGCTGGCGCGACGCGTCTCCGGAAGCCTGAGCCAGGCGATCGTGCCCACGGTGACGGTGGCGAGCATCAGCGTGGCAAAGATGGCCCGCCAGCCGAGTCCTGCCGCCACGAAGCCGCCTAGCACGGGCGCCAGCGAATTGCCGAGCACTGCGACCATCGTCAGCGACGCCAGCACCTTCACCATGCGCTCGGCGGGGTACAGATCCGAGACAATGGCGCGCGCCGTGACGAGCCCGGTCGCCGTCCCGAAGGCCTGCAGCGCGCGCCCGGCGATCAGCCAGTGCAGGCTCTGGGCGGTCAGGCACGCGGCCGAGCCGCAGATCATGATCGAGAGGCCGCAGAGCACCGCCGTGCGCCGACCGTAGCGGTCCGAGAACGGCCCCCAGGCCAGGATGCCGAATGCGAAGGAGACCAGCGAGACCGAGAAGGTCGCCTGCACTGCGGCGACGCTCGCATCGAAGTACTCGCGGACCTCGGGCAGCGCGGGCAGGTAGAGGTTGGTCGCGATCGGCCCGAGCGCCGTGACCGACGCGAGCAGCAGCAGGAGCCCCCGGTCCGACAGCGGGCGCGTCAACCCTCGATGCCGCCGATGCAGAAGTACTTGAGCTCGGTGTAGTCGAGGATCCCGTACTTGGATCCTTCGCGTCCCGTGCCCGACTCCTTCACGCCGCCGAAGGGCGCGACCTCGGTCGAGATGAGTCCGGTGTTGAGACCGACGATGCCGTACTCGAGGCCCTCGGCGACGCGCCAGGCGCGCGCGAGGTCGCGGGTGTAGAAGTAGGACGCGAGCCCGAACTCCGTGTCGTTGGCCATGCGGATCGCCTGCTTCTCGTCCTTGAACGAGAAGATCGGCGCGACGGGGCCGAAGGTCTCCTCGCGCGCGACCATCATGGCGGGCGTGACGTGCGTGATGATCGTGGGCTCGAAGTAGGTGCCGCCGAGCGCGTGACGCTTTCCGCCCAGCGCGAGCTTGCCGCCCTTCGCGAGCGCGTCCGCGATGTGCTCCTCGACCTTGGCGACCGCCTTCTGGTCGATCAGCGGCCCCTGTTCGGTGGCGCCCTTGAGGCCGTCGCCGACGCGGAGTTTCTTCACCGCCTCCACCAGCTTCGCGACGAACGCGTCGTACACGCCTTCCTGCACCAGCAGTCGGTTCGCGCACACGCAGGTCTGGCCCGTGTTGCGGTACTTGCTCGCGATCGCGCCCTGCACCGCGGCGTCGAGATCGGCGTCGTCGAACACGATGAACGGCGCATTGCCGCCGAGCTCGAGCGACACTTTCTTGAGCGTGCCGGCGCACTGCGCCATGAGCTTCTTGCCGATCTCCGTGGAGCCGGTGAACGTGAGCTTGCGCACGATCGGGTTCGAGGTCATCTCGCCGCCGATGGCGCCGGCCGACCCGGTCACGACACTGAACACGCCCTTCGGGATGCCTGCGCGGTGCGCGAGCTCGGCCATGGCGAGCGCGGAGTAAGGCGTCAGCATCGCGGGCTTGCAGACGAAAGTGCAGCCGGCCGCGAGCGCGGGGCCGGCCTTGCGCGTGATCATCGCGGCCGGGAAGTTCCAAGGCGTGATCGCCGCGACCACGCCGATCGGCTGGCGCAGCACGACGATGCGCTTGTCGGCCTGGTGGCCGGGGATCACGTCGCCGTAGACGCGCTTTGCTTCCTCTGCGAACCACTCGATGAAGGACGCGGCATAGGTGACCTCGCCGCGCGCCTCGGCGAGCGGCTTGCCCTGCTCGGCGGTCATGAGCATCGCGAGGTCGTCGGCATTCGCGAGCATCAGGTCGTTCCAGCGGCGCAGGATCGTCGCGCGTTCCTTGGCGGTCTTGGCCGCCCAGGCCGGGAACGCCGCGGCCGCCGCCTCGATCGCGCGGCGCGTCTCGGCGACGCCGAGGCTCGGCACCGTGCCGATCGCCTCGCCCGTGGCCGGGTTCGTGACGGCGACCGTGCCGCCGGCGTCGGCGTCGATCCACTCGCCGTCGACGTAGCACTGCTGGCGGAGGAGGGTGGGATCCTTGAGCGTGAATGACATGGCTGGAATTCCTGAAAGTTCTGGCGCGTGGACAAGGATATCAGGGCGGAAAATGGGGACTGTCCCCATTTTTCGTCCCGAAAATTGGGGACTGTCCCCCTTCCTACTTTTCTCCTTTCTCCGTAAGCGTGACGATCGAGTCCACGATCCCGGCGATGAAGCGCACTCGCTGCAGGAGCTTGTTGCGGCCGAAGTCGTAGGTCCAGACATCCGCCGGCACGTCCTCCGTGCCCGGGAAGGAGTAGTACTGGCCGCCGAGCTCGTACTGCGGCGCGCGCTGGATCCAGGTGCGCTCCTGCTTCGCGGGCTCGCCGCAGACGTCGAGCACCTTCTCCATCGTGTCGCCGTCCTTGACGATGCGGCTGCCGCAACGCATGGAGTCCGCGAGCGTCCGGCAGGGCAGCAGGAGCAATCGCGACGCACGCCAGGACGGCAACACGGGTCGACGGAATGGGAACCGACGAGGGCCGCCGTTCCCGCGGCGCCGAATCGGCGCCGAGTCGAGCCTCAGTACCCATAGCCGTTCGTCCGGATTTCTTCGAGCTCGTCGCCCACGAAGCGAAGCTTCCGCAGCAGCTTGTTGGGCCCCAGGTTGTAGGTCCAGATTTCGACGGGAAGCGCGGTCCAGCCTGACCAGGCGTAGGCGTAGTCAAACGGACCATTGCGGTAATTCGGGAGGTAGCCCGGCCCGCCCACGTATCCGGCGAGGCTGATGCTGGTGGGTTCGCCACACAGCGTGCGTACCTTGTCCTTGCCGTCCCCCTCGCCGACGAGCCGCGTGCCGCAGCGCATCGTGTCGTCGGAAGGTGCGGCCGGCATCGGGGCGAAGAGCATCGCGGAGGCCGCCAGCACTGTAGCGATGCCGGGCAGCAGACTGAAAATCCGCAGCGGTCGAGGCGACGACCCCATGGGCAATGGTATGGCGATTCCGTTGCCTTACTGCAATCCGCAATGTCCGGGTGACATCCCGCTCCAGGGATTCGGAGGCCGGTGCTGCGGAGTTCCTTGGGATCCGTGCCCGCGCGCCAGAATTCAGGTGTCGTAACCACATGATTGTATTCGGCAATCAGCGCCTGGACCTGCGTGCAAGCAGCTCGAGAATCGCTCGATGCGACCGCGAGTCGCGACAATCACCTGCGGCGCGAGATACCCAAACGGGGGCCGAAATGGCGCTGCCACGCGGCCGACGGCGTTTCCCGGAGGCTTGAACCAGGCGACCCCTTGAGCCGCCAGAACCGGCGGGCGACTCTGCTAACCTTTCCATCCCCTGCGGATACGTCTGCGAGCCAATGGCCCCCTCCCGCACCTTCGACCGCCGCCTCGCCGCCCTGGTCAACCGCCAGGCGAGCAAGCCGCGCTCCAGGGCGGCCTCAAGGGCGTGGAGAAGGAGTCGCTCAGGGTCACTCCGAAGGGCCTGATAGCGAAGACTCCGCACCCGAAGGCCCTGGGGTCGGCGCTGACCAACGAGCACATCACGACGGACTACTCCGAGGCCCTGATCGAGCTCGTCACCCCGCCGTTCGCCCAGACCTGGGAGCTCGTCCAGTACCTCTGCGACCTGCACCAGTTCGTCTACCGGCACCTCGAGGACGAACTGCTCTGGGCGACCAGCATGCCCTGCGCCATCAAGGGCGAGGAGAGCATCCCGATCGCCCAGTTCGGCTCGTCGAACGTCGGCACCATGAAGACCGTCTACCGCCGCGGGCTGGGTCACCGCTACGGTCGCGTGATGCAGGCCATCTCGGGCGTGCACTTCAACTATTCCTTCCCCGAGCACTTCTGGCCCGTGCTGGCCGACCTGCTCGAGAGCCACGACAGCGGGCAGGCCTTCCGCTCCGAAGCCTACTTCGCGCTGCTGCGCAATTACCGCCGCCACGGCTGGATCGTGCTCTACCTCTTCGGCAACTCGCCGGCGATCTGCCCGTCCTTCCTGCAGGGCCGCAAGGTGGACTGGCTCGAGCCCCTGGTGCCCGGCAGCCTGTACGCGCCGTATGCCACCTCGCTCCGCATGAGCGATCTCGGCTATCGCAACAAGAGCCAGGCGGGGCTCTCGGTCTCGGTGAACAGCCTCGATCACTACGTTCGCGACTTGACCCAGGCGATCACGGCACCGAACCCTGACTACGAGAAGATCGGCGTGAAGGTGGACGGCGAGTACCGGCAGCTGAACGCCAACCTGCTGCAGATCGAGAACGAGTACTACAGCTTCATCCGCCCGAAGCGCGTGACCCTGTCCGGCGAGCGGCCGACCAAGGCGCTGCTCCGCGGTGGCGTGCAGTACGTCGAGATGCGCTCGCTCGACGTGAGCGCGTGGGACCCGGTGGGCGTGAACCAGATGAAGCTGCGCTTCCTCGAGGCCTTCGCCGCCTACTGCGTTCTGGCCGAGAGCCGGTCGATCGAGCCGGCAGAACAGACCGAGCTCGATGGAAACCACGCGATCGTCGCGCGCGAGGGTCGCAGGCCCGGACTCAAGCTCCGTCGCGACGGTCGCGACCTCGCGCTCCGCGACTGGGCGTCCGAGATCGTGGACTCGATGCGCGGCGTGTGCGAGCTATTGGACGAGGGCGACCCGCAGCGGCACTACTCCGCGGCGCTCGAGATGCAGGCCGCGAAGGTGCGCGAGGTTGCGCTGACGCCGGCCGCGCGCACGCTCGAGGAAATGCGCACCAACGAGGAGTCGTTCTTCGACTTCGCGCTGCGCATGTCGAAGCTGCACAAGTCGTATTTCCTTGAGCTGCACCCGCCGCACGAGGCGCGGCAGAACGAGTTCCGGGCTGAGGCCGAGGAGTCGCTGCAGGCGCAGGCGAGGATCGAGGCGGCGGACAAGCATCGGTTTCGACGAATACCTGGCGCGGTACTTCGCGGCGTAGGGGAAATAGGGGACATTCCCCTATTTCCGGACGGAAATAGGGGAATGTCCCCTATTTTCCAGACAGGATCCCGGTCTCCAGGCGTCCGTGCGAGTCCATCGCGCCGCGCAGCATCCCCGGCGAGTTGAACGGCATCGCGATCGAGCCGTCGCGGCCGACGGCGATCACGCCGCCCGACCCGCCGAGCTTCACGAGCTGGTTCATCACGACTTCGTCCGCAGCCTCACGCACGCCCATCCCGCGGTAGCGCACCAGCGATGCAATCTCGTGGGCGACCGCCGCGCGGATGAAGTATTCGCCGTGGCCGGTCGCCGAGACGGCGCAGCAGTCGTTCGCGGCGTAGGTCCCTGCGCCGATGATCGGCGAGTCGCCGACGCGGCCCCACTTCTTTCCGGTCATGCCGCCCGTGGAGGTCGCGGCCGCGAGGTTGCCGTGCGAATCGAGCGCTACGGCGCCGACGGTCCCGAGCACTGCCTCGTCGCCGGTGTCCGCGTCCCCGCGCAGGTGGCGCTCGAGCTCGAGCCTGCGCCGCTCGGTCGCGAAGTAGTCATTCGGGACTGGTTTCAGCCCGGCCTCGACCGCGAACTCGTCGGCGCCCGGCGCCCGCGAGCATCACGTGCGGCGAGCGGTCCATCACCAGCCGAGCGAGTTCGACGGGATTCCGCACGTGTCGTACGCCGGTGACCGACCCGGCGCGCAGGTCGCGCCCGTCCATGATCGAGGCGTCGAGTTCGTGCTGGCCGTTGGCGGCGAGCACCGACCCGCGCCCGGCGTTGAAGAGCGGGTCGTCCTCGAGCACCTTCACCGCGGCCACGACGGCATCGAGGCTCCCGCCGCCGGCCTCCATGACGGCGTATCCGGCACGCAACGCCGCCTCGAGCCCTTCGCCGAAGGCCCGCCGGCGCTCGGGCGTCAGTTCGGCGCCTGGCATGACCCCGGCGCCGCCGTGCACGGCAATTGCAATCATCGTCAGTCCTCGACCCCAACCCGCAGGGAGGGGGAATACGTCGTTGGACTTCAGCTTATCATCGTGCGTCCCCGCCGCCTCCGTCAGTGCCCCGTCCCCAAAGCGAGCCGCCATGCGCCAGCCCGGCAAGATCAAGACCCTGCTCGTCGCGAACCGCGGCGAGATCACGATCCGCGTCATGCGCGCCTCGCACGAGCTCGGCATCAAGACGGTGTCGATCTACTCGCAGGAGGACCGCTTTTCCCTGCACCGCATGAAGGCGGACGAAAGCTACCTCGTGGGCGAGGGCAAGGCCCCGGTCGAGGCCTACCTCGACATCGAGGACATCATCCGCATTGCGCGCGAGGCCGGCGCGGACGCGATCCACCCGGGCTACGGCTTCCTGTCCGAGAACCCGGAGTTCGCCGAGGCCTGCGCCGCGGCCGGGATCATCTTCATCGGCCCGACGCCCGAGATCATGCGCAGCCTCGGCAACAAGGTCACGGCGCGCACGCTCGCGGTGTCCGCCGGCGTGCCGGTGATGCCCGCGACACCGCCGCTGCCGCGCGACGACGCCGAGTGCGCGCGCATGGCCGCGGCGATCGGCTACCCGGTGATGCTCAAGGCGAGCTGGGGCGGGGGCGGGCGCGGCATGCGCGTCATCGAGGGCGAGGCGAAGCTCGCCGAGATGGTGGCGACTGCGCGCCGCGAGGCGAAGGCGGCCTTCGGCAACGACGAGGTGTACCTCGAGAAGCTGGTGCGCCGCGCGCGCCACGTCGAGGTGCAGATCCTCGGCGACGCGCACGGCAACCTCGTGCACCTCTACGAGCGCGACTGCACCGTGCAGCGCCGCAACCAGAAGGTCGTCGAACGCGCGCCGGCGGTATTCCTCGACGACTCGCAGCGCGCGGAACTCTGCGAGCTGGGGCTCCGCATCGGCCGCGCGGTGGGCTACCTCAACGCCGGCACGGTCGAGTTCCTGCAGGACGCCGACACAGGGCAGTTCTACTTCATCGAGGTCAACCCGCGTATCCAGGTCGAGCACACGGTCACCGAGGTCGTGACCGGCATCGACCTCGTGAAGGCGCAGATCCGCATCGCCGAGGGCGCGACTGATCGGCGAGCCCGCGAGCGGCGTGCCGCTGCAGTCCGGCATCCGCATGAACGGCCACGCGATGCAGTGCCGCATCACGACCGAGGATCCCGAGAACGCCTTCATTCCGGACTACGGCCGCATCACTGCCTACCGCAGCCCCGCCGGGCTTCGGCATCCGGCTCGACGCGGGCACGGCCTACACCGGCGCGTTCATCACGCGCTCCTACGACTCGCTGCTGGTGAAGGTGACGGCCTGGGCGCCGACGCCCGACGAGACCATCGCGCGCATGCACCGCGCGCTCTGGGAATTCCGCGTGCGCGGCGTGGTCACGAACCTGCGCTTCCTGGACCAGCTGATCACGCACCCGCGCTTCGAGAACGCCGACTACACGACCAGGTTCATCGACGACACGCCGGAGCTCTTCCACTTCCCGCGCAAGCGCGACCGGGCGACGCGGCTGCTGCGCTTCGTCGCCGACGTCATCGTGAACGGCAACCCGGAGGTCATCGGGCGCGCCCGTCCGACGCGCACGCTGGACCCGCGGCCGCCGAAGGTGAGCCTGCGCCGAGTCGCCGCCGCCCGGCACGAAGCAGCGACTCGACGAGCTGGGCCCCCAGAAGTTCGCGCAGTGGATGCTGGAGCAGCAGCCGGTGCTCCTCACCGACACGACGTTCCGCGACGCCCACCAGTCGCTGCTCGCCACGCGGTTCCGAACTCGCGACCTGGCGGCCGTGGCGCCGGCCTACGCGCGCCTCGCACCGAACCTCTTCTCGGTCGAGTGCTGGGGCGGGGCGACCTTCGACGTCGCCATGCGCTTCCTCAGGGAGTGCCCCTGGGACCGCCTGGCCGAGTTCCGCGAGGCGATGCCGAACCTGCTGCTGCAGATGCTGCTGCGCTCCGCGAACGCGGTCGGCTACACGAACTACCCCGACAACGTCGTGCGCTACTTCGTCGAGCAGGCGGCGAGGAACGGCGTGGACCTCTTCCGCGTGTTCGACTCGCTCAACTGGGTCGAGAACATGCGCGTCGCGATGGACGCGGTGCTCGAGACCGACCGCCTCTGCGAGGCGGCGATCTGCTACACGGGCAATCTCAACGACCCTCGCCGGACGAAGTACGACCTCAAGTACTACGTCGGGATGGCGCAAGGAGCTGGAAAAGGCCGGCGCGCACATTCTCGGCATCAAGGACATGGCGGGTCTCTGCCAGCCGCGTGCGGCCTACACGCTGGTGAAGGCGCTGAAGGACGAGATCGGCATCCCGGTCCACTTCCACACCCACGACACGAGCGGCATCGCCGCCGCGAGCGTGCTCATGGCGGTGGAGGCGGGCGTGGACGCGGTGGACGGTGCGCTCGACGCCATGAGCGGGCTCACCTCGCAGCCGAACCTCGGGTCCATCGTCGAGGCGCTGCGCTTCGGCCCGCGCGACACCGGCCTCGATCCGGACAATCTGCGCCTGCTCTCCAACTACTGGGAGCAGGTGCGCCACGGCTACGCCGCGTTCGAGAGCGACATGCGCTCCGGCGCGTCGGAGGTCTACGTGCACGGCATGCCGGGCGGCCAGTACACGAACCTACGCGAGCAGGCGCGCTCGCTCGGCATCGACGACACGCGCTGGCACGAGGTCGCGCGGGCCTACGCCCAGGTGAACGAGATGTTCGGCGACATCGTGAAGGTGACGCCCTCGTCGAAGGTCGTGGGCGACATGGCGATCATGATGGTCACGAGCGGGCTCACGGCCGGGGACGTGGTGGACCCGGCCGTCGAGGTCGCCTTCCCCGAGTCGGTGGTGTCGCTTTTCCGCGGTGACATCGGCCAGCCTCACGGCGGGTTCCCGCCGGCGCTGCAGCAGAAGGTGCTGAAGGGTGCGCCGCCGATGACCGCGCGGCCGGGATCGGTGATGCCGCCGGTCGACCTCGAGCAGGCGCGAAAGGAGCTGCAGGCGAAGATGCCGCGCGCCATCACCGACAGGGAGTTCGCCTCCTGGCTCATGTACCCGAAAGTGTTCACGGACTACATGGCCGACCGGCTGAACTTCGGAGACACGAGCGTCCTGCCCACGCGCGCGTTCTTCTACGGGCTCGAGCCGGGCGAGGAGGTCACGCTCGAGCTCGAGCGGGGCAAGCACCTGATCATCCGCCTCGTCGCGACGAGCGACGTGCACGACGACGGCACGCGCACGGTGTTCTTCGAGCTGAACGGCCAGCCGCGCTCGGTGAAAGTCACGGACCGCAGCAAGGTCGCGAAGCGTCCGCCGCGCCGCAAGGCGGAAGCGGATCACCGGGACCAGGTCGGCGCGCCGATGCCCGGCACGATCGCGACCGTGCACGCCGTGGTCGGCCACAAGGTGACGCGCGGCGACGTGCTGGTGACGATCGAGGCGATGAAGATGGAGACCAGCGTGCGCGCCGATCGCGACGGCACGATCGTGGAAGTGGTTGCGCGGCCCGGCGAGCAGGTGGACGCGAAGGACCTGCTCGTCGTGCTGGCCGAGGCAAGGTAGGGGACATTCTCCTTTTCGGGAGTCGGGCGCGAGGTGCCTGTCTCCCAAAAAGGAGAATGTCCCCAGTTTCTCAGCCGGCCGCCGACGTCACCCAGCGCCGGATGTGTTCGGCCCCCATTGCGCTCGACTGCCGCGCGACCTCGCGGCCGTCCTTGAATACGATCATCGTCGGGATGCTGCGGATCCCGAACCGCGCAGCCACGCCCTGGGACTCGTCGGTATTCAACTTCGCGAAGCGGGCCGCGGGTTCCAGGCTCCTTGCGGCCTCCTCGAAAGCCGGCGCCATCGTCCGGCATGGTCCGCACCACGGAGCCCAGAAATCCACGACCACCGGCAGGTCGCTCCGGCCGACGTGCAGGTCGAAATTGCGGTCGTTCAGTTCCACCGGATGCCCCTCGAACAGGGCCGCGTGGCAACGCGGGCAGCGCGGGCCGTCGCCCAGGCGCCCGGCGGGTACGCCGACCACACCGTCGCAGTGCTGGCAGACGACCTTGTGTAACGATGACATGGACGCTCCGGACTCGGCAGTTGACGTGCCCCCTGCATGGGGCCGGATCACGGACAGGTCAACCCCCTGCAGTCCACGCCACCACCCAGCGTCCGGGACCCCTTGCCGGAACCTCTGCCCGCCACCATCTAGTGCCTCGCCGGGACCATCCAGGCGGCGTGATCGGCGCTAAAGTAGAGCCATGCGCTACAAGGATTACTACAAGGTCATGGGTGTGGCGCGCACGGCCAGCCAGGAAGACATCAAGCGCGCGTACCGGAAGCTCGCCCGGAAGTTCCACCCCGACGTCAGCAAGGAGAAAGACGCCGAGGAAAAATTCAAGGAGCTCCAGGAAGCGCACGAGGTCCTCAAGGACCCCGAGAAGCGTGCGGCCTACGATCAGCTCGGTGCCGACTGGCGCCAGGGGCAGGACTTCCGTCCACCGCCGGACTGGGGCAAGGGGTTCGAGTTCTCGCGCGGACCCGGTGGCCGGGGCGGCGCGGACATGGGCGAGTTCAGCGACTTCTTCTCGCAGCTGTTCGGCGACCGCAGTCCGTTCGGCCAGGCCTCTGGCGCCGGCCGCGCGGGCCGCGCCGGCCGGGCCAGCCGCGGATTCGCGGCGCCGGGGCAGGACCACGTCGCGCGCGTCGAGATCGACCTAGAGGACGCCTACCGCGGCGCCTCGCGCGACATCGAGTTGCGCGCGCCCGAAGTCACGCCCGAGGGCCACGTGGTCGTGAAGCCTCGAACGCTGCGCGTGACGATTCCGGCCGGCGTCACCGAAGGGCAGCAGATCCGGCTTGCGGGGCAGGGCAGCCCCGGCATCGGCGGCGGCCCGCCGGGAAACCTGCTGCTCGAAATCGGGTTTCGCGCGCACCCGCGCTTCCGGACCGAGGGCCGCGACATCACGACGACGCTGCCGGTCGCACCGTGGGAGGCGGCGCTCGGCGAAACGGTGTCGGTGCCCACGCTGGGCGGGCCGGTGGACATGAAGCTCCCGGTCGGCGCAAAGGCGGGCCAGAAGCTGCGCCTGCGTGGTCGCGGCCTGCCGGGCCCGACGCCGGGCGACCAGTACGTGGTGCTCGAGATCGTGCTGCCGCCCGACAGCCCGCGCGCGCGGGAGCTCTTTGAACAGATGAAGCGCGAACTGCCCTTCGATCCGCGCGCCGACTGAGTGCGGCTGTCTCGGGCGGCGCCTCACCCGCGGCGCGTGCGCGTCGTCAGCTGACGGCGGCGCCGAGCAGGCTGCCGATGAACCAGGTCACGGCGCCTGCGCCACCACCGATCGCGACCATGCGCAGCCCGCCGAGCCACGCGTTCCGGCCGGTGAAGAGGCTGAGCGCCGCACCGACGGCGAAGAGGGCGACGCCCGCGATGGCGGCCGCGAGCATCACGGCGCTGCCGAGCTGCAATCCGAGCAGGAATGGCGCGAGCGGCAACGCAGCGCCGGCGGCGAACGCGAGGAACGAGAAGATCGCGGCGCCCCAGGGCGAGCCGAGGTCGTCGGGGTTGAGCCCGAGTTCCTCGCGCGCGAGCGCGTCGAGCGCGGCGTCGTGGTTCTTCACGAGCTCGCGCGTAATGCGCCGCGCCTCCTCGAGGTCCATGCCGCGCGTGGCATAGATGAGCGCGAGTTCCTCGGCTTCCTCCTCCGGGTACTCGTTCAGCTCATCTCGTTCGAGCCCGATCTGGTACTCGAACATCTCGCGCTGCGAGCGCATCGAGATGTACTCGCCAGCCGCCATCGACAGCGCGCCCGCCAGCAGTCCCGCGACTCCGCTCGTCACGACCGCGCCCAGCCCCGCGCCGGCGCCCGCCACGCCCATGATCAGGCTCGCGTTCGACACCAGGCCGTCGTTGACGCCGAACACGGCCGCGCGCAGGTTGCCGCCGCCGTAGCCCTTGTGGCGCATGCCGACCTGCGAGACCGAGGTCGGCATCACGTGCCCCGGCGTCGCGGCCCGCGTCTCGTACGCCGAAACGCCGCGCACTTTCATCGCGATGAGTACAGGCTTGATGCGCCGGGCCCCGAGCCGGCGGGCCAGCGTCGCGGTGATCCTCGCGCGTGTCGACGGCGTGAATGGGGGCGGTTGCGCGCCGGATTCCCCGCGCCAGGTCTCTGCCTGGCCTTCGGCCGCCGCGGCGAGGGCGCGGAAGAGGTCGGCGATGCGCGCGTCGGGCTCGCAGTTCGCGAGCGCGCGGTAGAGCCACGCGGACTGCTTTTCCTCGCGCCAGCTGTCGAGGCCGCTCACTTCAGGCGCTGGCGGCCGTGGGCGGTCGCCGGATCAGCTTCTCCACCTGCTTCAGTACGGCGATGTCGACGTAGGGCTTCTCGATGAAGTCCGTCGCACCCTCGCGCATCGCGGCGACGGCGGTCGACACGTCAGACTCGTCGGCGAGCAGCACCACCGGCACGTCGTTGCCAGAGCTGCGCAGGCGGCGCAGCAGTTCGAGGCCGGACATCCCGGGCAGCAGCAGGTCCACGATCAGGCAGGCCAGGTGCCGGCCGTTCGCGGCGAGCAGGTAGCTCTCCGCGCTGTCGAACGTGGACACGTCGACGCCGTTCCGGTGCAGGAGCGCACGCAGGCCGTTGCGCGCGACCGGATCGGGGTCGATGACCCCGACGAGGGGCGGAGCGTCTGGCGGGATTTTGTTCTCTGCCATGGGTAAGGCGCGACCACAGGTCGGGCCGGTTCAGTTCTGGCCGCAGGGAGGATCGGTTGCGGCGAACCGCGCGGCGATCTGTGGTCGCATGGGGACCAGTGTTCCCGGAGGCCAAATTCCGGAGAATCGGGGGTTATACCTAAATCGCGGCGAAGGCCGCAGTGTGCTGCGGCGCAGTAAATCACTCGTCCTCGCGCTCGACTTCCAGGACCATCCGGACGAGGTGCGCGAGCGAGTGCGCCTCCATCTTTTCCATCACTCGGGCGCGGTGGATTTCGACCGTGCGCTGGCTCAGGTTGAGGTCCCCGGCGATGACCTTGTTGGCCTTGCCTGCGACGACGAGGTCGAGCACCTCGCGCTCGCGCGGCGTCAGCGACTCGAGTCGCTTACGGATCATGTTGCGCTCGGCCAGCATGCGCCGGCTGCCCGCGTCCTTGTCGAGCGCCTGGTTGATGCGGTCGAGCAGGTCCTGGTCGCGGAACGGCTTCTGGATGAAATCCACGGCGCCGGCCTGCATGGCCTCGACCGCCATGGGCACGTCGCCGTGCCCGGTGATGAAGATGATCGGCAGGATCGAGTGCCGCTCGTTCAGCTTGACCTGCAGCTCGAGGCCGCTCATGCCCGGCATTCGGATGTCGAGCACGAGGCAGCCCGGCCGGTCGTCACGGTCCGCGTCCAGGAATTCCTGCCCGGACTCGAACACCTCGACCGGAAGCCCCACCGACTTCAAGAGCATCCTCAGCGAATCCCGCACCGCCGCGTCGTCGTCCACCACGAATACCGTGGGCTTCATTTCCTTGATCACTGGTCATTCCCCTTTCGTCGCCGGCGAGGCCGGCAGCGTGAAATGGAAGCACGTGCCGAACTGGCCGTTCGGAGTGTGCCACAGGCGCCCGCCGTGGGCCCGGATGATCGAGCGGCTGATCGCGAGCCCGAGGCCCGTGCCGCTCGCCTTGGTCGTGAAGAACGGGTTGAAGAGGTGCTCCGCCGCGCCCGGTGCCAGCCCGCCCCCCTGGTCGGCGACCGTGATCTGGATCTCGCCCTCGGCCGAACGGCGGGTCATCAGCACGATTTCGCGGCGATCCTCCGGGCACCCGATGGTGGCATCGATCGCGTTGCGCACCAGGTTGAGCACGACCTGCTGTAACTGGATCGGATCGGCGTGCACGGCCGGCAGGTCCTTCTGCGCATCTATGCGCAGGTGCACGCTGTGCAGGCGGGCATCCGTCTCGGCAAGCGTGCGCAGGTCGTCGAGCAGGCGCTCGCAGTTCACCCACTCGCGCTTGACCTCGCGGTTCTTCACGAAGTTGCGGAGCCTGCGGATGACCTCGCCGGCGCGCAGGGCCTGGGCGTTGATCTGGTCGAGCGCCTCGACGACGTCCGCGCCGTCGTGCTCGGGCCGGCGCAGCAGGCGCTGGCAGGCCTGTGCGTAGGTCGCGATGGCCGAGAGCGGCTGGTTGATCTCGTGCGCCAGGCCGGCCGCCATCTCGCCCATCGTGGACAGCCGGCTGAAGTGGGTCAGGCGGTCCTGAAGCTGCCGGGCCTCGTCCTCGGCGTGGCGACGGTCGGTGATGTCGTGGATCGTGCCGATGTGTTTCAGGACCCGGCCGTTGTCCTCGCGCACGGCCTGCGCAATGTGGTGCAGGTACCTGATGCGACCGTCGCGAAGCACCACCTGGTATTCGATGTCGAGCTGTGCCCCAGCCGAGTCCAGGCGCTGGAACGCCTCGGTCACGCGGGCACGGTCCGCCGGGTGCACCCATTTCTCGAAGAACTCTTCGCGCGCCACGACCGGGCCTGCGGCGGGCACGTCGAGGATCCGGTAGAGCTGCGCCGAGAAGTAGTCCGGCCCGTCACCCCGTGGGTGCAAGACGTAGTTTCCGAGGTTCGCGAGACCTTGTGCGAGCCGGAGTTCCGCCTCACTGCGCTTAAGCTGCTCCTCGGCTTCCTTGTGCCGGGTCAGGTCGCGGATGAAGCCAATGTACCGCGGCGGCTCGAGGTCGGGAACCTGACCGACCGCCAGCTCGCAGGGAAATACCGTCCCGTCCTTGCGCCGGGACACGATCTCGCGCCCGACGCCGATGATGCGGGTGATGCGGGTCGCCGCATATCGCTCGAGGTAGCCGTCGTGCTCGTTGCGGTAGGGCTCGGGCATGAGCAGGTTCACGTTGTGCCCGATCACCTCCTCGGCCGTGTACCCGAACATGCGCTCGGCCGCGAGGCTGAATTCCTCGATGGTCCCGCGGTGGTCGATCACGACGATGGCGTCCACTGCAGCGTCGAGCAGCGCGCGGAATTCCCGGTCGCTCGACGCCTCGCCGCGCACTGGGTTCGCTCTTCCCGTTCGTCGTGGCGTATGTCGGTGATGCATGAGCTGGACTGAGTCCGGGGCGTCCAATCGTAAGGGAAGCGGCCCGGCCCGACTAGGTATTACAGGAGAATGGCCTACGCGCCGCTCCCGATGCCGCCCGCCGGCTGGCGGGCGGACAATGGGCTGCGGCCCAGGGGTCACAGCCGCGAGACGTTTCCCATGTGACCCGAGGAGGGAGCCATGAGACTTACTCGATGGGAACCCTTCCGCGA
Organism: uncultured Gammaproteobacteria bacterium; assembly: GCA_963706755.1. Classification (GTDB taxonomy): domain Bacteria; phylum Pseudomonadota; class Gammaproteobacteria; order Steroidobacterales; family Steroidobacteraceae; genus RPQJ01. The sequence goes on from CAVPNH010000007.1 coordinate 243,012, forward strand.
AATGGACGAGATTTTCAAGGGTCTTACGCCGTTTTTCGGGCGCATGCCTGCGACCCGTCCGCTGGAAGGGATGCTTGAGTTCATGCCACTGGCCGACATCGTCGAGCACGAGAAGGAGTACCTGATCAAGATCGACCTGCCGGAGGTGCCCAAGGAGGACGTGAAGGTCCTCTTCGACGAGGGCGTGCTCACCGTGAAGGGCGAGCGCAAGGTCGAGAAGGAAGTGAAGGGCGAGAAGGTGCATCGGACGGAGAGGTATTACGGCGCATTCGAGCGCAGCTTCGTACTGCCGGACGATGTAGATCCGAAGCTCATCAAGGCTGAGTCCAAGGACGGCGTACTGGTGGTCCACATGCCGAAGGTGGACGTGCCTAAGAAGCGCCCTCTGGCGATCACGATCCAGTAGCGTGAGTTGCGGACGACGCTTGGCAGAGAGCGGTTCGTGACCAGTGACCAGCGGTCAGTGGACGGAGCGACGGCGAATCGTTGCGAACGCGGATAGCGATCGGCGGGCCTCAGGGCGGTTCACGATGCCGGTCGTATCTGCAGGTTCACCACTAACCGCGAACCGCTAGTCACTGACCGCTTTCTTCATCCCTGGTGGTGTTCGTGCCCCGCCGGCACGTCGGCCGGCGCATGGTGCGCGTGTCCCGCGGAGCCGGACGTCGCCTGGTGGATTGCGAATCCCGCGGTCCAGAGGCCGAAAAGCAGCAACAGGGCTCCGGCGCCCCGCTTGAGCGAGAGCCGGGTCGAGAGCAGGCGTGCCACGCGGTCGAAGGCGATGCCTGCCGTCACCATGGACGGCAGCGTGCCCGCGCCGAAGGCCAGCATGACCGCGGCGCCGAGCGGCGCGCTCGCCGTAGTCGCGGCGAGCAGCAGCATGGAATAGGTCATGCCGCAGGGCAGCCAGCCCCAGGCCAGGCCGAGCCCGATCGCGGCTCGCACGCCGCCAGGGTCGCGTTTCGTGCCTGCCAGGGGCGCAACGCGCCGCCACAGGCCCGACCCCGCCGCTTCCAGCGGGTCGAGCAGGCGCCAGCCGAAGAGCAGGCGACCCGCGGCGGCAATCATGATCAGGCCGGACAGCACGCGGAACGCGACCGAGAGTGCGCTCACGTTGATCGTCCGCAACAGCGCTCCGCCGAGCAGGCCCGCGATCGCGCCTGCTGCCGCGTAACTCGCGACGCGCGACAGGTTGTAGGCGAGTACGTTCGCGAGCCGCTTGCCCGTCCCGGCTTCGCGGTCGCGCATCGCGAGCGCACCGGCGATGCCGCCGCACATCGCGGCACAGTGGCCGCTCGCGGCAAGTCCCGCGACCAGCGCAGCGCCAAGACTCAGTGTCGTCGTGTCCATGCTCACTCCCGTTCCTCGGTGTCCGATGTCCGGGAACCCGGCCCGGCGTCCCGTTTCGTGGCCTCGTCGTCCGAGAGCACCGACCAGCCCGGGCTGTCGAGGTCGTCGAACTGCCCGCTGCCCACCGCCCAGAAGAACGCCCAGAGCCCGATGCCGACCAGCACCAGCCCGAGCGGGATGAGCAGGTAGACGATGCTCACGTCACGCCGCCTCCGCCGGCGCGCGCAGCGTCCAGCCCGCGCCGCGGCCCGGTCCGGCGTCGCGCGAGAGCCGCATCGCATTCAGCACCACCGCGACGGAGCTCAGCGACATGCCGATGGCCGCGAGCCAGGGCGGCACCTGTCCGAAGGCGGCCAGCGGCAGCGCCGCCAGGTTGTAGGCGATCGCCCAGGCGAGGTTCTGTCGCACGATCCGCTGCGTGCGCCGCGCGATCGCCACCGCGTGCGGAATTTCCTCCAGCGAGTCGCGCACGAGGATCAGGTCGGCGCTCGTCTGCGCGAGTGGCGAGCCGCGTCCCATGGCGATGGCGACATCCGCCCCTCGGAGCAGTGGTGCGTCGTTGATTCCGTCCCCGACCGCGACGACCACCGCACCCGTGGCCTGCAGGTCCTTGACGCGCGCGAGCTTCGTGTCCGGCTCTAGCCGCGACGCAAAGCGCGCGATGCCGCTGCGTGCTGCGATGCGCGCGACGGCAGCCTCATCGTCGCCGCTCACGATTTCTGATTCGAGGCCCAGCCGATGCAGCTCCGCGACGCATTCGACGGCCTCCGCGCGCAGCTGGTCGGTCAGCCGGAATGCCGCGACCAGCCCGTTCGAGTCGCCGAGGCAGACCCAGCTCTCGCCGTCGAACCCGTGGCCTGCTGCCTGCGCCGGCGCGAGCCCCCCGGCGAACGCGGGGCGGCCGACACGCAGCCTCTGGCCGCGGACCGTGCCCTCGACGCCGAGTCCGGCATGGACTTCGACCTCGGTCGCGTCCGTGGTCGAGGCACCCGGCTCGATGAAGGCGCGCGCGATCGGGTGCTCGGACATGCGCTCCAGGGCCGCGGCGAGCTCGAGACAGGCTGGCTCCGGGACGGCTGCGAGCGGGCGGATCTCCTCGATCCGGACCAGGCCGCGGGTGAGCGTCCCGGTCTTGTCCCACAGCACGTGGTCTGCCTTTGCCAGTGTCTCGAGCGCGTCGGAGTGGGCGACCAGCACGCCGCGACGCGCGAGGCTGGAGGTGGCTGCGGCAATGGCGGCAGGCATCGCGAGCGACAGTGCGCAGGGACAGGTCACGACCAGCACCGCGAGTGTCGCGGAAAACGCGCGCGACGGGTCCACGAACCACCAGGCCGCGAATACGATGGCGGCGCCGATCAGTATGCGGCCGAGGAACCACGCCGCCGCGCGGTCGGCGGCGCGTGCGAGGCGGGGACGTTCGGCCTGCGCTCGCTCGAGCAACGCGACGATGCCCGCGAGCACGGTCCGGTCCGCGACCGCCGAGACGCGTACGCGCAGCGGGGCACCGAGATTCTGCGTGCCGGCGTGCACCCGCGCGCCGGCCTCCTTCGCGACGGCCGCGGACTCGCCGGTCAGCATGGACTCATCCACGCGCCCGGTGCCCTCGGCGACGATCCCGTCGGCTGCCAGCACTTCGCCCGTGCGCACGAGGATCTCGTCGCCGGGCTCGAGCTCGGCGGCCTGCACGTCCTCGACCAGCCCGGCGCGAATCCGCCGCGCGGTGACCGGCGCGAGTCGTGCGAGCGCGTCGGCCACGCTGCCGGATCGGTGGCGGGCGATCATCTCGACGTAGCGGCCGAGCGCGAGGAAGAACACGAACATGGTCACCGAGTCGAAATAGACCTCGCCGTGCCCGCGTAGCGCGTTCCAGACGCTGGCCGCGAACGCGAGCACGATGCCGATGCTCACGGGTACGTCCATGCTGATACCGCGCGCGCGCAGTGCCTGCCAGGCGCCCTCGTAGAAGGGCCAGCCCGCGTAGAGCGCGACCGGCACCGAGACCAGCATGCTCACCAGCCGCAGCAGCTCGCGGATGCCCGGGTCCATACCCGACGACTTCCCGATGTACAGCGGCACCGCGAACATCATCACCTGCATCATGCCGAAGCCCGCGACCGCGAGCCGCTTGAGCGCCGTGCGGCGCTCGAGGATCGCGAGCTGCCCGGCCGCGTCGCCGGCGAGCGGGTGAGGACGCAGTCCCACGTGCTCGAGCACGCGCAGCAGGTCGCCGAGCCGGGCGACTTCGGGATCCCAGGTAAGCCGCGCGCGAGCGGTTGCCGGGTTGACGCTCACGTCGAGCAGGCCTCGCTGCTGTCGCAGCGCCTTGTCGGCGAGCCAGCCGCAGGCGGAGCAACGCAGGCCCTCGAGGAGCACCGTCATCGATCGCGCGCCCCCGGGCTCGGCCGCGCTCAGGCGCTCCACGAGTTCGGGGCGGTCATAGGCCGACCACCGGTCAGGCCGCGGCATCTCGTCGGCGCGCGCGGCGGCGGCATCGCGGTAGCGGTAGTAGTCGCCGAGCCCGGCGCCAGCGATGAATTCGGCGACTGCGCGGCATCCGTGACAGCAGACGGGTTCGTCACGCCCGTCGATGCGGGCGCGGATGACGATTCCGGCGGGAATCGGCTCGCTGCAGTGAAAACAGGCCGGACCCGCAGGGGTCATGGTGCCCGGTCGGAGTCGGTCTCACCGCACTTCATGGTGGCGCCGTCCTGCACGCAGTCCTGGCTCACGAGCACGTCGGGCCGGGTCACCGCGAGGTAATACGTCACGGCGCCGCCCACAACGGACGCCGCCGGCGGCAGGATCAGCAGCCAGGGCCAGAGTTGTCGGTACCAGGGTCGGGGCGTGGGGCTGGTCATGTGCCTAGGTTATCAGTCGCTCGGCGCGAGGAAGCGCGCCTTGCCGGTCGCGCGAAGCTCGGGGGCGTCGGTCGCCTGGATCGAGACCTGGATGTCCGCTCCGCCCTCGAGCGCGTCTTCGGGTATGCGGACGCGCACCGGGACGCCCTGAACCTGGCCGGGGCCGGCCCAGACCGTGCTGCTGCCGTAACTGACCACGATCCCGGGAATCCCGGAGGCGGTGATCACGAACTCGTGTGCCTTGGCGTCCTTGTTCAGGATCTTCACGTTGTAGACGTTCTCGACAGTCTCGTCGGGGCGCTCCCTGTAGAGGGCATTGCGGTCGCGGAGCACGTCCACGCCGACGAGGTTGCGGTGGGTGATCGAATAGCCGAAGCCGGTCGCGAGCAGCGCGAGCAGCGTGGCGTAGACGAGGGTACGCGGCCGCATCACGCGTTTGCGCTTGCCCTCGAGGCCGCTCTGCGTGTCGTAGCGGATGAGCCCGCGCGGGTAACCCACCTTGTCCATCACCTCGTCGCAGGCGTCGATGCAGGCGGCGCAGGCGATGCACTCGTACTGCAGGCCCTTGCGGATGTCGATGCCGGTGGGGCAGACCTGCACGCACACGGTGCAGTCCACGCAGTCGCCCAGGCCCTTCGCCTTGTAATCGACGCTCTTCTTGCGCGCGCCGCGCGGCTCGCCACGCTTTTCGTCGTAGGTGATGATAAGCGTGTCGCGGTCGAACATCGCGCTCTGGAAGCGCGCGTAGGGGCACATGTACTTGCAGACCTGCTCGCGCATGAAGCCCGCGTTCACGTACGTGGCGCCGCCGTAGAACAGCACCCAGAACGTCTCCCAGGGACCCGTGCCGAGGTGCGCGATGGATCCTGCGAGCTCGCCGATCGGCGTGAAGTAGCCGACGAACGTGAACCCGGTCCACAGGGAAAACGTGATCCAGAGGAACTGCTTGGCGGCCTTGCGAAGCAGCTTCTCGCCGCTCCACGGCGCCTTGGCGAGCTTCATCTGCTGCGCGCGGTTTCCCTCCACGAAGCGCTCCATCCAGAGGAACGTCTCGGTCCAGACGGTCTGGGGACAGGCGTAGCCGCAGAACAGCCGCCCCGCGAGCGCCGTGAAGAAGAAGAGCGAGAGCGCCGCGATCACCAGCAGCCAGGTGAGGTAATAAAAATCCTGAGGCCAGAGCGTGAGGCCGAACAGGTGGAACTGGCGCGCTGGCAGGTCGAAGAGCACCGCCTGCCGGCCGCCCCAGCGCAGCCACGGGATCGCATAGAAGATGCCGAGCAGGACCCAGGCCGCGGCTGTGCGCAGGCGCTGGAAGCGGCCGTCGATGTCGCGCGGATAGATCTTCTGGCGGGCCTCGTACAGGCCGCCGTCCACCTGGCCCTCGAGGCCGGTCATCCGTCGCCCCGGTTCCCGTCGGCGGCCTTGTCCCGTTCGGGTGCGTCCGGGTGCGCGGTCCGGACCAGGTACAGCGTGAGCAGGCTCGAGAGCGCGGACACCAGCCAGAAAAAGAAGAAGCCGACGGCGTATCCCGTCATTCGCGTCGAGAACGCGGGCGGCGGATAGTCATCGTTGCCGACCAGCACGGGATCCAGGAACGCGAAGCAGACCATCGTTGCGACGCTTGCGACCAGGAACGAGGGCCAGAGCACGATGGCCACGTCCTGTCCCAGGCGCGGCCACCGCAGCTTCCCGGCGTACTCCGGCCTGTGGGCTCCGAACACCGCGTCAGCTCACGAGCCGGTTCCGGCGAGTTGCGTGACGTAGGCCGCGAGCAGCCGCACGCGCTCCGGGCCGAGGCGTTCGCCGAACGTCGGCATCTGCCCGTTGCGTCCGCCGCTCACCGTCTGGCGCAGGGTCGCGGCGTCGCCGCCGTAGAGCCAGATGGCGTCGGTGAGGTTCGGGGCGCCGACCAGCGGGTTGCCCTTGCCGTCCATGCCGTGGCAGGCGGCGCAGTTGGTCTCGAAGAGCGTCTTGCCGGCGGCCGCGAGCGTTGCGTCCGACGCCTGGCCACCGAGCTGCTGCACGTAGGCCACGACCTGTTCGACGCCCTGCGTGCCGATCACCTGGCCCCAGGGCGGCATGGCCGCAATGCGCCCGGCCGAAATCGTCTGCACGACCGTGTCGGGGTCGCCGCCCCACTGCCAGTTGGAATCGGTCAGGTTCGGGAAGAGACCCTTGGCCCCGCCGCCGTCCGACCCGTGGCACTGGGCGCAGTTGACCTGGAACAGGTTCCGCGCCGTGGCCATCGCCCTGGGGTCCTTCGCGAGCTGGGGCACGGTCATGGCCGCGAACGGCGCGAGGTAGGCCGCCGCCTTGGCTTCGGCTGCCGCCTTTTCCTGCTCGTACTGGCCGGCCTGGGTCCAGTCCTTGAGCCCCGAGAACGAGCCCAGTCCCGGGTACAGGACCAGGTACACGATGCCGAAGACCACGGTGATGTAGAACAGCCACAGCCACCAGCGGGGCAGGGGGTTGTTGTACTCGCGCAGGTCCTTGTCCCAGACGTGGCCGGTGTCGGCGCCGCCGCCGATCTTTTCGCCGGCCGTCCTGGGCTTGGACGTCCACCGCAGCAGCCAGACGCAGCCGAGGATATTGAATAACGTCACGAGGACGATGAACAGGCTCCAACCGCTAGTCATGGGGTCTTGCTCCCTTGTTCCTTCCCAGGCGGGTACTCGTGGAACGGCAGCTCCGCCATCTCATCGAATTCCGCCTTGCGGCGCTTGCTGTATGCCCAGATCACGATCGCGACGAACGCCAGCATGAATGCCAGCGTCACGAGGCCGCGAACGGTGCCGGCGCCCATGCCTCAGCCACCGGACCTGGCATCGATGCCGAGGCCCTGCAGGTAGGCGATGAGCGCGTCGAGCTCGGTCCTGCCGGCCACGGCCGCCGCGGCGCCCGCGATGTCCGCGTCGGTGTAGGGCACGCCCTCCATGCGGAGGACGCGCATCTTCTTGGCCACGAGTTCGCCGTCGATCGTCGCCGTCTCGAGCCACGGGTACCTGGGCATGTTCGACTCGGGCACGACATCGCGCGGGTTCAGCAGGTGCACGCGGTGCCAGTCGCCCGAGTATCGGCCGCCGACGCGCGCGAGGTCGGGCCCCGTGCGCTTCGACCCGAACTGGAACGGGTGGTCGTAAACGGACTCGCCTGCCAGCGAGTATGGCCCGTAACGCTCGGTCTCCGAGCGGAACGGACGGATCATCTGCGAGTGGCAGTTGTAGCAGCCCTCGCGGATATAGACGTCGCGGCCGGCGAGCCTGAGCGCCTCGTAGGGCTTGATGCCCGGCGCCGGCTGGTTGCTCACGCCCTGGAAGTAGAGGGGCACGATTTCCGCCAGGCCACCGAAGCTGATCGCAACCGCGATCAGGACGCCCATCAGGCCGATTTTCCTTTCGATCGTATCGTGGTTCATGCGTGCTTCCTCAGGCCGGCTGCACGACCGGCGTGTCCGCGGTGCTGGTGCGGGCGGCGACGGTCTTCCAGACGTTCCAGGCCATGATGAACATGCCCGAGAGCACCAGCGTGCCGCCGACCAGGCGGACCGCGTAGTACGGGTACGTCGACTTGATGGACTCGATGAACGCGTAGGTGAGCGTGCCGTCTGCGTTCACGGCGCGCCACATGAGGCCCTGCATCACGCCGGCGATCCACATCGAGGTGATGTAGAGCACCACGCCGATGGTCGTGATCCAGAAGTGCACGTCGATTGCCTTGACGCTGTACATCTGCTCGCGCCCGAAGAGCTTCGGGATCAGCGCGTACATCGTGCCGATGGAGATCATCGCCACCCAGCCGAGCGCGCCCGAGTGCACGTGGCCGATGGTCCAGTCCGTGTAGTGCGACAGCGCGTTCACGGTCTTGATCGACATCATCGGCCCTTCGAACGTGGACATGCCGTAGAACGACAGCGACACGATCATGAACTTGAGGATCGGGTCGGTGCGCAGCTTATGCCACGCGCCGGAGAGGGTCATGATTCCGTTGATCATGCCGCCCCAGGACGGCGCGAGCAGGATCAGCGAGAAGACCATGCCGAGCGACTGCGCCCAGTCGGGCAGCGTCGTGTAGTGCAGGTGGTGCGGGCCCGCCCACATGTAGATGGCGATCAGGGCCCAGAAGTGCACGACCGACAGGCGGTAGGAGTACACGGGCCGCCCGGCCTGCTTCGGCACGAAGTAGTACATCATGCCGAGGAAGGCCGCGGTCAGGAAGAATCCCACCGCGTTGTGCCCGTACCACCACTGCACCATCGCATCTACCACGCCGGAGTAGATGCCGTAGGACTTGGTCATCGTCACCGGGATGGCGAGGTTGTTGGTGATGTGCAGCACCGCGATGGTGATGATGTACGCAGAGAAGAACCAGTTTGCCACGTAGATGTGCTTCACCTTGCGCAGCGCGAGCGTGCCGAAGAACACCACCGCGTAGGCGACCCACACGACCGTGATCAACAGGTCGATCGGCCACTCGAGCTCGGCGTATTCCTTGCCCTGCGTGATGCCGAGCGGCAGCGTGATGGCCGCGCACAGGATCACCAGCTGCCAGCCCCAGAACGTGAAGGCGGCCAGCTTGTCGGCGAAGAGCCTGACGTGGCAGGTGCGCTGCACGATGTAGTAGGAGGTCGCGAACAGCGCGCTGCCGCCGAAGGCGAAGATCACCGCGTTGGTGTGCAGCGGACGCAGCCGGCTGTAGGCCAGCCAGGGGACGGGGGGCAGCAGGTCCGGCCACAGCAGTTGCGCCGCGATCAGGACGCCGACCAGCATGCCGACGATGCCCCAGACCACGGTCATGATCGCGAACTGCCGGACCACCTTGTCGTTGTAATAGGAGCCGGTGTTCATGCTCGCCTCGAGTGTAGGAGTCCTGTGCCTCGCGCCGACGCAGCGCGCGGGCCAGCGCACATGTTACGGAGGCGAGCCTCGGTGCCACAAGCCCGAGGACCAGGAGCCGCCGGGTGGCGGACGATGGCCGCAGCCGCGGGTAAGTACATTCCGCAGCTTCAAACCCTGATTGCGGTCTGGCAGGCGCGCTCGCACAGTCTCGAATGGGCGCAGCAGGCGCCGTATTGATGGAGGCAGGCCATGAAGCGCCTCGACCGGATCCTCGCGATCGTCGACCCGACGTCCGATGTCCAGCCGGCCATGGACAAGGCGCGGCTCCTGGCGCAGCGGTCGGGCGCGACGCTCGAACTCTTCATCTGTGACTTCGATCCGTCGCTGAGCGGCCGGCCGTTCGCCGAAACCGCGCGGCTGCACAGGCTCAGGGATGAGTTCATGGCGGAACGGCTGGAGTTCCTCGACGAGCTGGCGGACGAGATCCGTTCCGGAGGGCTGCCGGTCGAGACGCACGTGCACTGGGACAACCCGGTCCACCACGGCGTCCTGCGACGCGTGCAGGAGTCGTCCCCGGACCTGGTCGTAAAGGATACGCACCACCACTCCGCCATCCGCAGGACGCTGTTCACGAACACGGACTGGAACCTGATCCGCAGCTGCCCGGTGCCGCTGCTGCTCGCGAAGCCCCGGGAGTGGCCGGCGCGCCCGCGCATCCTCGCCGCGCTCGACCCGGAGCACGTCGGCGACGCTGCCGCGACGCTGGATCACGCGATCCTCGAAGGCGCGCAACTGCTGGCGAGTCGGCTGGACGGCGAAGCGCACGTCGTGCACGCGTTCTTCCCCGCCGCACTGCTGGCCGCAATGATGGGGACGGGCGCCCTGCCGTTCGCGGCGGGCGTGGACCCGGCCGACGTCGTGGAGCGCGAGCGAAAGCGCATCGGCGCCGTCATCGCCGCCGTCGCGCACGAGATCCCACCCGGGCGCGTCCACCTCGAGCAGGGCAACGCAGCGGACGTCCTGCTGCGCGTGGCCCACAGCCTGCCCGCGGACCTGCTGGTGATGGGCGCCGTGTCCCGCAGCCGGTTGCAGCAGCTGTTCGTCGGCAGCACGGCGGAACTCGTCCTCGACCGGCTGCCCTGCGACGTGCTGGTCGTGAAGCCGCCGGGCCTGCCGAAAGTGTCGCTGGATTAGAATCTCCCGGGCTCCCTCGAGGGGGCACATGGCGGCTCGGCCGCGGGTCTCTTCGTGCCGTCCGGCGGTGCCCACGCTGTGACCGGCATCACGCCCGACCGCGCCGGGACCGTTCCGACCGCACACTTTTCGGCGCGCGCGCGGTCGTATACTCGGACCCAATGCAAGCCGCCACAGCCCTGCTGATCAGTGCTCGCCCGGAGGACCACGCCCTGTTTTCCGAGGTGCTGGCTGGAATTCGTGGCCAGCCGTTCAGGCTCGAAGTCGCGGGCACCCTTGCCGGCGGCCTGTCGCGCCTGAAGCAGGGGCGCATCGACGCCATCCTGCTCGACGTCGAGCTGCCGGACAGTACCGGGCTCACGACCTTCCTGCGCGTGCAGCCGAAGTCGCAGCAGATTCCGGTCGTCCTCGTCGTCGAGGCGTCGGACGAGGACCTCGGCCGCGAGGCCGTCAGTCGCGGCGCGCTTGACTACATCGTCAGGGACGCACTGTCGGCGCAGATGCTGGACAAGGTGCTGCGCTATGCGACAGAGCGCACTCACACGCTCAAGGCGCTCAAGGCTTCGGAGCAGCGCTACCGCGAGCTTTTCCAGAACGTGACGGCCGGGGTGTTCCAGACGACGCCGGACGGCAAGTTCATGGCCGCGAACCCGGCGCTGGTGCGGATGCTGGGCTACGACTCGGAGGACGAGCTGCTGGCCGTCGACGTCGCGACGGACGTCTACATGGACGCCGGCCACCGCGAGGGCTGGGCGAAGTCCATGGCGGAGAGCGGCGAGGTGAAGAATGCCGAGCTGGTGCTGAAGCGCCGGGACGGCAGCAAGATCGTGGTGCTCGAGAACTCGCGCGTGGTGCGGGACGCCGAGGGCCGCGCGCTCTTCTACGAAGGCACGCTTACCGACATCACTGCATCTCACGAGCTGTCCCAGCAGCTCTCCTACGATGCGAGTCACGACCCGCTCACCGGCCTTGCGAACCGGCGCGAGTTCGAGCTGCGCCTGCAGCGCGCGCTCGAGCTGGCGATGGCCACCAGTGCGACGCACGCCGTCTGCTTCATGGACCTCGACCGCTTCAAGGGCGTGAACGATTCCTGCGGCCACGTGGCCGGCGACGAGCTGCTGCGCCAGCTCGGGCAGGTACTGGAACAGAAGGTCCGTTCTGCGGACGTGGTGGCGCGCCTCGGCGGCGACGAGTTTGCCGTGCTGCTGCAGAACTGCGGTCCGAGCGACGCCCAGCAGGTCGCAAACAACCTGCTCCAGGCGGTGGCGGCGCACCAGTTCGTGTGGGGCGACAAGGCATACACGCTGGGCGTCAGCATCGGCATGGTGTTGGTCAATTCGCATTTCCGGCGCATCGCGCAGGTGATGAACGCGGCGGACGCCGCCTGCTATGCCGCCAAGGATGCCGGGCGTAACCGCGTGCACATTTACAAAGAGGACGACGCGGTTGTCGAGCGCCGCGGCGGCGAGATGGAGTGGGTGGTGCGCGCGAAGCGCGCCCTCGTGGAGAACCGGCTGTTCCTCGAGGCCCAGCCGATCAAGCCGCTGGCCGCGGGATCTTCGGAGATGCCGCACTACGAGTTGCTGGTGCGCATGCGGGACGAGAACGGCAGGTCGGTACCGCCCGGGGCGTTCCTGCCTTCAGTCGAGCGTTACAACCTCGCCGTGCGCTACGACCGCTGGGTCATCTCCGCGGCGGTGGACTGGATGCGTACGCACCCGCAGGACCTCGCGCGCGTGTCGCGCTTCTTCATCAACCTCTCGAAGGATTCCGTGGTCGACCCGGACACCGTGGCGTACATCCGGCAGACCGTGGCGAACGCGGGCGTGAATCCGCAGAAGCTCGGCTTCGAACTTTCGGAAAGCGTCGCCATCGGCAACCTGACGCGGGCCAATCAGCTCATTAGCGACCTGCGCCGGATCGGTTGTACGACCAGCCTCGACGACTTCGGCAGCGGCGTGTCCTCGTTCGCCTACCTCAAGGCGCTCGCAGTCGAGTACATCAAGGTCGACGGCATGTTCGTCGGCAACATTTCGCAGGACCACGTGGACTACGCGATGGTGCGATCGATCAAGGAAATCGGGCACGCGATGGGCAAGAAGATCGTCGCGGAGTCTGTCGAGACGTCGGCAGTGCTCGAGAAGCTCACGGAAATCGGCGTTGATTACGCCCAGGGGTTCGAGGTCGGCGCGCCGCGACCGCTGGACGAGATCGCGACCGTCGCCTTCGCGGACCTGCTGGCCGGCTGAAGCCGGGCTGCGGGCCGCTTGGCAATAATTAAACAGCCGATTAATATGGCGTCATGCGCGCCGCCGCGACTCGTCCTGCACCCAAGGCCGGTTTCCGCCGACCCGGCCGCCCGCCCGGCGGAGACGCAGCCGTGCGCGACGCTCTGCTCGAGACGGCGCGCAAGCAGTTCCTGAGCCGCGGTTTCGCCTCTGTCACGATCCGGCAGATCGCCGCGGCGGCCGGCAGTTCCCCGGCCACTATCCACTACCACTTCGGCGACAAGCTCGGCCTTTATCGCGCGATGCTCGAGGCGGCGGTCGCGCCCATGGAGGAAGCGCTGCAGCGGTTCGGCGGCGCGTCCTCCGGGACCGACGTCGACCTCGCGAAAATCATCGGCCTTTACGGCCGGATGCTGGCAGCGAACCCCTGGCTGCCGGCCTTGATCGTGCAGGAGGTGCTCACGGAAGGCGGGCCGTTCAGGGAACTCTTCATCGAGCAGTTCGCCGGGCGGCTCGCGCCGCTGCTGGTCGCGATCGTCCGGCGCGACCAGGCGGCGGGCACGATTCGTGACGATGTCGAGCCGCGACTGGCTGCGCTCTCGGCCATCAGTCTGGCCGTCTTCCCGTTCCTGGCGCTGCCCGTAACCAGTCGCGTGTTCGGCCTGTCGGCTGACGGTGAGGCGGTCGAGCGACTGACCGCGCAGACGGCGCGTGTCCTGATGGACGGTATCGGTGCCCGCGAGAGGTTGTCATGAACCGGAACTTCGGCTGCGCAATCCTGCTCGCCGCGTCAGTCACCGCCTGCTCGAAGGGCACTGTGCCGCAGGAGGTCCACGGCACGCTCGAGCGCGACCGGCTCGAGATGGTCGCGGAGTCCAACGAGCGCATCATCGGCGTCGAGGTGCAGGAGGGGCAGCGCGTTGCGACCGACGCCGTCCTGGTCCGCCAGGAGGCCGGCACCATGCAGCCGCGCATGGACCAGGCGCGAGCCTCGCTCGACGAGGCCGGGCGACGCCTGGCTGAACTCCGGGGCGGCGCGCGGCAACGCGAAATCGACGAGGCGCGTGCCGCGCTCGCGGGCGCCGAGAGCAGCCTCGAGACCGAGTCGCGCGAGTACGAGCGCGTACGCGCACTGGTGGAGCGCAAGCTCCTGAGCGACTCGAACCTCGACCAGGCGCACGCACGGCGGGACACCGCGCGCGCGTCGCGCGACCAGGCCCGGGCGCGGCTGGAACTGCTGCTCGAGGGCACGCGCACGGAGCAGCTCCAGCAGGCGGAGGCCGCGGTCGCGCGCAGCCGCGCCGCGCTGGCTGAACTCGAGACGAGCGCGTCGCGATATGTCGTGCGCGCGTCGCGCGCCGGCGTCGTGGAGGCGTTGCCGTACAAGCTGGGCGAGCGCCCGGCGGCGGGAGGAATCGTCGCCGTGCTGCTCGCGGACGGCGTGCCCTACGCGCGCATCTACGTGCCCGAGCCACTGAGAGCCGCATATGTCCCGGGCGCCCGCGTGAGACTGCGCGTGGACGGCGTCGAGGCGACGCTCGCGGGCAAGGTCCGCTTCGTCTCCGCGCAGGCGAGCTTCACGCCGTACTACTCGCTCACCCAGAAGGATCGCACGCGACTGAGCTACCTGGCCGAGATCACGGTGGACGATGCGCGTGCCGCCGACCTGCCCGCGGGTGTCCCCGTGCAGGTCACGCTCGGCGACGCACCTTGAGCGTGCCGGGCACGGACGAACGAGCATGAGCGAAGACGCGGCCATCGTCGCGCGCGGGCTCACGAGGCGCTTCGGGCGCCTGGTGGCGGTGGACGGCGTCGACCTCACGATCCCGCGTGCGCGCATCTTCGGCTTCCTCGGGCCCAACGGGTCGGGCAAGTCCACCACCATCCGCATGCTCTGCGGCCTGCTACTGCCGAGCGCGGGAACGGTGGACGTGCTCGGCTGCCGCATGCCGCAGGACGCTGAACAACTGCGCCGCAAGCTCGGCTACATGACGCAGCGCTTCTCGCTGTGGGACGACCTCACGGTGCTCGAGAACCTCGAGTTCATGGGCCAGGTGTTCGGCCTTTCGGGGGGCGACAGGCGCCGCCGCATCGGCGCGCGCGTGGAGGAGTACAGCCTGGGCCCGCTCCTTGGCCAGCGCGTCGGCACGATGAGCGGCGGCCAGCGCCAGCGGCTCGCACTCGCCGCCGCAACGCTGCACGAGCCGGAACTCCTGCTGCTCGACGAGCCCACGAGCGCGGTCGATCCGCAGAGCCGCCGGGATTTCTGGGAGAGCCTGTTCGGGCTGGTGAACCGTGGCATCACGATCCTGGTCTCGACGCACTACATGGACGAAGCGGAGCGCTGTCACCGCCTGGCGATTCTCGCCGAAGGGCGCCTGGTCGCCGAGGGTGTGCCCCAGGACCTGATGCGCGACATCGCGGCCGCCGTGATCGAGGTGGAAGCCGCGGACGCCGCGGCGGCCCGCCGCGCGCTCGCCGGGGACGAGGCGATTCGCAGCGTCGCGCAACTCGGCCTGCGCCTGCACGTCCTGCTCGATCCGTCGGTCGAGGCGCCCGAGGCGCGCATCCGGGAACGCCTGCGCACGGCCGGCGTCGAGGCCAGCGTCGAGGCGGTCGGCGCGAGCCTCGAGGACGTGTTCGTCGCCGCGACCGGCTTCCGCAACGGTCCGGGGCATTAGCGGCGCACGCCGGAGACGACCATGCTGCAACGCATCTTCGCCGTCATGCAGAAGGAAGTGAGGCAGCTCGCGCGGGATCGCATCACCTTCGCCTTGATCGTCGGCATCCCGCTCATGGAGATCCTGCTGTTCGGCTACGCGATCAACTTCGACGTGCGTGGCCTGCGGGCCGCCGTCGTGGACCAGGCCGGTACCAGCATGTCGCGGGCCCTCGTGGGGGACCTGCAGGCGACGGGCGTGATCGTGCTGCAGCCGCCGAGCCCGAGCGTCGAGGACCTGCGCCGTCGCATCAACTCCGGCCACCTGAGCGTCGGCATCGTGATTCCCGCGGACTTCGAGCGTCGGCGGCTCGAGTCGGACATGCCGGCGGTGCAGCTGCTGGTGGACGGCAGCGAGCCGATGATCGACGGCATCGCCCGCTCGCTCGCCTCGACTCCACTGCCGAGCCGGGCAGGGCTGCAACACCCGCCCGGGCGGTTCTTCGAGATATACACGGAGTTCAACCCCGAGCGCCGCACGGCGGTGCAGGTGGTGCCCGCGCTGATCGGCGTGATCCTGAACATGACCATGGTGATCTTCACGGCCGCCGCGATCGTCCGCGAGCGGGAGCGGGGAAACCTGGAACTCCTGATCACGACACCCGTCAGCTCGGGCGAGCTGATGACCGGGAAGCTGCTGCCTTACGTTTTCATCGGCCTGGTGCAGGCGACGCTGGTGCTCGTGGTCGGCATGTGGATCTTCGACGTGCCGCTGAACGGCAGCCTCGCTCAGTTCTACCTGGCCGCGGCGCTATTCATCGCCTCCACGCTCACGCTGGGTCTCGTGATCTCGACCTTCGCCGCGACGCAGCTGCAGGCCTTCCAGATCGCGTTCATGACCATGCTGCCGTCGATCCTGATGTCGGGATTCGTGTTCCCCTTCGACGGCATGCCGAAGCCGGCGCAGTGGTTCGCCCAGCTGCTTCCGCTCACGCACTTCGTCGACATGGTTCGCGGCGTGATCCTGCGCGGTGCGCCGCTCGTGGACCTCAAGGTGCAGGCGGCGAAGCTGCTCGCGTTCTTCGTCGTGGCGCTGCTGATCGCCACCCGGCGCTTCCACAAGAGCCTCGACTGACGCCGGCCTCCGGCCGTCCGATGCCTTGTTGACCGCTAACAGCTAACCGCCTGTCACTTCTGCTTCACGTAGGTTCCGGGCGCGCCGCAGATCGGCTTCAAGCCTTTCTTCGGTGCGCCCATCTGCGGCGGGGCGACCTTGCGCGCGCCCGAGCGCTCCTCCAGCCACTTGGCCCACGTCGGCCACCACGAGCCCGGCGTCGGCTCGACCTTCGCCAGATACTTGTCCGGCGACAGGAGCCGCGCGCCCGCCTTCGTCTGCAGCACGCGGTGACGGCGCTTCGGATGCACGGGCCCGCTGATGATGCCGGCGTTGTGGCCGCCGCTCGTGAGGCAGAAGGTGTAGTCCGTCGATCGCACGAGCTTTCCGGTCTTGTACACCGAGCGCCACGGGGCGACGTGGTCGGTCTCGGTGCCGACCACGAACATCGGTACGGTGACGTCGGAGAGGCTGACCTGCTCGCCCATTGCGCGGTAGCGGCCCTCGGCGAGGTCGTTGTTGAGATACAGCTGGTGCAGGTAGTCCGTGTGCATGCGGTAGGCCATGCGCGTGCCGTCCGCGTTCCAGGCCATGAGGTCATTGAGGCTCGCGCGCTCGCCGCGCAGGTAGGTTCCGACCGTCGGGGCCCACAGCAGGTCGAAGGTGCGCAGCATCGTGAACGCGCCGCCCATCTGCCGGCTCTCGAGCACGCCCGCCTTCCACATCACCGCCTCAAGCATCGCGAGCTGCGCCGGGCTGATGAAGACGGACAACTCGCCCGGCTCGCTGAAGTCCGTCTGGCCGGCGAAGATCGTGGCGCTGGCGAGCCGCTCGTCGTCGCGTGCGGCGAGCAGCGCCGCGGCGATCGCCAGCAGCGTCCCGCCGATGCAGTAGCCGACCGCGTGCACCTTGTGCTTCGGCACCACCGTGGTCACCGCGTCCAGCGCCGCGAGCACGCCGTGCTCGAGGTAGTCGTCCATGGTGATGTCCCGGTCCTCGGCGGTCGGGTTCTTCCAGGAGATCATGAACACCGTGTGCCCCAGGCCCGTCAGGTAGTTCACCAGCGAGTTCTTCGGCGACAGGTCCAGGATGTAGTACTTCATGATCCACGCCGGCACGATCAGCACCGGCTCGGCGTAGACGTGTTCCGTCTGCGGCGAGTACTGGATCAGCTCCATGAGCTTCGTTCGCAGGATCACCTTGCCCTTCGTCGCCGCGACCTGCTCCCCGACCCGGTAGTGCTCCGCGCCGATCGGGCCCTGCTTGCGGTAGGTGCGGACCACGTCCTCGGCGAGGTGCTTCATTCCCCTGAGCAGGTTTCGGCCGCTCTCCTCGACAGTCCTGTTGATGAGCTGCGGGTTGGTTGCCAGGTAGTTGTCCGGCGCCATGAGCTCGAGGCTCTCGCGGACGGCGAATCCGACGATGTTCTCGGCCGCGGGGTCGGCGCCGGGAACGTTCCTGACGGCTGTGCGCGCCACGTCGGACGCCGTGATGAACGCCTGGGCCAGGACGTTGAACGGGAATCTGGCCCAGGCGGGGTCGGCGTAGCGGCTTTCATAGGGCGTTCCGGCGGCCTCGGGCGCGGTCTGCCCGCTGCGGACCGCGGTCCCTGCAAACTGCGCCAATGCCAGGGACTTGCCCAGCGCCGACCGGGCGACGGACAGGGTCCGGCCGGGGGTCGTCGTCATGCGAGCCAGCACGTTGAACCACGCGCCGCCGAAGGCCTGGGGCGAAAGTCCGCCCGTCCACTGCGCCAGCGTTGCCAGGAACGCCCGCGAGGCGTCATCGGTGACGAGCGAAGTTCCGGCCTTCTTCCTGGTCGTGCTCATGTGCAGGCCTCGGATTCAGTTCTCAGAGGGTCTTGAGGTCGACAGTGGTGTCGCAGAGCTTCGCCACGTCGGGGCGCTTGCGCTCCGCGATCCACCGCTTCCCGGTCATGAAGTCGCGCGGGCTGTTGACCGCGTCCACCGCGAGCAACTCGCCACGCCCGAGGTAGTACAGCGCGAAGCTGCCCGAGTCCGGGTTGCCGCGCACGACGGCCTGGTCGTAGCCGTCCGACAGGCCCGCAATCTGCAGCTTGACGTCGTACTGGTCGGACCAGAACCACGGCACGTGCTCGTGGCGGGCCAGCCTGCCGCACATGTTGGCGGCTGCCGTCTTCCCTTGCTCGACGGCATTGTCCACCGACTCGAGGCGCACGCGTCGGCCGTAGTGGACGCTGGGGTGATTGGTGCAGTCGCCCGCAGCGTAGATATCAGGGTCCGACGTCTGGCACTGCTCGTCGACCCAGATACCATTCTCGCAACGGATGCCGGCCGCCGCGGCCAGGCTCGTATCGGGGTGGATCCCCACGCCCACGATGACGAGGTCCGCCGGGAACGCCCGGTCGCCGCACATGACCGCGCGCACGCGTCCGTCACCCTCGAAGGCGGACACCGACGCATTGCAGTGGATGTGGACGCCCTCGCGTTCGTGCCTGCGCGCGTAGAACGCCGAGAGTTCCGGCGCCACCACGCGGTTCATCGGACGGTCCGCCATCTCGAGGACGGTGACGTCGAGTCCCAGGTGCCGCGCGCTCGCGGCTGCTTCGAGGCCGACGTAGCCGGCGCCGACGACCACGAGCCTCCGGGCGCCCGACAGGTCGGCCCGGATCGCCTCCACGTCCGCGATGGTCCGCAGGTAGTGGAGCCCCGCGAGATCGTGGCCCGGCACCTCGAGCAGGCGGGGCCGGCTGCCGACGCAGAGCAGCAGCTTGTCGTAGGTGAGTTCGCTGCCGTCGTTCAGCCGCAGTCGCCTCGCGCCGCGGTCGATCGCGGTGGCGCGGACCCCGAGCCGGGTGTCCACCCGCGCCTGTTCGTAGAACTGGGGGCTGCGCAGCAGCAGGCGGTCGCGCTCAAGTTCACCCGAAAGGAATTTCTTGGACAGGGGCGGGCGGTTGTAGGGCAGGTGAGGCTCGTCGCCCAGCAGCACGATCGGTCCCAGGTGCCCCTCGCGGCGCAGGGTGTCGATCGCCTGCACCGAGGCGTGACTCGCTCCCACGATGACGAACGCCTGGGTCATGCGCCTTCCCGGTCCTCGAAGTTCACGGGCGGGCAGTGTCCGCTGGCCCGCTTCAATCGGGGATCATGCCGGGATGCGCGGCCGAGCGCATCCTCGGAGGATCCGGCCGGGCGGGGTGGTCCGACGGAACAGGGTGCGCGCCGGCCTGCCCATGGCTATGCTTGCGGGGTCGTGGCGCACCACGGTCGGGCAGGGTGGAGGCCCGTGCGCCTCACGCTGGTGCGGATCGGCCTCGCCGGAGCCGGAGATGGCCGGATCGTGGGTCGGCACGGTTTCTGCATATTGGCTGGAGCGTACTCCGCCGGAAAATGACCAAAAGTTCAGGAGCCAGAGCCCTATGAAGCTGATCAGCGCAATCATCAAACCCTTCAAGCTGGACGACGTGCGCGCCGCCTTGTCGGAACTCGGCGTGTCCGGCATGACGGTCACGGAGGTCAAGGGCTTCGGTCGGCAGCGTGGCCACACCGAGCTGTACCGCGGCGCGGAGTACGTCGTGGACTTCGTCCCCAAGACCCGCATCGAGGTCGCGGTCAAGGACGGGCTCGTGGACCAGGTCGTCGAGGCCATCGTCGGGGCCGCGCGCACCGGCAAGGTGGGTGACGGCAAGATCTTCATCTCCGAGCTGGAACGGGCGATCCGCATCCGCACCGGCGAAGCGGACGACCAGGCTCTCTGACGACTTGCCCGATCCGCTCGAAAGCGCCCTCGGGAAACTCAAGCTCGGCCGGCAATCCCGGCACGTGTTCCTCTGCGTGGGCGGAAAGTGCGCCCCGCAGGACGAGGCATTGCGCAGCTGGGAGCACCTGAAGCGGCGTCTCGCGGAACCAGGGCTCCAGGAGGCCGCCGGGGGCGTGCTCCGCACCAAGGCCGACTGCCTGCGGGTGTGTGTCGCCGGTCCGGTTGCCCTCGTGTACCCGGACGGTACCTGGTACCGAGACAGCACCCCGGAGAACCTCGACCGCATCATCGAGGAGCACCTGCTGCGGGGCCGGCCGGTGGCGGAGCTCGTCATTGCGGACGCACCACTGGGGAAAGCGGATCGTGACTAGCGGATAGCGGATAGTTGAAAGCGGGTAGTGGAATGGCGCGGTTGCCCGGGCGGCCACTGTTCTTCACTATCCGCTGACCGCTATCCGCTAATCACCATCCGCTCCATGTCGCACGCCATCCGCATCCACTCTTTCGGCGGCCCCGAGGTCATGCAGTGGGAGCCGTTCGACCCGGGCGTGCCGGGTCCCGGCGAAGCGCTGGTGCGCCAGGCGGCGGTCGGCCTCAATTTCATCGACGTGTACGAGCGCACGGGCCTGTATCCGAACGCGCTGCCGACGGGGCTCGGCCGCGAGGGTGCGGGCGTGGTCGAGGCGCTGGGCGCAGGGGTGCGCGGCCTCGCGGTGGGCGACCGCGTCGCATACGTCTCCGGGCAGCCCGGCGCCTATGCGCAGCAGCGCATCGTCGCCGCCGACCGGCTGGTGAAGATTCCGGACGGCGTGAGCGAGCGGCTCGCCGCCGCGGCCATGCTGAAGGGACTCACGGCGCAGTTCCTGCTCCGTCGCACGCACCGCGTGAAGAAGGGCGATGCGGTCGTGATCCACGCGGCGACGGGCGGCGTCGGGCTGATCGCCTCGCAGTGGGCGCGGCACCTCGGTGCGACCGTCATCGGCGTGGTCGGCAGCGAGGCGAAGGCCGAAATCGCCCGCAACCACGGCTGTCACCACGTGCTGGTGTCCGGCCGCGACGACCTGCCGGCGCGAGTCCGCGAAATCTCGGGAGGCCAGGGCGCCAACGTCGTCTACGACTCCGTCGGCAAGGACACGTTCTTCGCTTCGCTGGACAGCCTGCGCCCGCTCGGGCTCATGGTGAGCTACGGCAATGCCTCGGGACCCGTGCCGCCCATCCTGCCGCTCGAGCTCTCGAAGCGGGGCTCGCTGTTCCTCACGCGGCCCACGCTCTTCCACTACATCGCGCGCCGGGCGGACCTCGTGCGCGCGGCCCGCGAGCTCTTCGACGTGATCGGCCGCGGTGTCGTGCGCATCGAGATCGGCCAGACCCACGCGCTCCGGGACGTGGCGCAGGCGCACCGCGACCTCGAGGCGAGGCGCACGGTCGGCTCGACGGTTCTCCTTCCATAGCATCGGCGACATGGTGCGACCGGAAATGAATACGCGCCTCATGGTCGGGCGGGTGGCGTGGCTGGCTGCCTGCTGCGCGGCGACTGCCTGGGCAGCGCCGGAGCAGGCGGCCATTCCCGCATCCCCGGAACAGGCGGCCATTCCTGCAGCGCCCGGGCAGGCGACGATGCCGTCGCCGCAGGAGCTCGAGGCCCAGGGCGCCGTCATCGGGCGCGTCATCGTGGCCCCGGCCGACATCTTCGACCCCTCCATCCCGGGCGAGAGCGGCTGGCTGTACCGGGCCGCGAACAAGCTGCACATCAACACGCGCCCTGCCGTCATCCGCGGCCAGCTGCTGTTCGAGAGCGGCGATCCCTACGACGCGCGGCTCATCCAGGAAAACGAGCGGATCCTGCGCAGGAACGACTACCTCTACGACGCGATGATCGTGCCCGTCGCTTTCGACGGGCACACCGTGGACCTCGAGGTGCGGACCAGGGACGTGTGGACGCTGAATCCCGGATTCAATTTCGGCCGCTCCGGCGGGAAGAACGAGACCAACGTCCACGTGCAGGAGGAGAACCTGCTCGGCACCGGTCGCAAGGTCGAGGTCGCGTGGGACAGCAGCGTGGACAGGACCGAGTGGACGTTCGGCTACATGGATCCGCATTTCCTGGAGAGCTTTACGCGCCTTTCGGTCCTGTACAGCAACGCCGACGACGGCGACACGAAGTTCTTCAGTCTCGATCGCCCCTTCTACGCGCTCGATACGCGCTGGGCCGCGGGCACGTCGCTCAGCGACAGCATCTACGTGGACGACCGCTACGACCTGGGCAAGAAGGTCGGCGAATTCAAGGCGCACGAACAGTATTACGAGGTCGGCGGCGGCTGGTCCCGCGGCCTCGTGGACGGATGGGTGGATCGCTGGACCCTGGGTGCGACCTGGCAGGAGGCTGAATTCGAGCCCGTGCCGGACAAGCCGCTCGGCGGTCCGCTGCCGCCCGACCGCAAGTTCATCTACCCGTGGATCGGGTTCGAGCGGGTGCAGGACAGGTTCGAGGAGCGCATGAACCAGAACCAGATCCGGCGCACCGAGGACGTGCTGGTCGGCTTCCGCGGCTGGGCGCGCCTGGGCTACGCGAGCGAGGCGCTCGGCTCGAAGTCAGACGCGGTGCTGCTGTCCGCGTTCGCACAGGACGGCGCCGACTTCGGGCCGCGCCAGTCGCTGTTCGGTTCGGCGTGGGCCTCCGGGCGGTACGAGCACGGCGAAATCCGCAACGGCGTCCTGGGCGCCGAGTCGCGCTACTACCTGGAGACTTCGGCGCGCAGCAAGTTCTTCGCGAGCCTTTCGGGCACGGTGACGGAGAACCTCGACGAGGACGAGCAGCTGCTGCTGGGCGGCGACACCGGCCTGCGCGGCTACCCGCTGCGCTACCAGGCGGGCACTGCGAAGGCGCTGCTCACGCTCGAGCAGCGCTACTACACGAAGTGGTATCCGTTCCGGCTGTTCCACGTCGGCGGCGCGGTGTTCTTCGACATGGGCCGCACCTGGGGCCGCGACGTGACCGGTGCTACGAGCATGGGGCTGCTCAAGGACGTCGGCTTCGGGCTACGGCTGGGCTCCAGCCGCTCGGCGTTCGGCAACGTCGTGCACATCGACCTGGCGTTTCCGCTGGACGGCGGCAACGACATCGACAGCGTGCAATTCATCGTCGAGACTAGCCAGCACTTCTAGGCGCGGAGCATCCGTGGCGCACTGGCTGGCCGAACTCTGGCGACGCAACGTGCATCGGGTCGTGATCGCCTACCTGGCGATCGCGTGGCTCCTCGCGCAGGTGACGGGATTGCTCGCCGAAGCCTTCGCGTGGCCCGCATGGGCGTTGCGTGCGGTCGTCGTCGCGCTCGCGCTCGGCCTGCCCGCCGCAGCGGCCATCGCGTGGTTCTTCGAGCTCACGCCCGGCGGGCTGGTGCGCGAGCAGGACATGGGTCTGGGCGCCGCCGTGCGGGTGAGGCCGCACCGCGCGCTGGACGTGGCGATCGTCGCGTTGATCGCCATTGCGATCGGGTATTTCGTGGTGACGCACGACTGGCGGGACGGACGGTCAGTGCGGCCGGCAGCCGATTCGCCGGCGACACTGGCCGTGCTGCCGTTCAAGCCCATCGTCGCCTCGAGTCGCGACGAGGCGCTCGAGTTCGGCATGGCCGACACGCTCATCACGCGCCTGAGCGGCGTAGCGGACGTGGTCGTCAGCCCGCTTAGCTCCGTCCGCCGCTATGCGGCCCTGGACCAGGACCCGATCGCCGCCGGCCGGGAGCTCGGCGTCGACTCCGTGCTCGACGGAAGCGTGCAGAAGAGCGGCGAGCGCCTGCGAGTGACGGTGCGCCTGCTCCAGGTGGCCGACGGCCGGCAACTCTGGTCGGACCGGTTCGACGAGAAATCGACCGATATCTTCGCGGTGCAGGACTCGATTGCGGACAGAGTCGCCGCTGCACTGGCCTTGAGTCTTTCTCCCGCAGAGAAGCAGCGACTCGGTCGTCGAGCGACGGGCGACGCCGCCGCATACGAGCTGTTCCTGAGCGGGCGGTATTACTGGAACCGGCGCGGGGCGCCGGACGATCTCAGGAAGGCGATCGAGTTCTACACCCGCGCGGTGGCGCGCGACCCGCAGTTCGCGCTCGCGTACTCCGGCCTGGCGGATGCGCTCGCGGTTCAGGGGGTCTTCGGGGTCCGCGCACCCCAGGATGTCTATCCGAGGGCGCTCGCGGCCGCGGACCGCGCGCTCGAACTCGACCCGGATCTCGCGGAGGCGCACGCGACACGCGGGCACATCCGTCTCAATTTCCAGCACGACTGGCAGGGCGCTCTCGATGACTACGACGAGGCGATCCGGCACGACCCGCGCTATGCCACGGCGCACATGTGGCGTGGGTTCTGGCTGATATTCGTCGGTCGCGGCGACGAAGGCCTCGCGGAGCTGCAGGCGGCGCGTGAACTCGAGCCGGATTCGCTGCCGTTGGCGGCGAACCTCGCCCGAGGGCTCTATTGGCTGCGTCGCTACGACGCTGCCGAGGCGCAGCTCGCCCGGGTGCTCGAAAAGGAGCCGCAGAACGGCCTGGCACGCGCACTGCTCGTCAGCGTCAATGCCGAGCGGGGACGATACGACGCGGCGATCGCGCTGCTGTCGCAGGCGATGGCGAATGCTCCCGGCGGTCGCGGCCTCAGGGGCGTGGTGCTTGCGAAGGCGGGTCGTGTCGATGAGGCGCGCGCCGAACTGGCGCGGCTCGAGGAGCTGGCGAAGCACCAGTATGTCTCCGCCTACGACCTCGCGAGCATCGAGGCCGCGCTCGGCGACACCGATGACGCGTTCGCCTGGCTCGATCGGGCCGTCGTCGAGCGCTCGTCCCTGCTGACCACGATGCGGGTGGATCCGGTCATGGACGGCCTGCGGTCCGATCCGCGCTACGTGGACTTCGAGAACAAGATCGGGATGCCGCCGCGCTGAGCGGCCGTCAGGCCACTTCGACCGCGATCCGGTCAACCAGAAGCTCGAAGGGCCCAGCCTGCCGGTCGCTGATCATTAGGCCCAGGGCCCGCACGCGGCCGGCGTCGAGCGGCGGCGCTCCCGACACGACGCGTCCCCGGAACGTCGCGGAGAACGAATCCAGGGGAAGCCGGGTCTCGTACCACTCGCCAGCCGGCGGCGTGAATCGCGCCTGGTACAGGATGCCGTCGAAGCCGTCGTCGGTGCGAACGGTGAACTTGTAGGTGCGTCCGTCCCCGTGGACGCGCAGCGCGAACGCGATCGCGCCGGCCGTGGCCCACGCGCGCGGCGCGGTCCTGACCGACGCGAATCCGCCGGAGTTCTCGAGCGAGACGAGGCCGGCGAACCGCGCAGTGCCAGGCTCCTCCGGGGAGATGGTGCTGCGCGACACGCCACCCATCACCACGTCGTTCACTGGCGCCCAGATGGCGAAATCCGCCGCGTCGTCGAAATCGAGCAGCACCATCCGCCTGGGTGCTGTCATTCCGGACTCCTCCATCAGGCGATCTCCACGACCTGCCGGATGGACGCCCCCGCCGCGAGCCGGTCGAATGCGCCGTTGATGTCCTCGAGACGGATGCGCTCGCTCAGGAGCCGGTTCACGGGCAGCCGACCGGCGCGATACCACTCGATGTAGCGGGGGATGTCGCGTGCAGGGACGCAGCTGCCGAGGTAGCTGCCCTTGATCGTGCGCTCCTCGGCCACGAGGTTGAGGTGCGGCAGGCTCATGCGCTGGTCGGCGTGCGAGAGCCCGGCACTCACGGTCGTGCCGCCGCGGCGGGTGACCCGATAGGCGAGTTCGAGCGCCCTGGCCGCGCCCGCCATCTCGAACGCGAAAGCCACGCCGCCGCGAGTCAGCTCGCGGACCTGTTCGGCAGCGTCGGCATCGCCGGCGTTCACCGCGGCAGTCGCGCCGAACTCGCGCGCGGTCGCGAGTTTCGCCGCGTTCATGTCGATGGCAACGACGTGCTCGGCCTCCAGCATGCGGGCCGCGAGCAGCGCGGCAAGGCCTACGCCGCCGAGGCCCACGACCGCGACCGACGCCCCACGCGGCATCGCAGCCGTGTTCACGACGGCGCCGACGCCCGTGATCACGGCACACCCGAAGAGCGCGGCCTCCGCGAATGGCAGGTCGCCGGGCACGCGCACCAGGGAATTCGCCGCAAGCACCGCATGCCGCGCAAATCCGGAGACCCCGAGATGGTGATGCACCGGGCCGTGCGCGTCGTGCAGGCGGCGCGATCCGGAGAGCAGGGTGCCCGCGCTGTTCGCCGCGAATCCCGGTTCGCAGAGGGCAGGCCGACCGGCGTCGCACGGCCCGCAGTGTCCGCAGCTCGGCACGAATGCGGCGACGACGTGGTCGCCGCGCGCCAGGGTCGTGACCCCGGGACCGGTTTCCTCGACGACCCCTGCGGCCTCGTGGCCGAGGACCATCGGTACCGGCCGCGGCCGGTTACCGTCGATCACCGAGAGGTCGGAGTGGCACAGTCCCGCGGCACGGATGCGGACCAGCACCTCGCCCGGGCCTGGAGGATCGAGTTCCACTTCTTCCAGTGCCAGCGGCCGCGACTGCGCATAGGGCGCCGGGCGGCCGATTTCACGCAAGACTGCCGCTGTGGTCTTCATGCGTGGAAGCATAGCCCAGCGACCGGCCGGAAGCCGCGGCAGCGGCGGGACAGGTCACTGCGTGAGGATGCCAGTTCGGTCAAGCGCGGGCTGGTCCTGCGCCCTAGTGCGCCCTTCCTGCCGGGCGCTGGTCGAAGGCGAGGATGCCCGCAACCATCAGCGCCAGGAGAACGCCCGTGGCCGAGAAACGGCTCAGGTCCAGGCCGCCCTGGGCGACGGGCTTGTCTATGAAGTCGCCGACGACGGCGCCGAGTGGCCGGGTGAGCACGAACGCGATCCAGAACAGCAACGTGCGGGACACGCCCGTCAGAAGGTATGCCAGGACGACCAGGAGCAGCAGTCCGCCGAACAGCAGTGCGGCGCCCGTGTAGCCGAGGCCCATGCTGCCGGCCGTCCAGTCGCCCAGGGCCGTGCCGAGCGTCTGGGAAAACATGATCGTGAGCCAGTAGAAGAATTCCGCGCGCGGGCTGCTGACCGATTCCACGTCGATCGAGCCGAGCGAGCGGTGCCACGCGAACAGCGACGCAAGCAGCAGGGCCAGGAGCAGGATCGAACCACCCGGGTATCCGATGCCGAGCGAACGGTCGGCGTAGTCCGCGAGCGTAGTGCCGACGGTCGTCGAGGCGATGATCGTCGCCCAGTACATGAACGGGTGGAATCGCGGTGCTTTCCAGGTAGCCGAGGCCGAGGGACATCGAGCGCGCGTCGCCGCCCGTTTCGCCCAGCGTCGTGGCCAGGATCTTCAGTACCCAGAAGCCCAGCGTTACGGCCGGAACCTTGCTGAGGGCTGCTTCGCTCGATGTCGACATCCGTGGCCCTCTGTCCTGCTGGCCCTGGCGCGGCTGGCTGGTCCTGATCTCAACGCAGGACCCCTTTCCAGCGCGTACTGCGCAGGCTAATGTCCGGTGCCGCGCCGCGGACCCGCGTGCGCGAGTCAGCGGCAGGGGGGGCGCATGAAAGAAGCGAAAGAGATTGCATTGCCCGAGCAGCGCGGCGAATTCCCCGTCCTGCGCACCATCACCACGCGCTGGATGGACAACGACCATTACGGCCACGTGAATAACGTGGTCTATTACTCGTACTTCGACACCGCCGTGAACGGCTACCTGATCGAGGCGAGCGGCACCGACATCCGCGACCTTCCGGCCATCGGCATCGTCGCCGAGACCAGCTGCCGGTTCCTGCGCGAGCTGAGCTTTCCCGACACGGTGCACGCGGGCCTCGCGATCGAGAAGCTCGGCAATTCGAGCGTCGTGTACCGCATCGGGCTCTTCCGGAACGACGAGACGGCGCCGGCCGCGATCGGGCGGTTCGTGCACGTGTATGTAGATGCAGCGACGCGGCGCCCCGTGCCGGTGCCGGCGCAGGTCCGTGCCGCGCTCACCGCGCTCGCCGACCGTTGCGCCGGGACGTCGCCGCTGCCCTAGCGCGGATCGCGCGCCGGCGTCAGGCGCGACTGGTCACGAGTCACCAGTCACGGGTCACTCGTCAGGACTCCAGGATCTCCTTGCCCTTCTGGATCGCCAGCGCGCCGGAGCGCACGACCTCGAGCACCTCGCCGAAGTTCGAGACCTCGCCGATGAAGCGATTGATCTCCGCCTCGTTGCTCGTGAGCTCGATGGTGAAGCTGTCGGCCGCGTCCCAGAGGACGCGTCCGCCCGCCCGCTGGGTCGCGGACCACAGGGAGCCCGACCAGCGTTGGCTTGCCCTTCACCTTGATGAGCAGGAGTTCGCGCTCGAAATGCTCCTCGCGGGTGACGTCCTCGACGTCCACCACGTCCACCAGCTTGAGCAGCTGGTTCGAGATCTGCTGGATGATGGCGTCGCTGCCGGTGGTGACGACGGTCAGTCGCGAGACCGAAGGGTCGTCGGTCGGCGCCACGCTCAGCGATTCGATGTTGTAGCCGCGCGTCGCGAAAAGCCCGGCGACGCGGTTCAGGGCGCCGACCTCGTTCTGCAGCGTGACGGAAATGATGTGGCGCATGCTCTTCACGGTGGTCCCGCCTGCGGATCGATTCCGCCGCACTTTCATAACCAGTTGATTTAGAGGCCTTTTGCGACTGGCTCGTCGCCCCGGCCACTGGGGAAGCATAGGGGATGGGCCCGGGTCCGCCTAGATGGACGGGTACGGATGCGGCTGCTAGTCTCCGTTGCACCGCAGCACGATTTTTCGCGGTTCGCCAGACAGGACTTCTAAGTGAAGCAGAGCCACGCCACCGTGGGTCACGGAGCCCATCCCAGGGCCGGCCAGGTCATGTCCGGCGCGGAGATCATCGTGCAGGTTCTCGCGGACGAGGGCGTGGACACCATTTTCGGCTACAGCGGCGGCGCGATCCTGCCGACCTACGACGCGGTGTTCCGTTACAACCAGGCGCAGGCGGCGCCGGGCCACGGGGCGCCGATGCCGCTGATCGTGCCCGCCAACGAACAGGGCGCGGGTTTCATGGCGGCAGGCTACGCGAGGGCCAGCGGTCGCGTCGGCGTGTGCATGGTCACCTCGGGTCCGGGCGCGACGAACACGGTCACGCCGGTTCGCGACTGCGCCGCCGATTCCGTGCCCATCGTGGTCATCTGCGGCCAGGTGCCGACCGCCGCGATCGGCAGCGACGGGTTCCAGGAAGCGCCGGTCTCCAACATCATGGGCTCGGTCGCCAAGCACTGCTTCCTGGTCACCGACCCCGAGCGGCTCGAGGCGACCGTCCGCACCGCCTTCGAGATCGCGCGCACCGGCCGCCCCGGCCCGGTCGTGATCGACATCCCGAAGGACGTGCAGAACTGGCAGGGGCCGTTCAAGGGGGAGGGACACCTCGACGTCCGCGGCTACCGCCACCGCATGGCGAGCCTCGAGAAGAGCGCGATCTCGGTCGAGCAGGCGGATGCATTCATTGCGATGCTCGGCGAGTCCGAGCGGCCGCTCATCTACGCCGGCGGCGGCGTCATCAACGGCAACGGCGCGGACGAGCTGCATCGCTTCGCGACCGAGTTCGGCATCCCGGTCGTCACGACGCTGATGGGCATCGGCGCCATCGACACGACTCACCCGCTCGCCATGCGCATGCTCGGCATGCACGGCACGGCCTTTGCGAACTACGCGGTCGACGACTGCGACTTCCTGATCGCGCTCGGCGCGCGCTTCGACGACCGCGTCGCCGGCGTTCCGGAGCACTTCGCGCCGAACGCGCGGCGGATCGCGCACATCGACGTGGACGCCTCCGAGATCAACAAGGTGAAGCGCGTGCAGTGGAGCCACGTCGGACTGCTGCCGTCGGCGCTCCAGGCGCTGCGCGGGCGCGCGAGGGGCGCGGGCTTCGCCCGCGACTGGTCCGCGTGGCATGCGCACCTCGATGCGCTCCGGCAGAAGCACGCGATGAACTACGACCGCGCGAGCGGGCTGATCCAGCCGTATTACGTGATCGAGGAGATCAATCGCCTGACGAAGGGCGCGGCGATCATCGCGACCGGTGTGGGCCAGCACCAGATGTGGGCCGCCCAGTACTTCGATTTCCGCGAGCCCCGGCTGTGGCTCACCTCGGGCAGCATGGGCACGATGGGTTTCGGGCTGCCGGCTGCGATCGGCGCCCAGTTTGCGCGCCGCGATCGTCTCGTCATCGACGTGGACGGCGACGGCAGCATGCGCATGAACCTGGGCGAGCTCGAGACGGTCACGACCTACGACCTGCCGGTGAAGGTCGTGGTGCTCAACAACTTCGGTGACGGCATGGTCAGGCAGTGGCAGAAGCTCTTCTTCAAGGGCCGGCTGTCGGCGAGCGACAAGTCGCTGCACAAGAAGGATTTCGTCAAGGCCGCGCAGGCCGACGGATTCCGGTTCGCGGTGCGGCTCGACCGCAAGGAGGACGTGCCGCGCGTGGTGAAGGAATTCATCGAGTTCGCCGGCCCCGCGTTCCTCGAGGTCATCATCGACCCGGATGCCGGCGTGTATCCGATGGTCGGTCCGGGCCAGGCCTACGACGAGATGATCACGGGAGACTTCATCGAGTCGCGCGGCCGCCGCGGCGCAGAGGAGTCCGGTCCCACCGGCATGTTCTGAGCGCGCGGCCGCGGCGCACTTTCACGGGCCAGCAACCATGAAATACCTGCACACGATGGTCCGCGTGACGGACGTCGCCGAGTCGCTGCGTTTCTACTGCGATGCGCTGGGACTGCGCGAAGTCCGCCGCTACGAGAACGCCCAGGGGCGCTTCACCCTGGTGTTCCTGGCCGCGCCGGGCGACGAGTCCGCGCAGGTCGAGCTCACCTGGAACTGGGACCCGGAGCCGTACGGCACGGGCCGCGCGTTCGGGCACCTCGCCTACGAAGTGGACGACGTCTACGCGGCCTGCCGCCGTCTCATGGAACACGGCGTGACCATTAATCGTCCGCCGCGCGACGGCCGCATGGCCTTCGTGCGTTCTCCGGACGGCATCTCCGTCGAGCTGCTGCAGAAGGGCGCGGCACTTCCGCCCCAGGAGCCGTGGCAGAGCATGCCCAGCGTCGGGACCTGGTAGGCCGCGGCAACCGGACTCGCTGCGGGCCGGGCGCCCTGGCGTGGCTCGCGGGTTCGCCGACGTCTAGAACGACGCGCCGACGATGCGCGGCTCAGGCTCGAGCCGCACGCCGAAGCGCCGTTCCACGGAGTCCGCGACGCGACGCGCGAGGCCGAGCATTTCCGCACCGCTTGCGTCGCCGTGATTCACGAGCACCAGTGCGTGCTGCGCCGAGACTCCTGCGTCGCCCGCGCGGAATCCCTTGAGGCCGCAGGCCTCGATGAGCCAGGCCGCGGACAGCTTGCACGCGCCGCCCTGCGACGCGTGTACGGGCAGGCCGGGGTGCGCCGAGCCGAGCTCCTGCGCGAGCGCGGCCGGTACCACCGGGTTCTTGAAGAAGCTGCCGGCGTTCGCGACGACGGCCGGATCTGGAAGCTTGCGCTGCCGCAGGCGACGCACCGCCTGCGCCACCTGCGTCGGTGTCGCCGTCGTGAGCCCCATGGCCGCGAGTTCCTCGCGCACCCCCGCGTAGTCCAGGTTCGGCTCGCGGCTGCGCCGCATCCTGAACTCTACCGCGGTGACGATCCAGCGGTCCGGCTCGTGCTTGAAGACGCTGTCCCTGTAGGCGAAGCGACATTCCGCACGCGGGAGCCGGGCATGAACGGCGTCGCGGCGATCCCAGGCCTCGACGGCCGTGATGAACTCGCCGGCCTCGGCGCCATAGGCGCCGATGTTCTGGATCGGTGCCGCGCCGACGAGTCCGGGAATCAGCGCGAGGTTCTCGAGCCCCGCGAGGCCCTGCGCGAGCGTCCAGTCCACGAGCGCGTCCCAGCCGAGTCCCGCCTCGGCGTGCACCAGCGCCGCGTCGCCGTCGTCGCGCGCGATGCGCGCCCTGCGCCATGCCGGTCGCAGGACCAGGCCCTCGAAGTCCGCGGCGAAGAGCACGTTGCTGCCCTGGCCGAGCACCATGAGCGGCAGCCCGGCGAACTCCGGCCGCTGCAGGACTTCCTGGAGCGCTGCCGCGCTGCCGACGGTCGCGAGCCAGCGTGCCGTCGCCGCGACGCGCAGCGTGTTGAGGTCGCGGAGCGACGCGTCGCGTTCCAGGGTGAAGACTTCAGTCATGTTCGTCCCGCGCGAACCGCTTGGTCGGCCATTCTCGCACCTGGTGGCGCGCGGGGAACGACATGAGCGGTGCTGACG
Organism: uncultured Gammaproteobacteria bacterium; assembly: GCA_963706755.1. GTDB lineage: Bacteria > Pseudomonadota > Gammaproteobacteria > Steroidobacterales > Steroidobacteraceae > RPQJ01. The sequence continues at coordinate 275,270 of CAVPNH010000007.1, forward strand.
GCATCCGCGAGCTTGCCACTGCGGAAGCGGTTCCGTCACTATCGACGGCATGAGCGACCAGGCTACTCAAGCGCCAGCGACCGGCGGGCCCGACGAGGCACGCGCGTTCCTCGGCGCCAATCCGGACATCGAGGCCGTGCAGCTCGTGATTACGGACGCGAACGGCATCGGCCGCGGCAAGAACATCGCGCGCGAGGAGCTTGAAACACTCTACGGCAGCGGGCGCAACGTCGCGGGCTCGATACTCGGGCTCGACGTCACCGGCGAGGACGTCGAGGAGACCGGGCTCGTGTGGGAGGTGGGCGACGCCGACCTGTGTTGCCGCCCGGTGCCGCGATCGTTGTCGCGCGCGCCCTGGCTCGAGCGGCCCACGGCCCAGGTGCTCGGCACCATGTTCGAGCTGGACGGGCGGCCCGCCTGCGCGGACCCGCGCCACGTGCTCGCCCGCGCCGTCGACCGGCTCGGCGCCGCCGGCCTCACGCCGGTGGTCGCCGTCGAGCTCGAGTTCTACCTGCTCGAGCGCGACGACGACGGGCAGTTGCGTCCGGCACGCGGGCTGCTGAGCTCGCATCGCGGGAAGCACATCGACGCCTACGGGCTCGGGCGGCTCGATGACATGTCGCCGCTCTTCGACGACTTGTATGCGGCGGCCCGCGCGCAGGGCCTGCCGGTGCGCACACTCATGTCGGAATACGCGCCGGGACAGTTCGAGATCACGCTCGAGCATCGGGCCGGCGCGTTGCGCGCCGTGGACGAGGCCGTGCTCTTCAAGCGGGCCGTCCGCGGCGTTGCACGCCGCCACGGCTGCATCGCCTGCTTCATGGCGAAACCGTTCGCCGAGCTCGCGGGCACGGGCATGCACCTGCACGCGAGCCTCGCGGACGCGGAGGGGCGCAACGCGTTCGCGAGCGAGGACCCCGCGGGGACGCCGCTGCTGCGGCACGCCATCGGCGGGCTGCGCAGCACGCTGGCGGACGGCATGGCGGTGTTCGCGCCGCACGCGAATTCCTACCGGCGCTTCCGCGCCATGAGCTATGCGCCGGTGGCCCCGACCTGGGGCGTGAACAATCGCTCCGTCAGCCTGCGCGTGCCGGCCGGCCCGCCCGCGAGCCGCCACGTCGAGCACCGCGTGGCGGGCGCCGACGCGAACCCGTATCTCGTGGCCGCGCTGGTGCTGGCCGCGATGCAGCGGGGGATCGAGGGACGCATCGACCCGGGCCCGCCGGTGACGGGCAACGGCTACGAGCAGGCACGGCGCGGTGAACTGCCGACGCATTGGCAGGCCGCGCTCGAAAAGGCGGCGGAATCCGAGTTCCTTTCCTGGGCGCTGGGCCCGGAATTCCTCAAGGTCTTCCTCGCGATCAAGCGGCGCGAGTGCGATAAATTCGGTGCGCTGGTCTCGGACCGCGACTACGAGTGGTACCTCGAATCGGCGTGAGTCGTGCAACATAAGCGGACGCGCTCGGTGCGGCGCGCATTAAGTCAGGTCAACAGGCGCGTTTGTGAGAGTTGAGTCAACGTGACCCGGGGCCGCGGCGCGGAGAATCCACTCCGCAATGCAGGCAGATCCCGAGGTCAACCGTCCGTGACACGCTCAAGCACCCGCGCCGCCGCGCGCAATTCCAGCCTCCTCGCCAGGAAGACCCAGCCCGTGACCGTTCACCTTCGCAAGATGTACGTCGACTGCCGGTACGGGCAGCTGCACGTGCACACCGCGTTTCCCTCGAGTGGCGGTTTCGACGAACTGACGCCGCTCGTGTGCATTCATCCGGGGTCGCTGTCGGGGCGGGTGTTTCGTCCGCTGCTCTCCGACCTCGGCAGGGACCGCAGCGTCTATGCGCCCGACCTGCCCGGGCACGGCGAGTCCGACGCGCCGGATTCACCGCCTTCGATGGCGGAGTACGCGGCTGCGGTCGGCGACCTCATCGACTCGCTGCGCCTGCGGCAGGTGGACCTGCTGGGCTACCAGGCCGGCTCGCTCGCGGCGGTCGAGCTTGCGATCGCGCGGCCGGAACAGGTCCGTCGCGTTGTGCTGGCCGGCGTGCCGGTGTTCGACGCGCGGGAGCGGGAGGCCTTCAACGCCCGCCCGTGGCCGGCGCGGGCACGCGAGGACGGCACCCACCTCGTCGAGGAGTGGCAGCGCATTCGTCGCTCGCGCGGTGCGCAGGCGACGATTGCACGCATAGGCGACGATCTTGCGGGCGCGATGCGCGCCGGCGACGCGGCCTCCTGGGGCCCGTCCGCGGCCGCGAACTATCCGGCTGGCGAGCGCCTGCCGCTGCTCCGGCAACTGACCCTCGTGCTGCGGCCGCGCGACGAGTTCTGGGACATGAGCGGGCGGGTCGATGGCCTGATCCGCGAGTGCCACAGGGTGGACCTCCCGGAACAGGGCGGTGGCCTGCTCGACGCGGGCGCGGGCGAAGTTGCGCGGCACCTGCGGGATTTCCTCGACCGCTGAGAACACGCAGGGCTGGCGCGCTGCGGCGCGCCACGCCGCTCAGGCGTAGCGGTGCCAGGCGAGGGCGCAGGACAGCCCGATCGCAACGCAGGTCACGAACCACTCCACTGCGAGCACGAGCGCGGTGCGTCCAAGGCCGCGCAGCCTGAGCGTGAGGACGCCGAGCAGCGGCAGGGCGACGCCGGTCCAGGCCAGCGTGCCGAACACGAGACCCGCGGAGTACCACGGCACGTTCACCAGCGAGATCAGTCCCCAGCCCAGCCAGAACAGGAACCCAAGCGCCGCACCAGCGGCCGCGAACAGCAGCGCGACCGCGACCTGCCGGGCAACGGGCTCGGAGGCCTGGCCACCGTAGGCCCCGCCGCTGGTCCTGGTAATCCAGGGAGCCGACACGAGCCGGCTCCAGACGAGGCCGGCGAGTCCGCCGCTCGTCCCGGCGATCACGGTCATCATGAGTTCGATGTGCAAGACGACGGTCCGGGCCCTGGAAAGCGGCGCAGTATGCGGCCCTCCGGCCTGAACGAGAAGCAGTGCCGGGACGCTCCGCCCCGCGCTTTCCTGCTAACGTAAGCGGCCAGGCCACCCCCCGCGATGCCATGCAAGAAAGCTACGTCGAACGCATCCTGAAGGCGCACGTCTACGACGTCGCCATCGAGTCCCCGCTCGAGCCCGCACCAAGGCTCTCCAGACGCCTCGGCAACCAGGTTCTCTTCAAGCGCGAGGACCTGCAGCCCGTCTTCTCCTTCAAGCTGCGGGGCGCGTACAACAAGATTTCCCACCTGTCGGAAACGGTCGCACGCCGCGGAGTCATCTGCGCGTCGGCAGGTAACCACGCCCAGGGCGTGGCGCTCGCGGGCCGCCATCGGGGGATTCCTGCGGTGATCGTGATGCCGCAGACCACGCCGGAGATCAAGGTGCAGGCCGTGCGCGACCTCGGCGGGGAGGTCATCCTGCACGGCGACGATTTCGACCACGCCTTCGAGCACGCGGTCGAGCTGGCGCGCGAGCGCGGGCTCACGTTCGTCCACCCGTTCGACGACCCGGACGTGATCGCCGGCCAGGGCACGATCGGCATGGAGATCCTCCGCCAGCACTCCGGACCCATCGACGCAATCTTCGTTCCGATCGGCGGCGGCGGGCTCATCGCCGGAATTGCCGCCTACGTGAAGTCCCTGTACCCGCAGATACGCATCGTCGGAGTCGAGCCCGAGGACGCGGCCAGCATGCACGACTCGCTCAGGGCCGGTAAGCGCGTAACGCTCGAGCGCGTCGGCATATTTGCCGATGGCGTGGCGGTGCGTCGCGTGGGCGAGGAAACCTTCCGTCTCGCGCAGAAATACGTGGACGAGGTGATCCTCGTCAGCACCGACGAGATCTGCGCGGCCGTGCAGGACATCTTCGAGGACAACCGCACCATCGCCGAGCCGGCTGGTGCGCTCGCCGTCGCGGGCATCAAGAAATACGTCGTGCGCGAGGGTTGCGCCGACCGCACGCTCATCGCCGTCAACTCCGGAGCCAACATCAACTTCGACCGCTTGCGCCACGTGGCGGAACGAGCCGACGTGGGCGCGCAGCGCGAGGCGCTGCTGGCGGTGGAGATCCCGGAGCGGCCCGGCAGCTTCCTCGGTTTCTGTCAGCTCCTCGGCAGGCGCAGCGTCACCGAGTTCAACTACCGCTACGACGATGCGTCGAGCGCGCGGATCTTCGTCGGTGTCGCGCTCCACGAGGGCAGGCGCGAGAAGGAGGCGCTGGTCGGCCTCGTGGCCGGTTCCGGCTATCGCGTCCTCGACATGAGCGACGACGAGATGGCGAAGCTGCACGTGCGCTACATGATCGGCGGCCACGCGCACGGCCTCGCGCACGAGCGCCTGTTCCGCTTCGAGTTCCCGGAGCGGCCCGGCGCGCTGCTCAGGTTCCTCGAGGCCGTGGGCGCGCGCTGGAATATCAGCCTGTTCCACTACCGCAACCACGGCTCGGACTACGGGCGCGTGCTCGCAGGGGTGCAGGTGGCGCCGGCAGACGCGGACGAGTTCGCCCAGCACCTCCGCGAACTCGGCTATCCGTACACCGAGGAGACCGGCAACCCGGCCTACCGGATGTTCCTTGGGCGGGAGTGAGCGGCCACTAACGCGACGGCAACACCAGGCCCTTCGCCCGCGGGCCCACGAGTTCTACGAATTCCGCGAACACTCGATCGCTCAGCGGCTGCGCGAGCGCGAGGTGGCGCGTCGTCTCGGCGCGGATGCGCGCGATCTTCCGCAGGCTCCAGTGCTGGTCGATCTCGGCCTGCCCGGCCTCGCTCGTGAGCCAGCGGCCGATCAGGGCCTCGTCCGCCTCGAGGTGGAACTGCAGCCCCCACGCGGAATCCCCGAGTCGATAGGCCTGGTTGCGGCAGTTGCGTGTCCACGCGAGCGGCACCGCGCCCGGCGGCGGCGCGAAGGTGTAGGCGTGCCACTGGAAGACGAAGTGCGGCCGGTGCTCGAAGTGCCGGAACAGCCGATCCTCGTGCGCGGCCTGCGTCGTGTGCAGGCGATACCAGCCGATCTCCGGCACCGGGTTCGGATGCACCTTCCCGCCCATGGTCTCGGCGAGCAACTGCGCGCCGAGGCAGATGCCGAGCATGGGCTTGCCCGCGGTCACGGCCTCGCGGATCGCCGCCATCTCGGTGCGCAGGTGAGGCAGGTGGTCGGCCTGGTCCACGTTCATCGGCCCGCCCAGCACCACGAGCCCGTCGTAGCGGCGCACGTCGGGCTCGGCGTGCGGTTCTCGCCCGAAGTTCACGTAGCGGATGCGCACGCCGGACTCGCGCAGCATCCGGTCCAGGTGGCCGAGCGGTTCGGTGGCGACGTGCTGGAAGACGAGGATCTTGCGCATGGGTGGGCGTGGTGCGGGGCCGGCGAACTATATAGGGCCGCCGCGGAATTGTGATCCCCGCACCGAACGGGCGCGGCGGCGCAGCCGTCGGGTATGCTCGACGCCATCGATTACGGTACGCCAGCCATGCACGAGATCTACGAGCCCCGGCGCGCACCGGTCCACGAGCAGGTTGCAGTGCGTGGCCTGCGCCACCACGTCACCCGCTGGCCCGGCGGCGACGAGGGGCTCGTGGTCCTGCTGCACGGCTGGATGGACACCGGCGACACCTTCCAGTTCCTCGTCGACGCGATGTCCGACACGCGCGCATTCGTCGCGCCGGACTGGCGCGGATTCGGACGCAGCGAGTCGCCCGACGACGGCTACTGGTTCCCGGATTATTTCGGCGACCTGGACGCGCTCCTCGACCTCTGGTCGCCCGGCGCGCCGGTCACGATCGTCGGCCACAGCATGGGCGGCAACATCGCGACGCTGTACGCCGGGATCCGCCCCGAGCGCGTGAGCCGCGTCGTGTGCATCGAGGGCTTCGGCCTGCCCCGCACCGAGTCATCGCAGGCGCCGGGCCGTTACCGCGAATGGCTGAAGGAACTGCGCCACGAACACAGGCTCGCGACCTTTCCGTCACTCGAGGCCTTCGCGCACCTGCTCATGCGACGCAACCCCCGGCTCACGCCGGACCGAGCGCACTTCATCGCGCAGTCCTGGACGCGGCCGGTCGAAGGCGGCGCCGTGCAGGTGCTGGGCGACCCGCGGCACAAGCGCGTCAACGCCGTGCTGTACCGGCGCGAGGAGGCCGAGGCCTGCTGGCGCGAGATCGTGGCGCCGGTGCTGTACGTGATCGCGGCGCAGTCGGAGTTTCTGCCGCGCCTCGGCGAGGATGGCCGGCCGGAGCACATGGCGAGCATCATCCGCCGGCTCGAGCCCTGCGTGATCGAGGGCGCGAGCCACATGCTGCACCACGAGCGGCCCGTGGAACTCGCACGCGCGATCGAGGCGTTCCTCGGCCGCACATAACGGGCGGCAACCCGAAGGGCCGGCGCCCCTATAATCGGCGCGAGGGGGTAGTGGCGCGCGATGTCCGACGACGGGTCGAAGCTGGGGCATTGGTTCGCGGAACTGCGGCGCCGCAAGGTCGTGCGCGTCGCCGCCGTGTATCTCGTCGTGGCCTGGCTCCTGGTGCAGGTGGCGGGCACGATCTCCGAGCCCATGGGGCTGCCGCACTGGACGCTCAAGCTCGTGATCACGCTGGCGGCGCTGGGATTCCCGCTGGCCTGCGGGCTGGCCTGGGCGTTCGACGTGACGCCGACGGGCATCGAGAGGACGCCGGCTGCTGTCCCATTGCCCGAAGCTACATTCGCGCCGCCGAATCCGGCAGCCGTGCCTGCTGCGACCGCACCCGCGGTGCAGGTGCTGCCGGCGGCATCCGCGGCGCCGGCATTGCCCGCGGCCGAGACCGCCGCTGCTGCGGAGGCCCCCGACTCCATTGCCATCCTGCCGTTCGTGGACATGAGTCCCGGGCGCGACCAGGAATACTTCTGCGATGGCATCGCGGAGGAGATCATCAACGCGCTGTGCTGCATCCGCGACCTGCGCATCGCGTCGCGAACGTCTTCGTTCCAGTTCAAGGGCCGCGCGGCGGATGTGCGCGAGATCGGCCGGACGCTCGGCGTGGGTGCGGTGCTGGAAGGCAGCGTCCGCAAGGCGGGCGATCGCGTGCGGATCACGGCGCAGCTCGTGAGTTCGGCGGACGGCTACCACCTGTGGTCGGAGAGCTACGACCGCGACCTCTGCGACGTGTTCGCCATCCAGACCGAGATCGCGCAGAAGATGGTGCAGGCACTCCGCGTCTCGCTGAGCAGGCAGGAGCGCGAGCTGATCCAGCGCCGGGGCACGAGCAACGGCGAGGCCTACGACCTCTACCTGCGCGGCCAGGCCCACCTGCGCGACGGGACGGATACGGCGATGGGCCCGGCCATCGAGTTCTTCCGCGAGGCCATCCGGCGCGACGAGCGCTTCGCGCAGGCCCACGCGGGGATCGCGCACGCCCAGTCGCTCAAGGGCCTGTGGCGCGTCGGCATGACCCAGGCGGATTTCGACGAGGCATTCGCGGCGAGCCAGCGCGCGCTCGAGCTCGAGCCGCGCATGCCCGAGGCGTACGTCGCGCGTGCCATGCTGCTCTCCCTGCAGGGCCGGGCGAGGGAGGCGGACCAGGACTTCGAGGAAGCCATTCGTCTCAACCCCGCGTCGTTCGAGGCGCATTACAGTTATGCGCGGCACTGCTTCCAGGTCGGCGATTTCGCGCGCGCGGTGCCGCTCTACGAGGCGGCGATCAAGTTGCGGCCCGACGACTACCAGGCGCTCTGCCTGCTCGAGGGCGCGCTGCTCAAGCTCGGCCGACTGGAAGAGCACGCGGACGTGGCGGTCCGTGCCATGCAGGCGCTCGAGCGGCAACTCGCCATCGACCCGGACGACGGGCGGGCCCTGCAGCTCGGCACGGTGCAGGCGGCGAGACTCGGCATGCGGGACAAGACGCGTGAACTCGCGCAGCGCGCGCTCAAGGCCCGGCCGGACGCGTTCTCGACCTATTACAACGTCGCCTGCGCCTACTCGGTGCTGGGAGACATCGACGACGCGCTGGAAATGCTCGACCACGCCGTCCAGCAGGGTCGCGGCAATCTCGAGTGGATCGAGAAGGACCCGGATTTCGATCCGCTGCGGCCGGACCCGCGATTCCAGGCCATCGTGAGCCGACTGCGGACCCTGTCGGCGGGTGCAATCACCTCGTGAGCGACGCCCCGCGCCTCGCGGTCCTCCGTAATCGCGACTTCACGTTCTTTCTCGCGGCGCGCTTCCTCGCGACCATCGCCGTGCAGATGCAGACCGTCGCCGTCGGCTGGCAGGTGTACGCGGTTACGCACGATCCGCTGGATCTCGGCCTCATCGGCCTCTCGCAGTTCCTGCCCTTCGTGCTCCTGATCCTGCCCGCGGGCCACATGGCGGACAGCCACGACCGCCGTCGGATCATCACGCTGTGCTTCGCGCTCCAGTGCGTCTGTGCGGTACTGCTGCTCGCGCTGGCCTGGCGCGGACTGTACTCGGCGACGCCGGTGTTCGCGGTGATGGTGCTGTTCGGAATCGCGCGCGCATTCGCGATGCCCACCGGCCAGGCGCTGTTGCCCAACCTCGTCCCGCGCGAGCAGTTCGGTACCGCGGTCGCGCTGAATTCGTCGACCTGGCAGGTCGCCACCATTGCAGGCCCGGCGCTGGGCGGTGTCGTCTACCTGTCCGGGGCCACGGTCGTCTACGCGACCGTCGCCGTCCTGCTCGCGTTTGCCACACTGCTCACGCTGATGGTGCGGCGCGGCGGCGAGCGTTCGGCATCAGCGGAGGCGCCGGGCTGGCACACGCTGCTCTCCGGACTCAGGTTCGTGTGGTCGCGTCGCCCGGTGCTCGGGGCGATCTCGCTCGACCTGTTCGCGGTGCTGTTCGGCGGCGCGACGGCACTGCTGCCCGTCTATGCCGCGGACGTGCTGCACGTCGGCCCGGGCGGACTCGGGTTGCTGCGCACTGCGCCCGGGGCGGGCGCTGCACTGTGCGGGCTCGCCATCGGCGTCTCGCCGATTGCGCGACACGTGGGTCGCTGGATGTTCGGCGGGGTGCTCGCATTCGGCGTCGCCACGATTACGTTTGGATTGTCGACCAGTTTCTGGCTGTCCATTGCGGCGTTGGCCGTGATGGGCGCCGGCGACATGGTGAGTGTCTACATCCGCCACCTGCTCGTGCAGCTCGAGACACCGGACGACATCCGCGGTCGGGTGAGCGCGGTCAATGCCGTGTTCATCGGCGCGTCGAATGAGCTCGGCGAGTTCGAGTCCGGGATCACGGCGGCCTGGTTCGGCACGGTGCCCGCGGTGATCGTGGGCGGCTGCGCGACGCTCGTGGTCGCCGCCGCCTGGTCCAGGCTCTTTCCGGAATTGCGCTGGATGGACCGGTTCCCGGGCGGGAACTCGTGACGACTGTATAGACATACAGTATTCTCCGCCGATGCGGAGTGCGGATCGGCTGCAGGTGGAGAAAGGCCGGGGCGCGGTCACCAACCCGGCCGGCCGCTTCGAGGCTACGCGTCTCGAAGCCGAGGACGACGGCTGGGGCAGCGCGGACCAGCCACCCCGCCGCGCCGAAACCGTCCTCATTGCCGACCGGCCGAAGCGAGCGATCACCCGGAACGAGTCGCCGGACGTGCCGTTTGACCAGTCGGTCAACCCATATCAGGGTTGCGAGCACGGCTGCATCTACTGCTTCGCGCGACCCTCCCATTCCTACTGGAACCTGGGCCCGGGCCTCGACTTCGAGACGCGCATCTTCCACAAGCCCGGACTCGCGCAACTGCTCGACCGGGAACTCTCTGCGCCGCGCTACGTCTGCAAGCCCATCAATCTCGGCGCGAACACAGACCCGTACCAGCCCGCCGAGCGGCAGCACCGCACGACGCGCGAACTGCTCGAGGTGCTGCTCGCGCATCGCCACCCGGTCACGATCGTGACCAAGGGCGCGCTCATCCTTCGCGACCTCAACCTGCTCGCGGAGCTTGCGCGCCTGCGACTCGTGAAGGTGCACATGAGTCTCACGACGCTCGACGACGACCTGAAGCGCGTGCTCGAGCCGCGCGCCGCCTCGCCCCGGTCCAGGCTGCGTGTCGTCCGCGCGCTCAGCGATGCCGGCGTGCCGGTGGGCGTGCTGCTGGCCCCGATGATTCCGGCGCTGAACGACCACGAGATGGAACGCCTGCTCGAAGCCGCTTCGCAGAACGGCGCGACGAGCGCGGCGTTCATGATGTTGCGGCTGCCCCACGAGCTCGGCCGGCTGTTCGAGGACTGGTTGCGCGAGCACTACCCGGCGCGCGCCGACCGCGTGCTGAACCTCCTGCGCGAGGCCCGTGGCGGGCGGCTGAACGATCCGCGGTTCGGGCACCGCATGCGTGGCGAGGGGCCGTACGCGGAGCTGCTTTCCGCCCGGTTCCAGGCCGCCTGCCGGCGTCACGGCTTCCCCGCCGGCCGCCGACCGGATCTCGACACGAGCCTGTTCCTGCGCGATCCGGCGGCGCCGGAGCAGGGCGTCCTGTTTCGCTGAGTCGCGAACCACTCCCGCGAGGGCGCGGCACCCGTGTCGTATACTCGACCCTCCAGATCGGGTGCGATTCCGATCAAGGTCAGGGCCGAGGATTGCCGCCGTGAACGTAACTGCACAGGCCAGGCAGGCATCGCGAAACCGCGCGTCCCGCGCGCGTGCGAGCCTGTGCCTTGCGATCCTGGCCACGGCGGCCACGGGCTGCATGACCTCTAAGGTGGACGAAACGCGCCAGTCGGCCTCGGCGATCCAGGCAAACGAGTCCATCGTCATCCTGACGAAGCCGCAGCTCGAGGGCGTCGGGACCGAGGGCGACTTCGTGAGCTGCGTCCAGGAACGCGTCGGCGGCGAACTCGTGCACCCGCACGACGGCCAGTCCTCGAAGCGTTCGAAGGGCGATGCCGTTCCGTTCAAGATCTATGGCGAGCAGCAGTTCACCGACGCGATGTTCCCGTGGTTCGAACCGAGCACGGCGCCGGCCAATGCGGCCGGTCTCAAGACCCTGCTCGAGCGCCCGGGCGTCACCGAGCGGCTGACGCAGATCGGCGTGCGCTACGTCGTCTGGCTGGACGGGACCACGCGCAAGACCAACGGCGGCGGCAGCGTCGCCTGCGCGATCGGGCCGGGCGGGGGAGGCTGCTTCGGCGTCGGCTGGTGGGACAAGGAAGCGGATTATGTAGCGACCGTCTGGGACCTGCAGACGGCGACGGAACTCGGCACGGTTACGACGGACGTGACGGGCACGTCCGTGCTCATCGGGGCGATCGCCCCGATCCCGATCATCACGCCGGTGCAGAGCACGGCCTGCAACCGGCTTTCCGAACAGTTGCGCTCGTTCCTGGTGGGTTCGGACCTCGTCGGCCCTGCGCCGGCCGCCGCGACTGGTGGCGGCGGCCATTGAACCTACGCGCCGCCGGCCGGATCCAATCATGATCAAGGCAGGCGCCACCGGGCGTGTGGCGCGGTCACGGGCGCGGGAGACCTGAGGAATGTGGAACCGAAGCACTGACAACCTGCTCTGGCCCGCCGTCTGTGCGCTGGTCCTCGCGGGATGCGCGACGACGACCTCGACCCAGTCGCCGTCGATGCCGCAGCTGCCGAGCCCTTCATCGCCGTCGTCATCTCCGCCGTCGGCTCCGTCGTCGTCCGGCGGCGGCCAGCCGTCCAGCCAGGGGTCCAGCGGCGGCGGCCAGCCGTCCAGTCAGGGGTCCAGCGGTGGCGGCCAGTCATCCAGCCAGGGTTCGAGCGGCGGACAGACGTCGAGCCAGGGCGGCGGGCCGGAATCGCCGTTCCCGTCCCAGCCGACGAAGGGTGGTGCGAGTGGCTCGTCCGGCAGTACAGGGAGCAGCGGCGCGCCCGCAGGCAATACTTCCAGCGGGTCGTCGCAAGGCGGTCAGCCCGGCAGCCCGCAGGCGGGTGGCACGCAGGGCCCAGCTTCGTCCGGCGGCGGTCCTTCGGCAGGCGCACCGTCCGGCAGAGGCGCCGCGAGCGGCCAGTCCGGCAGCAGCGGTTCAAGCGGTCATCCGGCCGGTGGTGGACCGGGTTCGCCGGCGGCCGGCGGATCGCAGGCATCGAGCCAGGGCCAGCAGGGATCGGGGGCCGGGTCGCCGCCGCAACCGTCGGGATCGGGTGGTGGCGCGGGGAGCGGAAGCAGCGCAGGGACCGCAGGCTCCGGTAAGTCGGGTGGTACCGCGCCACAGGGCGGCGGCGCGGGCAGCGGGCCGATGACCACGGACGATCGTCGCGGGCAGATCGACCGGCGATTCGACGAAACCTTCGCCGTGTTCGACGAGCGCATGCGCAAGGAACAGGAAACGGTGTCCCAGGAGCGCGCCGCGCGCGGCTCGGGTTCGGGCAGCGGCGGCTCCGGCGACGAAGCGGGCGCCGCAGGCGCCGGCGGCGAGGACGGGACGGGCGACGGTGCCGGTGCGGGTCCGGAGGCGAGGGCAAGCCGGGTGAAGGCGCAGGTGGCGGGGCTGGTTCGGGTAGTGGCGACGGCGCGGGCAGCGGCGGCGAATCCGGCGGTCGCGGCCAGACGGCCGGTGGCGAGTCGAGCGTACCGGGCGGCGGTGGCGGCTACGGCGGCGGCGCCAAGGGCGGCTCGGGCCCGAACACCGTGCCCCCGGACATCCCGGACGGCAGTGACGACGACATCGTCGCGAGGCAGCTGCGCGAGGCCGCGATGAAGGAGACGGATCCGGAACTGCGCGAGAAGCTGTGGGACGAATACCGGAAATACAAGCAGAGCACGCAGTGACTACGAGCTTCACATTCCGGGCAATTTCGTTGACCGTACTGGCAGCCGTGGCGCTGCTCGCCGGCTGCGTCGTACAGGACCAGCGTCCGATGACCCGCGTCATGGCGCAGAAGGCGACGGCCGAGGTGCCGCAGGATGAATTGCTCGACGTCGCGGTCCGGCTCTTCGATCCAAACGTGCCCCAGGATCCGAAGAAGCAGGAGGAAGAGGGCATCTTCCCCGACGTGCGCAACGCAGAGTCCCGATACATCCCGGTCGAGATCCGCGACACGCTCGAGGGCACGGGCCAGTGGGGCCAGGTGCGCGTGCTGCCGCGCGACGACACGGGCATGGACGTGTACGTCGACGGGAAGATCGTGCAGTCGGATGGTCGTGTCCTCAAGCTCGAGGTCACGGTGAGGGACTCCGCGGGACGCGTCTGGTACAGGAAGGACTACGAAGGCACGGCGGACACGCGCTCCTACAAGGACACGCTGTCGAAGCCCGCGGACCCGTTCGAGAACGTCTACAACACGCTGGCCAATGACATGCTGGCCGCGCGCGCCCGCTTGACCCGCGCCGAGCGCGTGGCGCTCCACGAGATCAGCGACCTGCGCTTCGACGCGGAACTCGCGCCCTACGCGTTCGGCCAGTACCTCGCGCAGGACCGCAAGGGCAACTGGTCCATCACGCGCCTGCCCGCCGCGGACGATCCGGTCCTGCAGCGCATGCAGCGCGTCCGCGAGCGCGATTACGCGCTGGTGGATACCTTGAACGAGCACTACTCGAACTTCGCCGGAAGCATGACGGTTCCCTACACGAACTGGCGCAAGTACAGCTACGAGGAACTCGAGGCGCGTTCGCAGGCGCAGCGCGAGGCGCTGACGCGGCAGATCCTGGGCGCGGTCGCGATCGTCGGCGGCATCGTGGCCGGCTCCAACAGCAACAGCAGCGCGGCGTCCGCCGCGTCCACGGCAGCCGTCATCGGCGGCATGTACGCGTTCAAGAGCGGGCTCGACCAGCGCGCCGAGATCAAGACCCACACGGAGTCGCTGAAGCAGTTGGGCGACTCGTTCCAGTCCGAGGTGCAGCCGATGGTGGTGGACGTCGAGGGCCGCACGCTGCAGCTCAAGGGCTCGGCCGAGGAGCAGTACGCCGAGTGGCGTCAATTGCTCAAGCAGCTCTACGAGAACGAGACCGGCCTGCCGGCGGCGAGCGGTCCGCAACCCGCTGCCCCGGTTCCAGCGGCGTCGAAGAACTGAACGGCTCCGCGTGCAAGGCATGATGCTCGAGAGCGGACAGGTTCTCGCGGGGCGCTACGCGCTGCTGCGGAAGCTCGGCGAGGGCCGGACGGCCGAGGCCTGGCTGGCCCGCGACCGCGATGCGGAGCGCGTGGTGAAAGTGCTGCGTCCCGGGTTGTCGGCCCTGCGCGAGGAGCGTGAGCGTTTCCTGAACGCGGCCCGCCTGCAGCACGGTGTCTCCCATCCGAACGTCCTCGCGTGCACGGACGTGCACGAAGACGACCCCGTCATGGCCGTGTTCGCATTCGAAGGTTCGACCGACCTGGCCCGGCTGCGCGGAGCCGCCTCGCGCGAGATCCTGCGCGCGCTCGTGCAGGTCGCGGAGGGCGCGGCGGCCCTGCACGCGCGTGGCTGCGTCCACCGCGACATCAAGGCGTCGAACGTGATCCTCGCGGACGACGGGCGGGCGCTGCTGTCGGATTTCGGGCTGGCGGCCGCCATCGGCGACCCGTCGGCGGCCCCGGGAGGGTCGCCGTTCACCTCGAGCCCCGAGCAGCTCGCAGGCATGCCGCCCGCGATCGCGGACGACGTCTACGCGCTCGGCGCGCTCGCGTACGAACTGCTGGGCGGATATCCGCCCTTCTATCCCGATGCCGACGCAGCGCGGACGGCCTTGACGCCGCCGGCAGTGGCGGAGCGACGCGCGCGCGTGCCGTCGTCGCTCGAGACGATGGTGACCCGCTGCCTCGCGCGGCGGGCCGAGGACCGGCCGCGGGACATGTCCGAGGTGCTCGATGGCCTGCGCGCCGTCGCCGCCGACGAAGCGGCGTCGGTGCCCTCGCGAGCCGCGGTTTCGCCACCCGCGCTGCGGGCGCCCGAGGCGGGCACGGCGGCCATCGAGCCCATGTGGCGACGCGGCGGCGCTACGGGCCCGAGCGCGTCGGAGCTTCGTTCGCAGGGATTCAGGCGCGGGCTGGTCGTCGGGGCGTTCATCTTCCTGGTCGTGGTCGCGGGCCTGGTGTTCTTCGCCCTCCCGCAATGGGTCGCGCGCAACGAAGGCGCGCTGGTCGTGCAGGTGCCCGCTGCTCCGGTGAAGCCTGCGCCTTCGGCAGCGGCCGTGCCGGCACTGGCCGAGGACCCGCAGGCGGCAGCGCAGCGGGAGCTCGAAGAGAAGAAGGCGCAGGAGCAGCGCATCGCGGCCGAGCTGCGCGCCGCACTCGCGGCGGGCGCGACCGCCATCGAGGCAGGCGACGCTGCGGAAGCGCGCCGGCAGTACGGGGTCGCCGCAAAGATCGATCCGGCGAACGCGGCCGCGCGCAAGGGACTCAAGCGTGCCGGGACGCTGGACGCGGTACGCACGCTGCTGGCGCAAGCGGCGGAATCCGAGCGCAATGGCCAGTTGCCGGCCGCAGAGCAGGCCTGGCGCAAGGCACTGGAGCTCGATCCGGACACCGTGGCTGCGCGCAGCGCGCTCGCCAGGGTCGAGGCGCAGCAGGCGGCCAGCGCCTTCTCCGCAGCGGTTGCCGACGCGCTCGCGGCCCTGTCGCGCAAGGACTATGCCGGCGCCCGCGCCGCCTACGAACGGGCCGGGCGCATCCGCCCGGGCGCGCCCGAGGTGAAAGAAGGGCTCGAGCAGGTCCAGCGCGCGCTCGGCGATCGCACGATCGCGCAGCACCTCGAGTCGGCGCGCAAGGCCGAGCAGGAGGAGCGCTGGCGCGACGCGATGGTGGAGTATCGGGCCGCGCTCGCGATCGACGCGATGCTGCTCGACGCGCAGCAGGGTGTCGAGCGCGTCGAGCCGCGCGTCATGCTCGACGCCGCGCTTGGGTCGTACCTCGAGAGGCCCGAGCGCCTGTTCTCCGACGGGGTTCGCGGCGCGGCGCGCGCGACCCTCGCCCAGGCCGCCACGATTCGGGATCCGGGACCGGTGCTCTCGCGGCAGGTGAACGATGTGCGCGTGCTGCTCGCCGCCGCGGAGACGCCGGTGCGCCTCGTGATCGCCTCCGACAGGCAGACCGAGGTGACGATCTATCGCGTCGGCAGGCTGGGCGCATTCGATCGCAAGGACATGGATCTGCTCCCCGGCCGCTATACGATCGTCGGGACGCGTGCGGGCTTCCGCGACGTGCGGCGGGAGATCACGATAATGCCCGGGCGGACTCCGCCCGAACTCGTGATCCGCTGCGAGGAGCAGATTTGAACGCCGAGCTGGTCCTGCGCGAACCGTTGGGC
This sequence comes from uncultured Gammaproteobacteria bacterium, assembly GCA_963706755.1. Taxonomy (GTDB): domain Bacteria; phylum Pseudomonadota; class Gammaproteobacteria; order Steroidobacterales; family Steroidobacteraceae; genus RPQJ01. Next base: position 291,438 of record CAVPNH010000007.1, read on the forward strand.
GAGCGGCCCTTCGACGCCGCCGACTTTCCGCTGTCGATCGGCGGCGAGGGCAGCGACGTCGTCGTGCCCGCGCCCTCGGCCGGGCCGATCGCGTGGATTGCACTGCACGACGGGCAGGTTTTCGTGCAGCCGTCGGGCGCTGAGTCGGCGGTCCTGCACAATGGCGCGCGCGTCGCAGGCTCGACGTGGCTGCGCGGCGGGGACGTCCTCGATGTGGGCGGCGGCCGGCTGAAGTTGCGCATGGAGGACGGCCGGCGCGTGCTCGATCTTCTCTCGGGCGGCGCCGACAACATTACGGCGCCGCCGGTTGCAGCGGCTTCCGAGAGCGTGTCTGGCGCGGGCGCGGACGACGATGAGCGCATCGATCCCGTCGCATTCCGGCGGCCTGTCGCGGGCGCGCCGGGGTCCGGCTGGTCCGGGCGGCGCGTCGCGATCGTCTGCGTCGCCGCGCTGCTTGCGAGCGTCGCGGTACTCGTCTTCACCTCCACGCCGGTGGAGGTGGCGATCGATCCGACGCCGGAGCGCGTGAGTCTCGAGGGCGGCTGGCCCGGACTGCGCCTGGGCGCGAGCCACCTGCTGCGCCCTGGCCCCTACACGCTCGTGGCCGAGCGCGAGGGCTACGCGCGCTTGCGCGTCCCGGTGACCGTCGGCCATGAGTCCGGCCAGGTGCTGCGCTACCGGCTCACGGCGCTGCCGGGTCACCTCATGATCGCGCTGCCCGTGCCGGGCACGGTCACGATCGACGGGCGCGTGGCAGGCAAGGCGCCCGGCGAGTTCGCGCTCCCCGCGGGCGACCACGAAATCACGATCGACACGGAGCGCTACGTCGATTACGCGGCCCGCATCCACGTGCAGGGATTCGGCAAGCACCAGCAGATTGCTCCGAAACTGACGCCGGCCTGGGCCGTGGTGAACATTTCGACCGAACCCGCGGGTGCCGCGGTGCGAGTCGCGGGCGAGCCGCGCGGTGCGACGCCACTGGCGCTCGAGCTCATGGCGGGTTCGCATCGCGTCGAGCTGCTGCACCCCGGCTTCAAGCCCTGGGTGAGCGACGTGCAGGTGAAGGCCAACGAGCCGCTGACCATCGGCCCGGTGAAGCTCGGGCTTCCGGACGGGAGACTCGCGGTGCGGAGCCAGCCCGCAGGCGCGAGCGTAACCATCGGCGGCGCATACCGCGGGCGCACGCCGCTAGCGGTGGACGTGCGGCCGGACCTCGCCCAGGCGGTCTCGGTCACGCGCGACGGCTACGAGCCGGCCAGCCGCCAGGCGACGGTCGGCGCCGGAAAGAGCTCTACGGTGGAGGTCACGCTCACTCCGATCCTGGGCGAGGTGATCGTCAGTGCGAATCCAAAGGACGCGGAACTCCTGGTGGATGGCGAGTCGAAGGGCGTCGCCAACCAGACACTGCGGCTTCCTGCGACCACTCACTCGCTCGAGATACGCAGGCCGGGTACGCGCCGTTCCGTACCACCGTCACACCGCGGTCGGGGCTGCCTCAGAGCGTGGAGGTGACGTTGCTCGAGGGTGCGGCGCCGGCGATCGTCGCGGCCCAGCCGGCGGGCGCAAAGGGTGGGCAGGGCGCGGCGCCGGTGGCCGCCGATCCGGTCGCGCTTGCACCGACGCTGCGCACGAAGTCGGGACAGGAACTCAGGCTGGTCGCCCGCCGGCGATTTCACCATGGGCAGCCCGCGCCGCGAGGCGGGCCGTCGCGCGAACGAGGCGCAGCGCCAGGTCGCGCTCAAGCGACGCTTCTACGTCTCCACGCGCGAAGTGACCAATGCGAGAATACCGCCAGTTCCGTCCGGACCACCGGTCCGGGTTCGTCCTGCAGACGACGCTGGAACTCGAGCGCCAGCCGGTGGTGAACGTGAGCTGGCAGGAGGCCGCTGCCTACTGCAACTGGCTGAGCGCACAGGAAGGGCTTCCCGCCGCGTACGAGATGAAGGGCGGCTCGTTCGTGCCCGTCGCTCCGGCGACTACCGGTTATCGCCTGCCGACCGAGGCCGAGTGGGAGTGGATCGCGCGCCGGGACGGGTCGGGCTTGCGCAAGTATCCCTGGGGCAGCGCGCTGCCCGTGCCGCCTGGCGCCGGCAACTACGCGGACCGCAGCGCGCAGGCGCTCCTGCCAACGGTGATGGCCGACTACGACGACGGTTATGCCGCCACGGCGCCGGTCGCCAGCTTCAGCGCGAGCGCCGCGGGATACTTCGATCTCGGCGGCAATGTCGCCGAGTGGACGCACGACCTCTACACTGTACAGCCAGGCTCGGACGCAGCTGCGGTGGATCCGGCGGCGACCGGCGAGGCGCGCTGCACGTCATCCGCGGTTCGAGCTGGAAGAGCGCCGCCGTGACGGAACTCAGGCTCGCCTATCGGGACTACGGGGACGGCAGACGCAATGACCTCGGATTCCGCATCGCGCGTTACGCGCAGTAGGCGCAGCCTCGGGCTGGCGATCGCGCTGCTCGCGGGCGTCATCGTCGCGGTCACCGCGCCCGGGGCGCAGGAAGCGCCGGGAACCGCCCAGCCGGCGCCGAGCTGCCACGGCGAAGGAAGCGCCGGCCCCCGCAACGCCGGGGACGGCTGCGGCCCCGACGGCGGGGCACCAAGGCGACTGCGGCCGGACAAACGGCGGCACCGCCACAGGCGTCCTCGCAGCCACCGCCCGCCGCCGACGCCAAGACGCCACCCGCGCGCGGCAAGTCCGGCGAACATTTCGAACCCACCGAGAAAGTGCGCGCCGACTTTGACGTGTCCTTCCCGGTCGACATCTGAGTACGGAGAGCCCCGAAGCATGTCCAGGATCAACGCGCGCGCCCCGAGCGAGCTGGTGTTCAGCGTGTTCTCGCTGATCGTCTTCACCATCGTCGTGCACGCGAGCTACGTCACCGTCGTGCGGCCACGTGCGACCGCGGTGCTGGCGGAGCAGAAAGAGGCGATGAAGAAGGATCCGAACTACGTGTCGGAGCGCTCGATCTACGTCGTGCTCAAGGACTGGGAGCAGGAGTCGGAGGTGATCCTCGGCCTCTGGGCCTTCGCCATCATCGGCTACAAGACCTGGCGAGCGCGCAAGGAGAGGGCGTTGCTCGCCCGCGACCTGGTGCACGTTCCGGAGGGCATGAAGATCCTGCCCGAGGACACGCGCGAGTACGCGCGTCCGATCGAGGCGCTGCCGCCGCTCGAGGCCGAGTGCCTGCTGCCGCGCGCGCTGCTGGTGGCGCTCTACCGCTTCGCAGCCACCCGCAACGTGCAGGACGTCTCCGACGCCGCGCGCGGCGTGTGCTCGGGGGAAGCCGACCGGCTCGATTCGGAACTCTCGATGCTGCGCTACATCGCGTGGGCCATCCCGGCGATCGGCTTCATCGGGACGGTGCGCGGCATCGGCGACGCGCTGGGCGAGGCTCACAAGGCGGTGACCGGTGACGTGTCCGGCGTGACGGAGGGGCTCGGGACGGCGTTCAACTCCACGCTGGCGGCACTGCTCATCAGCATCGTGCTCATGTTCCTGCTGCACCAGCTGCAGCTCGCGCAGGAGCGCCTGGTGCTCGACAGCGAGACCTACCTCGACCGCAACCTCATCCGGCACATGCAGCTGCGCTGAGCAGATGACCCTCGCCCTCGAGATCAACGACGCCGGCCTGCGTACTGGCGCGCGACGGCACCATCCTCGCCGAGGAGCCGGGCATCGCGATGCTGGACGGCACCACGGCCGAGACGGGTGCGGCGGCCGCGAGTCCGCGCGCGGTTGAAGCCGCTCTACGCCGAGACCCGCCACTGGCAGGACCTCGGCACGGACCCGCTCGCCCGGCCGATGCCCGCCGCGGCGAACCGGGCCGAAGTCGCCCACGCGCAGCTCGCGCGCTTTGTCGCGCCGCACCTCGCCGATGGCAGGGAAGCGCTCATCGCGGTTCCGCCCTGGTACACGCGGGAGCAGCTCGGGCTGCTGCTCGGGGTGGCGACGGGAGTCCGGGCTGGAGCCGGTCGGACTGGTGGACGCGGGACTCGCGGCCGCGTCGCTGGAGCCCGCGCGCGAGACCGTGCTGCAGATGGAACTCGGTCTGCACCGGGCCGTAGTCACCGTGCTCGACCACGCCGCGGGCCTGCGCCGCACGCGCTTCGAGATCCTGCCGCAGCACGGCTGGCTGGCGTTGCAGCAGGCGTGGCTGGACGCGATTGCTTCGGCCTTCGTGCTCAAGACGCGTTTCGATCCGTTGCACCAGGCCGCGACCGAGCAGTTTCTCTGCGACGGGCTGCAGGGCTGGCTCGACGCCGCGGTCGAGGGTGGCAACGCGTCGGTCGAGCTCGAGTCGGGAACGGCGACCCACTCCGTGGAGCTGTCGGAGAGCGAGCTGGCGCAGGCCGTCGGTCGCATTTACGACGAGTACGCCCGAGTCCTGCAGCGCGCACGCCCGGTCGGCGGCCCGCTGCACCTGCGCTTGTCCGATCGTTTCGCGGCAATGCCGGGACTCGGGGCCCGGCTCGCGGAGATCCGCGACTGCGAGGTCGTGCGCCTGCCGCGCGGCGCGGCTGCGCTCGGGGCGCTGGCCTGGGAGAAGCACATCCGGCAGGGAGGGCGTGCCCTCACGCTGGTGCAGCATCTTCCGGTTCCGCTGCCGGCGGGAGTCTCCGGAGTCCTGCAGTCTCCTTCGGCCGCAGTGCCCGAAGAGGCGCGGCCCACGCACATCGTTCACGCGAGTCGCGCCTACCGGCTCGGGTCCCGGCCGCTCACGCTCGGCTCCGACGTTCCGGTGGACAAGCGGGCGCTCGCGCTTCCGCCGGGGCCGGGGATCTCCCGATCACACTGCTCCATCTCGCTGGCAGGCGGCGCGGCGTGGCTCCAGGATCACAGCACGTACGGGACGTACCTGAACGGCGAGCGCGTCGGCGGGCGCGTCGAGCTGCGGGCTGGCGACCGCATGCGCGTCGGAAGCCCCGGCGTCGAGTGCGAACTCGTGCGCGTGGTCGAGGACGATGGCGCGGCGTAAGACCGAGGTCTTCAGCCTGTCGTTCCTGGACGTGATCGCGTGCGGGTTCGGAGCGGTCGTGCTCTTCTATACGATCCTGAGCGCGCAGGCCGGCGTGCAGCGCCAGCACCGCAACGACGAGCTGCAGTCGGAAGTGAACCGGGTCGAGGAGCAGGTCCTCGAGGGCTACAAGAACCTCGTCGTGCTGCGCAATGCGCTCGAGGGGACGGACAAGCCCGTGCCCGCCGAAGGTCTCGCGAACCGCATCATCGAGCAGACCGAGCAGCTCAAGCAGCAGCTCGCCGAGGCGGACAAGGAAACGCTCTCGAAGCGCGAGGCGATCGAGCGCCTCAAGCAGGACCTGAAATCGCTGGACGAGGGCAAGCGCCGGCTCGAGGCCGGCACGCCGAGCCCCGGCCAGCCGGGCACGCGCATCAAGGGCTTCATCGGCAGCGGCGACCGCCAGTACCTCACGGGACTCAAGGTCGGCGGCCAGCACATCCTGATCCTGGTGGACGTCTCGGCCAGCATGATGGACGAGTCGGTGGTGAACGTGATCCGGCTCCGCAACATGCCGGAAGTGCGGCGCATGGCGGCGGCGAAATGGCGCCGCACGGTCGCCACCGTCGACTGGATCACCTCGCAGCTGCCCGGCAAGTCGCAGTTCCAGCTGTACGCGTTCAACACGCAGGCGCACCCGCTCGTGCCGGGCAGCGCGGGCAAATGGCTCGCCGCGAACGACGCGGCGGCGCTGAACGACGCGCTGGGCGCGCTGCGCAAGACCGTACCGCAGGACGGAACGAGCCTCGAGAACGCGCTCGCAGTGGCCGGGTCGCTCTCGCCGCGACCGGACAACATCCTGCTCATCACTGACGGGTTGCCGACGCAGGGCGCGAGCCCGCCGCTGGTGCGCAAGACCATCGACGGCGGCGGCCGCCTGCAGCTCTTCGAGCACGCGATCGGCAAGCTGCCGTCCGGCATCCCCGTGAACGTGATCCTGCTGCCCATGGAAGGCGACCCGATGGCGCCCGCCGCCTACTGGACACTGGCGCGCAGGACCAACGGCTCGTTCCTGAGCCCCGCGAGGGACTGGCCGTGAGGGGCTCGAGGCTCGGCCGTCGCGACGTCGAGGTGTTCAGCCTCTCGTTCCTCGACGCGATCTGCTGCGGGTTCGGCGCCGTGATCCTGCTGCTCGTGCTCACCCAGGTTGGCGAACCAATCGTCATCGAGAAGTCGCGCGAGGACCTGAAGGCCCAGCTGCTGAAGCTCCAGCAGGAACTCGTGGAAATCCGCGGCACCAGCGAGGTGCTGAATCGCGAACTCAAGTCGCGGCGCATCCAGCTCTCAGAGGAGCAGCTGAGGATCGCGCGGCTGCGCGGCGACCTGAGCGCGCTGCGCGGCCAGTACGAGTCCTCGCGCCGTGACGCGGAGGTGCAGAACGACATCGAGGGACAGCTGGTCTCCGCGCAGCAGGACCTCACGGAGGAAATGAAGCGCCTGCTCGGCGCGCAGTACCGGCGCAAGGACGACTCGCCCATCGGCGGCCTGCCCGTGGACAGCGAGTACGTCATCTTCATCATCGACACTTCGGGCAGCATGGCGAACTACGCGTGGCCGCTCATGATGAGGAAGCTGCAGGAAGTCCTCGACGCCTATCCGACGGTCAAGGGCTGGCAGGTGATGAGCGACGAGGGCACGTACATGTTTTCCTCGTACCGCGGGCGCTGGCTGCCCGACACCCCGATGCAGCGGAAGCTGGTGCTGGAACGGATGCGCGACTGGTTCCCGTTCAGCAACTCGAGTCCCGTCGAGGGCATCGTCGAGGCCATCCGCACCTACTACGCGACGGGGCTCCGCATCAGCCTCTACGTGTTCGGCGACGAGTTCACGGGCTCGTCGGTCGAGTCGGTCATGCGCACGGTGGACATGATGAACCGGGAGGACAAGACCGGCGCGCGCAGGGTCAGGATCCACGCGCTCGGCTTCCCGGTGCGACCCGACGCGCCGCAGGTCACGAGCATCCGTTACGCCACGCTCATGCGGGCGCTGTGCGAGAAGAACGGCGGAACCTTCGTCGGACTGAACGAGCCCGGCAGCTATGCCCGTTGAGCGTCCGCGTGCGACCATGCTTCCGATGAAGGCAACTCCCGCAATGCGACTCGCCAGCCCCATCGCGTGCATCCGCCCTGCGGCCTGGCTCGCCTGCGCGTTCCTCGCCGGCTGCGGTCCGACCCGGTTCGAGGCGCAGCCGGACATTCCGACTCCGCTGGTCACGAAGATTCCCGTGGTCGTGGGCGTGTACATCACGCCCGAGTTCCGGAACAAGGTGTACCAGGAGAAACGCGACGGCGGGAACTACGAGATCGCCATCGGAAAGTCCCAGTCCGAGGGCTTCATGCGCCTGATGGACGCGATGTTCGACCGCGTGGTTCCAGTGACCGGTACGGACGCGGGTGCAAGCACCGATCCGCAGATCCGCGGCGTGATCGAGCCCGTGCTCGAGGACTTCGCCTTCGTCACGCCCGTGGACTCGGGCTCCGATGTGTACGCGGTCAGCCTCAGGTACCGGTTCAACGGCTACCGGCCGGACGGGCAGGCCATCGACTCCTGGACATTCACCGGTTATGGCGCCGCGGCGAACGAGGGCATGCTCAGCAGTGGGTCGGACGCGCTGAAGAAGGCAGTGCAGCTCGCCATGCGCGACGCGGCCGCCAAGCTCGCCACCGAGTTCCGCGAGCAGGCACTGGTGCGGGGCCTGCTGCCCGCGGTGCCCGGGGTCGCCACCGAGGCGCCGGTCGAAGCGACGGCACCTCCGCAGTAAGGAATCAGCCGCCGGAATTCGCGGGCGCCGGTACGGACTCAGGCTGCGTCGCAGGAGTCGCCTCCGTCGCCGGCGCGCCCGCCGGCTCGTCCGACTCCTTTTCGATGAGCACGTAGAACGGCTGATCGAGCGTGACTCCCGGCGTATCCACCGGAATTCCCTTCTCGAGCCGCGGCCGGTAGATCGCGGCCTGCACGGCACGCTGGGCCTGTGCCCCGCGGCTGGGGTCGCCGGCGTCCGACACCACCTTCGGGTTCGCGACGCGGCCGCGCGCCGTGACCGTGAAGGCGATCTGCGCTTCGCGCAGGACCACTTCGTCCGCCGGCCGGCCTGCGTAGCGGCTCCACGATCCCGGAGGCACGTAGGCGAGCAGCAGCGGGTGGCCGAACAGCAGTTCGGTCACGGGCTTGCCGTCGGCGGTGGCCCCGGCTGCCGCCTGCCACGCGAGCTGGTAATTCGGCAACGCTTTCTCGGCCTGGTTGCGCGACTGGTACCAGTCGCCCAGCAGCGTGCGGACGTCGGCGACCTGGGCCGGTGACGGCGGCGCCTGCGCTGTCCGCGATCGCGACCGCGCGCTCGAGCGAGGACAGTCCTTCCGTCGCGATGGTGTTCGGCGACACCGACGGCAGGACCGGCGCCATCGAGTCGTGGAACATGGACTGGCGCTGCTCGTCGGGCGTCGCGGCCCTCGCGGTCGAGGGGTCGAGGAGCTGGCGGCGGGCGCACTCGGCAAGCGCCGTCAGGGGGCCGATCAGTTCCGCGGCGTTCTCCCCCTTCGCGTCCTCGACGATCGCGATGGCGCTGCGCAGCGACGCGCGGGCCGCGTCGTAGGACCGGATCCTCGTGAACCAGCGACCGATGGACTCGAGTTCCTGCGCGTAACGCAGGCTCGCCGCGCCGTACTTGCGCTCGATCGCGCGCAGGATGTAGCGGCGCGCCCGCAGCGCGTCGTCGACACGGCTGAGTTCGACCAGCGCCGTGGCGTATTTCTCGAGGAAGGGGATCTGCTCCTCGGTGAAAAGGCCCTGCTCGCGGCGGGCGAGCGCGATGGCTTGCTCGTACCGCACGACGGCGAGGTCGTAGCGCTTGCCCGCGTAGTAGGTGGTGGCGAGTCCCGCCTGCGCACGGGCGAGCCGCGCGCCGGTCGTGCGGCCGGACGCCTCGATCAATGCGATGACCCGCAGGTAGCTCGCTTCTGCGCCCGCGTAGTCCCCGTCCAGGTATTGCGCGAGCGCCAGGTTCATCAGCGCCACCTGCAGGTCGTCGCCGCCCGCGTTCGGCCGCTTCTCGATCTCGCCGAGCACCTGTCGCGCCAGTGCCATGGCCTTCTCGTACTCCTTCGCGTCGAGGAGCTGGCGGAATTCGCTCGAGGAACCGGCGAGGAACGGGGCCGGGATGACGGGCTTCGGCTGCGGCTGCGCGGGTCCCGTCTCCGGCAGCGTGGCCGTCTGCTGCGCGGAGCCCGCTGCTGGAAGTGCGGCGCCCGGCGGTGCGACCGCCGGAGCAGCTTCCGCCTGCCCGAGCGAGGGGCGCGCGACGATCGCGAGCACGATCGCGAGGACCGTCGAGGCCGTTCGCGCGGACCAGTGGCGTTCGCGTCGGGTGTGCACGGACCGCCGGATCACGACCTGCGTCGGCGCCCGGCTGGAACGTTGGCTCGAAGCTCGTCGAGCCAGACCGTCGCGGGCGAGTCGCTGGGCGCACGCCAGTCGCTGCGCGGCGACAGCGAGCCGCCGGAGCCGACCTTCGGCCCGTTCGGCATCGCCGAGCGCTTGAACTGGCTGTCCTGGAAGAAGCGCTGCAGGAACACCTCTAGCCAGCGGCGGATGGTCGCGAGGTCGTATTCGCGTCGTTCGCCCGGCGGCACCGTATCGGGCCACGCGCCGGTATCGCGATCGCCCCAGGCGGAATGCGCGAGGAATGCGACCTTGCTCGGCCGGTAGCCGAAGCGGCTCAGGTAGTAGAGGTTGAAGTCCTGCAGCTCGTACGGGCCGACCACGGCTTCCGACGAGTGCTCCGGCTCCTCGCCCGAGCCGGGCACGAGTTCCGGCGAGATGCGCGTGGCCACGATGCGTTCCAGCACCTTGGACGTCTGTACGTCGAACTGCTTGGTAGCTCACCAGCCAGCGCACGAGGTGCTGGATCAGCGTCTTCGGCACGGAGGCGTTCACGTTGTAGTGCGACATGTGGTCGCCGACACCGTAGGTGGTGAAGCCGAGGGCGAGTTCCGAGAGGTCGCCCGTGCCGAGCACCAGCGCGCCGTGCAGGTTCGCGAGACGGAACAGGTGCGAAGTGCGCTCGCCGGCCTGCACGTTCTCGAAGGTCACGTCGTACACGGGTTTGCCCGGCTGTACGGGTGCTCGATGTGCCGGAGCATCAGCTCCGCCGACGGCCGGATGTCGATTTCCGCGGACGAGATGCCGAGCGCCTTCATGAGCGCGTGCGCGCTGTCGAAGGTATGGCGGCTCGTGCCGAATCCCGGCAGCGTGTAGCCGAGCACGTTGCTGCGCGGCAGCCCGAGGCGGTCGAAGGCGCGTACCGCGACGAGCGCGGCCTGGGTCGAGTCGAGGCCGCCCGAGATGCCGATCACGACTTTTCGCAGCCCGCTCGCGTCGAGGCGCTTCATGAGGCCCTCGACCTGGATGTCGTAGACCTCGGCGCAGCGCTCGTCGAGCTTCGAGTGGTCCGCCGGCACGTACGGGAAGCGCTCGACCCGTCGCTCGAGCGGCACGCGACCGCGCGGCAGGTCGAGCTCGAACTCGATGCGACGGAAACCGGCGAGCAGCGCGGCGTTCACCTGGACGCTGTCGCCGAAACTCGTGAGCCGCGCCCGCTCCTGCCGCAGGTGATCGAGATCGATGTCGGCCGTGACGAGTCCCGGTTCGAGCGGGAAGCGCCGCGACTCGGCGAGCCGTTCGCCGTTCTCGTAGGCGAGCGCGTGGCCGTCCCATGCGAGGTCGGTCGTCGATTCGCCTGGGCCCGCGCCGGAATAGAGGTAGGCCGACACGCACTTGGCCGACTGGGAGGCGCAGAGCAGTCGCCGGTAGTCCGCCTTGCCGACGGTGATGTCGCTGGCGGAGAGGTTCGCGATCACGGTCGCGCCGGCGAGCGACGCGAGCGTGCTCGGCGGCAACGGTACCCACAGGTCCTCGCAGATCTCGAGGTGCATCACGAAGCCGGGCACGTTCGTCGCCGCGAAGAGCAGCCGGTTGCCGAAGGGCACGTCCTGCCCGAGCAGGCGGATGCTGGTCGAAAGCGCCTGTGCGGCCGGTGCGAACTGACGCTTCTCGTAGAACTCGCGGTAGTTCGGCAGGTAGCTCTTCGGCACCGCGCCGAGGATGCGGCCACGATGCACGAGGACACCGCAATTGAAGAGCCGGTCGTCGGCGCGCAGCGGCAGGCCCACCGCGAGCGCGGGGGCGAGGTCGCGGCTGGCCCGGACCAGTTCCCCGAGCGCGGTGACGGACGCGTCCTGGAGCGCGTCCTGCTGGAACAGGTCCTCGTTCGAATACGCCGACAAGCCCGAGTTCGGGGAACACCGCCAGCACCGCGTGGGTCGCCGCCGCCTGGCGGGCCAGCGCCAGTGTCTGCCCGAGGTTGTAGGCGGGAGATGCCACCTCGACCCGCGGGGTGGCGATGGCCGCCCGGACGAATCCGTGGCGGTAGATGGAATCAAAGGGCGGCCCCGGCAGGGGGCGGCGGGTCTTGGCCATTCGGGCCTCTTGGAGGGGCGATCCCGGCAGTTTCGGCCCACCGGGCGGGTCCGGCAAGGCCCGCGCCCGGGTACTCCAATATGACTTAATCCGCGTTAGGCTATCCGGCGTCCGAATCCGGGACCGGGGCTGGGATGCTGGTCACATCCCCGGGCGCGGCCGCCGGGCTAGCCTTGGAGCAGATTGGAGATCTTTGCCGGCACGGGGTAAGCGACTGGTGAGTGACCTATTCAATCGGGCCAAGGCACTGTTCGGGCGCAGCGAGCCCGAGGCGAAGCCCGCGCCCGTGAAGAAGAAACCCATCAATCCCTGGCACGCGGTCTCGATCGTGCCGGGGCCTCGCGCCTGCGCTGCCGCGCTCGAACTCCGCGATCAGCGCTTCCTGTCGCGCTCGGCGCCGACGCTGCCGCTCAAGAAGTGCGACAACCCCGCGTGCACCTGCCGCTACGAGCACTACGTGGATCGCCGGGGCGCGCCGCGGCGCGCCTTCGACCTGGGCGCCTCGATCGCAGGCTACGATGGCCCCGAGCATCGCGCGAAAACAAGGCGCGGCCGCCGCAAGACCGACGAGTGAGCCCGGCGGGGATCCCGATCAGCGCCCGCGTCCCACGGCTGCATCACCCGCGAACGGGTTCGTGCGGCGCTCTTCCCCGAACGTGGACATGGGGCCGTGGCCCGGGACGAACCGCACGTCGTCGCCGAGCGGGAAGAGCTTCGTGCGGATCGCATTGATCAGCGTGTCGTAGTCGCCGCCCGGGAAGTCCGTCCGTCCGATCGAGCCGGCGAAGAGCACGTCGCCCACGAACGCCAGGCGCTCCGCGGGCGAGTGGAAGACCACGTGCCCGGGCGTGTGCCCCGGGCAGTGCTTCACCTCGAACTCGATGTCACCGACCTGCGCGAGGTCACCATCCTCGAGCCATCGGTCCGGCACGAAGCTGCCGCCGCTCGCGATGCCGAACATGCGCGCCTGCTCCGCCAGCCCGTCGATCCAGAACTGGTCGCCGCGGTGCGGGCCTTCAATCGGCAGGCCGAGCGTCCGCGCGAGTTCCGCGGTGCCGCCCGCGTGATCCACGTGGGCGTGCGTGAGCAGGATCTTCTCGAGCTTCACGCCTTCGTCGCGGACCGTGGCGAGGATGCGGTCGAGATCGCCGCCCGGGTCGATGACCGCGCCGGCGCCGGTTTTCTCGCACCAGACCACCGAGCAGTTCTGCGCGAATGGCGTGACCGGGACGATCGCGACGCGCACCTCAGCGGGCCCGTCGGTTCGTCCGCGTCGGGTACGCTGCGCCACGGTCACCCCGCCCATGAGCACGATGCGCATCGCGGTCTCGACCGAGAGCGAGGTGGGTTCGAGCAGGTCGCGCGGGAGGAACACGGTGTAGCCGCCGATCATGTAGCTCATGGGCAGGTAGACGGCGACCTTGTCCGCGGTTCCGTCGCCGAGGCCGAGGGCCGCCGCCGATTCGGATGTCACGAAGCCGATCGCCTTGCCGGGCCCGAACGGCACGAGCACCACGCGCTTCAGGTCGCCGCCCTTGCCTGACGACGGAAAGAACCGCATGAAGTCGCGGATGGCGACGTATACGGTTTTCACCACCGGAATACGCGCGAAGAGCCGGTCCCCGAACTTGAGCGCCCGGCGCACGAGGTAGGCGTTCACGGCGAGGCCAGCCAGGTAGAGGACGACCAGGCCTGTGAGCAGCCCGAGGCCGGGCCAGTAGGCGGACGCGGGGATCAGGAGCTTGATCGCCGGGGAGAAGACGCGCTCCGCCGTGCCTGCCAGCCAGGAGACGAGGTAGAGCGTGAGCGCGATGGGCAGTATAGCCACCAGGCCCTTCAACGTCGTGTTCCAGATTCTTGCGCATCGTCGTTCCCCCGCCGCGGGCTGCGAAGTATGCAGAGCACTTGCACGCGCCGCCAGCGCGATCACGTATCATCGCGCCGATTCCCCGGGACTACGGTCGATGCCGAAGCGATTACGCGCCTTCGCCTGCCTGCTCGTGCTGGCGTGCCTTCCGCACGCCGCGCCCGCGCGCGACCGTGACTACCTCCCGTCGGAAGTCGAGCGCGTGCTGGCGCAGCAGCATATTCCCGGCACCAGCCTGAGCGTGCTGGTGAAGGAGGTCGGCCGCGACGAGCCGCTCCTCAGCTACAACTCGACGGTGCCGCGCAATCCCGCCTCGACCATGAAGGTCGTCACGACCTGGTCGGCGCTCGAGATGCTCGGCCCCGCGTATACGTGGCGGACCCGCGCCTACGCGACGGGACCGGTCCACGACCAGGTGCTCGAAGGCGACCTCGTGCTGGTCGGCGGCGGTGACCCGTACATGACGGCCGAGCGCTGGTGGGGATTCGTGAACGGCCTGCGACAGGCCGGCATCCAGCGCGTCACCGGCGACGTGATCATCGACAACAGCTACTTCGCGCCGCAGGGCGACGACCGCGGCGCCTTCGACAACAAGCCGTCGAGCACCTACAACGTCCTGCCGGATGCGCTGCTCGTGAACTTCCAGACGGTCACCTTCAGCCTGTTCCCGGACCTGGCGGCAGGCGTGCTGCGCGCGAGAGCCTATCCCTGGCCCGCGAACCTCACGGTCGACAGCACGGCGCGCCTCGACAAGGGGTCCTGCCGCCGCGGCGCCGCCGGGGTCGGGGTGTCGACACCCGACGGCGCGGCGGGCAACCACATCGTTTTCACCGGACGCTACGCGTCCGGCTGCGGCACGATGAGTTTCACCCGTGCGGTCATGCGCGCGCCGGAGTACGCGTTCGGCACGTTCAAGGCTTTCTGGCTGGAGAGCGGCGGGAAGCTCGACGGCGGCTGGCGGATCGGGGTCGTCCCGCCGGGCGCGAAGCTGCTCCACTCGCAGGAATCGCTGTCGCTGGCCGAGATCATCCGGCTGGTGAACAAGTTTTCGAGCAACACCATGGCCCGGCAGTTGCTGCTCACGCTCGGCGCCGAGAAGGCGGGCCGTCCCGGCACGACTGGCAACGGGCGCAAGGTGATCACCGACTTCCTCGCGACCCGGGGCATCTCGATCCCCGACCTCGTGCTCGACAACGGCTCCGGGCCTGTCGCGCGAGGAGCGCATTTCCGCGGCGGGGCTGGCCGACGTGCTGCTCGCGGCCTGGCGCAGCCAGTACATGCCCGAGTTCGCGGCCTCGCTTCCACTGTCCGCGACCGACGGGACCCTGCGCAATCGCTTCCGCTCGCCGGAGATGCAGGGACGGCTGCGCATGAAGACCGGCACGCTGGAAGGCGTGAGCGCGCTCGCGGGCTACGTGAGCGCGGCCTCAGGCCGGACCTTCGTGGCCGTCATCATCGTGAACCATCCCAAGGCCGGCACCGGCGGGGGCCAGGCCCTGCAGGCTGCCCTGGTGCAGTGGGTGTTCGGCCAGTAGCCAAAGAGGGGACCGTCCCCTCCCAGGGGACTGTCCCCTCTTTGGCTACTGGCCCCTCCCAGGGGACTGTCCCCTCCCGGCGGAACGTCCCCCTTATACTCTGGCGAGCATCCGGACCCGGTGAACGACAATGCCGTACGACCCGAGCAACATATTCGCGCGCATCCTGCGCGGCGAGATCCCGGCCCACAAGGTGTTCGAGGACGAGCAGACGCTCGCCTTCATGGACGTGATGCCGCAGGCCGACGGGCACACGCTGGTGATCCCGAAGGCCGGTGCGGAGAATATCTTCGACCTGCCGCCGGAGTCGCTTGCTGCCACGATCCTCACGACGCAGCGCGTCGCCCGCGCGGTGAAGAAGGCGTTCGACGCCCCCGGAGTCCTGGTCGCGCAGCTGAACGGCCGGGGTGCCGGGCAGAGCGTGTTCCACATCCACTTCCACGTAATCCCGCGCTTTGAAGGCATCGATCTCAGGTTCCACGCGCGAGGCATGGCCGATCCGCAGCTCCTCGCGGCGCACGCGGCCAAGGTACGGGCGGCGCTCGACTGAGCGCAGCATGCGGACGGGGGGAAGACCTGAATGACGAAACTCCACGAAGTGCCTGCGGAATTCGCGGCGCGCGCGCGCATCCGTCGCGAGGATTACCGACGGCTCTACGACGAGTCCGTCGCCGACCCGGAGGACTTCTGGGCCCGCATGGGACAGCGCCTCGAGTGGATCCGTCCCTACACGCGGATCCGCGATGTGAGCTTCGACGCGAACGCGTTCCGCATCCGCTGGTTCGAGGACGGGCAGTTGAACGTCTCGGTCAACTGCCTCGACCGGCACCTCGCGACCCGCGGCGACAAGATCGCCATCGTCTGGGAAGGCGACGATCCGAACGAGAGCACGCGCATCACGTACCGCGAGCTCTACTATCGCGTCTGCAAGCTCGCCAACGCGCTCACGTCGTTGGGCGTGCAGAAGGGCGACCGCGTCACGATCTACCTGCCGATGATCCCGGAGGCAGCGGTCGCGATGCTCGCCTGCGCGCGCATCGGTGCGATCCACTCGGTGGTGTTCGGCGGCTTCTCTCCGGATTCGCTCGCCGGCCGGATCGCCGACTGCGCATCCACCGTCGTGATCACCGCGGATGAAGGCATCCGCGGCGGCAAGCGCATCCCGCTCAAGGCCAACGTGGACCTGGCCCTCTCGGCGCCGGGTACGGAAACGGTCAGGCACGTGCTCGTGGTGCAGCGCACGGCGGTCCCCGTGGCCATGTACAACCGCGACCTCTGGTTCCACGAGGTCGTGGACGGGCAGCCCGAACACTGCGAGCCCGCGGTCGTGGATGCCGAGGATCCGCTGTTCATCCTGTACACGTCGGGTTCTACCGGAAAGCCGAAGGGCGTGCTGCACACCAGCGGCGGCTACCTCGTGTACGCCGCGCTGACGCACGAGGCCGTGTTCGACCTGCGCGAGGAGGACGTCTTCTGGTGTACGGCTGACGTCGGCTGGGTGACGGGCCACAGCTACGTCGTCTACGGGCCGCTCGCGAACGGCGCGACGTCCGTGATGTTCGAGGGCGTGCCGAACTTCCCGGACTCGGGCCGCTTCTGGCAGGCCTGCGACAAGCACGCGGTCACGATCTTCTACACCGCGCCGACGGCGCTTCGCGCGCTGATGCGCGAGGGCGACGCGCCGGTGAAGAAGCACTCGAGGAAGTCGATCCGCCTGCTCGGCACCGTCGGCGAGCCGATCAATCCCGAGGCCTGGGAGTGGTATCACCGCGTCGTCGGTGACGGGCGCTGCCCGATCGTGGACACGTGGTGGCAGACCGAGACGGGCGGCGTACTGATCAGCCCGCTGCCCGGCGCGATCGACCAGAAGCCGGGCTCGGCGACATTGCCGTTCTTCGGCGTGAGACCCGCCATCGTCGATGGCGAGGGTCGGGTGCTCGACGGCGCCTGCGAGGGCAACCTCGTCATCACCGACAGCTGGCCCGGGCAGATGCGCACGGTGTACGGCGATCACCAGCGCTTCATCGACACCTATTTCAAGACCTATCCGGGCATGTATTTCACCGGCGACGGCGCCAAGCGCGACGAGGACGGCTACTACTGGATCACCGGGCGCGTGGACGACGTGCTGAACGTCGCGGGCCACCGGCTCGGCACGGCCGAGGTCGAGAGCGCACTCGTGGCGCACCACCTCGTCGCCGAGGCCGCGGTCGTCGGCTGTCCGCACGACATCAAGGGACAAGGCATCTACGCCTACGTCACGCTGGTCGTGGACGCGACACCGACCGAGAAACTGCGGAGCGAGCTGCGCGACTGGGTGCGGCGCGAGATCGGGCCGATCGCGACGCCGGACTTCGTCCAGTGGGCGCCGGGCCTGCCGAAGACGCGCTCAGGAAAGATCATGCGCCGCATCCTGCGCAAGATCGCCGCCAACGAGCACGAGCAGTTGGGCGACATCTCGACGCTGGCGGATCCGTCGGTGGTGGAGCAGCTGGTCGAGGAGCGGATGAATCGCTGAGACCTGTGGCGACCGGCGGCGGCGCCGCAAGGTGGTGCAGTGGGGGATCGCCTGCGCCGCGCAAGCAAGGACGACACGACTCGCCAGCCGAAAAAGGCGACCACGAGGCCCGGCAGAACGTAGTCAGTGACCATCGCAGTTCTCCGCGTCACGCCTGACGTGGCAACCGCCGGCGTGACGGCGCTCAATGCTTCGTCGCTGGCTCAGCCACCCAGCCCGGATCGTCGAAATACTTGCCGTAGGCAGTCAGCGCGCCGTGCACCAGCGCCGCCCCGTCGTGACGGGTGCGGGCCGGATCCTGGCCCCGCATCAGGCTCGCACCCAGCGAAAGGTCGGCAATCACGTAATGAAGATTGGCATCGGCCTCTTCCGGCAGATGGCAGTTTGCGACAATCGTGCTCACCTGCGACTGGATGCGATCCGCGAGCGCTGCGTACTGGGCGTCCGTCTCCTTGCCCTCGTGAATCGCGGGATGGTCCGCTTCGAACGCGTTGCGGATGGCAGCCATGCCAGAGCGCAGCGAGGCCACTGTCGTCCATTTGTGGCCAGCATCGAGCTGGAGCTTGGCGACGGCAGCACCAGCGTGCTGATGCTGGTGCTCCTGCTGGGCGTGCGCCGGGCCGACCACCGACACCGAGACGACAAGAATGACCGCAAGACTCGCCTGGCGTGCTGACATCGTGTTCATCCATTCTTGAGTTTGGAGGTAGGCTCGTCCCGCCGCAGCCGCGCGAGACCAGCGGCGGGGCAGTGCGCACTTACGAAGAGCGTGACTTCGTTGCGCACCACGCGCTCAGTTCGTCGCGAGGTGGAACTTCACGCGTACGTACTCGATGAACGCGCGACTCCTGGCCGGCAACCAGCCGAGCGGCTGACCGCCGCGCTGCAGCGGGGCGTACGGAAACAGCAGCATCAGTGCGATGTACACGACAATCACGCCTCCGCCCGAGAGCAACAGCAGCAGCACCGCGAAGATCCTGAGCGCCGTCACGTTGAGCCCGAAATAGCGCGCCAGTCCGAGACACACTCCGCTGACCACGGCGCCTTCGCTGATCTGCTGCAGCGGCCGTGTCGACTCCCGCGCCGCCGACCCCGACGCAGCCGCGGCGCCTGGCACCTGCACGGACCCGATCTCCTCGAGTGCGGGCTCGAGCTCCGCCAGCGTCACGACCGCTTGATCCGGTTGCAGGCGACGTGTGCACTGGTCCGCCACGGCCTGCTCCAGGTCGCCCAGGATCTCCTGCGGGTCGGGATCGCCTTCGAGCAGGCTCGCGGATTCGGCGAGGTACCGGTCGAGGCGCGCATACGCCGCGTCGTCGAACTGGAGCGTGCTGCGGTTGAGACTGACGGTGACGGAGATGCGTTTCATGGCTCAATGTCCGATGTCGGCGATGGTGCGGTTGATCTGGTTCCAGTACTCGTCGAGCGCGGCGAGCTGCGCCCGGCCCGCGTCCGTCAGACGGTAGTACTTCCGCGGCGGACCCGCATCCGATTCCTGCCACTCGTACAGTACGAGTTCCTCACGGCGCAGTTTGCTGAGCAGGGGGTAGAGCGTCCCTTCCTGCGTGGCGAACTCCGTGCCCGCGAGCCGGCGCAGGATGTCCGGCACGTAGACGCTGCTCACGCCAACGATCTTCAGCACCAGGAATTCCAGGAGTCCCTTGCGGATCGGGGCGAGTTTGGATTCGGTGGCCATGTTTTCAGGGCTAGTACCGTTGCGGGACAAGGTACCTGTTTCGAAAAAATCCGTCAAATACCCTGCCAGTTCATGCTGAGCAGTGCGCGCGCTGTAGCCGCCTAAACCCGAGGCACCGGCCGCAGAGCAGACCAACCACGTCCGCGCCTCCCATGAGCCCCGCTCACCCGCGGGTGATTGGTTCAAGATAACCGGAGCCGAAGTTGCTAAGGGGAACAAACGAGCCTTGAGTTGATTCGATCATGAGCCTATCTCCGCGTAAGTCGCACAGCCACTCTTACCCTGAAAGCGTGACCTGGAATGGTCCGGCGTCTTGACTTGTTATTACGAACGTACGAACATTCGCCCATGATCAAACTCAAGCTCACCGCGGTTGGGAATTCAGCAGGGGTCGTCTTCTCCAAAGAGGTCCTGACACGCCTCAAGGTCGACAGGGGCGACACGGTCTACCTGACTGAATCCTCGGACGGCTACCGCCTGACGCCGTACAGCCCTGAGTTCGAAACGCAGATGACCGCCGCCCGCAAGATCATGAAGAAGCGCCGCGCGGTCCTTCGCGAGCTCGCGAAGTAGCCACAGCCGGCGCCGATGAACGATCCCGTCTGGATCGACCTCGAGGTCGTGCTTGCCATCCACGACGAGCAACTCGCCGAGCACGGCGGCCAGGCCGGTGTGCGCGATCGTGGCCTGCTCGAATCGGCGATGGCTCGCCCGAAGAACCAGTTCGCCTACGGAGAACACGCGCTGCATCGACTGGCGGCGAGCTATGCATCCGGCATCTCCCGTAACCATCCCTTCCTGGATGGAAACAAGCGCACCAGCCTCGTGGTCGCCGAATTGTTCCTGGAGCTGAATGGCCTGGAACTGACCGCCAGCGACGCTGAGTGTGTGACGACGTTCCTCGCACTCGCCGCCGGCGACTTGAGCGAGGACGAACTCACAGAGTGGATCGCTGCACACTGTTCACCGGTGCGCTAGCGCCTGCTCAACTGGATCGAGGCGCGATCAGTGATCGCAGGAGCTCCCGCCACACCGCGAAATCGGCGCTGCCGCGTACCACGACGTAGACCTCGTCACGGTCGTGCGGTGTCTGGCGGTCCGCGCCGACGGGCGCATGCCACTCGACCTCCACTCGTACGCATAGTGACAGGTTGAAATGAAGCCGGCTCGCGGCAGCCCATGCTCAGTTCCTGTACGGGCGTCCGGCACCGACGTAGCGCTCGCGGTACCACTCGTCGTCGAAACGCACCATGCGCACCTTGCCGCCGGTCTGCGGTGCGTCCACGAAGCGGTCTTCGCCGGCGTAGATGCCGACGTGACCCACGTCGCGGTCGTTGACGCGGAAGAACAGCAGGTCGCCGGGCTTGAGGTCGCGCTTCTTCACCGGCGTGACCGCGGCGTACTGCTGGGCCGCCGTGCGCGGCAGCGTGATCCCTGCCTGGCGGTACGAGTAGGCGACGAGGCCGCTGCAGTCGAAGGCATCGGGGCCGGTTCCGCCGTAGCGATAGGGTGCGCCGATACGGGATTCGGCCGCGATGAGCGCCGCTGCCCCGGGATCCGAGGCCGTGCCGCCGGGCGAGCCGCGCTGGAAGGGCGAGCAGGCGGCGGCCAGGAACGCCAATAGCGCGGCGACGAACGCGAGCCGGGCCGGGTCTGTGAGCGTATGCGAAGGTCTGGCGGTAACCTGCATGCGCGCAGTCTAGTGCGGCCGGACCCCTGTAAACACCGGCGGCGGCGCGGCGGCACTCCGGTTGCATCATGGCTGCGACTTTCCGCCACCCCTGATTGCGCCTCCGCTGGGGAGGTGCTGCAATGCCGTTCTCCTCGATATCAACGGAAATTCCGGGCATGAAGTGGCGTGCATTGGCCGTGGTGGCCGGGATCACGGGTGTCGCCGTCGCGACAGTGCTCTGGGTCGGGCGCCCCAAGCCCATCACGGTGGACACCGCCGAGGTCGCGCGCGGCACGGTGGACCAGACGGTAACCAACACGCGAGCGGGCACGGTCAAGGCCTGCAACCGCGCCAAGCTCGCGCCTCAGATGGGCGGCCAGATCGCCCGCCTGCCGGTCAAGAAGGGTGACCGTGTGGAGAAGGGCCAGGTGCTGCTCGAGCTTTGGAACGCCGACATCCGCGCCGAGGTTAACCTTGCCGAGCGCGACGCCGCGGCCACCCGCGCTCTGCGGGACGAGGCCTGCATTTCCGCGAAGGTCGCGCGCCGCGAGTCGGATCGGCTCGCGAGCCTCGTCGAGCGCAAGCTCGTGTCGACCGAGCTTGCAGAGCGCGCGGCCGGCGAGGCCGAAGGCCGGGAGGCCGCGTGTCGCGCGGCAGGCGAGCAGACCCATGTGAGCCAGGCGCGCATCGAGGCGGCCCGCGCGCACCTGGAGCGCACGTTGCTGCGCGCGCCGTTCGCAGGGATCGTGGCCGAGATCAACGGCGAGGTCGGCGAATTCGTGACGCCGTCGCCCGTCGGCATCCCGACGCCGCCGGCGGTGGACGTCGTGGACTCGAGCTGCATCTACGTCACCGCGCCGATCGACGAAGTGGACGCGCCGCGCGTGCGAGAGGGCATGACGGCCCGCGTGACGCTCGATGCATTCAAGGACCACAGCTTCAAGGCGCACGTGCGCCGCGTCGCGCCTTACGTGCTCGAGGTCGAGAAGCAGGCGCGTACGGTGGAAGTCGAGGCGGAGATCGACGAGCGGGACGACGCCGTCCTGCTGCCGGGGTACAGCGCCGACCTCGAAGTCATCGTCGCCGAGCGCCCGGACGTGCTGCGTGTACCGACGCGCGCGCTGGTCGAGGGCAACCGCGTCTATGTCCTCGAGGGCGGCCGCATCCGCAGTCGCACGGTCGAGACCGGGCTCGGCAACTGGGAGTTCACCGAGGTCACGAAGGGCCTCGAACCCGGGGACCGCGTCGTGGTCTCGATCGACCGCGAGGGTCTCAAGGACGGCGCGCCGGCCGTCTCGCCCTGAGCCACGACTGCGCATGATCGAACTCAGGAACTCGAGCCGGCACTTCCAGGTCGGCGAGCAGCTCGTGAAGGCGCTCGACTCCGTGAACCTGACGATCCAGGACGGCGAGTACGTCTCGATCATGGGCCCGAGCGGCTCGGGCAAATCCACGCTCCTGAACGTAATCGGGCTCCTGGACCGGCCGACCGGCGGTGAGTACCTGCTCGACGGGCGCGAGGTCACCTCGCTCGACGACGACGAACTCGCCCACGTGCGCGCGCGCAAGATCGGTTTCATCTTCCAGTCCTTCCACCTCGTGCCACGGCTCACGGCGTTCGAGAACGTCGAGCTGCCGATGGTGCTGGCGGCGATGCCTCCTGCGGAGCGGCGCAAGCGGGCCGAGGCGGTGCTCGCGAGCCTCAACCTCATGGACCGCGCGCACCACCGCCCGGACCAGCTGTCGGGCGGGCAGCGCCAGCGCGTGGCCATCGCGCGCGCGATGGTGATGGAGCCCACGGTGCTGCTGGCCGACGAGCCCACCGGCAACCTCGACCACGTGTCAGGTGCCGAGGTGCTCGTGGCGCTCGAGACCCTGAATGCGCGCGGGATCACGCTGCTGGTCGTGACGCACGACGACGAAGTGGCCGCGCGCGCGCACCGCCACGTGCGCATGCGCGACGGCTGCATCGTGACGGATGAGACCACCGGGCCGCCGGGATGAGATTCGGCGACCTGCTGCACCTCGCGAGCGAGTCCCTGGTGCGGGCGCGGATGCGCAGCATCATGATGCTGGTCGCGATGTCGATCGGCGTGGCGGCCGTCGTAGTGCTCACCTCGCTCGGGGAGGGTGCCCGTCGCTACGTGACGGGGGAATTCCAGGCGCTGGGCGCGGACCTGCTGATCGTGCTGCCCGGGCGCTCGGAAACCACGGGCGTGCAGCCTGGAATGTTCGCGGGCGAGACGCCTCGCGATCTCACGCTCGACGACGCACAGTCGCTGCTCCGCATTCCCGGGGTCGAGCGCATCGCGCCGCTGGTGATCGGCTCGGTACCCGTCTCCGCGGGCGAACTGTCGCGCGAGGTGCCGGTCATCGGCACGACCTCGGAATTCCTCGTCGTGCGCAACCTGAGCATGGCACAGGGCTCGTTCCTGCCCGCCGGCGAGATCGATCGCGACATGGCCGTCTGCGTGCTCGGAGCCAAGGTGCGCTCGGAGCTTTTCCCACGCGGTCCGGCAGTGGGCGCGACGGTGCGGATCGGCGACAGGCGCTTTCGCGTCATCGGCATACTGGGAGACTCCGGCCGGTCCATCGGATTCGACCTGCAGGAGATCGTCGTGATTCCGGTGAGCAGCGCGCTGCAGCTCTTCAACAGCGGGTCGCTGTTCCGCATCATGATCACGGCGCGCGAGCGCGACGCGATGCCGCGTATCCAGCGGGCGGTGCGTGCCCAGCTCGCCCGGCGCCACCAGGGCGAGGAGGACGTGACGGTCGTCACCCAGGACGCGGTGCTCGCAACTTTCAACCGGATCTTCACCGCACTGACGCTGACACTCGCCGGGATCGCCTCGATCAGCCTCGCGGTCGCGGGCATCCTGATCATGAACGTGATGCTGGTCGCGGTGAGCCAGCGCACCTCCGAGGTCGGCCTGATGAAGGCGCTCGGCGCGCGCGGCAGCCAGATCACGGCGCTCTTCCTCGCCGAGGCGGTGCTGCTGTCCATCGTCGGGGCGGGCTTCGGTCTCGTGGTCGGCTACGCCGCCGACTGGGTGATCGGTCGCGCCTACCCGGCGCTGCCGCTGGGGCCGCCGATCTGGGCCGTGGTGCTGGCGGTGCTGATCGCGGTGGCGAGCGGCGTGGTCTTCGGCCTGCTGCCGGCGAGGCGCGCGGCCCGGCTCGACCCGGTGGTGGCGCTGGCGGGGAGGCGCTGAGCCGTGCGCGGAACGGACCTCGTGCGCTACACGAGCCGCTCGGTGACGGCGCATCGCATGCGCGCGATCTTGACCGCGCTCGGCATCGCGGTCGGTGTCGCCGCGGTGGTACTCCTCACCTCCATCGGCGAGGGCGTGCGCCGCTTCGTCATCTCGGAGTTCACGCAGTTCGGCACCAACATCATCAGCGTGACGCCGGGAACGACGAAGACCATGGGCGGGTCGATCGGGGTGTTCGGCACGGTGCGCCCGGTGACCATCGACGACGCCGAATCACTGCGCCACGTGCCCTACGTGCTCGCCTCCGACCCGATGGTGCAGGGCAACGCGGAAGTCGAGGCGAACGGCCGCAAGCGCCGCGTGACCGTCTACGGCACAGGGCCTAAGTTCGCCGAAGTGCTGCGCTTCTCGGTGAGCCAGGGCACGTTCCTGCCGCCGGACGACCCGAGGGCGCCGCGCAGCCTCGCCGTGCTCGGTTCGAAGATGGCCCAGGAGCTCTTCGGCAAGGCGAACCCGCTCGGGACGACCGTGCGGGTCGGCAGCGAGCGCTATCGCATCGTGGGCGTCATGGCGCCGAAGGGTACCGTCATCGGCATGGACCTGGACGACACCGTCTTCATCCCGGCCGCCCGGGCGCTCGATCTATTCGACCGCGAAAGCCTGTTCGAGATCCACGTGCTGTACGAGGAGACCGCCCCGCTGCCCGAGGTGGAGGAGGGCATACGCCGCGTGCTCGGTGCCCGGCACGGGGACGAGGATTTCACCGTTACCCCGCAGCAGCAGATGCTCGACGCGCTGGGCTCGGTGCTCGACGTGCTCACGTTCGCCGTCGCGGCGCTCGGCAGCATCTCGCTGCTGGTGGGCGCGGTCGGCATCTTCACCATCATGACCATATCGGTGCGGGAACGCACCGGCGAGATCGGCCTGCTGAGGGCGCTCGGTGCCGAGCGCGGGCAGGTGCTGGCGCTCTTCCTGTCCGAGGCGGTCGTGCTGTCGTTCCTCGGCGGCCTCGCCGGCCTCGCGTTCGGAGCGGGCGTCGCGTGGCTCCTGGGCGAAACGGTGCGGCAGCTGCCGGTCAGTTACTCGCCGCTCTTCGTCGGGCTCTCACTCGCGCTCTCGATATTGATCGGCCTGGTCGCCGGAATCCTCCCTGCGCTCAATGCCGCGAGGCTCGATCCGGTCGAAGCGCTGCGGGCCGAGTAACCGTCGCAGTCCCTCTAGCGCGGCCGCACTCGCCTGGTCGCGACCGCCTCGTGTGGATCGTCCGGCCAGTAGTGCTTCGGATAGCGCCCCTTCAGTTCCTTCTTCACCTCGTGATAGCCCCGCGACCAGAAGCTCGCGAGGTCGCGCGTCACCTGGACCGGCCGCCGCGCGGGCGAGAGCAGCTCGAGCGTGACCGGCACACGGCCCCCGGCCACGCGCGGGGATTCCATGAGCCCGAACACTTCCTGCAAGCGCACGGCAAGCGTCGGTGCGCCGCCCGAGTAGTCGAGCGCGATCCGCGATCCGCTCGGCACGGCGAGGTGCGTGGGCGCGAGCTCATCGAGCAGACGTTGGGCGTTCCAGTCGAGCATCGCGTGCAGCGCGCCGCGCAGGTCCAGTTTCGCGAGCTGGTCGCGCCGGGTGATCCGGTCCAGCCACGGCGCCAGCCAGGACTCGAGCGAGCCGAGGAGCGCGTCGTCAGAGACATCCGGCCAGCCATCGCGCCCGCGCGGATCGTTCTCGCGCACCAGCATCAGCCGCGCGCGCCACTGCTCGAGTTCGCGCGTCCAGGGCAGGCAGCCGAGCCCCAGTGAGCGGATGCCTTCGAGCATGGCCGCGACGCTCGCGGACGCATCGACGTTGCGCAGCGGTTCGTCGCGCATCACCAGCGCGCCGAGGCGCCGCACCCGTCGTGCCGCGACCGCCTCCACCTTGGGATCCCAGGCGACGCTCGAGGTCTCGGTGATCGCCGAAGCGAAGTGCCGCTCCAGCAGCACTGGATCGAGCGACGCCGCGAGCTGTATGCGCGCCTCGCGTTCGCCCGCGTCGAGCGCGGCGACTACGACGTATGCAGACCGCGCAAGTGCCGTGGGATCGCGGAATTCGGCGCCGCGACCGCCGCTCAGCAGATAGCGGCCCGGGCTGCCCTCGCGTGCGCGCCCGATGCGGTCCGGGTAGGCAAACGCGAGCAGCAGACCGGTCGCCTGATCCGGGGCCAGCCCGGCGCCTGGCGCGTCGCGGGTCTTCGCCACGCGGCCGAGTTGCCGCTCGACCTGCTGCGCGACGCGCTGGATCCTGCGCAGCGCACCCGTGTCCACGTCGAAGTTCGCGGGCGCAGGCTTGCCGCGCAGGACTTCGATGCGATGGAACATCTCGGGATCGCGGAAGCCGGGCGCCGCGCGCAGCGGGTCGCGCTCCGACAGGAGCGCCGCGACCTGGCACGCCAGTTCACCGAGGCCCAGCGGCCGCGCGCGCAGTACCATGTGCGCGAGCCGCGGGTGGATTCCAAGCGTCGCCATGTCGCGCCCGAGCGCCGTCACGCGCCCCGCGCCGTCCACGGCCTCGAGGCGCTCGAGCAGTTCCCGCGCCTGCGCGAGCGTCGCCGCCGGCGGCGGATCGAGCCAGGTCAGCGACGCGGGCTCGGTGCAGCCCCAGCACGCAAGCTCGAGCGCCAGCGGCGCGAGGTCCGCCTCGAGAATCTCGGCGGGCGCTTGCGGGAGCAGTGCGTCGTGCGCCGTGGCGCTCCACAGCCGGTAGCAGGTGCCTGGGGCAGTGCGGCCCGCGCGTCCCTGGCGCTGCTCTGACGACGCCCGTGAAATCCGCGAGGTCTCGAGGCGGCTCATGCCGCTCGCCGGGTCGAAGCGCTGGCGACGCTCGAGTCCCGCGTCCACGACGATGCGCACACCGTCGATCGTGAGGCTGGTCTCCGCGATGTTGGTCGCAACCACGACCTTGCGCCGGCCGCGCGGATCGGGGCGCAGCGCCGCGTCCTGCTCCGCGGCACCGAGGTCCCCGTACAGGGGGAGCACGACGTACTCACTTGCGGGCAGCCTGCCCGCGAGCGCCTCGGTAACCCGGCGGATTTCGCCGGCGCCGGGCAGGAAGACGAGGGCATCCCCCTCGTGATCGCGGAGCGCGCGCTGCGTCACCGAAGTCACCGGTCCCTCGATGCGCGGCGCGTGGCCCGGTTCCGTCGCGGGCGGCGGGACGAAGTGCACGTCCACCGGGAACATGCGTCCCGGCGCGCGCACCACGGCTGCGTCGGGGAGCACGCGCAGGAGCGCGTCCGCTTCGAGTGTCGCGGACATGACCAGCAGTCGCAGCGATTCGCGCAGGTGGCGCTGGCTCTCGACGCAGAGCGCGAGACCGAGGTCGGCGTGGAGGTTCCGTTCGTGGAACTCGTCGAAGACGACGAGCGCGACATCCTCGAGCGCCGGGTCACGCTGCAGCATCCGGGTGAGGATGCCCTCGGTCACGACTTCGATCCGCGTGCGCGGGCCGACGCGCGTTTCGAGGCGCGTGCGGAATCCGACGGTGTGCCCGACGTCCTCGCCGAGCAGCAAGGACATGCGCTCGGCGACTGCGCGCGCCGCGATGCGTCGTGGTTCGAGCATCAGGATGCGGCCGTCCCCACGCCAGGGACTGTCGAGCAGCGCGAGCGGAACGACCGTGCTCTTGCCCGCGCCCGGCGGCGCCTCCAGGACGACGCAGCGATGCGACGACAGCGCGGCTTCGAGTTCCGGCAGCGCCTCGACGATCGGCAGTGAGGGCAGTTCAATCATCCGGAGCAGTGTAGCGCCATGGCCCTGCGTGACGCCGGATGCCGGGCCATGCATGATGCGGCGGGCGCCGGCTGGCGGCCGCGACCGGGGAGAAGACAATGTCTGGATCCGTCGGACTGTGGCTGCTCGCAGCCTTCATGGTGCTCATGGGCGTGCTGGGATCCGTGTTGCCAGCCCTGCCGGGCGTGCCACTGGTCTACGGCGGCCTGCTGGTGGCTGCATGGGCGGACGATTTCCAGCGTGTCGGCTGGATCGTGCTCACCCTGCTCGGGCTCATGACGCTCGCGTCGTTCGCCATCGACTTCGTCGCGACATCGCTGGGCGCGAAGCGGGTTGGCGCGACGAAGCTCGCAATCGTGGGCGCCATGCTCGGCACGCTGGTCGGAGTGTTCATGGGGCTGCCGGGCCTGATCCTCGGGCCGTTCCTCGGTGCGGTCGCGGGCGAACTGATCTCGCACGGACGACTCGAGCAGGCGGGCCGCGCCGGCCTCGCGACCTGGGTGGGACTCGTCTTTGGAACGCTCGCGAAGATCGCCCTCGTCTTCACGATGCTCGGCGTATTCGGGGCGGCCTATTTCCTCTGAGAAGGGTGCTCCGGCAAATGAACCGGCGCAGGCGCCCGCTTCGAACGCGGGCGTCGTGCACCCGAGACCGATCCTCGCCGCCGGAAGGGCCCCGGGAAGCAGCCAATCGCGACTTTAGCCAGGAGCGGTCTGTCACTGCCGTCATTTCGTGGCAGCGGCGTCGACATTCATTGCACGGGACATGTTGCCCAGCGGGCTCCGCCCGGATCGTTGCGAAGACTTCGCATTCGACCGTTCCAGACGACTCCAGCCGGCGATCCCGCTACACTCCCTCCGTAAGGGAGCACGCGAGTGACCGACGCGCCGACAGAGCGTGACGACGAGGGTGTCTGGACCAAGCTGCGCCGCCGCAAGGTCGTGCAGTGGGGCATTGCCTATATGGCCGGCGCATGGGCGCTGCTGCAGGGGATCGGTTTCGCGGCGGACGCCTTCGCCTGGCCGAGTGCGATCAAGCGGGTCGCATGCTGCTGTCTCCTGATCGGTTTGCCGATCGTGCTGGTGGTTGCGTGGTATCACGGCGATCGTGGCGAGCAGCGGGTGAGCGTGCCGAACTTGCGATCCTTCGGTGCTGCTGCCGCTCGGAGGTGGCGGGCTCTGGCTCTATGGCCAGCGCAATGGACCGGTCCCGCCACCGCCGGCGCCACCGCCCGCTCCGACCCTGTCGAAGAGCGGCCCTCGATCGCGGTGCTGCCGTTCGAGAATCGCAGCGCCAAGCAGGATGACGCCTTCTTCGTCGACGGCATCCACGACGACATCCTGACGCAGCTCTCCAAGGTGAGCGCACTCAAGGTCATCTCGCGCACGTCTGTCGAGCGCTTCCGTGACACCAAGTTGCCGCTCCAAGACGTGGCGAAGCAACTGGGGGTGAAGAGCATCCTCGAGGGCGGGGTGCAGCGCGCGGGCGATCGCGTGCGCATCAACGTGCAGCTGATCGACGCCGAGCACGGACGCGCACGTCTGGGCGGAGAGCTACGACCGCGAACTCACGGCGGCCAACATCTTCGCCATCCAGAGCGAGGTGGCTGCGGCGATCGCCGGGGCGCTCAAGGCGACGCTGACCGCTGGCGAGAAGGCGCGCATGAACGCGGTGCCGACCCAGAACCTGGAAGCCTGGGGAAACTACCAGCTCGGGCGGCAGCGTCTAGCGAAGCGCACCGTCACCGGATTCACCGAGGCGGAGCGGTACTTCCGGAAAGCGATCGAACTGGATCCGAAGTTCGCGCTCGCGTACGCGGGACTGGCGGAATCGCTGGCGGTGAGTCTGGACTACACCGGCGCACCCCGCGCCGCCACCCTCGAGCGAGCCCAGGCGGCAGTCGACACCGCGCTGAAGCTGGACCCGGGACTCGCGGACGCATGGGTCTCGGCTGGGCTGATCGCGGACGAAGGCGGATCAGGCGACCGTGCCGAGGAGATGTTCCGCCGAGCCATCGAACTCAATCCGAACCACGCGATGGCGCTTAAGTTCTATGGGAACCTGCTGTTCGATCTGGCGCGCATCGACGAGAGTGTCCGGTACTTCGAACGCGCAGCGGGGGTGGATCCGCTGTCGGCGATCACCCAGGTCGGTCTCGGTCAGGCATTGGCCGGGCAGGAGCGGTTCGAGGACGCGGCGGGCCGCTACCGACGGGCGATCGAGATCGATCCGCTTATGCCGGTAGGGTACTCGTCCCTGGCTATTCTCGCCGCGTATTCAATGGATGATTTCGTGACGGCCGTGCCGCTCACGGAAAAGGCCGTGGCGCTCGACGCCGACTCTCTCTGGGGCAGGCTGGGGCTGGCAATGATGTACTGCGACCTGGGGGACGACGCGTCATGTGACCGCGCGCTGCGGCAGGCGGAAGAGCGCTGGCCCGACAACGCGATCGTGAACGCTCTGCTCGCATTGCGCGATCTGCAAGGCGGTGACATGAACGGGGCGGAGCGGCGCGCCCGACGCATACTGGAGGCGAACCCTCGAGACAGCGGCGCGTTGGGGCTGCTCGGCTTCATCGATTATCGCGATGGCCGGTACGCCGAGTCCGTGGCGCGCTACCGCAAGGCCTATCCGGAGCTGTTTACGGCGGCACCGAGAATCGATGCATGGAATTACACCGTGGCGATCGACATCGTCCCGGCTTTGCAGAAGCTGGGCAAGACGGACGAAGCGCTCGCCTTGCTGGCCGGCAGTGAGAAAGTCATGGCCAGGTTGCCGCTGCTCGGCGGAGGGCTCAAGTGGGAAGGTCGGGCGACGAACGATGCACGAGCGCTGGCGCTGCGCGGCCGCAAGCAGGAGGCGCTCGCCGCGTTGCGGGCGGCCGAGCAGGCGGGTTGGCGCGGCTGGGGATGGCGCTGGGTTCGCGATCTCCAACCGGCCTTCGACTCGATCCGCGACGACCCGGAGTTCAAGGCCATCTTCGCCGACATCGAGCGCGACATGGCGCGGCAGCGAGCCGAGCTCGCGAAGCGGCCGAAGGACGCGCCACTCGATCTCGCGGCTGTTCACTAAGCCATTCGCTCAATTGACCATGGCTCATGCACCCGCCCGATAGCGGACGGTGGCGAACGGTCGCTTCGGGTTTTTCCCGGTCCAAAGGGCCGCTTACGGGCGGATTTGTGATCGGTCCCACGGTCGAGTTGGAAGCGGCCGAAGCCCTGTAAACTTGCACGGAACCGCACGCTGGCACGCGCGGTGGCTGAGAAGCTGCGGCTCGAGTGGTCGCCGTATCAGGTGGCCGGGTGGCTCAAGCGCACGTACCCGCAGGATGAGACTCGCCAGGTGTCGCACGAGACGATCTACCGCACGCTGTTCATCCAGGCCCGCGGAGCCTTGAAGAAGGAACTGCTGCAGCATCTACGGCGCACCCGCGGGATGCGCCGCTCACGCCACCACACGCAGAAGGGCCTCAACCACGGCCGGATCACCGAGACGGTATCGATCCGCGAGCGACCAGCCGAGGCCGAGGACCGGGCGGTACCCGGTCACTGGGAAGGCGATCTGTTCTTCGGCAGCCACAACAGCCAGATCGCCACTCTGGTGGAGCGCCAAACCCGCTACCTCATGCTGGTGAAGGCGCCGGGCAAGGACACCGAGACGGTGGTCGATGCGCTGATCAAGCAGGCTCACAAGCTACCGAGGGAGCTCTATAGGAAGAGCGGACATCCGCGAATGGGAAAGGTCGGCCAGCATCGGAAGTGCGGCCAGCCCAAATGTCTGCCCATGAGCGGCCGCGGTGTGGCGGCCGTTGTACACTGCCCCACCAACAGGGCAACGCGGGGCATTTGACGCCTTGCGGCGCGCATTCGCCTGGTGCGGAGTGACGATGGACACCTATTACCGCGACGTAATGGAGCTGATCGGGCGCGCGGTCGATGCTCTTGGCGTATTAATCATCGTGACCGGTGCTGGCGTCGCGACAGCACGGTTCTTGTCCAGCGCGAGAAGAGACTTTTCCCATTCGTACCAGTCCTACCGTCAAGGCCTCGGGCGCGCGATCCTGCTCGGTCTCGAGTTTCTGATTGCGGGCGACATCATTCGCACCGTCGTTGTCGCGCCGACCCTTGAAAACGTAATGATTCTTGCGCTCATAGTGGCTGTCCGGACTTTCCTTAGTATGGCGCTGCAGCTGGAGGTGGAAGGGCGGTGGCCATGGAATCGAGGCGAGGAGTTGCCAAAGCCGCCGTCATGACCGCGCCTCCAGCGGTCGCCACGCCACCGCTGGTCAAGCTCCCGCCCACGCCAGGAGAGATGAAATGAACATGAAGTTCATTGCGATCGTCGCGGCGAGCCTGTTGCCGTCCTATGCAGGCGCGGGTCCGATCGATCTCAAGCAGGACCTTGGCGGGCTCGACGTGACCGTCACCCTGGCGCCCAGGGACAACCCCGATGCCATGAGAATCGATAACCACACGCCGAAAACGATTTCGTGCAGCGCCCGTTTCACCGGGGCCGACGAGAACCGCACCGAGAAGGTGACCGTCGAACCGGGCAAGTCGGGTATGATCCGCATCCCGCACAAGCGCGGTGGCATGACGAGGACCGGCGAATTGAAGTGCAGGGAGAAGGCGCCCGACCCGAAGTGACCCGGATGGGCGGAATGCTTCGCGTCGTTCTCGAGCGTGGAGGGTCTGCTCTTGGTTACGGATGCGCCCGCAGTGACGTCATGGAAGCCGGACTGCTATTACGGAGGGTATCGTCGTGACCGCCCGATCCCATGAACGGCAGATGCACTGGCAGACGGTCTATGAAACCAGGGCGGCCAATGCCGTCAGCTGGTATCGGCCACACCTGGACGTTTCCCTTGAACTGCTCGAGCTGGCCGGTCTCTCGGTCCAGTCCCGGCTGATCGATATCGGTGGCGGCGCTTCGACGCTCGTGGATGACCTGCTGGGTCGAGGCATGCAGGGCATTACGGTTCTGGACATTTCGGCGGCGGCGCTCGCCATTGCGCAGGCGCGGCTTGGGCAACGAGCCCGGGATGTGAACTGGCTGGTCGGCGACGTGCTGGACGTCGCGCTGCCCGCGGGCGGCTTCGACGTCTGGCACGATCGAGCAGTGCTGCACTTCCTGACCGATCCGGCTGACGCTGCGATCTATGCGCGGCAGGCGGCACGTGCCGTGAAGACGGGCGGACATGCGGTCATCGGGGGTTTCGCCCCCGACGGACCGGAGCGATGCAGTGGTTTGCCTGTCGCGAGGCGATCTGCGGAGGATATCGCCCGGATACTTGCACCCCAATTCAGCCTGCGCGAGACGCGTGCGGAGCGACACGTTACGCCTGCCAGCGCAGTGCAGTCGTTCGCGTATGCACTGTTGAAACGCACGTAACCGGGTCAGCTATTACGAGCGAGGTGGTCTACGGGTCGCGGCCAGGCGGGCTGGCGCACCCCTGTCGGCAGTGCTCAGGGCTTCGCGTACCAGGCCTTTACGCCGGGGTGGTCACGCACCGCGTCGTGCACCGCGATGAGCCTGGGGTAGCCGGCAAAGATCGTGGCAGGAATATGATCGACCTTGCCGCCGATGAACCAACGCACCGCCATGTACAGCTTGAGATCCACGACCTGGAGCTTGTCTCCGCCGAAGAACGGTGTGTCGAGGATGTTCCTCTCGGCCGCCGTCGCCCACGCGGGCAGGGGGCCCGCCACGAGCGCCTCGCGCACGGCCTTCTTCTCGGCGGCCTCCATGCGCAGCGTCGGTGAGACGATGGCGCGCAGGGTCTCCACGTGCTGCATCATTCCTTCGTGGCGTGCCGCCTCGAAGTCGTCCGCGGGGTGGAGGCCGTGGCGGCGACCGATCAGCACCAGGATGGCGTTGGAGTGGGCGAGTGCTGGCTTTCCCGGCAGCTCGAGGACCGGCAGGCTGCCATACGGCATCTGCTCCTTCATCGCGGGCCAAGCAGCCGGGTTGACGCGTACGTCCTCGAAGTCGATGCCAGCGAGATGCAGGGCGAGACGGCACTCCTCCCCGCGACTGGTGGGAGCGTCGAAGTAAATCAGCTTGGGTTTGGTCATGGTGGAAAAGCGTAACACGCCCCGCTTCGCGCGCCGCTATTCCGAGTAGTGCGCGACGCACTCGGCTTCGCGGCCGCGAACCACGCGCCGGCCCGCGAGCGGTCCGTGGGTCTCGGTCACGATCGTGTGCTGCCCCTCGACGTGATCATCGTCGTAGAAGAAGAGCACGACCCAGTCGCGAGTGCGTCCCAGCTGGTGCGCCAGGGCCGTGTTGGAGTAGAGGGCGGTGTAGTGCAGGCCGTCCCGGGTGACGTGCAGCACCGGCAGCCACGCCTCGCCCGACGGGTTGAATCTCTTCGGCGCGATCGTGGGCAGCGCGCCCTTCGCCGCCTTCTCGCGGTACTCGCGATCCACGGCCAGGAGATCCTCGACCGGCGGCTCGGTCGCTGTGCGCGAGGCCGTGTCATCCGTGCCTTCGGATCCCGTCGCCGGCCCAGCGCGTCTCGGTCGCCCGCGCGAGAGCATGACCTGCAGGCTCGCGCGGATTGCCGCGGCGCGGCGCGGGCCCACGCCGGGCACGTTGTCGAGACGGCCGTCGTGCGCGGCGACTTCGAGCGCTTCCAGGGTGTCGACGTGCAGGTCGTCGTGGATGCGTTCGGCCAGCCTGTGCCCCAGCCCGGGAAGGAGCGTAAAGAGCTGCACCGGGTCCGCGCTGCCGCGCAGTCGCTCGAGCTGCGCCCATCGCCCGGTCCGCCACATCTCGACGAGCGCGCCGGCGATTCCGCGCCCGATGCCCGGCAGCGCCTCCAGGCCTTCCGCGCCTTCGCGTTCGATGATCGTGCCGATGTCCTTCTGCAGGTGTCGCAGCGTGTCCGCCGCGTGCCGGTAGGCGGAGACCCGGAACGGATTGGCGCCCTGTGCTTCGAGCAGCGCGGCCGCTTCGCGCAGGCGGTCTGCGCAGGCGGCGTTGGCCGGATCCCGTGACCCGGTCGCCCGTCGATCGGCAGTCAGGTCGGCTGACACGGCTCAGGCCACCTCGTCGGGTCCGCGGTCCGGATGCTGCTCGCGCAGGACCCGCGCCAGCGCGCGGCAGGCGTCCGTCGTCGTGAAGATGCCGACCAGCTTGTCGCCGCGCGTTATCAGGGCCGAACCCACGTGCCGTTCCGCCATGGTCGCCGCGACCGTGAGCAGCGGGGCGCCGGCATCCACCACGTAGGGCTCTGGCTGGAAGATGTCGCGCACGCTCAGTTCGCGCTCCGGCGGCGAACCGAGGTCCGGACCCAGCGCGAGCTTGATGTCGCGGTCGGTCAGCACGCCGACGAGCTCGCCCCGCTCCGTCACCGGCAGGTGGCGGATGTGGCGTTCACGCAGGAAGGCGTGTGCCTCGGCCAGCGGCGCGTCCACGTCGATCGAGTACGGGAACGGCGTCATGTAGGCGAGGATCTGCGGCAGGCGGTTGCGCGACATCACGTGAACCCGCTCCATGGGACCGACGGATGGTCCTACACCGGCCGCGCGCCGGACATGCGGGTTTTACGAGAGGCGTCGAGATTGTTCTATGATCCGGCGCCGGCTCCCAGAAAGCCGGACGGTGACCAAGAAGATGTTCAAAGCCCTGTTCCGCTTCCTTCGTTCGGCTCTCGGGTCCGTGCTCCTCGGCCTGGTCCTGATCCTGGCCGGGGGCTACGTCTTCTTCCTGACGCGCGGTCCTGAGCCCAAGGTCTGGCACACGGCCCACCTGGAGCAGGAGTTCACGGCGGCCCGAGCGGGGGAGGTGACTTCCATCGCAGCCTACCGGCGGCTCGAGGACCGGCTGTATGTGGAGCTCAAGTCCAGGGTGCTGGACCGGGTCCAGCCGGACGAACGCAATCCGTTCAACCGCTACGCGAGCGGCAGCCGCAGCGACCCGGCGGTCTGGCCGTCGAACTGGAACAGGACGTTCGAGATCACGCCCGAGCATCCGACAGGGGCCGCCCTGCTGCTGCACGGGCTCACGGACTCTCCCTACAGCATGCGTTCGATCGGCGAACACCTTGCGTCCAGGGGCCTGAAGGTCGTGGGACTGCGGCTGCCAGGGCACGGCACGGCGCCCTCGGGCCTGCTGAGCTTCGAGGTCGAGGACATGGAGGCGGCCGTGCGCATGGCCATGCGCGACCTGCGCCAGCAGATGGGCCCCGACCGGCCCGTCTACATCGTCGGCTACTCGAACGGCGCGGCGCTCGCGGTCGACTACACGGTGTCCGCCGTACAGGACCCCAGCCTGCCCAGGCCGGCGGGACTCGTGCTCCTGTCGCCGGCCATCGGCATATCGCCGTTCGCCGTCGTCGCACGCCTGCGCACCGGGCTCTCGTCCGTGCCCGGCCTCGGCCGCGCCGCCTGGCAGGTCATCGAGACGGAGTTCGATCCGTACAAGTACTCCTCGTTCAGCTTCCATGCGGCCGGCGAGACCCAGCGCCTGACGAGCGGGCTTGCGAAGCGCGTGGAAAGGCTCGCGGCGGGCGGCAAGATCAAGGGTTTCCCGCCGGTGCTCGCATTTCTCTCGACGGTCGATGCCACGATCGTCGCGCCTGCGGTCGTGGACGCGCTCTTCGCGCACCTGGCGCCTGAGTCGCACGAGCTGGTGCTGTTCGACGTCAACCGTTACTCCGAGATCCAGGCGCTGCTGGTGGCCGACCCCGGTCCGCTGACGCAGAAGCTGCTCGCCATGCCGGACCGGTCCTTCGGGCTGACGGTGATCACGAACGCCGATCCGGGCACGCTGCAGGTGAAGGAACTGCGTGCCGAGCCGGGTTCGCAGACCCAGTCCTCGCGGCTGCTCGACTGGTCGTGGCCCGCGCAGGTCTTCTCGCTGTCGCACGTGGCGTTGCCGTTCCCGCCGGATGACTCCCTTTACGGCTACGACGCCGAGGGCAGGACCAACCACGTGCAGCTGGGCCGCGTGCAGGTGCACGGTGAGAACGGCGTGCTGTCCGTGCCGGACTGGGTCCTCACCAGGCTGCGCAGCAACCCGTTCCACGGCTACATGATCGAGCGCATCGACGGATTCCTGTTCGCCGGGCAAGGCGGCTGACGGACTGATGCCGCAGCCAGTCGCTGCGGCGTCCGCGG
Organism: uncultured Gammaproteobacteria bacterium; assembly: GCA_963706755.1. Classification (GTDB taxonomy): domain Bacteria; phylum Pseudomonadota; class Gammaproteobacteria; order Steroidobacterales; family Steroidobacteraceae; genus RPQJ01. Next base: position 328,322 of record CAVPNH010000007.1, read on the forward strand.
CCGGCGACGGCCCGGGCGCGCCTGGGCCCGGCGGTCCGGCGCGCGGGTGGACGACCCGGGCCCGCAGGCCATGGCTGGTGCTCGGCGTCCTGCCGCTGCTCGCGCATTGCGCCTCGGCGCCGCGCCTCGACGGCGTCGAGAAGAGTCATGCGCTCCCTCCCGCGGCGTCGACGATTCTCGACCAGATGGTGCTCGAGATCGTGCCGGCGGCGAGCCCGGGGTCTCGGCCGTGCAGCTCGTGCAGCAGAACGCGCTCGCGTTCGCCTTTCGAGCCGGTACTGCCGCTGCGGCGGAACGCAGTCTGGACATCCAGTACTACGCCTGGCACGACGACCTGACCGGCCGGCTGCTCGCCTCGGAACTGCTGCTGGCGGCGGAGCGGGGCGTGCGCGTGCGTGTGCTCCTGGACGACCTGGATGCGAGGGCGAGGCACGACGTATTCCTGGTCATGGACCTGCACCCGAACATCGAGGTGCGGATCTTCAATCCCTTCTACAGCCGGTACGGCACGCTCGGGAAGGTGGCGGAGTACTTCGTGCGAGGAACGCGCCTCAACCACCGCATGCACAACAAGGCCTGGATCGCCGACAACCGGGTCGCGATCGTCGGCGGCCGCAACGTCGGCGACGAGTACTTCGGCGCGTCGGACCAGTCGAACTTCAGCGACACCGACCTCGTGCTGGCCGGCCCGGTCGTCGAGCAGGTGAGCCGCGAATTCGACGAATACTGGAACTGCCCCGACGCCATCCCCGTGTCGGCGTTCGAGGGCCGCAAGCCGACGGACGCGGACCTGCAGAAGTTGCTCAGGGAATCGCGGGACATTCCGGACGGAGGCGGGAGCGTCCTACATCGTGGCACTGCGCGATCCCGCGAAGCGCAACGAGCTGATCGCGGGCGCACCGCGACCGATCGAGGTCCGCGACATCCGCGTGCTGGCGGACGATCCCTCGAAAGTCGGCACAAAGGAGGACGGCTTGCGGGCATCGCAGGTGCTCGACGGACTGTCCGCGGGTGATGCGCGGGCCGGAGCGCGAGTTGCTGATCATCTCGCCGTACCTCGTGCCCGGGAAGCAAGGTGCCCAGGGCCTCGCGGCCACGGCGCAGCGCGGCATCAGGGTCGAGGGCGCTGACCAATTCGCTCGACGGCGACCGACGTGGTTGCGGTTCACGTCGGCTACGCGCGTTATCGCAAGGAACTGCTCAAGGCCGGCGTCGAGCTGTATGAGATGAAGAGCAGTGCGGGCGACGCCGGAGGCGGGAAGCACGTCAGCGTGCTCGGGTCGAAGGGTGCCAGCCTGCACACCAAGGCCATGGTCGTGGATGCCCGATGGTCGTTCGTCGGTTCGATGAACCTCGATCCGAGGTCGGCCAACCTGAACACCGAGATGGGCGTGCTGGTGGACAGCCCGGAACTGGCGGAGCAGCTGCGCGCGCAGTTCGAGTACAACACTTCGCCCGACCGCAGCTACCACGTCGTGATGGATCCCAAGCGCGGCCTCGTGTGGTACGACCGCGTGAACGGCGAGGAGCGCGAACTCGAACAGGAGCCCGACGCGAGCGTGAGCCGCCGCATCGGCGCGACGCTGCTCCGTGCCCTGCCGATGGAGTCGCAGCTCTGAGAGCGCCGGGTAGTCCCCGCGGCCGGGGTCCTAGGGCGATTCGTCCACCTTGAGCCACACCGAGTACTGCGACTGCTCGGTGTGCCGGCCCCAGGCCAGGAGTCCGCCGCCGGAAGACGAGCCCGACTCCCGCACCGCGCCGAGTTCGACCCATTCTCCCAGCCGCGCCATTACGGTGGAGTCGGTGCCGGCCGTATGGATCGTGCCGCCGAGCGCGCGGTCGTAGGACTGCTGGCGTGGCGAGATCGAGAGCGTAACCAGGTCGCCGTTGAGCCGCGCGATTGCGTAGAAGCCGGTGCTCACATCGCGATAGGTCGTGGAGGTCTGGACGACCGCGCCTCCCCAGCCCTGGGCCACGTCGGTCGAAGTGAACGGGATCTGTTGGCCGACGGCCACGTACGCCTCCATGCCCTCGATCGCCCGCACGCTGCTCACGTTGTGCAGGTCGGCCTGCTGGCGTCGTCCCGCCACGACGATCTGCGCCGACGTGTCCGTGCCGGGCGGCCGGTTCACGCCGACCGAAACGTCGCCACTCGAAACCGTTGCGGACCCGCGGACGTCCGCCGCCGCAAGCTCGGTGACCCGGCCCTGTCCGACGGTGATGAGCAACTGTCGCTGCGGGCGATCCACGACCTCGAGCGCCTGGACGATTCTCGCGAGCGCCGCGGGGCCCGCGCGCACGAAGAGCTTGTCGTCCGTGCCGGTGAGGGCATCGCCCGGATCGAGCAGCGGCTGCAGGACGGGAATGACCTCGTCCGCGCGGCGGAAGTGCAGGTCGAAGATCTGCATTTCCTGTGCGACCGCGACCTCGACGGTGCAGGCCAGCAGGGCGAGCAGCCGTGCGATGGTCATCATCGCATAATCGAATCGTGGGCGAGGGCATAGGATGATCCTACTGGAAACCAGGCGACTTCGGCTCCGGCGATTCACGCCGGGGGACGTCGACCGGCTGGTCGAACTCGATTCGGATCCCGAGGTGATGCGCTACATCACGTACGGCGTGCCGACCCCGCGCGCCGTCTACGAGGACGTGATCCTGCCGCGCTGGTTCGCGATCTACGAGCAGACGCCGGGGCTCGGGTACTGGGCGGCCGAGGACGCGGGCAGCGGCGAGTTCCTCGGTTGGTTCCACCTTAGGCCGGATCGCTTCGATGCGGGCGAGCAGGAACTCGGCTACCGCCTCGCGCGGCCCGCCTGGGGTCGCGGCCTCGCGACCGAGGGTGCCGCCGCGGTGATCGAGCACGGCTTCATGAAGGTCGGCACGCCGAAGATCTCCGCGCGCACGCTCGCCGGCAACCGGCGCTCGCAGCGCGTGATGCGGAAATGCGGGCTCGCCTTCGAGTGCGACTTCGCCTATCCCGAGGACGTGCTCCAGGGTCGCGACGAAGTCGAACGTGCGGCGGTCAAGTACTCGATCACGCGCCCCGACTGGCTGGCGCGGCGTCCTTAAGGAAGCGCTCGCAGTTCGCGCGGCCCTCGTCGCCCTCGGGCAGCCCGGCGCAGATCTCCGCCGTGCGCCGGCGCAGTTTCTCGACCACTTTTCCGTGGCCGTCGTCCTTGCCCCATTCCAGCAGCGTGGCGCTGAGCTGGTCGAGCCGGAGCTGCGTGCGCTGGTAGAACGCGTCCGGAGCTTCGCCGAGTTCGCCGATCACCTGCAGCCCGACCGCTTCGATCGTCGTCGCGTCCTCGGGCGTCATCTCCAGCAGGCCGACGAGGTAGTCGTAACCCCACTGGAAACGCGTCGCCGGGCCCTTCGCGCCCTCGTATGCCTTCGCCAGCCACTGCACGGCCTCGTCCTCGTGTCCGGACTTCTCGGCGAATTCGGCGAGGGTGAGCATGAAGTAGTAGGGCGACTGGGTCTTGCCCAGTTCCGCGACCAGCAGGCGATTGCCATCCTCGGCCATGCCCGCCGTCAGGTAGAGGTTCGCCGCGGCATTGATGGCGGCCTGTCGTGCGTAGGTGTCGGTCTCCTGTGCGTCCACTCGGGCCACGGTCTGGCGGATCTGTTCCGTGAGCGCCGGCGGCAACGGTGCGTCCGGTGCATCGAGCTGCACGAGCATCACGCGCGCCCGCAGCACCTTGACCTGGTCCGCGGTCGAGAGAGCGTCGTCGCCCTGGGCGGCGCCGATGCGATCGAGCGCCGCGCTCCACGCCGTGGTGAGTTCGCGGCGCTCCGGGCTGCCTGCGTCGGACAGGAGACCGATCACGTCCTTCGGCAGGTAGAGGAGGTTGTTCACGTTGGCCCGATCCACCGCCTGCGAGCCGAGCAGATCGATGAGTTCTTTCCGGGAGATGGCGCGGTCGAGCCCGGTGAACGGCGACTTGCCTTTGCCCGCGGTCGCGGCGGCCGCGCGCAGGTACTCGAAGAAGATCCGCGCGCAGTCCGGGCGCATGTCCACGGGGCAGCGCTGGCTCAGGATCCGGAACGTGCGCACGCTCTCGGCATTCGGTATGACACGGCCGTTGTCGGTCGGCCAGTCGTTATAGGCGAGAAGCTGCCAGTCGTTTCGCGTCAGTTCATGGCCGCTGGTCGCGGCGGCGAGGATGTCCTTCACGGGCCTGGCGTCGGCGAGCGCGAGATCGAGGATCTTCGCGTAGCGCGCGATGTCCACGCCGCCCGGCAGGCGAGTGATCTCCGTGCCGTCCGGCCGGAACAGGATCATCGTGGGATAGCCCACGACGCCGAAGCGCTCGCCCTGCTTCTGCGCGCTCGGCGTGTCGCCATCGAGATAGACCGGCACGAACAGGCGGCTGCGCTCCTGGAACTCACGCCGGCTGAAGATCGCGGCCTTCACCTGCGAGCAGGGAGGGCACCACTCCGCGCCCCAATAGAGGAACAAGGGCTTGGGCGCCGCCTTGGCCGCCGCGAAGGCGGCGTCCACGTCGCCCGCGAACCAGTCGATGCCTGGGGGCAGGTGCGTCCCGGTCGTCGCCGGGCCGTGCCCCGCAGCGGCGGCGCTGTCGGTCGCGGGGATATTTGCGACGGGCGCGGGCTGCTTGTGGCCGCAGCCAGCGAGTGCAGCAGCTGCGGCGAGCAGGACGGGGGCCGAGGAGATCCGGCGGGGCAGATGTGGAGAAGGCACCCGGGCAGGATAAAGGCACAAGCTGCCGGCGGCAAAGGCGGTGCATGACGGAACGGCGGCGCGCCGAGCCGGCCAGCACGACCGCGCGGTATCATCCGCCCATGTCCGCGGAACAAGGCTCCTCGTCGAAGGCGATCCTCTACGCCTTCCTTGCGAACTTCGGTATCGCAATCACGAAGAGCGCAGCGGCCGCGTACACCAATTCGGGCAGCATGCTCGCGGAGGCGATCCACTCCTACGCGGACTGCACGAACCAGGTCCTCCTGTTCCTCGGCCTGAAGCAGGCTGAGAAGCCGCCCACCGCGGAGCACCCGCTCGGCTACGGCAAGGAGAACTACTTCTGGAGCTTCGTGGTCGCGCTGCTGCTCTTCAGCATCGGCGGGCTCTTCTCGATCTACGAGGGCTGGCACAAGCTGAGCGAGCCGGAGGCGCTGAACCAGCCCTGGGTCGCGCTCTCGGTGCTCGGCCTCGCGATCGTGCTCGAGACCGCGAGTCTGGTCGGCTGCCTGAGGGAGATCGCCAAGCTGCGTCGCGGCCGCCCGTTCCAGGACTGGCTGCGCCACACGCGCAACGCGGAGCTGGTCGTCGTGCTCGGCGAGGACGTCGCCGCGCTGGCCGGCCTCGCGATCGCCTTCGGGTTCGTGGCACTCGCCGCGGCAACCGGCGATACGCGCTACGACGCGGTCGGCTCGATAGTGATCGGCGCGGTGCTGATCCTGGTCGCGGCGTTCGTCGCGAAGCGCATCCGCTCGCTGCTGATCGGAAAGTCGGCGGAGCCGCAGCTCCGACGGCGCATCGACGACCTGATCGCGGCCGAACCGGCGATCGAGGCGTTGCTGAACACGATCACGCTGCAGATGGGCCCGCAGATCGTGCTGGCGGCCAAGGTGCGGATGCGCTCGGGCATCACGATCGACGAGGCCGTGGGCCACCTGAACGTGCTGGAGCGGCGAATCAAGGAGGCACACCCCGAGGTGGGCTGGTGCTTCATCGAGCCGGACGTCAGCGACTGATCGCCGTCTCCCTCACGCGTCCCGCTCGAGAACGATCTGGCCCGCCTTGACGACCATGCTGCAGGGGTTGAACCCGGCCCAGTAGCCGAGTTCATCCGGTGAGTCCACGGACCAGACCGCGAAGTCGGCGGCACGGCCGGGTTCGATCGAGCCGCGCTCCGACTGCAGGCCCAGCGCGCGCGCGGCGTTGCGCGTCACGCCGCGCAGCACCTCTTCGCTGGTGAGGCCGAACAACCTGCGGGCCATGTTCATCGCGAGCAGCAGCGATGCGCAGGGGGAAGTCCCGGGATTGCAGTCGCTCGCGACTGCGAGCGGCACACCGTTCGCGCGCAGGGCTGCGACGGGTGGCAGCTGCTTCTGCGCCAGCGCGTAGAAGGCCACGGGCAGCAGCACGGCGACCGTGCCCGAGCGCGCCAGTGCCGCCGCGTCGGCCTCGTTGGCGTATTCGAGGTGGTCGCAGGAGAGCGCCCCGTGGCGCGCGGCGACCAGGCTGCCGCCGACGTTGGAGAGCTGCTCCGTGTGCAGGCGCACGGGCAGGCCGAGCGCGCGCGCCGCGGCGAAGATGCGGCCACACTGCTCCGCGGAGAATGCGATGTCCTCGCAGTAGGCGTCCACCGCGTCCACCAGCCGTCGAGAAAGGGGACTGTCCCCGTTCAGGGGACTGTCCCCGGCAGCCCCGGCACCGGACCATTGCGCGGACTCGCGCGCAAGCCTCGGCAACCAGTCCTTGCAGACGACGTCCACATACTCGTCCGTGCGTCCCGCGAATTCCGGCGGCAGCGCGTGCGCGGCCAGCAGGCTGGTCGAGACGGTCACCGCGTGTTCCGACTCGAGCCTGCGCGCGACGCGCAGCATCTTCGCCTCGGATTCGAAGTCGAGCCCGTAGCCGGACTTGATCTCGACCGTCGTGACCCCCTCCTGCAGCAGCGATCGGAGGCGTGGCCCGCTTTGCTCCAGCAGTTCGTCCTCGGTCGCGGCGCGCGTGGCACGCATGGTGCCGAGGATGCCGCCGCCCTCCCGGGCAATTCCGGCATAGCTCTCGCCCGAGGTGCGGCGCGCGAACTCCGCGGCGCGCTGGCCGGCGAAGACGAGGTGCGTGTGGCAGTCGATGAGTCCCGGCGTGAGCCATCGTCCCGCAAGCTCGATCGTGCGCTCCGGGCGGACGCCGGCCGCGAGGTCGCGCTCAAGGCCCACCCACTCGATCACCGCGCCGCGCGTCAGGACCGCGCCGGGCGAGTGCACGCTTCCGGCTTCGTCGCAGGTCGCGATGCGGGCATTGCGCCAGAGAGTGAGCATTTCTCAATCCAGGAACGGGAGGTTGAGGCCATGTTCGCGCGCGCAGTCGATCGCGATGTCGTAGCCGGCGTCCGCGTGGCGCATCACGCCGGAGGCCGGGTCGTTCCAGAGTACGCGCTCGATGCGCTTCGCGGCGGCGGCCGTGCCGTCGCACACGATCACGACGCCCGCATGCTGCGAATATCCGATGCCCACGCCGCCGCCGTGGTGGATCGACACCCAGGTGGCGCCGCTCGCGGTGTTGAGCAGCGCATTCAGGAGCGGCCAGTCCGCCACTGCGTCCGAGCCGTCGCGCATCGCCTCGGTCTCGCGGTTCGGGCTCGCGACCGAGCCGGAGTCGAGGTGATCGCGACCGATGACGACCGGCGCCTCGAGTTCCCCGCGCGCGACCATCTCGTTGAAGGCGAGCCCGAGCCGGTGACGCTGGCCAAGGCCGACCCAGCAGATGCGCGCCGGCAGTCCCTGGAACTGGATGCGGCTGCGCGCCATGTCGAGCCAGCGGTGCAGGTGGGCATCGTCGGGGATGAGTTCCTTCACGCGCTCGTCGGTGCGATAGATGTCCCTCGGGTTGCCCGAGAGCGCCGCCCAGCGGAAGGGACCCACGCCGCGGCAGAAGAGCGGGCGCACGTACGCAGGCACGAATCCGGGGAATGCGAAGGCGTCCTTCACGCCTTCGTCGAGCGCGACCTGGCGGATGTTGTTGCCGTAGTCGAAGACCGGGATGCCCCGCTTCTGGAAGGCGAGCATCGCCTCGACGTGCTTCGCCATCGAGCGCCGTGCCGCCTGTTCGACGGCGCGCGGATCGCTGGTCCGCAGCCGGTCCCACTGCTCGAGCGTCCAGCCCTCGGGCAGGTAGCCGTTCACGGGGTCGTGCGCCGAGGTCTGGTCGGTTACGGCATCCGGACGCACGCCGCGGCGCAGGAGTTCCGGCAGCACTTCGGCCGCGTTGCCGAGCAGGCCGACGGAGATCGGCTTCTTATCGCGCGTCGCGCGCTCGATGATTGCGAGTGCCTCGTCGAGCGTGTCGGCGCGCAGGTCCACGTAGCGCGTGTCCAGGCGCTTCTGGATCCGCTCGGGCCGGCACTCGACGGCCAGCATGGAGGCGCCCGCCATGGTGGCCGCGAGCGGCTGCGCGCCGCCCATGCCGCCGAGCCCGGCGGTCAGGATCCAGCGGCCTGCGAGGTCGCCGCCGTAATGCTGGCGGCCCATCTCGACGAAAGTCTCGTAGGTGCCCTGGACGATGCCCTGGCTGCCGATGTAGATCCAGGAACCGGCCGTCATCTGGCCGTACATCATGAGGCCCTTGCGGTCGAGCTCGTGGAAGTGGTCCCAGGTCGCCCAGCGACCGACGAGGTTCGAGTTTGCGATCAGCACGCGCGGCGCGTCGGCGTGCGTGCGGAACACGCCGACCGGCTTTCCCGACTGCACCAGCAGCGTCTCGTCGTCGCCGAGGCTGCGCAGCTCGCGGAGGATGCGGTCGTAGCAGTCCCAGTCGCGTGCGGCGCGGCCGATGCCGCCGTAGACGACGAGGTCGTCCGGCCGCTCCGCGACCTCCGGGTCGAGGTTGTTCATGAGCATGCGCAACGGGGCCTCGGTGAGCCAGCTGCGGGCGCTCAACACGGGGCCGCGCGGGGCGCGGATGTTGCGGTGCGTGTCGTTCATGCGGGACTCATGCAGTGATTGCCGGAACAGCGGTCCGTCGCGCTCAGGACGACTGCACGCGCGGTGTGAGCTTGCGATAGAGGAGCAGCGTGGCAAGGAGGCCGAGGCACAGGAGCGCGATGAGCCACGCCACGCGGACGAAGAAATAGTCCACCAGCGAGCGGCCCTGTGACGCGCCTGCATCGAGCGCGGCGCCGAGCCGCGGGGCCTGCGTGCCGGCCGAGCCGAGCAACTGGTCGAGCTGCGGCGGCGGCGCGGGCGATCTCCGCGGCGGCCTGCGTGTACTCCGTGACGTCGAAGGGCTTGCCCGTGTCCGGCTCGCCCGGTTTCTTCTGGAAGCGTGCGACCAGCGCGTCGATCGAGCGTGTCGTCCGGTCCACCTCGGTCGCCGCGGTGCTTCCGGCCTCGAGCGCGCCACGCAATTCGACCAGCACCGGCTGCAGGCTCGCGGCCTGCGCCACCAGCGTGTCGTTCAACTGCCGCATCAGCGCTTCGCGCTCGGCCGCAATCGTGCCCGGGAACGCCTCTGCGACTGCCGCGAATCTCGCGGCGGAGGAGGTCAAGCTCGCGGTCTGCTGCTGCAGCTTCTGCGACTCCGGGACCGGCCGCGAGGCGGTTCACGGAGCGGTCGAGCTGCAGGTCGAAGATGATCGGCACGCGCTGCGCGTAATAGAGCGCCCGTTCTGCGAGCAGCCTCGACTGCTCGACCTGCCGCACTGCCGGGTCGAGCCCGGCCATCGGGTCCAGGCCCACGAACCCCATCAGGCTGCTGGGCATCGTGACCTTGCTCTTGCCGCTCGCCGTCGGCGCCTCGGTTACGAATTCCTGGAACCGCACGAACGGCGCGATCTTGCTGTCCGGGTGCTTTTCCCGCCACTCCGCCAGCACGCGGCGCAGGTCGGCTTGCTGGTTGGGCGTCAGGATCCCCGCTGCCAGCTCCCAGGCGGCGCTCTCGAGTTCGCGATGCACGGCGAGCACATTGGCCGCCTGGTCCGGAAAGCGCTCCGGTCCGATCTGCTCGATGATCATCCGGCTCAGGGTGGCCAGCGTCACGAGGTCCAGGCAGCCGAGATACGCGTTATCGGCGGAAGCGTCGGTGTAGGCGGCATTGGCCTCGGCCAGCAGCCATCCCGAGAGCGCATAGCGCTGCTGCGAGTCGGCCTCGGCCATTTCGAGTCGCCGCGTGGCTTCCATGAGCGTGCCGACGTACACGTCGGCATAGCGCATGTTGCGGGCCTGCAGTTGCAGGAGGTGGGTCGCCGTGGCCTCGTCCTTGCGGCTCTCGGGGAACAGGCCGCGTATCGACTGGCAGCCGGCGAGGGCCAGGGCGGCGACGGCGAGCGCGGACGCGAGGAGGCCCCGCACCGGGTGGCGGCGCCCGTCCTCGCGCCGGTCGTTGGATCGCTTTGGCATCCGCGAAGTATGGTTGGGCCTCGCGCCGAAGCAAGGGGGAGGCGCCGCCTGGCGGCACCCGGTGCCCAGGGACTCGCGTTGCGCCTAGAATCCGCTGGCGCCCAAGGTTGGCGCCCCGTCAAACCCCCGTCCGGATGCTCGTGAGTCGACGCCGGGCCCGCATCGAACCGGAGGCCACGTGATCCGCTGGATCGTCATACTCTCGCTGCTGCAGGTCGTCCCCTTCTGGCGAATCTTCGGGCGCATGGGCCTGCCGCCCTGGCTCTCGATCATGGCGTCGCTGCCGCTCGTGAACCTGGTCGTGCTCTATTTCGTCGCCATGACCCCCTGGCCAAGGGAAACGGCCTGGAAACAGCCGCTTCCGGGGCCCGGTCCCGACGCGCAGTTCTGACGGGTCGTTGTCGCGGCCCCCGGCCTCGGGTACCGTGTCGGCCCCCGGATCCCGAGGATCCGACCGTCACCGAGGAATGACCCATGGCCGGCCCGAGCAACGCACCCGAACCGAAGATGGATTCGAAGGATCTCTACCGCGAGGACATCTACTCCGACCGGCGCGTGGGCACCATCCGCGTCATGACGCCCGTGAAGCCGGACGGCACGCCCGACTCGACGCGGCCGACGTCCTTCGTGGGCCAGGCGCAGATCATGACGCCCGCGGGCGCGCTGCCGCTCAGCTTCGAGATCGACGCGAAGACGCTGGCCGAGGCATGCGAAGGCTTCGCCGAGGGCGCAAAGCTCGCCTTCGAAGAGACGATGAAGGAGTTGCAGGAAATGCGCCGCCAGCAGGCCTCGTCCATCGTGATCCCGGACGCGGGGGCGGCCTCGGCGCTCGCGGGCCAGGGCGGCCCGCCGCGAGGGAAGATCCAGTTCCCGTGACGGTCGGCGGCCGCACCTGTCGGCCAGTAATCATCAAGGTGCCCTGAAGTGACCGACTCGCTCGCTCGATTGCGCAGCGCATTGCGCGAGTTCGCCAAGGCCCGCGACTGGGACCAGTTCCACTCGCCGCGCAATCTCGCCACCGCGCTGTCGGTCGAGGCAGCGGAACTCCTCGAGCCGTTCCAGTGGCTGACGGACGAGCAGAGCCGGAATCTGTCGCCCGCGGCGCGCGCGGCGGTGGAGCAGGAAATCGCCGACGTGCTCCTGTACCTCGTGAGGCTTGCGGACAAGCTCGGCGTGGACCTCGAGCAGGCGGCATTCGCGAAGATTGCGCGGAACGAAGGGAAATACCCGGTCGAGAAGGCGCGCGGGTCGAGCAGGAAGTACGACGAGCTGTAGCCTCCGGGTTGCCGCCACCGCCGCGATGCCTCACATTGCCGGCTGACTGCAGCCAGTGGACCAGCCCGAGGAGCCCACCATGTCCGGCCGTTACTCCCGCAGCCTCGAACTCGCCAAAGCCTCCTTCGCCGTCGTACGCGCAGACAAGGAATTGCTTCTGCTGCCCGTCATGTCGGTGTTCGCGCTGCTGCTCATCCTGGCCAGCCTCGCGGTCCCGGTGGCCATGCTGGGTGGCTTCAGTGCCGGTGCCGCCGAGGGCGGCAGTCCCGCTTCGCTTGCTGGCGCGCTCGCCTTCTATGTCGCGAGCTACTTCGTGGCGCTGTTCTTCAACGCCGCACTGGTGGGCGCGGCGATGATCCGCATGGACGGCGGCAATCCGACGCTGGGCGACGGCCTCAGGATCGCGTGGGCCCGCAAGGGCCGCATCCTCGGTTACGCGCTCATCGCCGCGACCGTGGGGCTGGTGCTGCGCATGATCGAGGAGCGCGTCGGCTGGCTCGGCGCGCTCGTGGTGAAGCTCGTCGGCGCGGCCTGGGCCGTCGCGACCTTCCTCGCAGTCCCGGTGCTGGTAACGCGCGACGTCGGTCCGCTGACCGCGGTCAAGGAGAGCGCGGAGCTGCTGCGCGAGACATGGGGCGAGAACATGATCGGTAACTTCGGCCTCGGCCTCGTGTTCGCCGTCATGTATTTCACGTGGCTGCTGGCATGCGGCGTGGCGATCTACCTGGCCGCGCAGACCGGTGTCGTCGTGCTGATGGGCGCGCTGCTTCTCGTCGGCGTCGTCGTGCTGCTGCTGCTCGCGGCGCTGCAGGCGACCATGCAGGGCGTGTACGCGGCGGCGCTCTATCGCTACGCAACGCAACCGGGCGACGCGGTGCCGGGTTTTGCTCCGGAACTGATGCGCAACGCCTTCCGCGCGAAGGCCTGAACCCGGGAGCGAGCCGGCGTGCACGCCACGGGCCAGGCCCGCGCTCCGTTCCCGCTGGGGCAGGCGGCTGCTACAGCCTCGCGGCCAGCCGCGAACCCTGGTCGATCGCCCGCTTCGCGTCGAGTTCCGCGGCGACGTCCGCGCCGCCGATCAGGTGCACACTGATGCCCGCGGCGCGCAGCGGGCCCTCGAGGTCGCGCAGCGGCTCCTGTCCCGCGCACAGCACGACCGTATCCACTTCGAGCAGCATCGGATTCTCGTGCGCTTCGCCGAAGGAGAGGTGCAGCCCGCGTCCGTCGACGCGCTCGTAGTTGACGCCGCCGATCATCGTTACGCGCTTCGCCTTGATCGCGGCACGGTGGATCCAGCCCGTGGTCTTGCCCAGGCCCTTGCCGAGCGGCGCGGCCTTGCGCTGCAGTAGATGCACCTCCCTGGCAGCGGGCGTGATCCGCCGGGGGGCGAGCCCGCCGCGCGTGACGCCGGGATCACCCACGCCCCACTCGGCCATCCACGCCGCGAGGTCGAGCGCGGTCGAGTGACCATCGCTCACCAGGAATTCCGCGACGTCGAAGCCTATTCCCCCGGCGCCCACGATCGCGACGCGCGGGCCGACCGGTCGTCCGCGAGCGAGCACGTCCACGTACGAAAGCACGCGCCCGGCGCGGCCCTGCTCATCGGCCCCGTCGATGTGTGGATCGCGCGGCGTGACGCCCGACGCGATCACGACTTCGTCGTAAGCACCGGCGATCAGCTGTTCCGCGGTCGCGCGCGTGCCGAGCCTGAGCGTGACGCCGGTGACTTCAATGCGCCGCGCGAAGTAACGCAGCGTCTCGTGGAATTCCTCCTTGCCCGGGACTCGCTTCGCGAGGTTGAACTGTCCGCCGATCTCGCCGGCCGCCTCGAAGAGTTCCACCCGGTGTCCGCGCTCCGCGAGCACGGTGGCGCAGGCGAGGCCGGCCGGACCGGCGCCCACGACCGCGATGCGTTTCACGGCAGCAGCCGGAGCGTAGACCAGCTCGGTCTCGTGGCCGGCCCTCGGGTTCACCAGGCAGGAGGCGATGCGGCGCTGGAACACATGGTCGAGGCAGGCCTGGTTGCAGGCGATGCAGGTGTTGATCTCGTCCGCGCGCCCGCTGGCTGCCTTGGCCACGAACTCCGGGTCGGCGAGCAGCGGTCGCGCCATCGAGACCATGTCGGCGCAGCCGTCGGCCAGCACCTGCTCCGCGACCTCGGGGGTGTTGATCCGGTTGGTGGCGCAGAGTGGGATGCCCACCTCGCCGCGGAGCTTCTTCGTCACCCAGGCGAATGCCGCGCGCGGCACGGAGGTCGCGATGGTCGGCACGCGTGCCTCGTGCCAGCCGATGCCGGTGTTGATGATGGTCGCGCCGGCGCGCTCGATCGCCTTCGCGAGCTCCACCACTTCATCCCAGCTGCTGCCGTCGGGGACGAGGTCCAGCATCGAGAGCCGGTAGACGATGATGAAGTCGCGCCCGACGGCCGCGCGCGTGCGCCCGACGATTTCGACCGGAAGCCGCATTCGGTTCGCGTAGCTGCCACCCCAGTCGTCGCTGCGGCGGTTCGTGTGGGCCGCGATGAACTGGTTGATGAAATAGCCCTCGGAGCCCATCACCTCGACACCGTCGTAACCCGCCTCGCGCGCGAGCGCGGCGCAGCGCACGAAGGCGCGGATCTGCCGCTCGATGCCGCGCGCCGTGAGGGCCCGGGGAGTGAAGGGCGTGATCGGTGACTTGAGGCGCGAGGGCGCGACCGCGAGCGGATGGTAACCGTAGCGGCCGGTGTGCAGGATCTGCAGCGCGATGTGGCCGCCCGCGGCGTGTACGGCCGCGGTGATCGGCCGGTGCTTCGCCGCCGCGGCGCGCGTCGCCAGGCGCCCGCCGAAAGGCGAGGTCCAGCCCTCGATGTTCGGGGCGAATCCGCCGGTGACGATCAGGCCCACGCCGCCGCGTGCCCGCTCGGCGAAGTACTCGACGAGGCGCGGGAAGTGCCGCGGATGATCCTCGAGGCCCGTGTGCATCGAGCCCATGAGCACGCGGTTGCGCAGCCTCGTGTAACCGAGGTCCAGCGGCGCGAGCAGGTGAGGGTAATGATCGGCCAAGCGGGACCGGTGCGGATCGGCTCAGGTGGGGCCGGACTGGGTCAGAGTAAAGTCGTGCCGACCCAGTAGGCTGCCGCAGCTATCAGTGCCGCGGCCGGCATGGTCAGGATCCACGCGATCACGATGTTCCCGGCGAGGCCCCAGCGCACGGCCTTGGCCCGCTGCGCAGATCCGACCCCGACGATGGCGCCGGTGATCGTGTGCGTGGTCGAGACCGGGATGCCGAAACCGGACGCGAGGAACAGCGTGATCGCACCGCCGGTCTCCGCGGCGAAACCGCCCACCGGGCGCAGCTTGGTGATCTTCTGGCCCATGGTCTTCACGATGCGCCAGCCGCCGAACATGGTCCCTAGCGCCATGGCGACGTAGCAGCCCACGATCACCCAGTTGGGCGGCATGGCGGCATCCTTTGCCGTCACGCCCGCCGCGATCAGCAGCAGCCAGATGATGCCCATGGTCTTCTGCGCGTCGTTGCTGCCGTGCCCGATGCTGTAGAGCGCGGAGGACACGAGCTGCAGTCGGCGGAACCACCGGTCGACCTTGCGCGGCGCGGCCCGCAGGCAGGCCCAGGAGACGCCGATCATGATCAGGGCGCCGAGCGTCATGCCGAGCAGTGGCGAGACGATGATGAAGGTCATGGTCTTGATGATGCCGGGCGCGAGCAGCGGGCCGGTGCCCGCCTTTGCGATCATCGCGCCGATCATGCCGCCGATGAGGGCGTGCGACGAGCTCGATGGGATGCCGTAGTACCAGGTGATGAAATTCCACGCGATGGCGCCGATGAGCGCGCCGAAGATCACGTAGTGGTCCACGGCTGAAGGGTCCACGATGCCCTTGCCGACGGTCGCCGCCACCTTGAGGTGGAAGATGAAGATCGCCACGAAGTTGAAGAACGCAGCCCAGGCGACCGCCTGGTAGGGGCGGAGCACACCTGTCGACACCACGGTCGCGATGGAATTCGCGGCGTCGTGGAAGCCGTTCATGAAGTCGAACAGGAACGCCAGCGCGACCAGCACTGCGAGCGTCATGAGCGGGAGCTGCAGGTCCATGTTCAGGCGTTCTCGACGACCACGGCCTCGATGATGTTCGCGACGTCCTGACACTTGTCGATGGCGTTCTCGAGGTACTCGTAGACGTTCTTGTGCTTGATGAGCTGGCGAACGTCCTGCTCCTCGCGGAACAGCGTCGAGATGCCCCTGCGCATGACGGCGTCCGCGTCGCTTTCGAGCCCGTCGATCTCCTGCGCGAGCGCGAGCGCCCGCGGCGCGTTGTCCATCGAGGACAGCAGCCCGACCGCGGCCTTGACCTTGTCGCAGCAGACCTCGAGCAGCCGCGCCATTTCCGGCGCCTCGGGCGGCAGGGTCTGGATGTCGAACAGGTGCATGGACTCGGCGGCGTCCTGGATCAGGTCGAGGATGTCGTCCATCCCGGAGATCAGGCGGTGGATGTCGTTGCGGTCGAAGGGCGTGATGAAGGTGGAGTGCAGCACGGAGACCGTCTCGTAGGTCACCTTGTCGGCGCTGCGCTCGACCTCGTTGATGCGCTCGATCAGGGCCGCGCGGCGCCCCTGGTCGGCATAGTCGCGCACCAGCGCGGAGACCGTGCGGGCGCCTTCTGCGATCAGGTCCGCGTGACGATTGAACAGATCGAAGAACCGCGGTTCGTGCGGCATCAAGGCGGATAGAAATCGCATTGCGGCGCCCGTTCGAGTCTTTGTGCGGCCAAGTATCCGTGATCCCGGCTGAACGTGGTAGCGTGGCCTTTCGGCCCCCCCCTGACCGGGGGAGGCGGCATCCCATGGGCCAGAAAGACGACGTCATCCGCATCCGGGGCGCACGGCAGAACAACCTGCGGGCGCTCGACCTCGACATCCCGCTCCGCGAGCTGGTCGTGGTCACGGGCGTGTCCGGCTCGGGCAAGTCGTCACTGGTGTTCGACACCGTCTACGCCGAGGGCCAGCGGCGCTACGTCGAAACCTTCTCGCCCTACGCGCGCCAGTTCCTCGACCGCATGGACCGCCCCAGGGTGGACCGTGTCGAGGGAATCCCGCCGGCCATCGCGATCGACCAGACGAACCCCGTGCGGACCTCGCGCTCGACCGTGGGGACGATGACGGAGCTGAACGATCACCTGAAGCTCCTGTACGCGCGGGCCGCCACGCTCCATTGCCGGGGTTGTGGCCGGCCAGTGCGGCGCGACACGCCCGACGGTGTCGTGCGCGACCTCGAGTCGGGCGCGTTCGGGCCGGACGACCCCCGCCTGCTCGTGACTTTTCCGGTCACGGTGCCCGACAACTTCGAGGAGGGCGAAGTCCTGAAGCTGCTCGAGCAGCAGGGCTACACCCGGATCCACTCGCGCGCGGGCCGGGTGCTCGAGGTCGTGCAGGACCGGTTCCGTGCTCGCTGCTGCCGGGCGCAGCCGCATGCTCGAGGCCATCGAGGCGGCGATGCGGGTCGGTCGGGGGAGAGTCGCGGTGAGGGTGGAGGACGGGGCAGGATGGGGACAGTCCCCTTTCTACGAGCGGAAAAGGGGACAGTCCCCGATACGCCGCTATTCTGCGGACCTTCACTGTGCCGACTGCGACATCCACTACAGCGACCCGACGCCGAGCCATTTTTCGTTCAACTCCCCGCTCGGCGCCTGCGAGACCTGCCGCGGCTTCGGCCGCGTGATCGGCGTGGACTGGGGCCTCGTCGTGCCGGATTCGGGCCGCACGCTGCGCGGCGGGGCCGTGCGGCCCTGGCAGACGGAGTCGTACAAGGAGTGCCAGGACGACCTCGTGCGGTACGCGCGGAAGCGCGGCGTGCCGCTCGACACGCCGTGGCGCGAACTGGCCGAGGAGCAACGCCGCTGGGTGATCGAGGGCGAGGGGCCGTGGGAGAAGAAGGTCTGGTACGGCGCGCGACGGTTCTTCGCCTGGCTCGAGGGCAGGAGCTACCGGATGCACATCCGCGTGCTGCTTTCGAAGTACCGCAGCTACACGCCCTGCGGCGACTGCGGCGGCGCGCGGCTGAAGCCCGAGGCGCTGCTGTGGAGACTCGGTTCGCGCGACGGGTCGGATCGAGGACTCAACATCCACGACACGATGCTGCTGCCGATCGAGCGCGCGCGGGATTTCTTCGCCGCGCTCGTGCTGCCGGCGCCGCTCGACGAGGCCACGGACCTGCTGCTCGGCGAGATCCGCTCGCGCCTGGACTTCCTGGTGCGCGTCGGCCTCGGTTACCTGACGCTCGATCGCCAGTCGCGCACGCTCTCGGGCGGCGAGGTGCAGCGCATCAACCTGACGACCGCGCTCGGCACCTCGCTCGTGAACACGCTGTTCGTGCTGGACGAGCCCTCCATCGGCCTGCACCCGCGCGACATGGGCAGGGTCATCGACGTGATGCTGCGGCTGCGCGACAACGGCAATTCGCTGCTGGTGGTCGAGCACGATCCACAGATCATGCTGTCGGCCGACCGCGTGATCGACCTGGGGCCGGGACCGGGCGAGCACGGCGGCCAGGTGGTGTTCAACGGCACGCCCGGTGAGCTGGCGAGTCGCTCCGACACGCTCACTGCGCAGTACCTGTCCGGCCGCAAGGATGCCGCGATCGCAGCCGGGCGGCGCGGGCCCCCGCGGCAGGGGGAGCCGCGGCTCGTCGTCCTGGGTGCGAGCGAGCACAACCTGCGTGAGCTCGACGTCGAGATCCCGCTGCGGAGGCTGGTGTGCGTCACGGGCGTGTCCGGATCCGGCAAGTCGACGCTCGTGCAGGACGTGCTGTATCCGGCGCTCCTGCGCTCCAGGGGCAAGCCGACCGAATCGCCGGGTGCGCACCGGGCCTTGCAGGGCGCGGAGCACGTCGCCGAGGTCGTGATGGTCGACCAGACCGCAATCGGCCGCACCACGCGCTCGAACCCCGCGAGCTACGTCGGCGCTTTCGACGTGATCCGCAAGCGCTTTGCGGCCGAGCCCGTCGCGCTCGAACGCGGCTACACGGCGGGAACGTTCAGCTTCAACTCGGGAACCGGACGCTGTCCGACCTGCAGCGGCAGCGGATTCGAGCACGTGGAGATGCAGTTCCTCTCCGACGTGTACCTGCGCTGTCCGGACTGCGACGGCCGCCGCTATCGCCCCGAGACACTCGAGGTGAGGATGGCCCGCGGCAGCGGGCGCGCGCCCAGCATTGCCGACGTCCTCGACATGACCGTATCCGAGGCCGCCGCGTTCTTCGCGGGCGACCGCGAGATCCTCGAACGACTCGAGCCGCTGGTGGCAGTCGGGCTCGACTATCTCAAGCTCGGCCAGCCGGTGCCGACCCTGTCGGGCGGCGAGGCGCAGCGACTGAAGCTAGCAGGTCACCTCGGCGAAAAAGGGGACATTCTCCTTTCTTCGAAGCTGCGCGGAGGCAGCGCAAGTCCGCGAAAAGCCAAGGGAAAGGCCCCCGAGAAAGCAGAGAAAGGAGAATGTCCCCTTTTTCGCGGGACGCTGTTCCTGTTCGACGAGCCCACGACCGGCCTGCACTTCGACGACGTCGCGAAGCTGCTGGGCGCGTTCCGCCGGCTGCTCGACGCGGGGCACTCGCTGGTCGTGATCGAGCACAACCTCGACGTGATCCGCGCCGCAGACTGGATCATCGACCTCGGCCCGGAGGGGGGCGAGCGGGGCGGGGCGCTGGTTGCGTCCGGCACGCCCGCCCAGGTCATGCGCTGCGACGACTCGCACACCGGGCGTGCGCTGCTCGAGTTCGAGGCCGCGCGCGCGCGAGTGATGCGCAGCGGCCGCGCCGAATTGCCGTTGGCGCCGCGACCGTTGCAGCGCGTGGCAGACGCGCCCCGCGATTCGATCGTCGTGCACCGCGCCCGGGAGCACAACCTGCAGGACGTGGACGTCGAGATTCCGCGCACCGGCATGACGGTCGTGACCGGCGTCTCGGGCTCGGGCAAGTCCACGCTTGCCTTCGACATCGTGTTTGCCGAGGGACAGCGGCGCTACCTCGAGTCGCTGAATGCCTACGCCCGGCAGTTCGTGCAGCCCGCCGGGCGGCCGGACGTGGATGCGATCTTCGGCATCCCGCCGACGGTCGCCATCGAGCAGCGCACCAGCCGCGGCGGCCGCAAGAGCACGGTGGGCACGCTGACTGAAGTGCATCATTTCCTGCGCCTGCTGTACGTGAAGCTCGGCACCCAGCATTGTCCCGACTGCGACGTGGCCATCGAACCACAGAGCGCGGACGCGATCGTCGCGCGCCTGGCCCGCGACACCCGCGGCCGTCGCATCGAGCTGCTGGCGCCGCTGGTCGTGGCGCGCAAGGGCTATTACACCGACCTCGCGAAGTGGGCCGCCGCGAAGGGCTACGAGCGCCTGCGCGTCGACGGCGAGTACCTGCCCACTGCGAAGTGGCCGCGACTCGACCGGTTCCGAGAGCACACGATCGAGCTGCCGGTCGGCGAGCTGCGGATCGCGCCGAAGTCCGAGCGGGACCTGCGGGAGCTCCTGCAGCGCGCGCTCGACTTCGGCAAGGGCGTGGTGCACGTGCTCGACCGCGGTCGCGTGCGGGTGTTCTCGACCCGTCGTGCCTGCCGCTCCTGCGGGCGCAGCTTCGCCGAGCCCGATCCGCGGCTCTTCTCGTACAACTCGAAGCACGGCTGGTGCGAAACCTGCTTCGGCACCGGGCTCGCGATCAAGGGCTTCGACGAGGAGCAGACGGGCGAGGAGATCTGGTGGAACGACTGGTTCGAGGGCGAGACCGCGTCCTGTGCGAGCTGCGATGGCCAGCGGCTGAACCCCGAGGCGCTGGGCGTCCGCTTTCGCGAATCCTCGATTGCGCAGCTTGCGGCGCTTCCGGTGGACGAGGCGCAGGACTTCTTCGGCGGGCTCAAGCTCGCCGGCCGCGAGAAGGAAATTGCGCGCGACCTGCTGGCGGAGATTCGCTCGCGGCTCGAGTTCCTGCACGACGTCGGCCTCGGTTACATGTCGCTCGATCGCGCCGCGCCGACGCTGTCGGGCGGAGAGGCGCAGCGGATCCGGCTGGCGGCGCAGCTTGGGTCCAACCTGCGCGGTGTCTGCTACGTGCTCGACGAGCCGACCATCGGCCTGCATGCGCGTGACAACGCCGTGCTGCTCGACACGCTGGAGCGGCTCGGCGCCAAGGGCAATACGCTGCTGGTGGTCGAGCACGACGAAGACACGATCCGCCGTGCCGACCACGTGATCGACCTCGGGCCGGGCGCGGGCACGCGCGGCGGTCGCGTCGTCGGGCAGGGCAGCATTGCGGACCTCATCGCGGCGCCCGAGTCCCTGACCGGGAGATTCCTGGCGTCGCCGCTGATCCATCCTCTCGCGCCACGGCGGCCGGTGCGGCGCGGCGACGCGTCGCTCGAGATCGAGCAGGCGACGCTGCACAACCTGCGCAAGGTCAATGTCCGCATCCCGCTCGCGAGGCTCAGCGTCGTGACGGGCGTGTCCGGGTCCGGCAAGTCGACGCTGGCGCGGGACGTGCTCTTCGCCAACCTGCGAATACGCACCGGCGAGAAGAAGCGCCGCCGGCGGGTCCCGGGCTGGGTCGGCTGCAAGTCCGTCGCCGGCGTCGAGCAGGTCGAGCGCGCGCTCGAGGTGGACCAGACGCCGATCGGCCGCACGCCACGCTCCTGCCCGGCAACCTACGTCGGTTTCTGGGACGACATCCGCCGGCTGTACGCGGGCACCACCGAGTCGCGGGTGCGCGGCTACTCGCCCTCGCGCTTCTCGTTCAACACCACCGGCGGGCGCTGCGATTCCTGCGAAGGGCAGGGCGTGCAGACGATAGAGATGAGCTTCCTGCCGAACGTGAAGGTGCTCTGCGATTCCTGCGGCGGGCGCCGCTTCAATGCGGAGACGCTGACCGTCGAGTACCGCGGGCGCAGCATTGGCGACGTGCTCGCCATGAGCGTGGACGAGGCCGTCGAGTTCTTCACGGCGCACCGGCGCATTCACGAGGCCCTGCGCCTGCTGCAGGACGTGGGGCTCGGCTATCTCACGCTCGGGCAGCAGAGCCCGACGCTGTCCGGAGGCGAGGCGCAGCGCATCAAGCTCGTGACGGAGCTGGCGCGGCTCCGGTCCGGGCAGCGGACGCTGTACGTGCTCGACGAGCCCACGGTCGGGCTGCACATGGCGGACGTCGAGAAGCTCGTGCGCGTGCTGCACCGTCTGGTGGACGCGGGCAACACGGTCGTGGTCATCGAGCACAACCTGGACGTGATCGCCGAGGCGGACTGGGTCGTGGACCTCGGGCCCGAAGGGGGGTCGGGCGGAGGGCGCGTCGTCGTGCAGGGGTCGCCCGAGCACGTGGCCCTGGCAAGCGCGAAGTCGCACACGGCACGGGTCCTGGCGCCGTTCCTCGCGGAGCGCGGCGTCGCGGTCGTGCCGGCAGTCCTGCGAGCCCCCCGCAAGTTGCGCGCCGGCACGACGCGGCCGCGGGGCTGAGCCGGCATGCGCGACGTTACGGCCGTCATCTTCGACCTCGACAACACCTTGTGGGACGTCGGTCCCGTGATCCTGCGCGCCGAGCACGCGATGTTGCGGTTCCTCGCCGATCGCTATCCGCGCGTGCCCGAACTGCACACGCTCGAGTCCATGCGCGACCTGCGCGCCCGCATGGCGCTCGAGCACCCAACCATGCGTCACGACTTCACCTGGTTGAGGACGGAAGCCCTGCTGGTGCACGCGCGTGAAGCGGGCTATCCCGAGGCGATGGCGCGCGAGGCGTTCGAGGTCTTCTACCGCGCGCGGAACGAGGTCGCGCTATACGACGACGTCATCCCGGCTTTCGCCAGGCTGTCGGGCCGCTACCGCCTGTTCGCCATCAGCAATGGCAACGCGGATCTCGGCGCCATCGGGCTCGCGCACTACTTCGAGCGCAGCCTCGCTGCACGCGACGCCGGCACGCTGAAGCCCGATCCCAGGATCTTCGCCATGCTGCTCGACGCGGCGGGCTTGCGGGCCTCGGACACCGTGCACGTCGGCGACGATCCGGACGCCGACGTCGAGGGTGCACGCCGTGCAGGCATCCGGCCGGTCTGGGTCAACCGTCACGCTTCGGACTGGCCGGAGTCGCTGGCCCGGCCCGAGCACACGGTCGCCTCGCTGGCGGAACTCGTTACGCTGCTGGGCGCCGGCAACTGAAGGGCGTCCGTCCGGAAAGCGCGGCGGTCGCGCGGTGACCGGGAGGCGGCGCGAGCGGGTGCTGGTCTACGCGGAGCGTTCGAGCCCCACGCGGCGGAGGATGAAGTCGAGCACGGCGTCGGCATCGTCGAGCGGGAGTCGAGTGAGGCTCGTCTCGATCGCCGTGCCGTCGTCCACGGCGATCGCCTCGACGGCAGCGTCGTTGCCCGGGAGCGGCGGCTGTCCGCAGGCGGACCGGTAGGCCTCGAGCTTCGGGTGGTCGCTGGCCTTGAAACCCTCGACCAGCACGAGGTCGCAGGGCGAGAGACGCGCGAGCAGTTCCGCGAGCGATGGCTCGGGAGCGCCGCGATGCTCGTGCACCAGCGCGTAGCGCAGCGCGGAACTCACGATGACTTCCCGGGCGCCTGCCTCGCGATGGCGGTGGCTGTCCTTGCCTGGCTGGTCGATGTCGAAGGCGTGATGCGCATGCTTCACCGTCGAGACCACGAGGCCGCGGCCGGTGGCGGCGCGGACGAGTCGTGCGACGAGGTGGGTCTTGCCGGCGTTCTTCCGGCCGACGATGCCGTAGACGCGCATGGCGGGCGTTTCCGTGAGGCTGGCGAACCCGCCGCGCGTGGCGCGACTACTCTTTCTTGCCGTCCGCAGCCTTCTTGCGGAGCTCGATCCACTTCGAAAGCTCGCTGAGGTCCTTCTTCTTCGTCCAGCTCTGCTTGCCCAGCGCACCACTGTTGTACGGGTTGTAGCCCGTCTTGAGGCGCTTGGAGTTCACGGTGAGCGGATTGGCGGGGTCGTCGTCGTCCTCGACGATGTCGAGGCTCGGGTCCACGAGCGCGCGCAGGCGCGCTGCGGTGCCGACCTGGTCGTCCGCCTGGAGGTCTTCCTCGTCGCTCCACTCCCACGTGACGTTGCCCCGGTCGTCCGTGCCGAGCTGGCCGGCGCTGCCGCCGCCCGTGTCCTTCTTCGGGGTGGTGGGTGGCGCATCCTCGACCAGCGCGAGGTGCCCACCAAACGTGAAGCCGGCATCGCCGAGTTCACGCGTCGGCCGATCATCCTGCGCCTGCCCCTGGGCCAGCGCGTCGTGACCACCGTCGGCCGCGGGCTGTTCAACATGCGCGTCGAAGAGGGTCTGCGCGACGTCCTCGGCCCCGAGTATCAGGGCGACTACACGTACATCAACTACACGATGACGAAGAAGGGTCTCGCGAGCTTCATCAACAAGCTCGTGGCGCTCTACGGCGCCAACAAGGTGGCGCGCATCCTCGACGTGTTCAAGGAGGTCGGCTTCCACTTCGCCACGCGCGCCGCGGTCACCGTCTCCAAGAACGACGTGGTCGTGCCCGCGAAGGAGAAGGCCGAGATCCTCGCCGCCCACGAGGCGATGGTCGAGCAGCTCCGCGACGAGTACAACAACGGCTTCCTCTCCGAGGAGGAACGCCGCGGCAAGGTCCAGGAGATCTGGCGCGAGGCCGACGTACAGATCACGGCGGCCACGAAGACCAACTTCAAGGACCTCAACCCGATCTACATGATGGCCACCTCCGGCGCGCGCGGCGATATCAAGCAGATCCGCCAGCTCGCGGGCTGGCGCGGTCAGATGGCCAACCCGAAGGGCGAGATCGTCGAGCAGCCCGTGAAGTCGAGCTTCATCGAGGGGCTCTCGGTGCTCGAGTTCTTCATCTCCACCCACGGCGCCCGCAAGGGTCTCGCCGACACCGCTCTGCGCACCGCCGACTCGGGCTACCTCACGCGCCGTCTCGTCGACGTGTGTCAGGACGTCACCGTGGGCGACGAGGACTGCGGCACCAAGGAATGGGTACCGATGTCCCCGTGGTCGCGGCGTCGCGAAGAGAACCCCCAGCTCGACGGCTCGCAGCTCGCCGAGGACGTCAGGCGGCCGCGCAGCGACCGCGTGGTACTCAAGAAGGGCGAGAAGATCGGCGCGGCTCAGATAGGCCTCCTGCGCGAGGTCTACTCCAGCCTGCCGAACGCCAAGGTCAAGGTGAAGAAGGGCCGCGCCGCGGCCGAGCTCGTGGCCATGTGGACGCACGAGCCCAACGAGAACCTGCTCGGCCGTCATCTCGGCGCGCCGATCATCGAAGAGACGACCGGCGAGGTCGTGTTCGACCGCGACGCCCACATCGGGCTCGAGGCCCGCACGCAGATCCTCGACGTGCTCGCGCGCAGCTCACAGACCGACCCGATGGTCCCCGTGCGCAGCGTGCTCAAGTGCGAGGCCGATTCGGGCGTCTGCCAGAAGTGCTACGGCTACGCCCTCGCCAACAACGTGCCCGCCGAGATCGGCGATGCTGTCGGGCACGTGGCGGCGCAGTCCATCGGTGAGCCCGGCACGCAGCTGACGATGCGCACCTTCCACACCGGCGGCGTGGCCGGCGCCGACATCACGCATGGTCTGCCGCGCGTGGTCGAGCTCTTCGAAGCGCGCAAGCCGAAGGGCGTCGCGCGCATCGCCGAGATCTCGGGCCGTGTCGCCGTCGAAGACGCCGAACGCGGCTGCAAGGTCATCATCACCCCCGAGGAAGGGGCGGCCAAGGAGTACGCCATCTCCACGCGCCGCACCAGTGTCCTCGTCGAGGACGGCGACTGGGTCGACGAGGGCACGCAGCTCACGCCCGGCTCGCTCTACCCGGCCGACGTGCTCAAGCACGCCGGCGATACGGCCACCGAGCGCTACCTCGTCAACGAGGTCCAGGAGGTCTACCGTTCGCAGGGCGTCGAGATCAACGACAAGCACATCGAGCTCATCGCCCGGCAGATGATGAAGAAGGTGCGCATCGTCATCGCCGGCGACACGCAGTTCCTGCCCGGCCAGCTCGTCGACCGCGCGATCTTCCACAAGGAGAACGTGCGTGTCAGCGACGAGGGCGGCCAGCCGGCCGAGGCCGAGCAGGTCATCCTCGGCATCACCAAAGCCTCACTGGCCACCGAGAGCTTCCTCTCGGCGGCCTCCTTCCAGGAGACCACCAAGGTGCTCACCGACGCGGCCATCGAGGGCAAGACCGACACCCTCCGCGGCCTCAAGGAGAACGTGATCATCGGCAAGCTCATCCCGGCCGGGACGGGTCTGCGCCAATACCGCGGCGTCAGTATCTACCCGGCCGGCAGGGCCGAGGCGTTGGCCGAGGCTGATCGCCTCATGAGCAGCAACGACTCGGCGACCTCATGGCTCACCGGTGAGGATCAGGACTGACCGACGAAGCAGACCGACTTTCGGGACCAGGCTGCAGGGCTGCGGCCGCGCGAGCTTCGTGCTTGCGGCCGTAGCCCTGTTTCGCTAGACTACACGACTGCTGTCTGAAGCAGCCGACCAGAGAGGCCAGATGACAACCATAAGCCAGCTCGTACGCATGGGGCGTGAGAGCAAAGAGAAGCGCGCCAAGACGCCGGCGCTCAAGGGTTCGCCGCAGAAGCGCGGGGTCTGCACGCGCGTCTACACCACCACCCCCAAGAAACCGAACTCCGCCCTGCGCAAGGTCGCTCGCGTCAGGCTCGTCAACGGGATGGAAGTCACGACGTACATCCCCGGCATCGGCCACAACCTGCAGGAGCACTCCGTGGTGCTCGTGCGTGGCGGCCGCGTCAAGGACCTTCCGGGCGTGCGCTACAAGGTGATCCGCGGCACGCTCGACGCCTCCGGTGTGAGCGATCGCAAGCAGGCGCGCTCACGGTACGGCGCCAAGGGAAAGGCAACGAGGTAAGTCATGCCGCG
Organism: uncultured Gammaproteobacteria bacterium; assembly: GCA_963706755.1. Taxonomy (GTDB): domain Bacteria; phylum Pseudomonadota; class Gammaproteobacteria; order Steroidobacterales; family Steroidobacteraceae; genus RPQJ01. The sequence continues at coordinate 354,594 of CAVPNH010000007.1, forward strand.
GAGAGGAACAATCACTCGCCGGGAAGTCCTTCCCGACCCCGTGTACAACAGCAAGCTGGTCACGCAGGTGATCAACAAGGTGCTGCTGGACGGCAAGAAGTCCACCGCCGAGCAGATCGTCTACGGCGCCCTTGAGATCGTCCGCGAGAAGACCGGTCGCGACCCGGTCGAGGTCATGCAGGACGCCGTCCAGGCGCTCACGCCGCACCTCGAGGTCCGCAGTCGTCGCGTCGGTGGAGCTACGTATCAGGTGCCGGTCGAAGTGCCCGGCCGCCGCGCTCGCACGCTCGCCATCCGCTGGCTGGTCAGCTTCTCCCGTGACCGCCGCGAGAAAGTCATGGCCGAGCGTCTCGCCGCCGAGATGACGGACGCTCTGGCCGCTCAGGGTGGCGCCTTCAAGAAGAAGGACGACATCTTCCGCATGGCGCAGGCCAACAAGGCGTTCGCCCACTACCGCTGGTAATCCGCCGAAGGCCCCTCACTGGTGTTCGTCGGTGAGGGGCTTTCGCATGGAAGGAACAAGATAAGGGATATGCGACAGTACTCGCCGCAGAACACGCGCAACATCGGCATCATGGCTCACATCGACGCCGGCAAGACGACCACCACCGAGCGCATCCTGTACTACACAGGCAAGACTCACAAGATCGGTGAGGTCCACGAGGGCGCGGCTGTGATGGATTGGATGGCTCAGGAGCAGGAGCGCGGCATCACCATCACCTCTGCCGCGACCACCGTGTCCTGGCGCGACACGCAGATCAACATCATAGACACGCCCGGGCACGTGGACTTCACCATGGAGGTGGAGCGCAGCCTGCGCGTGCTCGATGGGGCGATCGCGCTCTTCTGCTCCGTCGGTGGCGTGGAGCCGCAGTCCGAGACGGTGTGGCGCCAGGCCGACAAGTACGGCATCCCGCGTATCGCCTTCGTCAACAAGATGGACCGCATCGGCGCCGACTTCTTCCGCGGCCTCGAGATGATGGTCGATCGCCTGGGGGCCAACCCCGTGGCGCTGCAGATCCCCATCGGCCGCGAGGCTGAGTTCCGCGGCATCATCGACCTCATCGAGATGAGGGCCCTCGTCTACCAGGACGAGCTGGGCACCGACTTCGAGATCGTCGACATCCCCGAAGAACTCCGTGCGCAGGCCGACGAGTACCGCCTCAAGCTCGTCGAATCCATCGCCGACCATGACGATCATCTGCTCGAGACATATCTCGAGGGCCGCGAGATCACCCCCGCGCACCTGCGCGAGGTGATCCGCCAGGCGACGCTCGACATCAGCATCACGCCGGTGCTCTGCGGCTCCGCCTTCAAGAACAAGGGCGTGCAGCCGCTGATGGACGCGATCATCGAGTTCCTGCCGTCGCCGCTTGATGTGCCGCCGGTGGTGGGCATCAAACCCAACGGCGACGAAGCGGCGCGCCCGGCGGACGACGACGCGCCCTTCTCGGCGCTGGCCTTCAAGGTCGCCGTCGACCCGCACGTCGGCAAGCTCACGTACTTTCGCGTGTACTCAGGCACACTCAAGGCCGGCTCGTACGTGCTCAACGCCACCAAAGACAAGCGCGAGCGCATCAGCCGCATCCTTCAGATGCACGCCAACCACCGTGAGGACCGCGACGTGATCTATTCGGGCGAGCTGGCGGCGGCCGTGGGGCTCAAGTACACGACGACCGGCGAGACGCTCTGCGAGATCGGCAAACCGATCATCCTCGAGTCCATGGAGTTCCCCGAGCCGGTGATCTTCGTCGCCATCGAGCCCAAGACCAAGGCCGACGAGGAGAAGCTCGGCACCGCTCTGCAGCGTCTCTCCGAAGAGGACCCCACCTTCCGCGTGCACACCGACGAGGAGACGGGGCAGACGATCATCGCGGGCATGGGCGAGCTCCACCTTGAGATCATCGTCGACCGGCTGGTGCGGGAGTTCAACGTCGATGCCAACGTCGGCAAGCCTCAGGTGGCCTACCGCGAGACGGTCCGCAACAAGGTCGACAAGGTCGAGGGCCGCTTCGTCCGCCAGAGCGGCGGGCGCGGCCAGTACGGCCACGTCGTCATCGAGATGCAGCCCAATGAACCGGGTGGCGGCTACGAGTTCGAGAGCCGTATCCAGGGCGGCGCCATCCCGCGCGAGTACATCCCTTCGGTCGACGACGGCATCCAGGAGGCCATGAGCACCGGCGTGCTCGCCGGCTATCCGGTGGTCGACATCAAGGTGGCTCTCATCGACGGGACGTATCATGATGTCGATTCCTCAGACATGGCCTTCAAGATCGCCGGCTCGCTGGCCTTCAAGAACGCCGCTCAGAAGGCCAAGCCCGTGCTCCTCGAGCCGATGATGGCTGTCGAGGTCGTCACGCCGGCCGAGTTCATGGGCGACGTCATGGGCGACATCAACTCGCGGCGCGGCCACATCGATGGCATGGAGCCGCGCGGCAACGCCCAGGTGATCACCGCCACGGTGCCGCTGTCGACGATGTTCGGCTACGCCACCGACGTGCGCTCGACGACCCAAGGCAGGGCCACCTACACCATGCAGTTCAAGCACTACGCCGAGGTGCCCGCCTCCATCGCCACGGAGATCGTCGCTAAGGTGCGCGGTGGGTGATCTTCGTCGACGGTGCGTCGTTTGCCCAAGCCGGTCGGCTTCGTGTATACTGCCGACCTTTGGTACGGCAGGCAGCCGTGCCGCTTTTTGTGTGACCTCAACCTCCGGGTTTCGGGAAAGGGAGTAGCAGATATGGCCAAGCAGAAGTTTGACCGCAGCAAGCCACATATGAACGTTGGCACCATCGGTCACGTCGACCATGGCAAGACGACCCTCACGGCTGCGATCACGCTCGTGCTGCATGCCCGCGGGGTGGGTACCACCGAGTTCACCGCGTTCGACATGATCGACAAGGCGCCGGAAGAGCGCGAGCGCGGCATCACCATCGCCACCGCGCACGTCGAGTACGAGACCGAGAAGCGGCACTATGCGCACGTCGATTGCCCGGGCCACGCCGACTACATCAAGAACATGATCACGGGCGCCGCCCAGATGGACGCCGCCATCCTCGTGGTCGGCGCCGACGACGGCCCCATGCCGCAGACCCGCGAGCATATCCTCCTCGCGCACCAGGTCAACGTGCCTCACATCATCGTCTACATGAACAAGGTCGACCTCGTCGACGACCCCGAGCTCATCGAGCTGGTCGAGATGGAGGTCCGCGAGCTCCTCAGCGAGTACGAGTTCCCCGGCGACGACCTGCCGGTCATCAAGGGTTCGGCCCTCAAGGCCCTCGAGTGCGGTTGCGGCAAGGACGATTGCGAGTGGTGCAAGAGCATCCTCGAGCTCACGAACGCCCTTGACGAGTATCTTCCCGAGCCCGAGCGCGACATCGACAAGGCGTTCCTTATGCCCGTCGAGGACGTCTTCACCATCACCGGGCGCGGCACCGTCGCCACCGGCCGTGTGGAGCGTGGCATCATCAAGGTCGGGGAGGAGATCGAGATCGTCGGCATGCGCGAGAAGCCGATGAAGACCACCGTCACCGGCGTCGAGATGTTCCGCAAGCTGCTTGACGAAGGGCGCGCCGGCGACAACGTGGGCCTCCTTCTGCGCGGCACCAAGCGCGAGGAGATCCAGCGCGGCATGGTCTGCTGCAAGCCCGGCAGCATCACCGGCCACACGCATTTCCTCACGCAGATCTATGTCCTCTCCAAGGACGAAGGTGGCCGCCACACGCCGTTCTTCAACGGCTATCGCCCGCAGTTCTACTTCCGTACCACCGACGTGACCGGTGTCATCACCCTCGAAGAGGGCGTCGAGATGGTCATGCCCGGGGACAACACCGTCATGGAAGTCAAACTCATCACTCCGATCGCCATGGACGAGGGTCTGCGCTTCGCCATCCGCGAGGGCGGCCGTACCGTGGGCGCCGGAGCGATCACCAAGATCATCGAATAAGTCGCAGCACACCGGATCGGGCCGGATGTGTCTGGGCGCGCTCGCGCGACGGACACACCCGGCCACGTGAACAGGACAGAGAAGGCGAGAGTGGCTCAGCAGAAGATCCGCATAAGGTTGAAGTCTTACGATCACGAGCTGATCGAGCGCAGCGCGCAATCCATCGTGGAGACAGCGCAGCGCAGCGGCGCGACCATCTCTGGCCCCGTGCCGCTCCCCACAGAGAAGAACGTCTACTGCGTCATCAAGAGCCCGTTCAAAGACAAGGACTCGCGTGAGCACTTCGAGATCCGCACGCACAAGCGGCTCATCGACATCCATCAGCCTACGCCCAAGACCGTCGACCAGCTGATGAGGCTCGATCTGCCGGCTGGGGTCCACATCGAGATCAAGCTGTAGAGAGAATGACTGGCATCATCGGCAAAAAGGTGGGCATGACCCAGCTCTTCGACGATGACGGCAACGTCGTGGCCGTCACCGTCGTCCAGGCTGGCCCCTGCCCGGTCACCCAGGTCCGCACTCTCGACATCGACGGCTACGAGGCCGTGCAGCTGGCGTTCGAGGAGTGCAAGGACAAGCACATCAGCAAGCCCGAGCTGGGCCACCTCAAGAAGGCCGGCCTCAAGCACGGTATGCGCCATCTGGTCGAGTTCGACGGGCCCGGCGATCTCAAGGTCGGCGACACCGTCACCGTGGAGGCGTTCGAGGACGGCCAGGCCGTCACCGCCACCGGCGTCAGCAAGGGCAAGGGGTTCCAGGGCACTATCAAGCGCCACAACTTCAGTCGCGGTCCCGAGACCCACGGTTCGCACAACGTCCGGCAGCCGGGTTCCATCGGCGCCAGCGCATACCCGGCGCGAGTGTTCAAGGGCATGCGCATGAGCGGGCACATGGGGGCGCAACGCGTCACCCAACAGGGTCTCAAGATCGTCCGTCGCGACGTCGAGAACAACCTGTTGCTCATCAAGGGCTCCGTGCCCGGCGCCAAGAACTCCGTCGTCGTCATCAAGGGTAGGTAGCAGTGAGCGCCGACGAGACCAGGAAGACCCCAGACGTCGAGGCCGCCGCGCCCGAGCAGGACGTGGCCAAGGTCGCGGGCGAGACCAAGAAGCCGGCCGCCAAGAAGGCCGCCGCCAAGCCGGCCGCCAAGAA